>CAZABP010000017.1:0-86349 GCA_964483245.1 uncultured candidatus Brocadiaceae bacterium | reverse complement strand
CGGATTGAACCTGCAGCCTGACGTCGGCCGATCAGCGGTCGGTTTCTAAGGAGACACCTACGCGGCGGACTGACGCCCGCACTGGAATCCCGTGCGCGGCGCTCGGATGCTGCGCGCCGATGCTGACCGCGCTGTGTGCGATCGTCGTGCTCGGAATCGCAGCACAGCTCGTGGCGGCGCGGCTGCGGATCCCGTCGATCCTGATCCTGTTGTTGACCGGATTCCTGGTCGGGCCGGTGCTGGGCTGGATCGATCCGGACGCGTTGATGGGGGAGCTGCTGTTCCCGTTCGTGTCGGCCGCGGTCGGGATCATCCTGTTCGAAGGGAGCCTCAGCCTGCGACTCGCCGAGGTGCGGCGCACCGGGCGCGTGGTCACGAACCTCGTCACGATCGGTGCGCTGGTCACGTGGCTGTTGATGGCCGGTGCCGCGGTGTGGCTGTTCGGCTTCGACCTGCGTGTTGCGTTGCTGCTCGGCGCGATCATGGTCGTGACCGGGCCGACCGTGATCACGCCGATGTTGAACTTCGTGCGGCCGATCGGCCCCAGCGGTCCGATCCTGCGCTGGGAGGGATTGATCATCGATCCGATCGGTGCGGCGCTGGCGACGATCGTCGCCGACGTGGCATTCGCCAGCGAGCTGCATGCCAACACGGTCGCGCTGGTGGCGTTGAAGCTGGTCGGCTACGGCGCCCTGGTCGGAATCGTGGCAGCGCTCGTGGTCGCGTTCGCGCTGCGCCGGCATGCGGTGCCGGATGCGTTGCAGAGTCCGTTCGTGTTGGCCACGGTGCTGGCCGCGTTCGGCGGCGCGTCGCTGCTGCAGGAGGACGCCGGGCTGATCGCGGTCACGGTCATGGGGATGGTGCTTGCGAACTGGCCGCGGCTCCCGGTCGAGAAGGTGCTGGAGTTCAAGGAGAACCTGACGGTGCTGCTGATCTCGGCGCTGTTCATCCTGCTGGCGGCACGGATGCCGGCGTCGATCCTGCGCGAGCTCCCGCTGCTGGCGGCCCTGTCGTTCCTGGCCGTGGCGGTGTTGGTCGTGCGTCCGGCCATGGTCTTCGTGTCGACGCTCGGCTCGAAGCTGCGCTGGCCGGACCGGGCGTTCCTGATGTGCCTCGCCCCCCGCGGGATCGTCGCAGCATCGGTCGCGTCGATCTTCGCGCTGCGCCTGGAGGCGTCCGAAGTCGACGCCGCCGGCGCGTCGCTGCTGGTGCCGATCACGTTCTTCGTCATCGTCGGCACCGTGTTGATCTACGGGCTGCTGGCGGCGCCGGCGGCGCGCCGGCTCCGCATCGCCGACCGCGACCCGCAGGGGCTGCTGCTGATCGGCGCGCAGGACTGGGCACGGGAGCTGGCTGCGATCGTGCAGCGCGAGGGCTTCCGCGCCGTGCTGGTCGATACGAACTGGCAGAACGTCCGCGCCGCGCGGATGGCCGGTCTGCAGGCGCACTTCGGCAACGCGCTGTCTGAACAGGTGGAGGAGGAGCTGGATCTCGGCGGCATCGGGCGGCTGCTGGCGCTGACCCCCAACGACGAGACGAATGCGCTCGCCTGCCTGCACTTCGCGCCGACGTTCGGCCGCCGCCATGTCTATCAGCTGCAGCCGGAGCAGGAGGAGCCGGAGCAGCGCAAGGGGCTCGCGCCGCACCTGCGCGGGCGCTACCTGTTCGGGGTCGCGGTCACCGGCGCGAAGCTGCAGCAGGCGCACGTGCTCGGCGCCGTGATCAAGAAGACGAAGCTCGGCGACGAGTTCGACTACGCGGCGTTCCACGAGCACTGGAACGGCCGCGCGATTCCGCTGCTGGTCATCAACCAGGCCGGCAAGCTGCTGCCGCTGACGAGCGACGAGGTGCCGGAACCGAAGTCCGGCGACACGCTGATCAGCCTGACTCCGCCATGACCGGGGCTGCGCGCGCGAACAGCGGCGGCACCGGGCAGTCGAGTCCGTCGGCGATCGCGCGCAGCAACTCCCCTTCCTGCGGCTGCAGCTGACCGTCCTGCGCGGCGACGGCGGCCGCCGCTTCGAGCAGCTTGCCTTTGGCCAGCGGTGCTGTGCGGGCAAGTGCGTCGAGCGCCTGCTCGACCGCCCCGAGTGTGACGGCGGTCTTGCTCTGCAGCGTGACCTGCGGAGTCGGTCCGATCCGCGCCGCCCCGGCGGCGAACGCCGCGGCCGGGTCCGGCGCCAACAGCGCCAGTGCCGACAGCACGAGCGCGACCTCGTCGCGCACCGGCACGAGGGTCCGGTGCTCGACGCGAGGTGGGCGGGCGTGGCCGAACGTCGCGTCCAGGTGCCGGCGCAGCATCCGCTCGGCCGCGAACTCGAACGGACTCACGCGCGCGTCCGCCTCGATCAGCGCACGCAGCAGCGCGCGGAACTGGTCGTATTGCGGCGGCGACATCTCGCGCAACGCGGGGATCGCGAGCTCGAGCAGCGGCAGCCGTGAGGTCAGCTCGAGGCCGAGCAGCGCTGGGTGCAGCACGGCCACTTCGTGTGCCGTGGCCTCGTCGACCCGCGGGCGCAGCAGGGCCACCTGCCGCTCCCGCACGTCGCGTTGCTCGCTGAGCAGCAGCCCGAGCGCCACCGCGCGCGCGCCGAACGGATCGCGCACTGCAGACGTCAGCGCGAGCGGCAGCTCGCGCAGCAGCTCCTGGCTCGCGCGCAGCGCACCCTGCTGCAACTGGCCGACGCTCGCCGTCACGCGCGCCGGCGTCACGCTGCCGGCGAGACCCGCGAGACCCGCGACCGCACCAGCACCCGGGGCAGCCGCCGCGGCTGCCGCCGCCTCCGCTGGCGGCGCCTTCGCCTCGGGTGGCATCGCCTTCCAGTGCACGTCGATCGCACGGATCCGCTCCTCGAGCGGCGGGTGCGTCGCGAACAGCGACGAGAACCCGGCCAGCGCGTTGGCGAAGAACATGTGGCTCGTCTCGGCCGCGTGCGCGTTCTGCACCTGGCCGTGCGCCGTGAAGCCGCCGATCTTGCGCAGCGCGTTGGCGATCCCGTGCGGGTTGCGGGTGAACTGCACCGCGGATGCATCCGCCAGGAACTCGCGCTGCCGCGACACCGCGGCGCGGATCAGGCTCGCGAACAGGGTCCCGAGCCAGCCGATGATCAGCAGCCCGAGCCCGACCACGAGGATGCCGCCGGCGCCGCTGTTCTTGCGCCCGCTGCGCACGCGCCCGGCGCTGCGCAGGATCAGGTAGCCGGCCGTCGAGATGCAGGTGATCCCGAACAGCACGCCGAGCAGGCGGATGTTGAGCCGCATGTCGCCGTTCAGGATGTGGCTGAACTCGTGCCCGATGACGCCCTGCAGCTCGTCGCGGTCGAACGTCATCAGGCTGCCGCGCGTGACGCCGATCACGGCGTCGTTGGCGCGATACCCGGCGGCGAACGCGTTGATCCCTTCCTCCTGGTCGAGCACGTAGACCTGCGGCGTCGGCACGCCGGACGCGATCGCCATCTCCTCGACGATGTTCAACAGCCGCCGCTCGGCCTGGTCGCGCGTGCCCTGGCTGACGAGCCGGCCACCGAGCATGTTGGCGACCACCTTCCCGCCGCCGCTGAGCTGCGCGACCTTGTAGACCGTCGCGCTGCCGACGACGAGCAGCGTGCCGCCGGCGACGGCACCCAGGATCTCCGGCTGGAACCCCTCGCCGGTGGCGACCACAACGACGCCGGTCACCAGCGCCACGATCAGCAGGACCGCGAGCAGATACAGCACGACGAGCAGCGTCGTGCGCCGGCGCATCCGCTGTTGTTGCCCGAAGAAGTCCACGCTGCGGCCGGACTATACGAGGCCCTTGCGCAACACTTTCGGATTTGTCCCGGGCTAGCCGGGCTGCTCCAGCTCGTACAGCGTCGCCGGCGAACTGCGCGCGAGGTGCAGCCCACCGCCGATCGGCACGAACTGCCGCGCCAGCTCACGCCGGTACCACGCCGCGGGGCGCAGGTGGACGTTGCCGTCGGTGCGCTCCCGGTCCACGTTCTGCTGCCAGTCGCCGCGCGTCAGTGCTTCGACGTAGACCGCGCCGCCGGTCAGCTCCCCGAGATTGGTGATCGCCGCGCGCGCGCTGCGGTCGTCGAGGTACTGCAGCACCCCCTGGCAGATCACGAGGTCGAACGGCTTCGCCGCGCGGTAGTCGACGACCGAGGCATGCTCCCAGCCGTAGCGCTCGCACAGGTACTCGCTGAACTCGATCCCGGTGTAGCGCAGCCGCGGGAACAGCTCGCGCAGCGCCGGCTGCCACAGCCCGAGCCCGCAACCGGCATCGAGCACCGTGCGCACCGGCTGCCCGAGATGGATCAGGTAGTGCCCGACGAACCGCGCCAGCCGCTGCACGCCGGCGCGCTCGCTGACGCGGGTCTTGGGGTCCTCGTAGTAGCGCGCGTAGTAGCGGCGGTCGAACTTCGCCCGGGGCACGGTGCTGTCAGTTGAGATCCAGCAGCGTCCGGTTTCCCAGCCGCAGCGTGGCGCCGGCCGCCTGCAGCGACTGGAAGTACACGCGCGTCCCGCGCAACCGCGGATCGTTGGGGATCGGCAGCTCGTGCGCCGCGTACCCGCTGGCATCGAGGCCGAGGGCCGGCAGCGAGTTCAGCGTCGCCGGATCCAGCAGCAGGTTGCCGGTGATCCCGGGGATCGAGATGTCGGCGGTTCCCAGGCTCGCCAGCAGCAGCATCTGGCCGGCCGGCTGCCCGCAGAGCCCGATCCGCAGGTCCGTGCCGAGTGTCCCGGACGACAGGATCGTCGTGCTGGCATCCGGCTGCATGCCGGTGATCCGCAGGTCGTCGAGGCAGGCCTCGACCGTCGATGGGACGAGGTCCTGCGCCCGCATCCGCAGCCGCATCTCGTGGGTCAGCGGCACTGGGATCTCGGCGACGAGCTGCGTCCAGGCGTTCGTGCTCGTGCCGCGGCGCAGCAGCGGCGTCCAGCTCGCGCCGTCATCGTTGCTGATCGCGATCTCGAGATCGTCGTCGGACGCCGTCTCGGCGTACCAGTACCACAGCTCGATGCGCGCGAGCCCGAGGTGCGCGAGATCGATCCGCGGTGAGATGCAGTCGGTCCAGCCGGCGTCGACGTCATAGGTCCCGGCGCTGCCGCCGCGGCCGTCGGTGACCCAGCACAGCGTCCCGGTCGGCGAATGGTCGCTGCCCGGCTGCGCCGTCGTCGCCTGCGGCGCCGCGCGCTCGAACAGGCCGGTCGTCGCGAAGTCACCACTGCCGCGGGTGAAGCCATGGTCGCGTTCGAACTCGGTGTCGACCGCGAGCCGCCACGCCGCGTACGGGATCCGGATCTCGTCGCGCACCGTGCGCCCGTCGCCGGTCACCTCGAGCTGCAGCCGCACGAACGGCTCCGCGTATCCCGACGGCACCTGGAAGCGGAACGGCGCAGCCCCGTTCGACGCGGTCGAGAACTTCGCCGGCTTGCCGAAGTCGGCCGTGCTGACCGGAACCGTGACTCCGGGCGACAGCGACTTCAAGCTCCCCGACACCGTGCTGGCGAACGCCAGCGCACCGTCGTTGCGCAGACTCACGGTCACCAGTCCCGCCTCGCCCGGTTCGACGGTGCCGTTGTTGTTGCCGCCGGGGGCTTCGGTGACGGTCACCTGCCCCAGGTTCAGGTATGCGCCGGACGTCGCCGCGATCGTGCGGAACATCGGCTGGTGCCGTTCGGCGATCTCGCGGATCTTCGGGCCGCTCGGCCAGAAGCCACCCTCGTTCGAACGCCCGAGCTCCGCGGTCCACGACAGCGCGCCGCGCACCGTGTGGTGGTGGTCGATCGTCGTGCCGGCCGCGATGTACAGCAGCGTCGCCGCGTCGCCGTGCTGCAGCCGGTTGCTGGCGACCGCCTGCTGGCCGACCGCGACGTAGTCGGCGTTGTTCGGCGGATTGCCGTACTGCCAGCCCCAGGGCCGCAGCAGCACGTCGGTGTAGGTGTGCGTGGAGAACACCTGCACGAACGACCGCGTCTGGTGGAACGCCTCGAGCACGGTCGTCTCCGGCTCGCTGAACGGCGCGGTGCCGCGATACGTCTCGCTGGTCGGATTCGTCGAGTTGCCGCCGTTGGGCGCGTTCCACGCGGTCGCGTAGTTGCGGTTCAGGTCGACGCCGTAGCTGCCGCCGTTGTTGCGGCGGTTCTTGCGCCACATGCCGCCGCCGTTCGGATTCGTCTGCCGGTTGTATTCGTAGCCGTCCGGATTCACGAGCGGCACGAAGAACAGCTCCCGCTCGTCGACGAGCCAGGTCGCGAATGGGTCCTTGCCGTAGTTCGTCAGCAGCCAGTCCATGAACACCAGCGTCGCGCCGTTCGACAGCGGCTCGCGCGCGTGGTGCGTGGCGTCGAAGTAGACCTCCGGCTCGTTCTCGTCGACGTTGACGTGGTCGCTGATCTTCAACATCCAGAGATCGCGCCCCTCGAGGCTCTTGCCGAGCGAGACCTTCGCGCTGGCGATCGTCGGGTGGTCCTTGGTGAACGAGTCGAGGATCGCCGTGATCTGTGCCAGCGTGTAATGCCCACCCATTGCGCCCTGCCCGATCGGCGGCGTCAGCGTCAGCGGCGCCTGGCCGTGCTTGGCCGCCTCGGCTGCCCAGTGCCGCGACACGTCGCGGATCGCGACGTCGAAGTCGAGTCCGGCGGCGCGCAGCCGCTCGATCTCGGCATCGGTCGCATAGACGTCGACCGTGCGGCTCGTCGCATCGACGGCCGTGCAGCCGCCGAGGTCCAGGTCCAGCGCGCCGAGGCGCTCGATCGTGGCGGCGTCGCGGATCCAGACCTGGACCAGGTGCTTCGGCGCTGGTGCGGGGTCCTGCGCAGCGAGCGGAACGAGGGCGAGAGAGAGCGCGAGGAGGCCGGGTGCGTGCATGGGAGGGAAGGGCCGGGGCCGGGCAGGCCGGTACGCGCCGGAGTCTACCGCGGCTGGCGCATCAGCTTGTCGAGCCGCGCCTGCAGCGCAGCCAATTGCGCCTGCATGCGGCGCAGGTCCTCGGCCAGCGCGCCGATCTCATCGGCGTGAGGCTCCTGCTTGCGGGCCGGCGTCGCGCGCGCGGTGGCCAGCCAGTGCTTGCTGGCTTTCTCGAGCACCTCGGCGCGGTCCGAGCGGTTGGCGCGGTGCGCGAGCTCGGCCGCGGTCGCCAGCCACTTCGCCTGCGCTTCGCGCGGCGGTGCCTGGGCGATGATCCGGCGTGCCTCGTCGTCGGTGCGTTGCGCCAGCGACAGCTTGCCTGCGTGCAGTGCCAGTTCGAGCTCGTGGGCGCCCTTCTCCCAGCCGGCGTTGGCCAGCTCCTTGACTCCGATCGCGAGCAGCTCGAGCTCCTGCTTGTCGAGCTCGTGGCTGTGCGCGACGCGCGCCTCCTTCGCCGCGCGCTCTTCGGCGGCGGCGCGCTCGCGCTCCTCTGCGCGCTCGCGCTCGGACGCGATCTTCTGCTTCAGCTCACGCGCGATCCGGGCGACACGCTCGGCCTCGTCGTGTGCACCGATCGCCTGCAGCGCCTCGATCCCCTGGCCGAGGCCCCGCAGGATCGCCTCCGGGTCGCGCGGCGACTTCGGCCATGCTGCCTTCTCCTGCGCTTGCAGCGGCAGCGTGAGCAACGCGAGCGGAACGAGCAGGGAGCGGACGAGCGGGCTGCGGATCATCGGGCACCTCCGGAATCGGGTGCGCCGAAGTTACCCGATCCCAGCCGCAGCGAGCCGCCGCGCGGTCGTGCCGATCCTGCGCCGCCCGACCAACGCCCGCAGGACCGCGAGATTCTGGCGATCCGCCTGTTCGGTCGGCTTCGGCGTCTCGAGCACCATCGGCAAGCCCCGCAAGCGCGGATCGTTCAGCAGGTGCAGGAACGGCGGCAGCCCGAGGCAACCGTGCCCGATGTGCTCGTGCCGGTCGACGCGCGAACCGAGCGGCTTCTTGCTGTCGTTCAGATGGCACGCGCGCAGGCGGCCGTCGCCGATGCAGGCGAGCAGCGCAGCGATGCTGTCGCGATAGCCCGCGGCGGTCGTCAGGTCGTAGCCGGCAGCCAGTGCGTGGCAGGTGTCGAGGCAGACGCCCAGGCGTTGCGGTTCGCGCACGGCGGCGAGGATGTCACGCAGGTGTTCGAACCGATGCCCGATGCAGGTCCCCTGGCCGGCCGTGTTCTCGAGCAGCAGCATCGTCTCTACGCCGCCGGCGCGGGCGAACGCCGCGTCGATCCCCCTCGCGATCCGCGCGATGCCGGTGGCCTCGCCGTCGCCGAGATGCGCACCCGGATGCAGCACGAGATATGGGATCCGCAGCCGGTCGGCGCGGACCAGCTCGTCGGCGAGGGCGCCGATCGATTTGTCGCGCAGCGCCTGCGCCGGCGCGGCGAGGTTCAGCAGGTAGCAGGAGTGCACGAGTGCCGGATCGACACCAGTGGCCGCGCGCGCCTGCTCCCACTGGGCGATCTCGTCGTCGCGCAGCGGCCGCGCGGCCCATTGCTGGTTCGAGCGCGTGAAGATCTGCACGACCTCGCAGCCGGCCTCGGCCCCGCGCTCGAGTGCGAGGTGCAGCCCACCGGCGATCGACGTGTGCGCGCCGAGCCTGGCCGCATGATTCGCGACGGGCTTCACGAAGAATGCGGGCTACGCGCGCTGCGCGCGCTCATCCGCGCACGACTTCCCAGATCTCGGCGCCGAGGAAGTCCCACGGCAGGCGTCCTTCGTCGGTCTTGCCCGGCTCGGGCGAGAACTGCAGATCGACGAAGTAGACGATCCGCGCCACCTGCTGCCCGAGGTTGCGGCAGCCATGCGCGACCCCGGGTGGGATCCGCACCAGGCGGCTGCGGCCGTCGCCGAGCATGAAGCGCATCGTCGCGCCGGCCGTCGCCGAGTCGGCGCGCGCATCGTGCAGCACCAACAGCAGCCGGTCGCTTGGCGGGACGTACCAGACGTCGGTCTGGCGGTGGTGCATGTGGAACGCCTTGATCGCGCCCGGCTCCACCTCGGACCAGTTGACCTGCTTGACCTCGAATCCCGGCAGCTGCCCGTGCTGTCCGGCGGTGAGCCTGCCGAGCTCGGTGATCGAACCGCCGTCGTCGTGGAACCGCGTCAGCTCGACGAGCTCCACGCCGGCGATCCGTGGCCGCTGCGAGTAGTCCTGGTAGCTCAGCGCGTCCTTCGCGGCCGCGTCGAGCCGGATCGGCGGGTTTCCGGTCACCGCGGGCGGCGCACGACGCCTTTGGCCTGATCGCCGTTCGTGCTGTTCTGCTTCTCCGACTTCGCCGGACCGGTCGGCCCGGCGAGGATCGCGTTGCTCGGCAGCACCCACGGCCGCTTCAGGTCCGGTTCGGTCGCCAGCACGATCGGGAGCTCGAACTTGACGACGCGCCCGCTGTTGCCAGACGAGAACGGCACCGCGAACTCGAACGTCGCCTGCTCCTTGCCGTCCTTCGTCGTGCCCATCCGCATCTTCTGCCCGGTGTAGCCGGTCTTCACCGCGAAATCGGTCTTGACCGGGATCGCGGCGGTGAAGTTCAGCCCCGACTGGCGCAGCAGCAGGTGTGCGCTGTCGGTGGCGACCTTCAGCGCGCCCGGATTGCGCACGATCGCGTCGATCTTGCTGAGCGGATCCTTCTCGGCCACGGTCGCGAGGTCGACGCCGTAGACCTTCAGGACGCTGCGCCACTCGCTGCCCTTGTCGCCGTCGCCGCTGGAGTCCTCGAGATCCTTGCCCAGCTTCTTCTGCCGCGCCAGGATCGGATTGCCGGTCTTGACCGCCTGCACGAGCTGCTTCGGCAGCCCCTTGCCCTGGTAGTAGACCGTGTAGACGCCGGGCTCGAGGGCGGGGTTGCTGAGCTTCTCGGTCGTGATGAAGACCCCCAGCGGCAGCGGTCGCTCGCGCGACTGCTCCTCGAGCCGGTCCTCGTTCATGCCGCGGTTCTCCCCGAGGCTGTCGAGCGGGACGAGGCTCAACGCGCTGTAGCCGAGGATCAGCGTCCCGTCCTCGTTGGTCTGGTAGCGCTCGATCCCGCACTGGTCGGCCATCGCCAGCGACCGTCCGTTGCCGACGTCGGACCAGTCGAACTCGACCCGCGTGCGCGACAGCGTCATGTCGCGCGCCGGGATCAGGCTCTTCGCCAGCCGGAAGCTGACCGCCTCGACGGTCTGGTCGGCGCCGAGTGCGGTGCGGAAGCCGATCCGGAACTCATACGGATTCGGCCACGAGTAGATGCTGCCACCCTTGACGATGCGGCGGTCGTCTTGCCAGTTCGGCGACTGCTTGACGTCGGCGCCGAAGCGGTCCTTTTGCAGCTTCGACCACTCTTTGGAGTACGCGTCCATGTCGACGATCGGGCCGTAGCCGGGGTTCTGCATCCACTCCCAGGCGTTCCCGACCATGTCCGCGTGGCCGAACGGGCCGATCGCCTTCGCAACCGAGCCGACCGGCTTGAACTTGCCCTGATCTTGCGGCCGGCTCAGCAGCAGATCCTTCAGCCAGTCCTTGTTCCACTCCGGACCGAGCACGTACTCCTGCGCCTTCTCTCCGCTGGCCGCGAGCGTCCACTCCGCTTCGGTCGGCAGACGCATGCCGGCCCAGCCGGCGAAGGCCTGCGCGTCGTACCAGGTCACGTGCATGACCGGGTTCTTCTCGAGCCCGGGCGGGATCGCGAACGGCAGCTCGCGCCAGTGCGTCTGCCAGTAGTCGAGCGGCGCCTCCTTGCCGGCGTCCTTGAACTGCTCGATCCACTTCTCGCGGCAGCTCTCGTAGTGCTCCTTCTTCCCTTCCTTCCACCACTGGAACGGGAAGCGGTGCTTCTTCTGCTTGACGAAGATCTCGTACTGCTCGTTCGTGACCAGGAACCGATGCAGGTAGAACGGCTCGACCGGTTGCGTGCCGGTGCCGAGCTCCGCGGCGAGCAGGCGCAGGACCTCGAGCCGCTTGGTCGGTTCGTTCGGCTGGAACTTTTCGGCCAGATCGAGGATGTCGCGGTGGTTCTTGCCCAGCGTGACCTTCCCGCCCGGAACGAGGATCAGGTCCTTCGGCAGGTTCGTGCCGGCCTGGGCCTCGGCCTTGGGTGTCTCCTTCTTCTCTGCTTTCGCCGAGGATCCATGGTCCTGCGCGTGGACCGGCTGATGCAGCAGCAAAGAGGACAACAGCGCTGCGGGCAGGGCAGCGGAGAGTCGGTCGGACATTGCTCGCGGTTGCTGGATGTTCGGTCGATGCACGCGGTCAGCGGACACCGCAGGGGGGCTTCGGGGCGAGAGGGTGCCCGGTGGGCGAGCCGGAGCGGCTGGGATCATGGCCCCGCCCCATGCCGGTGCCAAGGGCCGGGTCGCATCGACCCCTGCAAACTCTTCAGCGCCTTGGAATTGCCCTTGTCGTGCGCGTCAGCCGCGCGCAGGCCACAGCAGGCCGCGCTCCATTGCGAAGAACTGCCGTCCTTGCTGCTCGAGCCCGTCGGCAACCAGGTTCGCGAGATCCGGATCGAAGTGCTTGCCAGCTTCGGCGCGGAACAGCGCCACGATGCGCTCGACCGGCCATGCCGGTTTGTACGAACGCGGCTCGGCGAGCGCGTCGTACACCTCGGCGAGCACGAGGATCCGCCCGGGCAGCGCGACTTCTTCCGCAGCGAGCCCGTTCGGGTAGCCGCGGCCGTCCCAGCGCTCGTGGTGCTGGTAGACCCACAGGCGGACATTCTCGTGGTCCTCAAGCGCAGACAGGATCTCGTAGCCCTGCTGCGGATGCCGCTCGATGATCTTGCGCTCGTCGGGGGTCAGCGGACCCTGTTTGCACAGCACGCTGTCGGGGATCCCGATCTTCCCGACGTCGTGGAGCAGCGCCGCGAGGCGGAGCTGTTCGCGTTCCGCATCGCCGACGCCGCAGCGCTCGGCGAGCCGGTCGGCGTAGCTGACCACCCGGTCGGCGTGACCTCCGGTCGTCGGGTCCTTCGCCTCGATCGCGCGCGAGAGGACCTGCGCCAGGACCTGGTTCAAGACCTCGAGCCGGCGGCCGCGCAGCCGGATCTGCGACTCGTTGATCGCGCGGCGGCAGGTGGCCAGGATCTCGATCGCGTCGGCCGGTTTGCGCAGGATCGCCGAGACCTTGGTCCGGATCGCCTCCTGGGCCGCGACGAAGCTCGCATGACCCGTCAGCAACACGACCGGCACCGGAGGGGCCAGCGAGTCGGCGGTCGCCGCGATCTCGAATCCATGCGCCTCCCCTTGCAGGTACAGGTCACTGAGCACGAGGTCGAACCGCTCGCTGAGCAGCGCGGTCCGGGCCTGCGCCATCGTCGTCGCCGTCACGATCTCGTAGCCCGCATCGACGAGCAGGCCCGTCACGAATGCGAGGTCGGCAGCCAGATCATCGAGCACGAGGACGCGTTCGCGCGCGGGGGTCGGCGCGACGTCGGATCGTTGGATCATCGTGGAATCCTTCGCCCGCAGATGACGTAACCTGCCATGCTGACGTCAGCTGCGCGGTCGAGCACCGTGTGGATCGTTCTCCACATCGGCGCCGCACGTTAGCGAGCGGATCGGTGGTACGGAACCCAAGATTCGCGAGTGGACCTGCATCTGCGTGGTGTTTCTCCTGGCGGACGACCCGAACATCTCCCATCCGTGACGTGCAGCCCGACAGCATCCGATGACTGATCCCGTGACGTCCGGCGAGCGGGCGGTCGGCCCGACCGAGGCCGGTCAACGGCTCGACGTGTTCCTGGCGCGCCAGCCCGGGCTGCTGTCGCGGACCCACGCCCAGGAGGTGATCGAGGCGGGGTTGGTGGAGGTGGTCGGCGCCCCGGTCGTGCGCGCTGCGTTGCTGCTCGAGCCGGGGATGGTCGTGCGCTACCGCGTGCCGCCGGTCACCGCGGCGACGCCCGGGGTCGGGCCGCAGATCCGCGTGCTGTTCGAGGATGCGTACGTGCTGGTCGTCGACAAGCCGGCCGGGCTGCCGGCGCATCCACCCGAAGGATCGCGCAAGGCCGAGACCCCGTCGGTCGCGTTCCAGGCGCTGGCGCACTGTGGCACGTTGCCGCGGCTCGGCGGTGCCAACCGGCCCGGCATCGTGCACCGGCTCGACAAGGAGACGTCCGGAGTCATGGTGCTGGCGCGCACCGACGAGGCGTTCCATTTCCTGCAGAGCCAGTTCAAGGCGCGCACGGTCGAGAAGGAGTATCTGGCCCTCGCGTACGGCGAGGCGCGGTTCGAGTCGGATTGGATCGAGCGCAACATCGCGCCGCAGACCGGGCCGGTGGAGCGGATGGCGGTCGTCGCCGAGGGGGGCAAGGAGGCGGCGACGTACTGGGAGGTTGCGGAACGGTTCCGCGGCTTCACGTTGTTCCGTTGCCGGCCGAAGACCGGACGCACGCACCAGATCCGCGTGCATCTGGCGAGCATCGGACATCCGCTGGTCGGGGATTCCCTGTACCGCTCGCGGCGCGACCAACACCATCGGTTGCCACCCGGGGCACCGGATCCGGGCCGGCACTGTCTGCACGCGCGCCGGCTCGCGTTCCTGCACCCGCGCACGCACGAGCCGCTCGCGTTCGAGAGCGAGCTGGCGCCGGAGTACGCCGCCCTCGTCGAGTGGCTGCGTGCGCAGCGGCACGCGTGAGCAGGCGCTGCTCGGATTCGCCGTCGCGGCGGCTATCCTGCGCGCCCCTTGCTGACCGTCGAGGACCTCTGGCGTGACGAGGAAGCCGCCGATTGGATCGCGCGGCTCGGTCCCGCGCATGGCGAAGACCTGGCGCTACGCGTCTACACCAGCAGGCTGATCGGCCGCGAGCCGAAGCTCGTGCTGCACGGTGGCGGCAACACGAGTGTCAAGACGCGCGTGCGTGACCGGCTCGGGGACGAGCTCGACGTGATCTGCGTCAAGGGGAGCGGGAGCGACCTCGCCGACGCGACCCCGGCCGGGTTGCCGGCGCTCGAGCTCGCACCGCTGCGGCGGTTGCGTGGGCTGCAGGTGCTCGACGACGACGCGATGGTGGCCGAGATCCGCCGCCGGCTGCTCGATCCGTCGGCGCCGAACCCATCGATCGAGACGCTGCTGCACGCGTTCCTGCCGCACAGGTTCGTCGACCACACGCATGCCGACGCGATCCTGGTGCTGACCAACCAGCCGGACGGGGATGCGTTGGTGCGTGAGGCGTTGGGGCCGCGCGTGGTGACGTTGCCGTGGATCATGCCGGGATTCCCGCTCGCGCAGGCGGTCGCCACGGCCTACGAGCGGCAGCCGGACTGCGAAGGGGTCGTGCTGCTGCAGCACGGGATCTTCACGTTCGCGGAGACGGCGCGTGCGAGCTATGCGCGGATGATCGAGCTCGTCAACCGCGCGGCCGAGGCGATCGAGCGGCGGATCGGCAGCAAGCGCACGATGTTGGTGCCGGCGACGCCGTTGGACGAGCGCGCGGCGGCACGGCGGCTGGCCGAAGTGGCGCCGGTCGTGCGCGGGCGGCTGGCGCTGAAGCTGAGCCAGCCGGACCGGTTCACGTGGCGGCGCATGATCGCGCAGGCGCGCACGACGCCGGAGATCCTGGCGTTCGCGCAGCATCCGCAGGCGCGCGAGCTGCTCGCGACCGGCCCGCTGACCCCGGATCACGTGATCCGCACCAAGGGGCCGTATTGGTTCCTGACCGCCGACGAGGCGGCGGATCCGGAGCGCTGCGAACACGCGCTCGCGCCGTACGTCGGTGCCTATCTCGAGTACTGCCGCGCGCATCCGCCGCAGGGTCTGCCGCCAGGCGTGTTGCCGAACGACCTGATGCCGCGCGTGGTCGTCGTGCAGGGGGCGGGGCTGCTGGCGTTCGGGCCGGATCCGAAGGCGGCGCAGGTCGCGGCGGACATCGGCGCCGCGACGCTGCGCGGCAAGGCGCTGGCGGCTGCGATCGGACGCTACTCCGCACTCGGGGACCGCGAGCTGGCCGAGATGGAGTTCTGGCCGCTCGAGCTGCGCAAGCTCGGGGCGCGCAAGCCGCCGCTGCTCGCGGGACAGGTCGCGCTGGTGACCGGGGCCGGGGGCGCGATCGGGCACGGGATCGCGGCGGAGCTGCTCGCCGCCGGGGCATGTTGCGTGTTGACCGATGTCGATGCCGAGCGCCTCGAACGGGTGCGCGAGCTGCTCGGCGCCGGGTCGTCCTCGCGCAACGTGCACTGCGTCGTCGCCGACGTGACCGAGCCGGCCGCGGTCGCGGACCTGTTCATGTCGGCGTGCCGCGCGTTCGGTGGGGTCGACATCGTCGTGCCGAACGCCGGGATCGCACATGTCAGCCCGCTGGCCGAGATGGAGCCGGCGGCGTTCGAACGGGTCCTGCGCGTCAACGTGACCGGCACGATGTTGGTGCTGCGCGAGGCGGCGCGCCTGTTCGCGCGGCAGCGCAGCGGCGGCAGCATCGTCGTGCAGGCGAGCAAGAACGTGCTCGAACCTGGGGCCAGCTTCGGCGCGTACTCCGCCAGCAAGGCCGGGGTCGCGCAGCTCGCAAAGATCGCCGCGCTCGAGCTCGCGCCGCTCGACGTGCGGGTCAACATCGTCAACGCCGATGCCGTGTTCGGCGGCGTCGTGCCGAGCGGATTGTGGGAGGAGGTCGGCCCCGAGCGGATGCGCGCGCGCGGGCTCGACGCGGATGGCCTGCGTGAGTTCTACCGCGAGCGCAGTCTGCTGAAGCAGCCGGTGCTGCCGGCCGACGTCGGACGCGCGGTCGTGTTCTTCGCGGCCGGGCTGACGCCGACGACCGGCGCGATGCTGCCGGTCGATGGCGGAATCCCGGGGGCGTTCCCGCGGTGACGGCGCCGGCGATCGAGCTGACCGCGCTGCGCAAGGAGTTCGCGCGCGGGCGCGACCGTGTAGTCGCGGTCGATGGACTCGATCTGCGCGTCGAGCGCGGCGAGGTGTTCGGCCTGCTCGGGCCGAACGGTGCCGGCAAGACGACGACCGTCGAGATCTGCGAAGGTCTGCAGCGGCCGACGTCGGGTGACGTGCAGATCCTCGGGGAGCGGTGGGGACACGGTGCCGACCTGCCGTTGCGGCAGCGGATCGGAGTCATGCTGCAGGAGACGCGGTTCTTCGAGCGGCAGACGGTCGAGGAGGTCGTGCGGTTGTTTGCGAGCTTCCGCGCGGCGCCGCGGCCGGTCGACGACGTGATCGCGCAGGTGGCGCTGGATGAGAAGCGGCGTGCGCGCACCGAGAAGCTCTCCGGCGGACAACGGCAACGACTCGCGGTCGCCTGCGCGCTGGTCGCCGAGCCGGAGCTGCTGTTCCTCGACGAGCCGACGACCGGACTCGATCCGCAGTCAAGGCGTTCGCTGTGGGACGTCGTCGCGTCGTTCCGCGCGCGCGGCGGCACCGTGCTGCTGACGACGCACTACATGGAGGAGGCGGAGCGGCTGTGCGACCGGATCGGGATCGTCGATCACGGCCGGTTGATCGCACTCGGCACGCCGCGGGCGCTGTGTGCGTCGATCGGTGCGGTGCATGTCGTCGAAGTGACCGCCAGCGGGGTCGCCGGCAGCACGCGGATCGACGAGCTGCGCGCGCTGCCGGTCGTGCGCGAGCTGCATCAGGATGGGGAGCGGCTGACGCTCGGCGTCGGCGCTGCGCACGAGGCGGTGCCCGCGCTGCTCGGCTGGCTGCAGGCTGGCGGACATGCATTGGCGGATCTGCGGACGCGGCAGGTCAGCCTCGAGGACGTGTTCGTGCACCTGACCGGACGCCATCTGCGCGACGACTCATGATGCGCGCGCGGGTGTTGCGCGAGGTCGCGCTGACGACGTTCCGTGAGTTCGTGCGCACGCCGGAGGCGCTGTTCTGGACCTACGGCTTCCCGCTGATCATGGCGGTCGTGCTCGGGCTCGCGTTCGCGTCCGGCCGGCCGGCGCCGGTGCCGGTGGCCGTGACTGGCGACGCACGCGCCGAACTGGTCGCGGCGCTGGGGCGCGAGCCGAGGCTCGTGCCGCAGGAGCTGGCTCCGGCCGAGGCAGAGCAGGCGCTCGCGCGCGGCAAGGTCGACATCCTGGTGAGCGGCACGCCTTCGGCGCCGTCGTTGCGGCTCGACCCGACGCGCAGTGAGGCGGAGCCGGCGCGCCTGCTGGTCGAGCGCGCCCTGCACCGCGCCGGCGGGCGCCTGCAGCCGATGCAGATCGACGTGCAGGAGGAGACCGCGCCCGGGTCGCGCTACATCGACTTCCTGATCCCGGGCCTCGTCGCGATGAACCTGCTCGGGTCGGGGCTGTTCGGGGTCGGCTTCAGCCTCGTGCAGATGCGCGTGCGCAAGCTGCTGCGGCTGTTGATCGTGGCGCCGATGGGGCGCGCGGAATTCCTGAGCGCGTATCTGCTGAGCCGGCTCGTGCTGGTGCTGCCGGAATCGCTGGCGATCGTCGGGTTCGGACACCTCGCGTTCGGCGTGCCGTGTTCCGGGGGGCTGCTCGCGCTGCTGCTGCTCGTGCTGCTCGGCGGTTGCATGTTCCTCGGGCTCGGGCTGCTGGTCGGGTCGCGCGCGCGGACGCTCGAGGCGGTCGGCGGGCTGATGAATGCGTTGATGGTGCCGATGTGGCTGCTCGGTGGGGTGTTCTTCAGCTCTGAGCGGTTCCCGGAGTTCGTGCAGCCGTTGATCCAGCTGCTGCCGATCACGCATCTGTGCGATGCGCTGCGCGAAGTCATGCTCGAGGGTGCCGGGCTGTGGGACGTCAGCGGTCAGCTCGCGATCCTGGCGGGGTTCACCGTCCTGTTCTTCGGCGCTGCGTTGAGGCTGTTCCGCTGGGCATGATGGTGTCAGATTCCATCCCTCCCGTTTCGGGAGGGATGGGGTCAGACCCCATGCCTCCCGGATTCCCGCTCAAGGGATGGGCAGGGTCGGCCGATACGTCGAGCGCGCACGTCGCAACGAGGAAGAGGACACGACCATGGGCTGGGGGAAACGTCGGGATTCGTCCATCGCAAGGGACGCTTACGAGGTCGAGGACGAGGATCTGCGGCACGACCGGGCCGCTGCCGAGCCGCGTGGAGCCGCGGGTGCGGCGAAGCCGACGATCGGGCCGTCGCTGCACTTCCAGGGCGAGCTGACCGGACACGAGGACGTGGTCATCGACGGCCGCGTCGAGGGAAAGATCGACGTGCAGGACCACACGCTGACGGTGGGACCGAACGCCATCATCAAGGCCACGATCCACGCGCGCTGCGTGATCATCGAGGGCGAGGTCGTGGGGGACGTCACGGCGGACGACAAGGTCGAGGTGACCGCGACCGGATCGCTGGTCGGGAACATCCGGGCCGGGCGCGTCGTGCTGGCCGAGGACGCACGGTTCAAGGGCAGCATCGACATGGGCTGGAGCGAGGAGGATGCCGAGCCCGCGCCCGCGCCGAAGCAGGCGAGTGCGAAGGCTCCGCCGGCGGCGTCCGCATTCGACGATGCGGATGAAATCGAGGAGCTCGTCGGGGCAACGCCGGCGAGGAGCTCCGATGGCGATGCGGGCGCCGCGAAGGCTGGGCTGAGCGCGATGGATTGGGGGAAGAAGAAGTGAGGGCGAGCCGGCGGGACCGGAGCTGGAAGCGGGATCGGGTTCGGGATCGGGTTCGGGATCGGGATCGGGTGCGGGTGCGCAGGCGGGTGTGGGTGCGGTCGGGTAGCGGGATCGGGGTCGGGGCCGGCGCACTCGCGCGAAGCGGTACGCGGAGTCTCTGAGACCGGCGCCGTCAGTTAGCGAGGGTTTTTTCGCGCGAAGCGGTACGCGGGGTGTCTGAGACCGGCGCCGTCAGTTCGCGTGCGGATTCGCACGCGCGGGTGTTTCGCTACTGCGCGAGCGGGGCGAGCTTGGCGCGCAGCGTGGCGTCCTGGAGCGTCGCGAGGAGCTGGCGGATGGCGCCGGCGACCGGTTCGACGAGGCGCTGAGGAGCGTCGGCGGCGAGGCGGAGCAGGGCTTCGACGCGTTGGTGGTCGGGGCGACCGGCGTCGATTGCGATCAGGGAGAGGTCGTCGGGCGTGAGGTCGGCGGCGAGCGCGGGTGGTTGTTGGGGTGCGCTGGGGGCGCCGTCTGGTGCGCAGGCCGGGAACGTCATGGCTGCGAGGAGCAGGAGCACGGTCGGGAGCGCGGACGGGCGAGGCATCGCGGGCCCTGATTCGATCGGGAGTGCGAAAGCTTCCGGATCGGGGAAAAAGTCGCCGCTGGCTTGGGGGGATGGGGCGGTGGGTAGCATCCTCGCCCCTCGAAGTGGACGGACCGATGAGCGAAGCGGCGGCGACGAAGTCGATGGACGAGATCATGGCGCTGTGCAAGCGCCGCGGCTTCGTCTACCAGGCGAGCGAGATCTATGGCGGGATCAACGGGTTCTGGGACTACGGCCCGTTGGGCGCGCAGTTGAAGAAGAACCTGCGCGACGCGTGGTGGAACGACGTGGTGCTGGAGGGGTGCAACTGGCGCAAGGGTCCGGACGGTGACGCGGTGCGGATCGTTCCGCTGGACACGTGCATCGTGCAGCATCCCAAGGTCTGGGAGGCGAGCGGGCACATCGGGGGATTCAGCGATCCGATGCAGACTTGCCGCCAGTGCAAGCGGCACCTCCGCTCGGACCATGTCCCGGCGATGTTTCAAGAAGCCGCCTGGGTCCGTGCCTTCGAGGAGTCGGTTGCAGCTTCCGGCCTGCGGCGCAGCGGACTGGTCGCGTCATGGGCGCGGAAGCACGGCAAGAAGGTCGCCCCCGGATTGGCAGTCGTCCGTAACCCGGAGCGATGGCTGCAGTCGCGCGCGGACCGCGTCGACCAGGATGTTGCTCTCACGCCGCAGCAGCTGCTGACGCATGCAGCAGAGCCCGAAGTCGGCGCTTTCGATGGAGCCAACCTGGCGGGCTGGTGCCCGATCTGCCCCAACTGCGGCGGCGACCTCACCGAACCCCGCCAGTTCAACCTGATGTTCAAGACCTACGTCGGGGCGACCGCGACGGAGGAGGACGTTGCCTATCTCCGCCCCGAGACCGCGCAGGGGATGTTCGTGCAGTTCCGCAACGTCGTCGACACGACGCGGGTGCGCGTGCCGTTCGGCATCGCGCAGACCGGCAAGGCGTTCCGCAACGAGGTGACGCCGCGCAACTTCACGTTCCGCAGCCGCGAGTTCGAGCAGATGGAGATCGAGTTCTTCTGCCATCCCGACGATGCGCGCGCGTGGTATGCGTTCTGGCGCGACGAGCGGATGCGCTGGTGGCAGTCGCTGGGGCTCGCCGGCGACAACCTGCGGCTGCGGGAGCACGACCGCGACGAGCTGGCGCACTATGCGAAGGACGGCGCGGGGACCAGCGACATCGAGTATCGGTTCCCGTTCACGGCGCCGGGGTTCGGCGAGCTGGAAGGGATCGCGCACCGCAGCGACTTCGATCTGCGCCAACACCAGCAGCACTCGGGGCAGAAGCTGGAGTACTTCGACCACGAGCGCGGCGAGCTGGGGCCGAACGGCCAGCCAAAGGGCGAGCGCTATCTGCCACACGTGATCGAGCCGTCAGCCGGCCTGGACCGTGGCGTGTTGGCGCTGCTGTGCGAGGCGTTCACGCCGGCGCCCGAGCGCCCGAGCGGCGTGTTGATGCGGTTCCACCCGCGGCTCGCGCCGATCAAGGCGGCGGTGTTCCCGCTGGTCAACAAGGATGGGATGCCGGAGGTCGCGGCGAAGCTGCACACGCAGCTCGCGCGGCGCTTCAGCCGCCTCGGCGGCGCGATCGAGACGGACGCAAAGCAGACGATCGGCAAGCGCTATGCGCGCATGGACGAGGCCGGCTGTCCTTACTGCTTCACGATCGATGGCGACACACTGCGCGACCAGACGGTCACGGTGCGGGAGCGGGACTCCGGCGCGCAGCAGCGGATCGCGCTCGATCAGGTCGAGGCGTTCCTGGCGGAGCGGCTCTGACCGACCCGGGCCCGCGCTGGGGTCCGGCCAGTCCGACGGGTATTCCTTCGCGGTCGACCGATGCCGCTGAGCCGGATCCAGATCGAGCGCTTCCGCGGAATCCCGCTGGTCGATCTGCTCGTCGACGACACGACCGTGTTCGTCGGCGAGAACGGCTGTGGACGTTCGAGCCTGTTCCGCGCGCTGGCGCTGTGCCTCGGCACCGACGCGGCGGCCGGCAAGGTCGCGTTCGCCCGTGACGACCTGCGGCGTGATGGAACCCAGATCGCCGGGCCGATCCGGATCGAGCTGGAGTTCCGCGAGCCGGCGCGCGGGGCGTGGAAGCTCGGCGCGAAGGACCCGCTGCGCGCGGTCGCCCACAGCGAAGGTGACCGCCGGCGCATCGTCGTCGTCGTGCACGCGCGGCCGTCCGGTGCCGGCGTCGCGACGCAGATCCGCTTCCGCACCACGAGCGGCGAAGTGCGCGCGCCGGGCGGCGAGGCCGCCGCGCTCGATTCCCTGCGCCGGCGGTTCCCCGCGCTGCACGTCCGCCGCGGCATCCTGACGACGAGCTGGATCGGCGAGCGGGACGAAGCGGAGCGCGCGATCCTGGCCGCCGTGCAACGGGTCGGCGCCGAGCTCGGCGATCCACATCCGCACGAGCTGCTCGCGGCAGTCGAAGCGGCGCGCGCGATCATCCAAGGTGTCGAACGCCACCTCGGCGCGCCCGACACGCTGCCGCGCTGGCTCGCGACCGAGCTCGGGCTGGTCGAGTTCGCCGGCCGGCGCCGCGCCGGCAAACCGCCGACCCACGCCGGCAGCTCGCGCAGCCTCGGCGCGATCCTCGCGGCCGGCGTGCTGCTCGCGGCACGCGGACCGCGCCGCCTCGCGCCGGACGCCGAGCCGATCCTGCTGCTCGAAGATCCCGAAGCGCATCTGCATCCGATGACGCTCGCGATGGCGTGGCAGCTGATCGCGCGCACGCAGGCGCAGAAACTGATCGCGACGATGTCGAGCGAGCTGCTGGCCGAGTTCCCGCTCGGAACGATCCGCCGGCTGCTGCCCGGCCGCGAGCGGTTGCAGGTGCGGCAGGTCGGGCGGCGCACGCTGCCACCGGTGGACGCGCGCAAGGTGCGCTACCACGTGCGCAGCCGGCGCGGGCATGCGTTCTTCGCCCGCTGCTGGCTGCTCGTCGAAGGGGAGACCGAGTTCTGGCTGCTGCCGCAGCTCGCGCGGCATTGGGGCTGCGACTTCGCGCTCGAAGGGATCGCCGTCGTCGAGTTCGCGCAGTGCGGCGTCGAGCCGCTGATCAAGCTCGCGCGCGACCTCGGCATCCAGTGGCACCTGCTGTGCGACGGGGACACGGCCGGCCGGCAATACGCCGCGGCGGCGCAGCGGTTGACACAGCGGGGCGAGGGGCCGCGTCGGATCACGCAGTTGCAGGCGCGCGACCTCGAGCACCTGCTGTTCGAGCAGGGGTTCGCGGACGTGTTCCACAAGGTCGCCGGGTTGAAGGTGCCCGCGCGGGCACAGCCACGCCGCGCCCGCCACGTCATCGGACGCGCGCTCGCGCGCGCCGCGAAGCCGGAGCTGGCGCTGGCGATCCTCGAGGCGGCGCTGCAGCGGGATCCGAACGGTCTGCCGGCAGCACTGCGCGAACTGTTCACCCGCTTGACGCAGCTCGCGCGGCGCGGCGAAGTCGTCGTCAGCTGACCCGGTCCGCGGCGTACGCCGCGGGATCCTCCGGCCGGTCTTCCACGACGACCTCGATCCGCGGCACCGGCGAACCGAGCAGGTGGAACCAGGTGACGTGCTCGGCGACGAGGTCGAACTCGAACGTCCAGGTGCCGGGTGGGGGCGCGGGAAGCGCGAACTCGATTGGGCAGGATCCGCCCGGCGGGATCACGCGGTCCGACAACGGCAGGCGCAGACACTCACGGCTGCGCCCGTCCGTCGATTCGATCAGGAACACACCGAACCCGATCCCACCGACGCCGGCGGCGTGCGGCAGCCAGTCGCTCGACGACGTGTTCGTGACCACGGCGCGCACCGGCATCATCGCTCCTGCCGTGTGCCGCGGCGCGAGTGCGATCTCGATCTGCGCGACCAGACCGCGGGCATCGCGGCTGTCGCGCCGGAGCGGCTGGCCTTTCTCCAGCAGGATGACGCGGTGATACCGCAGGCGACGTGCGGTCGACGTAGCCGCGCGTTCGCGGCAGCCGGGATCTCCGGCGAGATAGCCGTTGAACTCCTGCAGCGGCACGAACGCCGGCTCCGGATCGAAGATCGCGACCCGGATCGAGCAGAAGCCGGCCGCAGCCGCGAGATCCCAGATCTCCTCGACGACGATGTCGTTCTCGATGACGCGGTGCTGCCGCATCTCTGCCTGCGACTGCGGACTCAGCGAGTGTTCCGGCCCCGGCTCCGCGAGTGCGACGACGCCGTCCGGCTTCAGCACGCGGGCGAACTCGGCCAACGCGAGCGCCTGGTCGCGCACGTGATGGAACGCGTCCATGACCAGCACACGGTCCTGCGACCCGTCCGGCACCCCCGCCATCCGACCGTCTCGGAGCACCACGAATTGCGGTGCCGGGGCGGCGCCGAACGGGGCGTGGCGCTGGTACAGCCGTGCGCCGAGCTGCAGCGCCGTCGGTGAGAGATCGACCGCGGTCACGGCGCACCCGAGCTCGCTCAGCCAGCGGCTGAACCAGCACGTGCCGGCGCCATAGTCGACGACGTGCATGCCGGCCAGCGGCCGCGCGGCCTGCAGCAGCAGCGACGCACGCAGCAGCAGGATCGCGGCTTCGGAGGCCTCGACGAACGGCTTGCGCAGGATCTGCCGCTCGTCGACGGCGCGGAAGTACTCCTCGGCCGACTCCGCGATCTCGGCGTCGGTCAGCTCCCCGATCAGTCGCTTGACGTCGATCTCGTTCATCGGGGTGCGAAGTCGGTGCCGGAGCATCCCGGCACTGCGGCACCAGCACAAGGTGCGCCTCGCGCGCGAGCCGTCAGCGGCGTGCTGGCGAGGCCGCGATCGCGTCGATCTGCGCGCGTGCGAACGGCTGCGTCACGATCGGTGCGAGGTGCGGGTTGCGCTTGCTGATCGCGGCTTGGTCTCGTGGCTCGAGTTGGACGACGACTTCGACGATGCGCCCGCTCACGGCCGTGACCTCCCGCGCAAGGACAGGCTTGCACCCCTCGATCTGTTCGATGGACAACTCGTGCTTGCCGGAATCCACGTTTTCGAAGACCGCGCCTCCGTCGGTG
The DNA here is from genome assembly GCA_964483245.1 of uncultured candidatus Brocadiaceae bacterium. Lineage (GTDB taxonomy): Bacteria > Planctomycetota > UBA1135 > UBA1135 > UBA2386 > CAZABP01. The sequence goes on along the minus strand of CAZABP010000017.1, from coordinate 62,274 downwards.
CAGACCGCAACTGCGCCTCCCAAGGTCACGCGGACGCCGGCGGCCGAGTAGCTCTTCCCATCCAGTTCGAATCTGACGCGAACGACAGCAGGCCGCGGGCGGAGGTCGGCCTCGAGCTGAAGTTCGTTCTGCGCATTCCCCCCGAAAAGCTCCCGGAAGGCTTGCTCGGTCGTCGCGACGATCCGCTCCGGACCGGTGAGCTTCACGTAGTAGGGCCCCTCGGGTGACGTGAGGACCGCAGCGAGCATCCGCATCCTGGGCATCAGCCGCGCCTCGAAACGAAAGAACGGGCCCATGTCGTAGATGTAGGTCCCGGCTGCGTCGACCAGCGTGTAGCTCCCGCCTGTGCGCTCGCCCCCACGGATCTCGACTCTGGGATCCGTTTCGACCCCCTTCCAACTGCTGCGCGCGAATTGTCCGATCCAGCCGCGCACGACTCTCCGCACATTCCCCGCTCCATTGGGGCCGAAGTGGAAGATCGCCAGCTCCGCGTGGGAACCACGTGGCAGTTCCGCATTGCCCGGGATTTCGGCGGCGAACTTGACCGCGTTGGCCCGCGTATGGCGCTGGTCGAAGCTGAACTGGGTGAGTCGCAGTCGCGCCCCCGGTCGCCGTTCCTGCCATCCAGCCGGCAGCGCGAGCTTCAACGTGCCGATCTCGATCGTTCGCGCTGCGGATGCGTCCTGCTGACCAGCAGTCGCCTTCCGGTCCTGACTCGAGGCTGCAGGAGCCAGTGCCACGAGGAAACCCATCGCAATGGCGAAATCGGAGCGCGCGTTCGTCGGGCGGGCCATCGGTTGCGTGTCAGCCATCGTAGGTGGAGCGAGTGCGACCCGCACGCTGCGCGAAGCTGTGGGCCCCCTGAACAGGGAGCCTCTGCTCTTCTCGCAGGGCAGCACTCGCCCGAGCGGGCGACAGAGCTGAGCCGACTGGTGGTTCACGACGACCGGAGCCGCTCCGCGAATGCGCTTTTTGCGCACCAGACTGCCGCCGAAGAACCCGTTGGGCCCTGCTGTTACCGCCGCGGCGATTGCGCCGCGATCGCGTCGATCTGCGCGCGCGCGAACGGCTGCGTCGCGATCGGTGCGAGGTGCGGGCTGCGCTTGCTGAGCGCGCGGCCGAGCGTCACCAGCGTGTGCCAGACCGGCCGGCTCAGGAACTTGCGGCGCTTGCGCAGGATCGCTTCGCGCAGCAACCGCACCAGATCGTCCGGCGTCACGGCGGCCAGCGAAAACGCGTGGATCCCGCGCGCGCGCAGGTGTTCGAGCGCCGCGCCGTGCGCTGCGTGCAGGCCGGGCGTGTCGGCGTCGTGGATCACCTGCATCAGCTCGCGCGGCGCGAGCGGCAGCGATGCCGCTTCCGGCGCCGCGGTCGTGGTCAGCGTCGACTCGTCGCGGTCGAGGCTGCTGACGAACTCGTGGAACACCCGCAGCCGCGGTTGCCGCAGCTCATAGATCGTCGCGAACCGGTCGAGCTGGCGGTGGACCAGTGCGACCAGCGTCACCGGTGGGCGCAGGTCGGCGCGCAGCGCGGGGCCGAGCCGCTCGAAGCCGGCCTGCTGCAACGCGCTCGCGAGCTGCGCCGTCTCGTCGCACAGAGCCTCGTCCGGAACCGCGGTGAGCTGCAGCTCGACCGGCAGGTTGCGGCGGATCGCGACGTGGACCATCAGCAGCGTCGCGGCGACCGCACTCCCAACGAGCAGCCACGGATCGGCGCCGGTGCACAGGCGGTCGAGGAACGAGTCGGCGGCGGTCAGGAGCGCGACGGACACGCTCTGGGTATCGGCGGTGGGGCGGCGGGTGGTTCAGGCGGTGCGGAACGGACGGCGGCAGCGCAGAATCCGGAGCAGCCGGGAATGCCCGGCCGTGATCGAAGTCGAACGGCGCCCATGCGACCTCGTAACCCCGGCCTGCTCCTGCTCGCGATGCTCGGCGGTGTGCCGCTCGATGCGCAATCACCGGCCGAGCGACCTGCCTACTTGAGCGGAGTCCGGCCGCTGCGCACGGGACAACTGCTCGACCTCGATACCGGCGGGGTGTTCGAGCGTTCGCTCAGCCTGCCAGGCCTGGTGGCCGAGATGGAAGCGCTCGACCACACGACGAACCTCCTCGTCGACGGCACGCTGGACGAGTCCATTGCGGATGCCCTGCCGTGGCTCGCGGATTCGGAATGGCACCGCGTCACGACCGAGCGTGGACGCACGGCCTGGGTGCAGTCGATGTGGCACCGTGGCATGCAGGTCCGGTTCGTGACGAAGCTCGACGATGGTCCGCTGCTGCGTGCCCCGCGCGACGGCTTCTGCCTCGGCAGTGAACGGAGCATCGCAGTCTGGTTCGATGCGGATGGTGCATACGCGCGCTATCGGATCGAGCGTCGGAGCGACGACGGCGACGAGTACGCACGCATCGCGACGATCGACGCGCCGCCGTTCGTCGACGACGACGTGCAGGCGCAGGTTCGATACTCGTACCGGATCACCGGGATCGCGGCGGATGGGCGGGTCGGGCTCTCGCTGGTGACCGGTGGAACGACGGCGAGCCGCGGCATGCGACACCTGCGGCTCGTGCTGGATGCGGGATCGCAGCCGAAGATCGATCTGCTCCGCGGCGAGGTCGTTGCGGACGGTTTCGATCTGCAACTCGCGACCACGCATAGCAGATCGGACGGGGAAATCCGGCAGGCGATGTTTCAGGATCGCAGAGGTCTCTACCTGGATCACCCGAGTCGGCAGGATGAGCGTGGTCCGTGGTTCCCGCTGAACGTTCCGCCACTACCGGATCCGGGCCGCGAACGGAACGTGGCCGGCGTGTGGCACCTGCTGGCTCTGCGCGGCGGCGGTACGGCGCGCTTCCGTTGGTTCCCGCACGGGGCGAAGCAGGAGCTGCAGCTCGAATGCGAAGCCAGCCTCGACGCAGAAGCGCTGCCGGTCGTGCCCAGGCTCGAGCTGACTCGGACGATGGATGAGGTGCAGCTGCGCCTGGAACACGTCGGCCCGTACTCCTTCGACCGCGTAGTGGTCCGCGACGCGGTCACGCAGAGCGTGCTGCGCGAAATCCCGGTCATCGCTGGCTTTGCGCGCGATCCGCAGGTCGCCGAGCGGCAGATCCTGATCTATGAGGCGATCGGCATGGATCGTCACGGGCGCAGCAGTCCGCGCGCCGAAGCGGAGCTGGTCACCGTGCCGCCGGTGCCGGAGTCGGGGCGGTTCACGCTGCACTATCAACAGGGTTGGTCGTTCACATTGGCGCGCCACGTCCCGCGGAGACTGGCAGACGTCTGGTACGCGAGTGCGTCGGGTGGGAATTCCTCGATCGAACTGGAAGCCGACGCAGGCTTGTGCAACCTCGAGCGCGCCGCGCGCGGCCAGCACGGGGAGCTGGATCACGAGTCGGGTAACGTCGCTGGAGCGCTCGTGCGCGGGATCACGGCGCTCGTCGAGAGCGAGATCCCCTGGGCGCAGAGCATTCCGCTCGACGACGATTCACCCAAGAGCGAGGTCGTCGTGCTCCGCACGCGGCGAGGAGGATTCGTCAAGCTCGCCCGGATCGCACAAGAGAATGATCGCGGATGGACGGAGAACCGCACCCAGTTCGAGTTCGTCCACAACCCGCTCGAGCCGAAGTTTGCACAAGGAGATCCGGCGACCGAGATCCAGGTCAAAGGGCTCCGCTGGGACCGCAATGCGCGCAATCCCGGCGTGCTGCCTCCGCTTGCCGAGCCGGTTGCGAAACCACCGGAGCCGGAACGCAACCGGCCGAAGCCGCCCGCCGACCCCACACAGACGCTGCTGTTCGACCGCGCGAAGTACGGCGACTACCACAAGGCCACGTTCAGCTTTCGGCACGGGATCCGTGACGATCCGGGCCTGAAGCTGACCCGCAACCACTGGGATCTCCAGCTCGAGCTCGATGGGTTCCGCGTGCGGATGGTCGGCGGAGACCTCTCACTGATCCGCGATCTCGGTCCGTGCACCTGGGAGTCCCTGAAGCCCGAGCTGCTCGCCGGCGGAGCGCCGCTCGAGCAGGTGGCGGTGCACGCCGGCCACATCTATCTGCTGCACGTGCTGCACCGCGATGCGAACCACCGCGTGCTGCTCCGCGTCGCCGAGCACGCGGGCGGCGACTCCTGCCGGCTCGAATGGATCCTGCTGCGCGACAGTGAGTGGAAGCGCAGCCCCGGCCTGTTCGTCCCGATCCCGCTCGAGTCCATGCTGAAGATCGCGCTCGGACCCGGCATCGGGCTGCTGGCTGCGCCCTCGGGCGAAGCCGCAACCAAGACCTACGAACTGCTCCGCACGCGCGCGCCAGGCGACGCCATCCGGATCACCAGCGTCGCGGCGCTCGGTACCGCACTGCAGCGCGAGCTCGACCTCCGCCTGCTCGTTGACGCACGGCTCACCGCCGAGCCACCGGTGCTGTCGGTCCTCGGCGAACCGGCGTCGTTCCTGGTCCTGCTCGAGGATGCGACGCGACGGGCTGGTATCGGCTGGCAGATCGGCACGGGCGGCGAGCTGCAACTGCTCCCCGGACGCCGGTAGGCGCGGCGCGCACCCCTGGAATTCCGCGCGCGGCCGCTAACGTGGTCGCCCGCATGGTCCAAGCCCTCAACCACATCGGCGTCGCGGTCCGCTCGCTGCAGGAGGCCCTCCCGGTCTGGATCGACGGCATGGGTCTGCGCCTGGAAGGGATCGAGGAGGTCCCGACCGAAAAGGTGCGCGTCGCGATGCTGTATGCCGGCGACACGCGCGTGGAGCTGATCGAGCCGACGTCCGACGACTCGCCGATCCAGACGTTCCTCGACAAGCGCGGCCCGGGGATCCATCACCTGGCATTCACGGTCGAAGACACGCAGGAATCCATCGACCACATGACGGCGCGCGGGCTGCCGCTGCTCGACCGTAAGCCGCGCCCCGGCGCGCACGGGACGAAGGTCGCCTTCGTCCACCCCAAGGGGCTCGGCGGCGTGTTGGCGGAGATCGTGGAGGAGCCGCGTGGCTGAGTCGAAGCAGCCCCAGCCCCAGCCCGCCGGCCATGCCGCGGCGTTCGCACGCCTCGCGGAGCTGCGCCAGCGCGCCGAGCTCGGCGGGGGCGCGGAGCGCATCGAAGCCCAACACGCGCGCGGCAAGCTGACGGCGCGCGAGCGCGTCGATCTGCTGGTCGACCCGGGCACGTTCGTCGAGATCGACCGGTTCGTGACGCACCGCTGCCGCGACTTCGGCATGGACGACGAGCGCACGCAGATCCTCGGCGACGGCGTGGTGACCGGCTCGGCGCGGATCGGCGGGCGGCCGGTCTATCTGTTCAGCCAGGACTTCACGGTGTTCGGTGGCTCGTTGTCGGAGACGCACGCGGCGAAGATCTGCAAGATCATGGACCTCGCGTTGAAGATGGGGGTCCCGGTAATCGGCCTCAACGACTCCGGCGGCGCGCGCATCCAGGAGGGAGTCGTCTCGCTCGGCGGCTATGCCGACATCTTCCTGCGCAACACGCTGGCATCCGGCGTCGTGCCGCAGATCTCCTGCATCATGGGTCCCTGCGCCGGCGGCGCGGTCTACAGCCCGGCGATCACCGACTTCGTGTTGATGGTGGAAGGGACCAGCTTCCTGCACATCACCGGGCCGGACGTGGTCAAGACGGTCACGCACGAGACGGTGACCAGCGAGGAGCTCGGCGGCGCGCGCGTGCACAGCGACCTCAGCGGCGTTGCGCACTTCACGGCACCGGACGATGCGTCCTGCCTGGCGCAGGTGCGCGACCTGTTGTCGTTCCTGCCGCTGAACAACGCCGAGGATCCGCCGTTCCGCCCGTCCGACGACGATCCGAATCGCGCGGAGGCGGCGCTCGACACGCTGGTGCCAGAGAGCAGCAACCAGCCGTACGACATGCGCGAGGTCGTGCGCCATGTCGTCGACGACCGCCGCTTCTTCGAGGTGCACCAGCGCTATGCGCGCAACCTGATCGTCGGGTTCGCGCGGCTCGGCGGACGCGTCGTCGGCGTCGTCGGCAACCAGCCGAACCATCTGGCCGGTGTGCTCGACATCCAGGCGAGCCTGAAGGGCGCGCGCTTCATCCGCTGCTGCGACGCGTTCAACATCCCGCTGGTCACGTTCGAGGACGTGCCCGGCTTCCTGCCGGGCAAGGCGCAGGAGCATGGCGGGATCATCGCGCACGGCGCGAAGCTGCTCTATGCGTATTGCGAAGCGACGGTGCCGAAGCTGACCGTGATCACGCGCAAGGCCTATGGCGGCGCCTATGACGTCATGAGCAGCAAGCACGTGCGCGGCGACGTCAACCTCGCCTGGCCGATGGCGGAGATCGCGGTCATGGGTGCTGAAGGGGCGGCGAAGATCGTGTTCCGCAAGGAGATCGCCGCGGCCAAGGACCAGGCGAAGACCGAGGCGGAGCTGATCGCCGGCTACAAGGCGAAGTTCTACAACCCGTATCAGGCAGCGGCGCGCGGCTACGTCGACGACGTCATCGAGCCGCACCAGACGCGGCCGCGGCTGATCCAGGCGCTCGAGCTGTGCGCGCGCAAGCGGGACCGCAATCCGCCGCGCAAGCACGGCAACATCCCGCTGTGAAGCCGCGTCCGATCCGCAGGCTGCTGGTCGCGAACCGCGGCGAGATCGCGCTGCGCGTGATCCGCACGGCGCGCGAGCTCGGGATCGAAACGGTCGCCGTCTACTCGGATGCCGACCGCGGTGCGCTGCACGTACGCGCCGCCGACCGCGCGCTGCCAATCGGCCCGCCGCCGCCGGCGGACAGCTATCTGCGGATCGATCGCATCGTCGCAGCGGCGCAGCAGAGCGGCGCCGACGCGATCCATCCCGGGTATGGGTTCCTCAGCGAGAACGCGCGCTTCGCCGAAGCCTGTGCTGCGGCCGGGCTCACGTTCGTCGGCCCGTCGCCGGCCGCGATCCGCGCGATGGGGGACAAGGTGCAGGCGCGGCAGGTGGCCGCGCGCGCCGGTGTGCCGCTCGTGCCCGGCATGCAGGAGGACGTCGCCGATCCGAAGCTGCTGCTGCAGCGCGCGCAGCAGATCGGCTTCCCGGTCATGCTGAAGGCGGCGGCCGGCGGCGGCGGCAAGGGGATCCGGATCGTGCGCGACGCCAAGGAGCTGACCACCGCGTTCCAGCTCGCGCGCGCCGAAGCGCGCGCGGCGTTCGGCGACGATCGCGTCTACCTCGAGAAGTTCCTGACCCGTCCACGGCACGTCGAGATCCAGATCCTGGCCGACACGCACGGCACCTGCGTCGCGTGGGGCGAGCGCGAGTGCTCGGTGCAGCGCCGCCATCAGAAGCTGGTCGAGGAGTCGCCCTGTCCGGTGTTGACGCCGACGCTGCGCGCGCGGATGCAGGATGCGGCCTGTGCGTTGGCGCGCGAGGTCGGCTATGCCGGCGCGGGGACGGTCGAGTTCCTGTGGTCGGCGGGGGAGTTCTTCTTCCTCGAGATGAACACGCGGCTGCAGGTCGAGCATCCGATCACCGAGCAGCGATTCGGCGTCGACCTGGTCGCCGAGCAGCTCCGCGTCGCGGCCGGCGGCACGGCGACTGCGGCGGGCGAGCCGCGCGGGCACGCGATCGAGATCCGGCTCAATGCCGAGGATCCGGTCACGTTCCTGCCCGCACTCGGGCGCGTGACGTCGCTGCGGCTGCCGGCCGGCCCGGGCGTGCGCTTCGACGGCTGTCTGGAGCCCGGGTTCGAGGTGCTGCCGCACTACGACAGCATGCTCGGCAAGTTGATCGTGCACGCCGCCGACCGGCCGGCCGCGATCGCGCGCGCGGTGCGGGCGCTGCAGGAGCTGCGGATCGGCGGGATCAAGACCTCGGCTCCGGCTGCGCTGCGCGTGCTGCAGAGCCGCGAGTTCGGCAGCGGCGACTACGACACCGCGATCCTGGAGCGGATCGACCGTGCGCCGCCGCGTGCGATCGCCGACACCGCGGCGTTGGCGGCGGCGCTATGGAAGTACGGTCGCACCGAGCGCGTCGAGACGCCGGCTGGCGCGAGCGCGCCGGTCGCGTCGCCGTGGACGCTGGTCGAGCGGCTCGAGCGGCTCGGGGGGCGCGTCGTTTGAAGTACTTCTGCAACGTCGGTGGACGCGAGCTGGTGTTCCAGTTCCGCCGCCAGGGGGATGCGCTGGTCGTGCTGCGCGACGGTCACGAGCTGCAGCTCGACGTGCAGCGCAATGGCGGCGGCGAGCTGGCGCTGGTCGTCGACGGCGTCAGCCACGACGTGCTGGTCGAGCGCGACGGCACGCAGGTCGTCGTGCACATCGCCGGCGAGCGGATCGCATTGACGGTCGAGGACGAGCGGGAGCGCGCCGCGCACGCGGTCGCCGGCCACCGCCCGACCGGCCCGCGCGCCGTCGAAGCGGCGATGCCCGGCGTCGTCGTCGAGGTCCTGGTCGCCGAAGGGGAGCAGGTCGAAGCGGGCCAGACGCTCGTCGTGCTCGAAGCGATGAAGATGCAGAACCCGATCGACAGCGAGGACGCCGGGACCGTGCGGCGGATCCATGCGCGCAAGGGGCAGGCGGTCGCCGGCGGCGCGCTCCTCGTCGAGCTCGAATAGCGGGATCGGCATGCCGCGCCGGCCGGATCGCGCGAGCTGGGCGTTGGGCGCGATCCTGCTCGCGACGTTCCTCGTGTATCTGCCGACACTCGGGCACGACTTCACGCTCGACGACCGGCTGGTCGCGATGGGGACGCGCGACGACGGCACGCAGAATCCGTATGTCGCCGCATTGCGCGCGCCGTGGGACTACTTCACGTCCGGTTGGTGGTCCGGCTCCGGGCGCGCCGACACGCTGTATCGGCCGGTGACCGTGCTGTCGTATGCGCTCGGACACGCGGTCGCCGGGGACGCGGTGTGGTGCGCGAGACTGGTGAACCTGCTGCTGCACGTCGGCGCGACGGCGTTGGTCTGGGTGTTGGTCGGGAAGCTCGCGGCCGGGATCCTGCCGCGCGCCGCCGCGGCGGCGGTGTTCGGCCTGCACGCGATCCACAGCGAAGCGGTCGTCGGGATCGTCGGGCGCGCCGAGCTGCTCGGATTCACGTGCGGGCTCGGGGCCGTGCTGCTGCATCTGCGCGGCGGGTGGTGGCGCGTCGCGGCGGCGCTGCTGTTGTTCCTGGCATTCGGCAGCAAGGAGAGCACGGTCGCCTGGGCACCGATGCTCGTGCTGGTCGATGGCATCGTGACGCGTGCCGGCTGGGGTCGCGTCCTGCTGCGGGGTCTGCTCGTCACCGGCCCGCCGCTCGCGCTGTTCCTCGCGCTGCGTGCGTCGATGATCGCCGGGCTCGACGCAGCCGCGGAGACCGCGTGGCTCGCGAATCCGCTGGCGCACGTGGCGTGGGACGCGCGGATTGCGACGGCGACGCTCGTGCTCGTGCACGGGATGCGCATGTGCCTGCTGCCTATCGGGCTCAGCTCGGATTGGGGACCTTGCGTGTTGCCGGTGCTCGATGGTCTCGGTGATTGGCAGTTCCTGCTGGCGGTCGCGCTGCACGGGACGGTGTGGTTCTTCGCGCTGCGCTATGCACGCCGGTTCCCGCTCGGCCTGCTCGCGGCGGCAGCGTTCTTCGGGTTCGCGTTCGTGACCTCTAACCTGCCATTCGCGGTCGGGACCATCTTCGCCGAGCGGCTGTACTACGCGCCGAGCCTCGCCGTCGCGCTGCTCGCCGCAGCGCTGGCACAGCGCCCGCGCGCCGTCTGGTGGATCGCGGGCTGGTTGCTGTTCAGCACGATCCTGCTCGTGCTCCGCAATGACGACTGGCAGGACAACCGCACGCTCGTGCTGCGCGATGCGCAGACCCAGCCGCGCTCCGTACACCTGCGCAGCAATGCCGGCGCGCTGCTCGCGCAGTCGGGCGAGCCGCAGCGCGCGATCGCCGAGCTCGAAGCAGCGCTCGCGCTCGATCCGGAGCACGCGCTGTCCTGGAGCAACCTCGGTGCCGTCCTGCTCGAGCAGGGCAGGCTCGACGATGCAGGACGGGCGCTGCGGCGCGGCCTCGACGCCGGGCACCGCGATGTCGAGGAGGATCTTCCGGCGTTGCACGGGCTGCTCTCCCGCCTGCACCGTGCGCGCGGTGAGCTCGAATCGGCGGCCGATGAGCTCGTCACCGCGCTCTCGCTGCGCCCGTCGTCGCTCTTGAGCTGGCACCGGCTCGAGCAGTTGCAGCGTGAGGCGCGGCGTCCGGATGCATGGTTGATTGCGAAGCTCGAGCAGGCGATCCGCACGCGCGGCGAGGATCCGCACTGGGATCTGTATCACGGCATGTTGCTGCTGCGCGCGCGGCGCTATCGCGATGCACAGCCGATGCTGCAGCACGCTGCGGAGCTGCGTCCAGGTCGCGACGGACATGCTCCACGCATCGAGGCGCGCCTCGCGCTCGCGCAGTGCGCGTGGGGGCTCGGTGAGCGCGGCACGGCGATGGAGTTGCTCGCTGGAGTGGTCGGGGATCCGCAGGCGCTGCCCGCGCAGCGAGAGAACGCGCGGGCGATCCTGGAGGGGTTGCCGCGCTGAGCCGACGGACCTCGGCCGGCGCGATAGGATCGCGGCACATGGTAGGTCCAGATCGCGTTCGGTCGGTTGCGAGTAGGTCTTCCACGTCGTCATTGACCCTGGCAGGTGCTGGTCGGAAGCGTGACCTCCTGAACACCCACCTCAACATTGGAGCAGAAGTGCCGTGATTGAACGATTCAACGTCGCGCGTGTCCCTGGCTTGCTCGTTGCGCTGCTGCTTGGCGCACAGATCGCTGGGCAGGGCGCGGTGATCTCACCGCGCGGGTGGGAGGGAAGGGTGGGCAACACCCCGCCCTGGATTCCGTTCTACTGCTGTTCGTTTAGGGTTCAGCAGATCCACACGGACCTGAAGGGCGCTGCGCGGTCAATCTCGCAGATCGCATTCCGGCAGGGGCCGCTCATGTTCGAGCGATTCAAGAGGACGACCTTTGCGGCGCGCACCGTGGAACTGGAACTCTGGATCGGTCCCAGTGACTACAAGCTGCGTAGCGTTACCTGGGCGCAGAACTTCACGGGCTCTCCGATCCTCGTGATGACACGCAAGCAGGTGAACTTCGCCGAGTTCCGCCACCCACCAAACGGTGGTTATCCTGCGCCGTTCGCATTCTCGTTGAAGTTCGATGTGCCGTGGAGCTACGGCGGCCAAACGGATCTCTGTTGGGACATGCGCATACATGCCGTGAGTACCTCCGATTGGACAGCTATCGATACCGCCGAGACCCGTGACTGGGAGGAGATCCAGGGCATTCCCTCCGGCACCGGGTGCGTCGCTACAGGGCGCTCGCTGCCAATGACCCTCTCCGGTTCGATCCGTTCGTACCGTGTGGGAGCGAAGCACGTGTTCGCCTGGCAGGCCAAGGAGGGCCCAGCCTATGCGCGTAGTGCATTCCTGTTCGGCACGAAGGATCCGGCGCGGTACTGGCCGAGCCTCTGCACGTTTCAGCATGTCGACGATGTGTTCCATGGCATCCATCTGTTCGCGGATGGCTATGGCACCTTCACTTCGCCGCCGCTCGAGCTCTCCTACGATCCAGGCCTCGTGGGCTTCACGTTCCACGTTCAGGCATACAGCCTGGACAGCGGCCGCCATCCATCGCTCGTGCCGATCAGCGCAACGAATGGCGTTCGGAACGAGATCCCCACGGTGCCGCCAAAGCGCGTCGACATCGCCACGGTCTTCGGCCAGACTTCGAGCACGACCGGAGGGCTGATCGAAGACATCGGCGCGATCACAGAATTCCGGTGATCTCCGCGTGACGCTGAGGTGAAGTCACATCTGCAAGCGCGCATGACGCAGCAGGCGCTGGCGGTGATCGCGACCGCGTTGCTGCTCGCTCCCGCACCCGCGGCACAGCAGCCGGACACGGTCCGCGAGATCGAAGTGTCGATGCGGCAGGGCCGGCTCGACGTTGCCGACCTCGCGCGCGCGCTGCTGGATGCGTACGGCTTCGACGGCGACGCGCTGGCGCTGCCGGAGCAAGAGGTCGACCTCAGCGGTATCCGCGGCTACGCGCTGTTGCTCGGGGTGCGCAAGGCCCTGCGCGGCACGGTGCAGTTCACGCGCGCGGGAGACGGTTCGGCGCTGACGATCCGGGTCGACCGCGTACGCGCACGCGAGCTGCGGCGTGAGCTGCGGGCGAAGCTCGCGAGCTGGTTGGGGCGCCTTGCCGGCGAACAGGTCGCGGAGCGACACTACGAGCTGCAGCTTCCCAGCCAGCTCGACCCGGAGCGCCCGCTCGTGCTGCTGCTGCACGGCGTCGAGAGCACGCCGGAGGTCTTCGCGGAGCTGCGCGCATTCCTCGCGACGCACGAGCCGGCGCCGCAGATCGCGACGTTCGCCTACCCGAACGACGACGCAGTCGAACGGATCGCGGTCGAGCTGGCGGAAGCGCTGCGCGCGCTCGGCGAGCAGCGTGTCGCGATCGTCGGCTACAGCCTCGGCGGGCTGATCGGCCGCGCGGTCGTCGAGGACCCGGAGCTCGATCCGGGCAACGTCGCGATGTTGATCCAGATCGGAACCCCGAACGCCGGCTCGAACCTCGGCGGGCTGCGCTTCCTGCGTGACGCAGCGCATCTGGTCGAGCGGCGCGAGGAGCCGGAGTCGCTCGGCCGCCTGCTGCTTGCGAATGCCTGCGACAACCTGCGCGACGGGCTCGGCGAGGCGGGCGGGGACCTGCTGCCGGGATCGGTGCTGCAGCAGCGGCTCGCCGCCGCCCACCGCAACGAGGACGTCGAGTACCGGCTGCTGCTCGGCACACGCTCGCTGTTGACCGACGCGCAGCGGGATGCGCTGCGTGCCCGGCTCGACGACCTGCTCGAAGAGCTGCCAGACGACGCCGCGCTCGCGCGCGCGTTGCGGCCCAAGCTGTTGGCCTGGGTCGCCGACCTCGACGAGCTGGTGCACGGTGCCGGGGACGGCGCGGTCAGCATCGAGCGCGGCCGCCTCGCCGGCGTCGAGCCGGTCCTGGTCCCGCTCGACCATGTCGGCCTCGTGCGCGAACGCGGCCTCCTCGGAGCATCCACACCGGCCGCCGAGCATCCGGGCTTGCGCCAGGTCGCGGCTTGGCTCGCGGAGCTGCGCTGACCTCTCGTGCGGCTACGCTGCCCGGCCGTGGATCCCGAGTTCGAAGCCCGCCGGCGCGCGCGCCTCGCCTGGCCGAGCCGCGTCCTCCGCCTCGGCGAGGAGCCGCCGGAGGAGATCATCGGCTCGGCCGAGGAGCGGATCGCCGCAGTCTGGGCGATGACGCTCGAGGCCTGGGCGATCGCCGGCAAGCCGCTGCCGAGCTACGAGCGACACGAGACGCCGATCCGCGTGATCCATCGGAGCGAGGATGTCTGAGTTTCACCGGCGCAGCATCCTCGCAGGACGCGAGGACGCTCCGCCTTCGCAACTCGGCCCTCACATCCGCCCCAGCTCCCGCCGCACGTTGCCGTGCACGTCGCCGAAGCGCGACTCCCAGCGTTCGGCCAGCATCTGCTCGAACGTGGCGCGGGCACCGGCGCGGTCGCCCGACGCGAGCTGTGCGTGTGCCAGCGACAGCCAGCCGTCCGGCTCCTCGCGGCGCAGGCGCACGACCTGACGCCACTCGAGCACGGCGTCGCCGTGGCGCCGCTGCTCGGTGCGCTTCTCGGCGAGCTGCTGGTGCGGGGCCGCTTCTTCGAACAGCACGTCGACGCCGCTGGTCAGCGCGCGCTCGCGGTCGTCGGCTGACAGCAGCGACGCGACTTCGGCGTAGAGCGTCAGCTCGAGTGGGGCCTGCTCGATCGCGGCGAGCAGCGCCTCGGCGCGGGCCGGCGTGTCGCGCCGCCGCTCGTGCGCGCCGGCGAGCATCCGCCAACAGTCGAGGTCGGCCGGCGCCAGCTCGGCGGCGAGCCGGAGCTGCGCCGCCGCGGCGCCGTAATCGCGGCGCTCGAGCAGCAACGCACCGAGCGCCTTGCGCAGGACCGGGACGTCCTGCCCGGTCTCGGCGGCGCGGGCATCCTGCATCCGCACGAACTCGGCGAGGTCCGGCAGCGCGGCCAGGACTTCGCGCAGGACCTGGTTGCCCTGGTCGCGGAGATCCTTGTTGCGGCGGAACGCGACCAGCGCGGCGCTGGCCGGCTCGATCCCGGCGGCCGGATCGCCACCGGCGACGCAGGCGCGCGCGAGGCGCACCTGGTACCAACCGAGCTGGTCGGTGCTGCCACGCCGCTCGACCAGCCGCACGACCTCGGTCAACAGCCGCCGCTCGTGCTCGCGGAACGAGCACTCGGCCGCCAGGTGCGCGAGCTGGTCGAGCGTGCCGTGGTCGTGGTGACCGCGCTTGCGCAGCTCGGCTTCGATCGCCGTGAAGCGTTGCTCGGCGAGCTCGACGCGCCCGCTGCCGTGCAGCGCGAGCACGAACCCGCGCGCATAGTCGAACCGGTCGGGGTGCGCGCTGCAGAGCCGGTCGTAGAGGCCCAGGCTCTCGGCGGCACGCTTCTGACGCACGAGCCACTGCGCCAGCTCGAACCGCCCGTCGTCGTCGTAGAGTCCGGCGGCTTCAGTGCGCTGCGCGAGCGCGATCGCCTCGTCGAAGCGGTGCAGCCCTTCCCACAGGTAGTACGCAACGTTGCGCAGGATCGCGCCGTCGTCGGCCTCGAGCTCGGCGAGCTTGCGCGCGACGCGCAGGAACTCCGTCTCCTGCTCGCCCCAGAAATACGAGTGGTCGCGATCGGCGAAGCCGGTCCAGCCGTGGCGTGACGTGCGCAGCTCTCGCTCGAGCTCACGGCAGAACAGTGCGAGCAGCCGCGGCTCGACGGCGCCGAGCCGGCCGGCCTCGTGCCGCCACTGGGCGAGCTGCCAGTGGATCTGTGACCAGAATCCGTTGCCGGCGTTGCGCAGCCAGGTCGGCTCGGCGTCCAACGTGTCGAGCGCGAACTCGATCGCCGGCAGCGCGCCGGCCAGCTCGCGGATCGCCTGCGCCAGCTCGCGCGCCGGTCCGAGCTGCATCGGCTGGCGCCGCGCGTGCTGCGGGAACGACTCGCGGGCGTAGGCGCGCAGCAGCTCGGGCGCATCGCCGAGCTTGCGGCCGTGCGCGGCGCGGTGGATCCGGATCACGCGCTGCAGCGCAGCGTGCAGGGAATTGCCGTCGGCATCGTCGAGGGCGGCGATCAGCGCCGTGCGCGCGCAGTGGAACAGCCGGCGGCCGTCGCCGAGCGAGACCTTGCCGTCGCGCTCGAGCGCGCGGATCCAGGTCTCGTGCGCCAGCGACGTCAACCATTGCTGTGGTTGGCCGCTCGCCGACGCACGGTCCTGCTCGACGAACCGCTCGGCGGCGAGGAACTGCGCGAGCTCGAGCTGCCAGCTCCAGGCCTGCTCGTACGGTGCGCGGGCCTCCTGTTCGTAGCGGGTGCCGAACCGCTCGCTGCGCTCGTCGAGGCCGGCGAGCAGGAACGTCAGCGCATCTTCCCGCGCGCCATCGACCCACTGGGCCCGTGCGACCTGCAGCGCGAGCTGCACCCGCTCTGCATCGGCCGGCGACGTTGCCTGGTGCAACGCACGGAGCTCGGTCAGCCGCGCAGCGCGCAGCTCTGGCGTCGGCAGCGCGCCGAGATCCGCCAGGTACTGCGCCATCTGCAGCCGCTCGCCGGCGAGCCAGGTCCCCTGACCGGCGGCGCGCAGCGCTGCCAGCGCGGCGGCGTGGTGCGGTCCCGGCTGGTTCAACACCTGGCCGGCGCGCAGCGCGATCTGCACGCGGAACAGCCGCAGCAGGCGCGCATCGGTCCCGCTGGCGCCCGGCAGCAAGGCCTCGATCCGCGAGACGATGGCGTCGCAGGTCGCCTCCTCGTGCACCTGGTCGAGGAGCTGGCGCGTCCCCTGCAGCAGCAGGTAACCCTTCTGCGCAGTCGCACCGAGCAGACCGTCGGCGATGCAGGTCAGCACGCGGTGGTCCTTGGTCGCCTGGTAGAGCTGTTGCAGCGCCCAGGCGTGGTTGTGCGGGTGCGGCGAGCGGCGGAACAACTCACCGAGGGCGGCGAACACCTCCGGCTCCAGCGGCGGTGGCGCCTCTTCGCCGCGACGCTGCTGCGCCTGTGCCGCGCGGTGCAGGATCTGCGACAGCGAGCCTTCGTCGAGCTGCGCGTAGTAGGCGCGCAGCGCCTTCGCGCGGTCGTCGAGACGGTCGAGGGCCAGCGACCAGTCGGCCAGGCGCCGCAGCTCGGGTGCCTCGAGTGCTCCCTTGGCGTGCGCCGCTGCAAAGTCCGCGACCGCGAGCTCGAGTGCGCCGCGCTCGGCGCGCAAGTAGCCGCGCGCGACCAGCCACTGCGAATCGAACTCGGCCGGCACGATCCACGCCGAGAGCTGTGTCTCGAGCTCCTGCGCGCGGTCGAGAGCGAGCAGCAGCCGGTAGAGCTGGTAGCGCCAGTCGATGCCCGGCTTCGTGGCTGCGAGCCCGGCCTGCAGGTGTGCCATCAGCTCGCCGGCATGTGTATCGACGGCACCGCGGCGGACGGTCAGCCAGCCGGCCAGGCGCAGTGCGCGCTCGGCGTAGCGCTGCTGCGACGGGTCGTCGGCGGTCGCCGGCAGCGCGAGCAGCTTCTGGACGCGTGGCCACAATGCGGCCGCGGCGTCGCCGGCGCGCGCGCGCAGGCACAGCGCTTCGAGCTCGTACCACGGGTTGCGCACGTCGTCGCTGGCATCCCGCTCCTGCTCCAGCCGTGCGGCGAGCTCGGCGCGCGCCTTGGCCCGGGCCTGCGCGCGCAGCAGTTTCTGCTCGTCGCGCGGGCGTTCGCGGAGTGCCAGCTCGTCTCCGAGCAACGCACGCTCGCGCAGCTCGAACAGCGCCTGGACGGTCGCCCGGATCCGGTCGCCGGCCATCGAGTGCAGCTCCTTGCGCTCTGCCTTCGGCGGCAGCGACTCCTCGACCAGGCGCAGCGCCTCGTCTTCGCGCTCCTCCGTCCATGGCCGTGCGAGCAGGGCCTGCAGCAGCGCATGCGCCGTGCCGGGACGCTCGTCCCCGGTCGTGCGCGCGTGCCGCTCGCGCAACAGCGCCACGATGGCGTCGGCGTCGTCGTCGGCGGCGATCAGCGTGTGGACGAGCTGGAACAGTTGCTGCTCGGTTCCCGGTTCGGTCGTCGTGCGCCAGCGCGCGCGCAACCGATCCCGCATCTCGTGCCGTTGCGCGGTGGTCGTCTCGGCGCCGTACAGCACCAGCGGGACGAACGCCTGCAGCTTCGCGGGCTCGAGCTCCTCGAGTGCACCGGCTGCCAGGAGCCGTGCGCGCAGCAGCGCCCGCACGTCGCGCGCCGGATCGCAGGCGCCGACGACGTGGTGACCGAGGATCCGCTGCACCGTGCCGTAGGCGACGTCCCGCTCGACCAGCGCGCGGGCGTGCGCGCACAGCGGCGCGAACCACGCCGGATCGACGCGGTGCAGGTGCAGGTTCCAGTACTGCCCGAGCGCGTAGGACACGGCGGCCTGCGCGCGGGCCGCGGCGGCGGGTTCATCCGGCTTCGGCTCGGCGGCGAGTTCGCGTGCGACGAACTGCTGCGCGGCTTCCTCCTGTCCATCCAGCAGCAGCGCCGTCAGCCACGCCGCCCAGGCATCGCCGCGCTGCGGCATCGCGGCCGTGAACCGCTGTGTCGCCGCGAGCAGCTCGGCCGGCTTCGCGAGCTGGTACCAGATCGCGACCTCGTGGCTGAACATCTGCTCGCGCTCGTGGCTCTCCCAGCGCTCGGCGTCGTCGCTGACGACGCGTGCGACGGCGATCGCTTCGTCGTACGCCAGCAGGTTGCGCAGCGTCTGCGCGACGTGTTGGCGCAGGTCGAACCGGTCCGGATGTCGCGCCAGCAGCTCACGCAGGCCGGCGATGGCCTCCTGGATCCGGCCGAGCTGCATGACGACGTCGAGCTGCTGCCGCCGCCACAGCAGCTTGCGCTCCTCCGCGGCGAACCCTGCGGCCGTCACCTGCGGGGTGAACGATTCCAGCAGGCGCTCCATCTCGTGCCCGTGCAGGAATGCGCGCGCGAGTGCGTGCACGCGATAGGCGAACACCGCAGCAACCAGCGGATCCATCGCCCGCGACTGCCCAACGAGGGCCGGCAGGTGCGCTTGGAACTCCTCGCCCCGGCGGCTCCAGGCATCCAGCAGGGCACCGAGGTACTCCAGGCCCGGCTTGCCGGGCACCTTCGCCGCCGCGGTGACGAACGATGCGTGCGCCTCGTTCCAGCGCTGCGAGTCGACGAACTGCAGCATCACGAGGAGCTGCTGGAACACGTCCGCGTTGCCAGCGAATGCTGCCTGCTGGCTGGTGGCGAGCTCCGGATCGGTCGCCGGCGCCAGCAGCGCAGCGTCTCGCTGGCGGCGCAACTCGGCGAACCGGGCATCGACGTCGTGCCCACTCTGCCGCAGCGACTCGCGTGCGACGAGGCGGCCCTTGCCGTCGCGCAGCTCCGTGCGGCCCGGCAGCCAGACGCTGCCGGCGGCAAACGGCTCGCTCTGCACGAGCGTCTGCTGGAGTGCGTCGCCGTTGTGGAGCTCGCGCCGCAGCAGCAGGTCGTGTTCAGTGTCGATGACCAGCACGATCCGGTAGTCGCGCGACTGCGTGTGCCGCAGCTCGACGCGCAGCTCGATGCCGTCGCGCCGGTGCGAGATGACTTCGTACGGCACGAAGCCGGCGACGTTTTCGCTCAGGGCGTAGCCGCTGGTTCCGAGGTGGAAGTCGCGGTTGTCGCCGGCGATCGCCGCCCGCGTGCGGCCGACCTGTGCCGCCGGGTCCAGGACGCCACGCTGTTGCTCGGCGCACCACTCCATCCCCGCATGCGGCGCGCTGGTGCGGCCGGTGACCAGCCAGGCCTGCGGCGCCAGCGACAGCTCCGCGTGATGGCGCGCCGTCACGTAGCCGCGCAGCGCGTGCAGGTCCTCCCGCTCCCAGATCACGCCGATCCGGCCCTGGGCCGCAAGGGCCGCGCGGCGATCCAGCCGGGTGACCGCGTCGCGGACTTCCTGCGGCCAGGTCGCCGGCAGTTCGGCCGGCGCTCGCGGCGCGGCCCCGATCGCCGGGAAGCCGAGCGCCGACAACCCGCGCGGCGCCGGCGGCACGTACTCGCGGAACCAGTACGCACCGGCCTGGTCACGCAGCATGCTCTTCGCAGCGACGCGCTCCTGCCGGGCCGCCCGCTTCTCGAGTGCCAGCGATTGCACCGGCGCCGGCGACGCGGCCGGCTCGGAGGCCGCTGGCACCTCGTCCATCGGCATCAGCTCGTCGGCCGCGTCCTGCTCGTAGTCGGCGAGCAGCTCGTTTTCGGTCGCGGGTCCGTCGTCGTACTGCCGCTCGCCCCACTCGCGGCCGGTCTCGGTCTCGACCCGCCCGTCTTTCGCATCGAAGCGCGTCGCCAATGTGTGCCCGAGCTTCGCGCCGGCCATGCCGGCCTGCCCGTACGCGTAGTGGACCCCGTGCAGCTCCTCGCCCAGCGTCGCGAGCTCGCGCACCATCCGCGCGCGGAGCTCCAACCGCCACAGCCGCGCGAGCCGCATCTGCTCCTGCTGCGCCAGCAGCCGGGCGCGGTCGCCGACCGCGGCGAACTCCGCCTCGCCGTCGCGCATGTGCACGCGCCGCTCGACGCCGAACCGCTCGCGGTCTTCGTCGGTCTCCAGCACGAGCAGCGACGTGAACGGCGTCGCGATCCCGTACTCCGTGCTGCACGCGACGATCTGCGCCTCGACGGCCGGATTCGGCAGCTCGGCGAGCAGCGCGTCGATCTGCCGGCTGGCCCACAGCCGCGGCAGGAACGAGTTGCCGCCATCGTCGGCCGGAAGCGCCAGCTCCGCAGTCCACGTGACCGGCTTGCCGGCCAACGTCCCCTGGACCGTGACCTTGCCGCTCTGCGCCTCCGCCTCCGGCCAGTAGCGCCCGAGCACGACGAGCTCGCGGCCGGCCGCGAGCGGCGGCAGTGCCGCCGGGTGCACGCGCGCCGTGCGGATCCCATCGATGCGCAGCGTCAGTCCGCGCGCGGTCGGGCTCGTGATCTCACCGAGCAGCCGCTCGGCGTCGATCGCCGGCTCGGTCGAGACAGCACGCATGCTGCCTTCGCCGACGCGGGCGATCCGTTCCAACGTCGCGCGGTCGAACACCGACCCCGGTGCCACGGTGTGGACCTGCGCACCGGCCTTCACCAGCCGCGTGATCCGCGCGTCCAGCTCGATCTGCGCACTGGCGCTCGCCGTCGCGCGCCCATCGCCGACGTACAGCACCTGCACTCCCGCCGCGGCGAATTGCTGGGCCGCGCGCAGGATCGGCTCGAGATCGGTCCAGCCGAGCGAGCGGCGCCGGCGCAGCTTGTCGAGCGCGGCGGCCGTCTGCTGCGGCGTCGCCGCGACCAGGCCCTCGGTCAGCGCCACCGCCTGCACGTCGCACGCGAACAGTGCGAACCGGTCCTGCTCGCCGAGCTGCCCGAGCAGGGCGCTCAGGAACTCGGTCTGCGCCGCGCGCGCGGCGCGGTCGCAGGATGCCGACGTGTCGGCGAGCAGCACGAGCTGCAGCGGCGTGCTCGGCGCCGCCTGCACCTGGAACCCCTGTCCGCGCGGATCCGGCGGGCTGAGCTGCAGCAGGAAGTACCCATCCTCGCCACGCCGGTGTGCGATCGCGCGCAGCAGCGTCGGTTCGACCTCGAGCAGCAGCTCGAAGTCCTGCTCCGGACGGTGGTCCTGCGCCTCGAACTCGGCGAATGCCGTGTGCGCGTCGGCCGTCGTGCGTAGCGCGTGCGTCGGTGAGTGGACCCGCGTGAGCGGCGCCGCCGACGCGACCGATACGTGCAGCGCCAGCTTGCGCAGCGGGTTCTGCCGCAGCAGCTCACTGCGCAGCCCGTAGCGGTAGCGCACGGTCGTGCCTTCGCGCGGGAGCACTTGCGTGTAGACGAGCCGGATCCGCTTCTCCGACAGCGCCTCGATCGGGAACACGCGCGCCTTGAACAGATTGCCGCCGGCCCACTCGAGCAGACCCGGATCGCGCCGCTCGCGCAGGATCTGCTCGAAGATCCGCCGCGCCTTCTGCCGCTCGACCAGATCCCCTTCGACCAGCTCGTTGCCGATCCACATGCCGAACCCGGCGACCGTCGCGTCGGCCGGCAGTGGGAAGAAGAACGTCCCCTCGAGCCGCGCCTTGGTGTGGTTCACGAACGACTGCTCGACCGTCGTGCGCGCGATCTGGTCCTGGATCTCGACGCGGACGTCGTGGTAGCCGATCGTCAGCGGGACCTCGCGTCCGTCGACCTGAGCCAGCAGCGAGCCGAGCCATTCCGACGTCGTCGAGTTGCGGTAGCCGGTCAACCAGCGCGGCGGGACCGGCAGCGGCTGCAGCGTCTTGCCGGCCTGCAGCACGGTCTTTTCGCGAAGCTGTTGGTCGTAGCCCGCGCCCTGCACATGCAGCGTGCGGTCGGCTGCGGGCGTGATCTCGAGCTCTCCTTCGTGGACGCGCACGATCCCGTTCGGCTGCAGCTCCGCGATGCACCCGGGACCGAGCAACAGCTTGTGGCCGGCCGTCAGCTCGAGCTCGATCGCGTTGGCGCCGCGCGGCTCGGTGCGCACGTAGTCGCCGGGCAGCAACCGGGCGTGCGCGCGCAGCAGCCGCCAGCGACCGGCGCCGAGGCTGCGCGCATAGGCGCGTCCTTGCAGGTCGAGCACCTTCGCGGCGCGGCCATCCTGCGCCGTCGCGGCCTGCGGTGGCGGGGGCGCCTCCCGCAGCGCCGGCGCGAGCGCCGGCAGCAGGGCCAACACGGACAGCGGAAGCAGCAGCAAGCCTCGGTTCATGGCGCGGAATCCCTCCCCGGCCACGGCCGAGGTGCGGGCGACGAACGGCAGCCGCCGGCTGGAAGTTCCCCGGCCATCGCCTGGCGATCACCCGCCGCTGCTATCGGCAGATCGGCCGGCGCTTCATGCGCCGTGCATCCAGCTCGCCTGCTGCGCGGCGCTGGTCTGCAGGTAGTCCGGCCGCAGCCGTTCGCGCAGGAACTGCCGATACAGCAGCTCGACCAGCTCGGCGACGCGGCGGAAGCCGGCGATCCGCTCCTCGCTGCGCTCGGCCGGGTCGCTCGCGTCTTCGGAATCCGGCGGGAGCCGGATCGAGCCGAGCCGCATCGTCGGGCCGTCCACGGTCACGCCGAAGTTGCGGTCGCCATCGCCGAGCACGAGCCGCGCGCGCCGCACGCGCCGGCCGTTGTGCAGCGCGGCGCGCGCCTCGGCGCTGCGTGACGGGCCGCCCTTGCGCAACGTCTGTTCGACCTCGTCTTCGACGTGCGGCGCGAACATCAGGTAGTCGTCGAGGCTGACTCCGAGCGTCTGGTTGCGCCCCAGCGCGAACTCGCCCCCCTCGGCCTCGATCCGCCACCACAGCCAGGTCAGGAACTCCTCGCCGAGGAACGACAGCTCGCTTTGCGTCATGCCTGCGCCTCCAGCCCGCCGTTCGTCGAGTGATCCGCGTGATCGTCGTGATCCGCATGCTGCGCGGCGAGTCGCTCGTCGCCGCGCGGCCAGCGCACCGGGCGCACGTCGGCCAGCTGGCGCGCGAGGTCAGGTCCGAGGTCCGCGCGCGCGGCGAGCGCGCCCGGCTCCGCCGGGGTCACGTGCACATCGAAGCTGTGCTCGAACAGCTCGCCGAACGCCGCCTGCGTTGCCGCCGACGTCGAGAACAGCAGCACGCGCTTCTCCCGCGGAACCACCAGCACATCGACGAACCGCACCGCCGGCAGGATCCGCGGCAACAGCTTCTCGCAGAGATCCGCGCGCAGCTCGCGCCGCTCGCGCGGGGTCAGCTTGCGCCCGGCGCTGGCTTCGGCGGCGACGCGGTAGATCGCGAGCCAGGCCGGCGGCAGCACCTTGCGGTCGAACCGGATCCGCAACCACCAGGCATCTCCGGTGACGATCGACGCAGGATCGAACGAATCCCCGGTCGGGTCCGCCGGACTGACCCAGCCGGCCGAGCTCTCTTCGCTCGCCGCGTGCTCGATCGTGCGGAAGCGCCGCTGCTGCAGCGCTGCGCTGAACGCGGACGATCCTGCCTCCGGCAGGGCCCCCTCGAAATGGAGCAGCGTGACGCTGCCGGACTTGCGGAACATCCTCCTCCCTTCCGCCTCCGCCTGAGTGGCGAGGGCTAACGGAACTGAGCCGGGGCCAGCTTGCGCAGGTCGTCCTTGGCGAACGCGAGGTCGAGCTTGCCGTTGCTGACCTTCATCTGCACCTCGCGGACGCGGGCCTGGTCCGGTGCATACAGCGCCAGCACGTGGCTCGCGCGCACGCGCTCGCCGCCGCTGGCCTGATCGCGGCCAGTCACCTTGATCAGGTGGTAGCCGAACGTCGTCGGCACGATCCCGGAGACCTCGCCGACCTTCATCCCGAACGCGGCGCGGCTGAACCAGAAGTCCATCAGGTCGCGCGTGAAGAAGTCGAGGTCGCCGCCGTTGCTCTTGCTCGGGCAGTCGGAGTGCTTCTGCGCGACCGCCGCGAAATCGGCGCCGCCGGACAGCTCCTGCGCCGCCGCCTCGATCCGCTTGCGGGCGTCCTTCGCGGTCTCGGCGAACTCCGCCTGCGCCGCGCGCAGCCGGATCAGCTCCAGCATCGCGCGGGTCTTCAGCTCGTCCTCGTTCTCGGAGTGCGGCGCGCTGCGCAGGAACTCGATCGCGGAGTCCAGCTCCTGCTGCGTGACCGGCAATCCCGCGACCGTGAACACGACGTCGGGACCGAGGCCGGCCTTCTCGGCGTCGCCGAGCAGGCGCGCGCCGCGCGTCTCGTTGCTCTGGGGCGACGTGACGGCGGCGGGTGCCGCCTGCCCCTGGATCGTCGCGACGGTCAGCTCCCGCTCCGCGAGCCGGCGGCGGAGCAAGGCCGGCAGCCCACCCTTGGCCTCGATCGCGCGCAGCGCGTCGAGCTCAGCCCTCAGTTTGTCGCGCTGCTGCTGCAGCTGCTTCTCGCGTTCTTCCGGTGTCAGCGGGCGGTCGACCAGCTCGGCCTGCTCGGGGGGGACCACCGGCTCGGGTGGAACCGCCGGCTCCTGCGCCGGCAGCAGCGGAAGCAGGACGAACGGGAGCAGAAGGGTGCAACGCATGCGGGATCTCAGGGCGTGGCGGAGGGGGGTGGGGATCGAACCGGGGCGGTCCGCGACGCGCAAGCCTCGACCGGACTCCCGCCTGCTCGGCACGCTGGTCGAGGAAGCCGTGGATCCGCGACACGATCACCGGCAGGGCCAGCGCCGCTGAGTAGTGGCCGAGTGGGACGAACATCCGTTCCGGCCGGCCGAGGCTCTCCCACAGCAGATCCTGGTTGCGCGGCGGCACGACCGTGTCGAACTCGGCGCTGACCAGCAGCACGCGCTCCGGCTCGATGTAGGCGCCGAATCGCAGCGGATCGGAAACCAGCTCCCGCGCGATTTCGCGCGCCAGCTCCGCGGCGCCCACGCCGTCGTCGCGCAGCCGCCCCGCGCGCCACTCGACGACGCGCCGTTCGTCCGAACGCAGCAGCAGGTCCGGCAGGTCGCCGCCGGCGAGGCACAGGGCGGCGACCGTCAGCGTTGGATCGACGGCCGTGAGGACGGTCGCGAGCAGCCCCCCGGTCGAGATCCCGACCGCGGCGCTGATCTGCGGATCGATCTCTGGCTGCTGCCGTGCCCACGCGAGCAGGATCCGGTTCTGCACCACCGAGCGCCGGAACAGTCGTTCCAGTTCGTCGCTGCGCTGTCCGGGCGCCAGCGCGCGGCCCGGCCGTTGCGCCCAGCCGACCGCGTGCCCCTGCGCCGCGAACTGGCTCGCGACGATCCACATCAGGTCGTCTCCGCCGCCGAGGATCGGCAGCGTCAGCACGAACGAGACCGGCCGATCAGTCTGCGGCAGCAGGAACGTGAACTCGGCGACCTCGTCGCCCGCCCGCGCGCGGCCGCGGAAGAACCGGATGCCATCCTGCCCGCCGATCGGGACCAGCGCCTCCTCGACGACCGGTCCTGGCAGGGCGTAGCGCGCGGCCAGCTCCGGGGGCAGCGGCAGCGCCTGCCGCGGGTGGGCCGGCATGCTCCAGGTCGAGCAGCCGGCCGTGATGGACGACAGCACCAGCGCTGCGCGGATCGATCGCGGGACGCTCAGAACAGATGCTCCACGTAGATCAGGATCCCGAGCGAGCTGTCCGCCGCTGGCAGCTCGAACGGCGACGTGATCAGCGGATACATCGCAGTGCTGGTCAACAGGTCCATCGAATCGCCGATCGAGCAGTAGATGTGCGTGCGGCGGTTCACCTCGTAGGTCATCTGTCCCCAGGCCTTCCAGCGGCCATCGTCATACGAGTAGTCCGTGCTGATGCCGAACCGCAACGAGTCGTCGAGCCAGGTCTCGTAGCCGAGCTTCAACACCTCCTGGCCGGACGCGACGCGGAAGCCGTCGTTCAAGTACGCGAGTTCGACCGGATCGCTGCTGTCGCTCAAGTGCATGCGCACCGACATCCGCCCCCAGCCGAGCCGCTTGCCGCGTGCCTGCTGGTACT
The DNA here is from genome assembly GCA_964483245.1 of uncultured candidatus Brocadiaceae bacterium. Lineage (GTDB taxonomy): Bacteria > Planctomycetota > UBA1135 > UBA1135 > UBA2386 > CAZABP01. The sequence goes on along the minus strand of CAZABP010000017.1, from coordinate 36,779 downwards.
CCCCGCTGAGCGGGACGTAGCTCGCCTTGAAGTCGTCGACGGCGAGCTCGACCTCGCGCACGACCGGGAGCTCCTTCAGCACCTTGCGCAGCGGGCGGTTCACCATGCGCCCCTGGTACTGCAGGACCTCGGCGTAGTGGTCCTCGCACTCGGCCCGGTCCGCGGCGGTCAGGAACATCTCGCTGTTCCACTGCCGGAGATGCGTGTTGAGGATCGGCGCGCCGATGTCGCGCTGGACGCGAAGGCGGTCCTCGCCGAGCAGCTCGTGCAGGAATCGCAGCGTCATCCGCTCCGCCGTGTCCGGCACGCGCGAGATCGCCGCGCGGCTCAGGTCGAGGGCCGGCTTCTCCGGCTCGGTCGGTCCTGCCACCGGCGCGAAGCTGCGCGGTGGGGCCTTCGGCTCGACGCGCACCGGGTCGTCGGTGACCGTCAGCGGGGTCTCCCGGCGCACCATCTCGTGCAGGAACTCGACACCCAGGCGGGCCGTGGTGGGGGCGCTGGGGAGGAGGGGCTCTTGGGGGCTCTTCGACGTCGAGGCTGGACCCGGAGCGCGCGGCAGGCTCGCACAGCCTGCCAGCAGCAGGGCCAGGAGTACCCAACGGTTCGTGCCCATGGGTGCTGTCTCGATGTCGAAAAGAGCGACAGCGCTCGTACCGGAACTGATCGGTCGGTTCCGGTGCGGGATTGAGCCCGTCGTCCTGCTCGTCTACGCCGGACAGGTCCGACGCTTCGGAAGCAGACAAGCGATTCGCAATACGATGCTAGCACTGTCCGCGGGTCGTGTTTCAGGGCCCGCGGACAGCGGGAGCAGCATTTGCACGCCGTCCTTGGCAGGACGACTGGCTCAACCGCCGCTGACAGCGCGGCGTCGCAGCGCGTCGGGCGGTGCAAACCGCGGTCCGAACCTGCGCGCGAGCTCATCCAGATCTTCGACGATCCGCTTCCAGCCGACGCGCCGGGCGTAGCCGGTGATGCCGCCGGTGAACGGCGGGAAGCCGATCCCCATGATCAGTCCCAGATCGAGATCTTCTTCGCAGGCGACTACACCGTCGTCCAGGCAGCGGAACGCCTCGTCGACCATCGGGTGGATCAGCCGCTGCACGACCTGCTCGGGCGAGCAGGGCGCGGGCGCGTGCCCTTCGCGCAGCTTGGCGAGCACGCTGCGCGCGGGGCCCGGGGATTTCCCGTCCTCGCTGTAGAAGCCCCCGCCGGCCTTGCGGCCGAGGACCGAGGCGGCGACCAGCGCGTTCGCGAGCCGGCTCGGCTGCATGCGCTCGGGGAAGGCTGCGGCCAGGACTTCGCTGACCTTCGCGGCGACATCGAGGCCGACTTCGTCGAGCAGCCGCGCCGGTCCCATCGGCATGCCGAAGTCGAGCATGACCTGGTCCAGGAACTCCGGCTCGTTGCCCTCCAGCATCAGCGTCGCGGCTTCGTTCAGGTACGGCGCGAGGCAGCGGTTGACCAGGAAGCCGGCGCGATCCGCCACTACGACCGGGTACTTGCCGAGGGCGACGGCCAGCTTGCAGGCGGTCGCGACCGCGGCATCGCTGGTGCGCGCGCCGCGGATCACCTCGACCAGCGGCATCTTCTCGGGCGGATTGAAGAAGTGCAGCCCGACGACGCGCTCCGGCGCCGGCAGCCCCTCGGCCATCGCGTCGACCGGCAGCGACGACGTGTTGGTCGCGAGGATCGCGTCGTCGCGCAGTCCGAGCTCGATCCCGCGGCGGAACAGCTTCTGCTTGATCTCGAGGTTCTCGACGACCGCTTCGAGCAGCAGGTCGACGCCGCGCAGATCGCCCCACTCGAGGCCGACCGACAGGCGATCCTGGATCGCGACCGCCTCGTGCCGCTCGAGCCGGCGCCGCGCGAGCTTCTTGTCGAGGGCCTTCTGCAGGCGCGCCTTGGCGCGGGCCAGGGCTCCGCTGTCGAGGTCGACGAGGCGGCTGTCGATCCCCTTCGTCGCGAACAGCCCGGCGATGCCGGCCCCCATGACGCCGCCGCCGATCGTCAGCGTCCGGCGCACCGGCTGCGCACCTTCCTGCTTGCCGAGCCGCTTGCTGCGCTCGGTCAGGAAGAACACGTGCACGAGCGCCTTCGCGGTGGGGCTGACGATCGTGCGGCCGAGCTCCTCCGCCTCGCGCGCGAACCCCCGCTCGGGGCGCAGCCGCAAGGCATCGAGGCAGAGCTCGAGGGCGAGCTTCGGTGCTTCGTAGAACCGCGCCTGCCCCTGGCGGAGCGTGCGGCGGACGTTGCGTGCGACCAGCGCGCGCAGCGGCGGCCGCGACAGCCAGAACGCGCGGCCACGCAGCCGGCGGACCGGTGCCTTGCGCTTGCGCTTGGCGAGCGACTCGGCTTCGGCGCGCGCTGCCTCGAGCAGCCGCTCGGGCGGGACCAGGCGGTCGACGAGGCCGACCTTCAGTGCCTGCTTCGGCGCCAGCAGCTTCGCGTTCAGGATCAGGTCGAGCGCGGCCGGCAGACCGACCAGGCGCGGCAGCCGCTGTGTCCCGCCGAAGCCGGGCACGATCCCGAGCTTGACCTCCGGCAGTCCGATCGACGTGCCTGGCGCGGTGCTGAGTACGCGCAGATCGCAGGCGAGCGCCAGCTCGCAGCCGCCGCCGAGGCATGGCCCTTCGATCGCGGCGACGACCGGGACGCGCAGGCTCTGCAGCAGGCCGAAGATCCGCTGCCCCTCCGCCGACGCCGCGCGCCCCTCCGCCTCGGTCGCGATCGCCGCGATCCCGTGGATGTCGGCACCAGCCGCGAACATCCCCGGCCCGGGACCGGTCACGACGAGCCCGCGCAGCCGCGCGTCCTCGCGCAGCCGCTCGAGCGTCGCGCCGAGGCTCGCCATGCGCTCGGTCGACAGCGTCAGCATGCGCTCGCCGGGAGCTCCGAGCCGGAGCACGTGGATCCCGTCGGCGTGCTCTTCGAGCAGAACGCTGCCGGTCCGGAGCTGCTGCGGGGATTCGACCATCGTCGTCATGCCGCATTCTCCAGGATCACGGCCTGGCCCTGGCCGCCGCCGATGCAAAGCGTGGCGAGTCCGTAGCGGCGACCCTGCTCGCGCAGCTCGTGCGCCAGCGTCAGCACCAGCCGCGCCCCGGAGGCGGCGAGCGGGTGGCCGAGCGCGATCGCGCCGCCGTTGGCGTTCAGCCGCGCCGGGTCGATCGTGCCCAGGGCCGCGGGCAGACCGAGCTCCTGCTGGCAGTAGCGGTCACTGGCGAACGCCTCGACGCAGCCGAGCACCTGCGCGGCGAACGCCTCGTTGATCTCGAACTGCTCCAGCGCCGCGAACTCGAGCCCGGCGTCGGCGAGCGCGCGCGGGGTCGCGTGCACCGGGCCGAGCCCCATGACGCGCGGATCGAGGCCGGCCACGCCGACGCCGCGCACCAGCGCGAGCGGACGGATGCCGGCCGCGCGGGCACGCGCTTCGCGCATGACCAGCAGCGCGACGGCGCCGTCGGTGACCTGGCAGGCGTTGCCTACCGTGACGTCCCCTTCGCGGCGGTCGAACACCGGCCGCAGCCGCGCCAGCGCGGCGAGGCTGCTGTCGCTGCGGATCCCATCGTCTTCGCTGACCAGCGCGCGGAACCGCGGCGGCGGGCAGATCGGCGCGATCTCACGCCCCAGCCGGCCGCTCTCGCGGGCGCGTGCTGCGCGCTGATGGCTCGCCAGCGCGAACTGGTCCTGCGCATCGCGGTGGATGCCGAACTGCCGCGCGACGTTCTCGGCCGTGTGACCCATCATCAGGCCGCTGGTCGGGTCGGTCAGACCTTCGAGGATCGCGACGCGCGGCTTCAGCTGGCGCGGGCGGAACGACGCCAGCGCGCGCAGCCGCTGGGCGAGGCTCTTCGCCTTGCCGAGCCGGGCGAACATCGCGGTCAGCTCCGCTCCCATGACGAGCGGGAACGACGACATCGACTCGACGCCGCCGACGACGAACACGTCCCCATCCCCGGCGCGCAGCCGCCGGTCGGCAGCGACCAGCGCCTCGAGACCGGACGCGCAGTTGCGCATGACGGTCACGGCCGGGATCGCCTGCGGCAATCCGGCGCGCAGCGCGGCGACGCGGGCGACGTTCGCCTCGGTCGCCTGCGGACCGGCGCAGCCGAGGATCACCTCGTCGATCTGCTCGCGCGGGTAGTCGCAGCGGACAAACAGCTCGCGGATCGCGTGTGCGGCGAGGTCCTGCGCGGCGGCCTGCTGGAGCTCCCCGCCGCTGCGGCAGAACGGCGTGCGCACGCCGGCGACGATCGCCAGCGTCTGCTCCGGATCCGTGTCGCGCGGCGGGCGGCCGGTCATGGCCGCGGCCTCGCATCCACGAAGCGCTTCTCCTTCATCTCGGTCTCCATGCCGATCTTGCGCAGGATCGTCTCCAGCGTCAGCACTTCGATCCGGTTCGGCGAGATCTCCATGCGCCCCTTGAACGCCTCGTGCAGGTGCGTGCGCGTCGCGTCCGGGCAGGCGCCGTCGCGCAGCGCGACGTGCAGGATCAGCTCGTCGACTTCCAGCGGGTCATCGTCCTTCTTGCGCAGCTCGACCTGCCACTCCTCGATCTCGGCGAGGTCGCCGAGCACCTGCGCGCAGTCTTCCAGGTTGACCAGTGTGCCCTTGATCTTCAGCTCCTGGCGCAGGTCCTTGAGGCTGCTCTCCCGCGTGATGTCGCTGTCGATGCGCGGCACCGTGCGGCCGCAGTGCGGGCAGGGATCCCAGCGCAGGCCGCCGCGCACGCGGTCGCCGGTCCGGTAGCGGAACACGGAGCTCGCGCGGCCATCCAGCGGCGTGAACACGAGCTCGCCCGGCTGCCCTTCCGGCACGACCTCGCCGGTCTTCGGATCGATGACTTCGAACACCGCCAGGTCCGGGCTCAGGTGGTAGCCGGAGTAGACGCCGATCTCGGTCGGGCACTCGGCGAATGCCATCCGCGCTTCGGTGAACCCGTAGGTGCCGATCACCTTGACGTCGGTCGCGCCCATGTCGGTCAGCATCCGGCGCACCTTCTCCTTCAGGCCGGGCGGCACGCGCTCGGCGCCGAGCACGACCAGCTTGACCGACGACAGGTCGCAGCCCTCGGCCGCGCCGCGGCGCAGCAGGTGGTAGATGTAGCCCGGCACGCCGAGCAGCACCTCGGCGCGGATCCGGCTCGAGGCGCGCAGGTCGCCAGCGCTGCCCATCACGCGGCCGCCGCCGGTCGACAGGATCATCATCCCGGTCTCGAACCCGGCGAACACGACCTGCCAGAACGCGAGGTGCGGCGCGTACGGGAACAGGTTCGCGACGCGTGCCTCCTGATCGACGCCGATGACCTCGGTCAACCGCTTGCCCGACTCGTGCAGCAGCGCGATGTCGTGCGGCGAATAGAAGAACGGCAGCGGCTCGGCCGAGCGGCCGGTCGTGAACGTCATGAAGCAGGGATAGAACTCGCGCCGCAGGCGCTGGCGCACGGCCGCCTTGCCGTGCAGCCACGATTCGGCCAGCAGGCGCAGCTTGCGCCGCAACGGCCAGGCGGCCTTGAGACTGGCCGGATCCGGCTGCAGCACGAACTTGCGGAAGCGCTGCGGATCGTCGGCGGTCGGCAGCAGGTCCTGCTTGGTCGTCAGCGGGACGTGCCGCAGGTCGGCGACCGTGCGGATCGACTCCGGCCGGATCCCATGCTGATCGAACAGCGCGCGGTAGTGCGGGCTGAACGGATACAGGTACTCCTGCACCCTGCGTTGCAGCAGATGGTCCTGCAGCTCGCGCTGGCGCGCGGCCGGCCATCGCTGGATCTCACGCCAGCCCGGCTTCACTGCGGGTTGATCCCCATCGAGTTGGTCCTATCTCCGGAATGCTGCGCTGTTTCAGATAACCAGCGGACCCTTCCGATCTATCGGCAGTTGGAGCCGCACATCTCCAACGGGGCGGCGCCGGATTGGGACACACTGCGGACACGACTACGAACGGAGCTTCTGCCGCCGAGCTGACCACGGCGGCTGCCGCGGCATGGGCGCGGCCGCTCCGCCAGCCACGCCCGCGCACGATCCTCGTGCTCGGTGGCGGCGGCATGAAGGGCTTCGCCCACATCGGCGTGTTGCGCGCGATCGAGCGGCTCGGCCTCGTCGTCGATGAGGTCATCGGCACCAGCATGGGAGCCGTCGTCGGCTCGTTCTTCGCGTCCGGGATGGACTCGCACTGGATCGAACGCACGGTCTCGTCACTCTCGCTGAAGGACTACTTCCGGATCCACCTGCTGAAGTTCCTCGTGCGCGGCTACCGGCACGCGTCGGTCTACAAGGGGCAGCACTTCCACGACTTCCTGCGCGACCACCTGCCGGTGCGCGAGTTCCTCGACCTGCGCACGCCGTTTTTCTGCAACGCGCTGTCGATCACCGACGGGACGATGCGGTACTTCGGCCTGCCGGGCGCGCCGCAGATGCCGCTGGCGGATGCGGTCTATGCGAGCTCGTGCCTGCCCGGGATCTTCGAGCCGCTCGAGCGCGACGGGGACGTGTTCATCGATGGCGGGATGGCCGAAGCGCTGTGCCTGAAGCTCGCCAGCGCGCGCAAGGCGGACCTGGTGATCGCCGTGGATCTGTCGATCCGCGACCACCATCGCAAGCGGGAGTTCCGCGCGTCGCTGCCGCATATCCTGGCGGCTGCGTACGACATCATGGGCAACGTGCTCAACGAGCACAATTTGCACCAGTACGTCGGCAAGAACATGGTGCTGCTGAAGCCGAAGGTCGCTCACCTGGGGATCCTCGATCCACCGGAGCTGACCGAAGTCGTCCGGCTCGGCGAACGGGAGGCGATCGAAGGGCTCACGACGCACCCGCTGACGCGATACCTGTGCCACCCGGACCTGGTGCGCGAGGTGGACCGGACCGTGCACACCCCGCGCGACCACGTGCGGCTGGACGTGGACATGAACGCCTGCATCCACTGCGGAATCTGCGCGGTGACCTGCGCGACCGACGGGTACGCGGCCGTGCCGGTCGGGGACGTCGTGCGCAAGTTGCACAACTACGAGTGCACGCATGACAGCGCGTGCGAGCGCGCGTGCCCGACGCGGGCGATCCGGTTGCACAATCTGTAGCCGCGGTCGCGGGGGCACCCGCGTCAGGGCTTGGGCTCGTGCTTGGGCTCGGGAGTCAGCCGCTCGATGTGGCCGGTCAGCTCCTGGCTGCACAGCAGAGCTTCGTCGACGAGCTCGCGGAGGTCGGCGCGGTCGGTCGTGCGCTGGGTCAGGACCAGGAGCTGAAGGACGAGGGCGTTCAGCGCGCCACGCAAGTCGTGCACGATCCGGCGCAGCTGCGGGGGGGGAGCTGAGCTCCCGTTGGTCTCCGTCGACGCGGGTGCCGGCGTGCGGGGGCGCGGGTCGCGGAACTGGAAGCGCGCCGGGGAGTCCGGCACCGGCTCGTGCGCGGCGACGCGCGTCAGCACGGACTGCAGCGCGGCTGGTTCGGCCGGCTTGGTGAGGTGGGCATCGAACCCCGCCTCGCTGGTGCGCAGGCGGTCGCTCTGCTGGCCCCAACCGGTCAGCGCGGCGATCAGGATCGGTCGACCCCAGCGCCGGCCGCGGATGCGCCGCGCCACCTCGTAGCCGTTCAGCTTCGGCAGACCGAGGTCGAGCAGGATCACGTGCGGGTGGACCTCCGCGGCGACCTCCATCGCGGCGAGTCCGTCGTGCGCGACATGGACTTCGTGACCGAGCAGCTCGAGCAGACGTGCGAGCGTGTACGCAGCATCCGGGTTGTCCTCGACGACGAGGATGCGGTGGCGCACGCCGAAGTCCGTCGTCGCCGGATCCTCGGCCAACGGGTCGGGTGGCGGCGCGTCACTCGGCGGCAGCACCGGCAGCCAGACGCGGAACTCGGTGCCTTTGCCGCGCCCTTCGCTGTGCACTTCGATCCTGCCGCCGTGCAGGTCGACCAGGGCCTTCACCAGAGTCAGCCCGATGCCGAGTCCGCTGAATCCGGTCTCGAGCGAGCGGTCGAGCTGCTGGAACATCTCGAAGATCTCCGCGATCCGCTCCGGCTCGATGCCGATCCCGTCGTCGCGGACGCGGATCTGGACGCCACCATCCAGGCGCGCGGCTGCGAGCTGGATGTGGCCGCCTTCCGGCGTGTATTTGGCCGCGTTGCTGAGCAGGTTGCCGAACACCTGCACCAGGCGGACCGGGTCGGCGTCGAGGTAGACCGGCTCCGCCGGCAGCGACACCGACAGCGTGTGGCCGGCCTGCTCGACCAGGTGGCCGGTCGCGTCGCTGGCTTCGGTCAGCAGGCGCGACAGCTCGATGCGCGCCTTGCGCAGATGGATGCGCCCGTGCTCCAGGCGCGACGCATCCAGCAGGTCGTCGAGCAGCCGCGTCAGGTGTTGGATCTGGCGGCGCATCACGCGGCAGCTGTCGGCGACGAGCTCCGGATCCGGTTGACCCATGCGCAGGATCTCGACCGCCGTGCTCAGCGGCGACAGCGGGTTGCGCAGCTCGTGCGACAGCGTGGCCAGGAACTCGCTCTGGCGGCGGTGCGCAGTGCGAAGCAGCGCCTGCCCGGCGTCGAGCCTGCGTTCGGTGCCGAGCCAGCCGACGTTCGTCGCCGCGATCGTCCAGACCAGCAGGATCGCCAGCGCACGGTTGATGCCGCCGACGAGCGACACCTGCGTCGTCGCGGGCTCGAGCAGCCAGCCGAGCAGGATCAGCAGCGTTGCGATGCCGGCGAAGGCGACGATGCTGCGCGGGTCCCGGCTCCAGCCGGCGCCGAGCACGACGAACGAGTACAGCAGCCCGATCGCGACCGTGTTCGGCACGAGCAGATCGGCGAGGAAGCACGCGCCGGCGGCCGTGGCGCAGAGCACGAGGACGGACCGGCCGACCCACGGCTTCTGCGCAGCGTGCTTCATGCGTCAGCAGGCACTAGTAAACGAAGCGAGCAGGGGCGGAAACCGGAGCAGCGGATCGCGCGCAGGTCGGGCGCAGCCGTGGACCCCGGCCGGACGGCCGGCGCGATCCATCGAGCAGCGCCTGCTCAGACCCCGACCGCGCGCGATTCGTGGGCGCCTTCGAGCAAGCCGAGCAGATCCTCGATCGTGCTCTCGCGCTCCAGCGGGTGGCGCAGCTTGGCGTGCCGGTGGACTTCGTAGTGGTTGCGTCTGCCTTGCCGCGTGCGCGTCACATAGCCGGCCTCTTCGAGGTCGGCGACGATCTTCTGCACGGCGCGCTCGGTGATCCCGACTTGGCGCGCGACGTCGCGAAGCCGTGCGTCCGGATCGCGCCCGAGACTCAGGAGGACGTAACCGTGATTGCTCAGGAACTGCCAGGAGGTGTGCTTCACGGGAGGACTCGGAGAACTGGTAGGACGGGCCACAGGCCCCGGAACAGTGGTGCTCGGAAAATCTCGATCGAAGGTTGCCGCCGCTCCGGGCTGCGGCCCCGGGTAGTCTCCGGTAGCAATGCGCAGGCCAAGCGGAGGCGTGATCGTAGTGGGCGCGTCGAGCGGCATCGGTGCAATGTTTGCACGACGCATTGCAAGTCAGGGTCGCGCAGTCGCGTTGCTCGCGCGGCGTGAGGCGGAGCTCGCGGTGCTCGCGGCAGAGATCGATCGCGCGGCGGGGCAGCGGCGCGCGTGGGTCCATCCGCACGATGTCAGCGACCACGCGAGTGTCGAGCGGTTGTTCGACGTCATCGAGAGCGAACTGGGCCCGGTCGATGAGCTGCACTACGTCGCCGGCTCGCTGTTGCCGGTCGCGCCCGACGAGTTCGACACGGCGAAGGACCGCGCGCAGTTCGAGGTCAACACGCTGGGCGGGATCGCGTGGTGCAACGCGGCGGCGCGGCGGTTCCAGCAGCGTGGGCACGGCTGCATCGTCGGGATCAGCAGCGTCGCGCAGGATCGCGGGCGGATGGGGCGGCCGGCCTACTGCGCGTCGAAGGCGGCGTTCGACACATATCTCGAGTCGCTGCGCAACCGGCTGTGGCGGCGTGGCGTGCAGGTCACGACGCTCCGGTTCGGGTTCGTCGACACTGCGATGACCAAGGGCGTGCCGGGTCTGTTCTGGTTGCAGAGCGCTGAGCGCGCGGCCGAGTTGGGGCTGCGCGCCGTGCACCGGCGCGCGGCGATTGCGTACGTGCCGGCGCGCTGGCGGCCGCTGATGGCGATGATCCGCGCCGTGCCGTCGTTCCTGTTCCGGCGTTTGAACGTGTGAGTGGACCGCGCTGGGAGCGCCGCGAGCTGCGCGGCTTCGGCATGGCGATGCGGGGGATCAGCGAGGTGCTGCGCCCGCGCACGCGCGACGAGCTGCTCGCGGTGATGGCGGCGCCGGCGCGTGGGCCGCGCGGACTGCTGCTGCGTGGCGCGGGGCGGAGCTACGGCGATGCGACGACCAACGATGGTGGGGCCGCGCTGGACCTGACCGGGATGGATCGGATCCTCGCGTTCGATCGCGAGCGCGGGGTCGTCCGCGTCGAGCCGGGAGTGACGATCGGGCAGCTGTGGCGGGCGGCGATCGGGGATGGGTTCTGGCCGCCGGTCGTGCCCGGGACGATGGCGGTCACCTGCGGCGGCGCGGCGGCGATGAACGTGCACGGGAAGAACAACTTCGCGGTCGGAACGTTCGGCGAGCACGTGCGCTCGTTCGTGTTGGCGACGCCGTCGGGGGAGTCGTTGGCATGCGATCGCGAACGGAACGCAGAGCTGTTCCACGCTGCGATCGGCGGGTTCGGCATGCTCGGCTGCTTCGTCGAACTGGAGCTGCAGCTCAAACGCGTGCACGCCGGGCGCCTGCACGTGCAGGGGATCGTTGTGCGCGATCTCGAGCACGGGCTCGCGCTGATCGAGGAGCATCGCGCGGCGGGTGCGGACTACCTGGTCGGCTGGCACGATGCCCATGCGCGCGGTGCGGCGCTCGGGCGCGGGCTGCTGCACCGGGCGGATCAGTTGGCGCCGGGTGAGGATCCGGACGGGGAGGCGTGGCTGCGCGCCGAGCGGCAGGACGTGCCGCCAAGGCTGTTCGGCGTCGTGCCCAAGGGTTGGATCTGGCCCGGCATGTGGTGCGCGACGAAGGCGGGTGCGATCCCGCTCGTGAACGCGCTGAAGTTCCGCGCCGGGTCGCGCGAGGAGCGGGCGGGGGTCCATCTCCAGACGCATGGGGCGTTCCACTTCCTGCTCGACTACGTGCCGAGGTGGCAGTGGGCGTTCCGGCCGGGTGGGCTGATCCAGTTCCAGCCGTTCGTGCCGGCGGGGGCGGCGGCGCGCGTGTTCCGGTCGCTGCTCGAGGCGTGCCAGCGGGCGCGGCTCGTGCCGTACCTGTTGGTGTCGAAGCGGCACCGGCCGGATCCGTTCCTGATGACGCATGCCGTGGACGGGTTCTCGCTGGCGATGGACTTCGCCGTGCCGGCGCGGCGGCGTGCCGAGCTGTGGGCGCACTGCCAGCGCATGGCGGAGACCGTGCTCGAGGCAGGCGGGCGGTTCTACTGGGCCAAGGACGCCGTGCTCGACGCGTCGTCGTTCGTGCGCGTGCACGGACCCAAGCGCGTGGCCGCGTTCCGCGCGCTGAAGGCGCGGTTCGACCCGCAGAACCTGCTGCAGAGCGACCTCTCGCGCCGCCTCGGACTCCCTGGGGTCTGACGAGAAAAGTCGCGCCATTCTGTCAGGCGCGCGCCGCCCGTGATCCGGTTGGGATCATCGGCCGCCTTGCCGGAGCCCCTGATCCGGCGTAGCCTTCCGCGACATCGAGTTGCAGAGCCGGCCCGAGGGGGGCCGTCTCAAGGCAGCTTCCAGAAGGAGCCGATGCTCCCGGGGAATCCCCAGGTCGCCCGCGACGCGGGCACCGACCCCGATCTCAGACTCAACCAAGGTATTTCGTAGTGACATTCGCTTCCCTCGGGCTGACCAAGCCCGTTCTCGAGGGAGTCCGTCTCGCCGGCTACACACAGCCGACCGACATCCAGAGCCAGGCCATCCCGCTGATCCTCGGCGGCAAGAATCTGATCGGCCTCGGCCAGACCGGCAGCGGGAAGACCGCCGCCTTCGGACTCCCGATCCTGCACAAGCTCGCCGGTGGCGAGCCGGGCCTGCGCGCCCTGATCCTCGTTCCGACCCGTGAGCTCTGCGTCCAGGTCGCCGAGAGCCTGCGCCTGTATGGCCAGAAGACCGGCCTCGCCGTCTGCACCGCGTTCGGCGGTGTCGGCCTCGGCATCCAGGAGTCCGCGTTCAAGCGTGGGCTCGACGTGCTCGTCGCCTGCCCCGGTCGTCTGATCGACCACCTCGAGCGCGGCAACCTCACGCTCGACCGCTTGCAGGTCCTCGTCCTCGACGAAGCCGACCGCATGCTCGACATGGGATTCATGCCGCAGATCCGCAAGATCCTGCTGCGCTGCCCGCAGGAGCGGCAGACCTGCCTGTTCTCCGCGACGTTCCCGCCGGAGATCGAGGATCTCTGCGCGCGCTTCGTGCCGGACGCCGCGCGCGTCCAGGTCGGCCGCCGCAGCCAGGCGGCGCAGACGATCTCGCACGAGTTCCTGCAGGTCACCGAGGGGACCAAGCTGGCGACGCTGGGGAAGCTCCTGCGCGAGCAGCGTGGCCGCATCCTCGTCTTCGTGCGGACCAAGATCCGCGCCGAGCAGCTCGGCAAGAAGCTCGCAGGCATGGGCCTCGACGTCGACTCCATCCACGGCGACAAGGACGCGTCGACGCGCTACACCATCCTGCAGAAGTTCGACCGCGGTCGCCTGCGCTGCCTCGTCGCGACCGACGTCGCCGCGCGCGGGATCGACGTCGACGACATCGAGCTCGTCGTCAACTGCGACATGCCGCGCGCGCTCGAGGACTACGTGCACCGCGTTGGGCGCACCGGCCGCGCCGGCGCCAGCGGCAAGGCGCTGTCGCTGGTGACCAAGGCGGATGCCGGCATCCTGAAGCAGGTGCAGCAGCACGTCGGCGTGAACGGCAAGCCGGGTGCCCAGGTGGCGGCGGATGAGCCGGCTGGGCCGGCTGAGCCGGCCGCGCGCCGTGAGCGCAGCGAGGCGCCTGCGCGCGAGCGTGGGCAGGGCAGCCGGTCCGAGGGGCGCGGCAAGCGCGACCGTTCCGGTGGCCGCCGCCAAGGTGCCGACCGTGACCGCGAGTCCAGCGAACCCCGCGAGTCCCGCGCACCCCGCGAATCCCGCGAACCCGCGCGCACGGCGAAAGCCACCGCCACCGCCGAGCCGGCGGCCCCTGCCCCGCAGCGCGCGCCGGAACCGGCCGTCGCCCGGGCGCCGCGCACCGCTATCCCGTACGAAGTCACGCTGCCGCGCCGCCGTTGAAATCCTGCGGCGCCGTGGCGTAAACGCGCGCAGGGATTCCAACCACGATGCTCGGGTTCCTGTACTTCGATCCGTACTACTTCATCCTCCTCGGTCCCTTCCTGCTGCTGGCCATCTGGGCGCAGATGCGGGTCAAGGGGACCTTCGCCAGGTATCACGACGTGCCGCTCCGCTCCGGCCTGACCGGGGCCGAGGTCGCGGCGCGGATCCTGCGCGCCGCCGGGATCGACAACGTCTCGATCGAGGCGGTGCCCGGCATGTTGAGTGACCACTACGACCCGACGCGCCGCGTCGTCGTGCTGTCCGAAGACGTGCTGCGCGGGCGCTCCGTTGCCGCCGCTGCCGTCGCCGCGCACGAGGTCGGACACGCGATCCAACACGCGCAGGCCTACCAGCCGATGCGGGCGCGCGCCGCGCTCGTGCCGGTCGTGCAGTTCGGCAGCGCGCTGGCGTTTCCGATGCTGTTCATCGGCATGCTGCTCGCCAGCCAGCCGCTCGCCATCATCGGCATCGCGCTGTTCGCCGTCGCCGTGCTGTTCCACGTCGTCACGCTGCCGGTCGAGTTCGACGCGTCGCGCCGCGCGATCGCGATCCTGGACCGCAGCGGGATCGCCGTCGGCGAAGAGATGACCGGTGTGCGGAAGACGTTGTACGCGGCCGGGTTCACCTACATCGCGGCGACGCTGATCGCGGTCGTGGAGCTGCTGTACTTCCTGATGCGCGCAGGGTTGCTCGGGGGTTCGAGCGAGGAGTAGGAGGGTTGGGGTCTGACTCCATGCCTCCCGAAACGGGATGGATGGGGTCAGACTCCATCTCTCCCTACTGCTGCGGCGGAAGGCGAATCGTGAGCGTGCGTTGCTCGCCGTCGGCGAGCGCGAGGTCAGCGATGCAGGTGCGGTGGCCGCGCGCGGCGATCACGAACTGGTGCTTGCCGGCGTGCAGCCCGCGGATCTCGAGCTGGGGGGTGCGAGGGTCCCACATACGCGTGCGGTAGTAGATCGCGTAGTCGGCGAGCGCTTGACCGCTTTGGTCGGAGACAGTGATCGTCACGCGGCCGGCGGGGACGTGGATGGTCCAGGGGCCGGGGCCTTCGAGTGGGAAGCGGAACGGGGCGTAGACGTACTCCGGGGGTTCGGGAGCGTTTTCGTCCCAGCGTTCGAACGTGTGCAGGTCGATTGCGTCGCCCGGCAGGAACAAGGGCAGGCCATCATCTGCATCGCCGGTGATCTGGAGCGACGTGTGCCATGGCTCATGCGCGGGCGCGAGCACACGCGTGCCATCGCGCATCAACCAGCCACTCACTCCAAGCGATGAGCCATCTGTATCCAGGACGCGAACTACCGGCATCGCATAGAGCGGAATCGGACCAAGTTCGATGTCCTTGAGCGGCCGTGAATGTGCGGTGCTCAATTGGATCCTGCGTCGCTGCAGCGCCGCATCCTCTGCGATGCAGTAGAGCGACGCGTAGAGCGACGAAGCGAACTGCAAATGTTCCGCATCGACGTCGAATCGCCCGCGAGCATCGGTGGCCACCCAGTTCTCGTCATCGAGCGAGACTCGCCCACGAATCCTGTTCCCGTTGGCATCCACGAGGTGGCCCTTCAGCCGGGCGGATCTGGGGTATTCCAGAATGATCGGGTCACGGCGCGTCGCGAAGTCGGCCGGCAGCGGGAAGCACCTCTGCTCGATCCAGAAGGCTGCGCGCCCGTCGCGCGGCACGGGAATGCGCTGCCCATCCGCAACCTCTCTCGACCAACCTGGGCCACGGAGAATGCACCAGCCGGCCAGCTCAGAGTCCTTCGGCCATCCGTTGATGCGGACCGTCACCATTGGTCGCTCGCGTACCAGCACTTCGGCCTGCGTGATCCCCTCCGCCCGAACCTCGACGACGACTTCGTCCGACTCGAACGGCAGGACGCCGTCATCGAGCCGCAGACCGTGCAAGCCGACCGGCAAGGACATCTCGAGGACGCCGTTAGCATCCGTGACACGCTTGTCGCCGAGATCCACCTTGCGCAACGGTGTGCGGTCCGTGTCCCGCAGGACCGTCAGTCGCGCGCGTCCGGTACGGCCCTCGTCTGAGTCCTTGTTGCAGTCTTCGAGCCGGATGACCCACGGTTGCGAGAGCGGAGGCTGTGCGCTGAGCCGTCTCCACTCGCCACGGTGTACGACCCTGAAATCGCTGTCTGGTGCGAGAAACGAAAGCCGGAACTGTCCCGCGTGATCCGTCCACGCGAACGGACCGCGATGGAGGTACCCCCCGATCGCGACGCCGGGCACTCCACGTCCCTCCGCATCTACGATCCTGCCGGAGAGCTCCGGCGAGTAGTCCAACCGGAAGAACACCGGTTCCATGCCGCGTTCCCAGTGCAGCTCCTCGTATTCCGCCCCGACCCCGGACGCGCGGATGTAAGTCTCCTGCCCGAATCCCCTCACACCGCGCAACCAGGCGATCCCATCCTCGCCGCTGCGGAAGACGTGGAAGTCCGGTCGATGGCCGCAGTACTGCGTCAGCCCGACTTCGGCTCCTACGACTGGACGTCCCATCCAGTCGACCAACCGCAGCGGGATGTCGTAGCCGCGGACCATCGTCACGACATCGTGGTGAATCAGCGGATCATCGGCGAGAGTTGCGTATCCGGGTGCCATCAGCACCTCGAGATCCCGTTCATTCGAGTACGGCATGCGGATGAAACCGTCCGCGTCCGCTTCTGCTCTCGTCTGGTACCAGAACATGCCCCCGGCTGGCACACCGCGCTCGTCGGTTGCGTAGGCGACCGCGCCCAGGATCGGTTCGCCGAGCTCGTCCACGACGCGGTACACCCCCAGGAACTCGCCGGTCAGCCCGTCGGGCCAGTCCGTCACGTGCGGCCCATCGACGAACCGGATGTGCTCGCGGGGTTGCGCACACGCACCGATCAGCGCGAGCAGCGCCATCAGCGCCCGTGATCGCCACGACCGATCCATGGCCCGCAGCGTAATCGGACGGTTGGTGTCAGTTCTCTCACCGCCGCGACGCGGCGACCACGACGCCGCGAGACCGGCGGATCTGGCGCCGCTGCGGCGGCGACGTTCGCCGACGGGGCGTATGACCAGTTTCTAAGGAGACTCCAACCCTCCCGAAACCGGAGGGATGGAGTCTGACACCAAGTGTCCCGCTCAGCGCGGGAACAGCACTTCCCGCCCGCCGCCGAAGCGGAGGCGCTCGATGCGCCGCTCGTCGACGATCGCGATCACCGCGTCGTCACCGGCGAAGCCGAGCAGCGTCAGATCGTTGGCATGGTCGGTGGTGATGATGCGTCCGTCGCGGTAACGCCCGTACGCAACGCGCCACTGCTTTGGCCCGGTCTCGTAACGCAAGACGACTGTGGGTGCGCCACCGGGAGATCTGAGCACGCCCCAACGGGTCGCGCTTGCCGCGATGACTGCTACGAGCTTTCCGGGACCGGCGTCCACCTCGATACGTCGCCGCTCCATCGTCGCGGGAGCGAGGCCGAACAGCTCGCCCGTCTCTGCATCGATCGACACAAGCGTTCGCTCGTCCAGCAGATTGATGCTCTGCAGCGAGACCGACTCGCCTCGCATCTCGGTCTCCGGGTCGTACGTGATCCAGGTTCGCGTACCACGGTCCCGCACGAGCCAGGTGTCGGCGAGAACGACCACCCACGTGTTCGCCGGAGATGTGAATCTGCGCACGCGTGTCGGGTCGAGGACCCACGGCTGCGTCGAACCCGGCACGTGCAGACGCAGCCCAATGCCGCAACCAAACCCGGGCTGGCCTACGACGTGCGCCAGCTTCTCGGGGGCGGTATCGCCGCGCGGCGCTTCGCGATACCAGACGCCACGCTCGAACCAGATCCGGCGGCCGTCGCGGTCCCGCAAGTTCGTGTTGAGCATGCGCTCCTGACACAACATCTCGAGCGCCTCGGGCGGGCACGACTGCAACTCGCCTACACCGAGTTGCGCACCGGTGTGTCCATCGAGAATCGTTGGCGGGCCAGCGACGGCCTGGCCATCGGTGGTCCGCTGATGCCGGACGATCAGCCGATGCAGGCCTGGTTGGGAAGGCAGCTGGAGCTCGCCGTGATCCAGCACGCCTGCTGAGCTGAAGCTCGCCATCGGCGGGCCGTGCTGCTCCCACTGACCAGTCTGGAGGTCCGCGACCACGGGGTAGCACGGGGGAATCCGCGATTCACCCTGAGGAGTCCCAATGACCAGGAACGCGCGTTTGCCACCCGACCCGAGGAACCCGCCGACGATGCGCGCGCCGGGGTCACACACGTCGACGTGGTGCCACGCGTGAACGCGTACCGCCACTCCGATCAGCAGCGGCACCAGCGCTCCGAGCGTCGCTCCGGCAGTGAGCGGCAGCGCACTCAGTCGGCGCGCCGACCCGTGGCGAAACGAAAGCCAGGCACCCATCGAACCGGCGAGCGCAATGCTCGTGAACGCCCACGGGACTCCGACGACGAAAGGCGCGAGACCTGCATGTGCACTGCTGAGCCACGACAGCGGTACCACGACCGGTGCCACCACCACGAGTGCGGTCGGAACCACCAGGGTTCCGCGTGGCATCCAGCAGGAGACTGCGAACGCCCATGGCGCGAATGTCGCCACGGCGCCGAGGAGGAGCTGCGCCTGTGCCAGTCTGTTCTCCCCAAGCCAAAGCTCGATCCCTGGGGCACGGTCCGGCTGGGTGTGTAGAGAAGCGACCACCAACCCCGCGCCAGCCCCGACGACCGCAAGCAGCAGTGTGCCGCCCAGCAGCATGATCCACTTCGCGACGAACGCGTGCCGCATCGCGTGTGGCAGCCGCAGCATCCAACCCAGCTGCCCGCGCCGTGATTCACCGGGGACCAACTCGCTCGCCAGCACGACGACACCGACCAGCACGCCGACGTGGAACATCCAGGTCGGCAGCGAGTCGAGCCGGTAATCGGCGCCGAGCTGATGCGCGTCGATGACCAGGTACGCAACCCCCGCCAACACGATCAGCAACCCCACCAGCGTCAGCAGCAATCCCCGCTGCTCCCGCCACTCCTTCCACAGGTGTGCTCGCAACATGGTCTTCCCCATCAGCGCGGGAACAGCAGCTCGCGGCCGCCGCCGAAGCGCAGCCGCTCGATGCGGCGCGAGTCGACGAGAGCGATCACGGAATCCGAGTCGGTGAAGCCGATGGCCTCCACGTGGGTGACCATGTCGGTGAGCACTGCCCTGCCGTCGTGGATCTTGGCGAGTGCGACAGCATGCGCGCGGCTTGGATCCGAGTAGCTCAGCATCGCGACCGTCGCCCCATCCGGCGCGCAGATGCACGCACCGAGCGCCCTCCAGAAGGCCGCGTGAACGGCGGTCAACATGCCGCGGGGCGCAGGGCCTTCGACGCCGATCAGCGAGCGCTCTCCCGTCGCAGCCACGACACGCTCGAGTGTGCCGGTCTGCCGATCCACGTCGAGCACGGACTGCGTGTCCAGCATGCACGGCCAGTGAGCCGCGAGCTCGAGCCCGGCCCCGCGCTGCCCGGTCTCGGGGTCGTACTGCACCCACGGCGCTGGCCGGGTGAATGTTTCGCGGAAGAGCCACGTGTCTCCAAGCACGAACACGCCGGCGCGGCTTGGAATCTCGAACACCCGGTTCCGTAGCGGATCGAACACGCGGTCGAGCACGCGCTGCTGACCGTGTTCGCCACCCGCCAGGCGCACACCGGCACCACATACGGCGTACGGCTTGTCTCGCACGTGTTCGAGCGGCTGCGTTCCTCCATCAGCGGACTCCCGGTACCACGTTCCCTGCGCGAAGAAGACGCGGCGACCCGCTGCATCCCGCAGCAACGCCGTCGCCATGCGCGACTCGCGCACTCGGCGTTGCAGCTCCGCGTCGGTCTGCGCTAGCCCTACTGCACCGAGCGTTTCTCCTGTGCGGCCATCCACGATCGTCGCGGGCGGCAGAGCCCGCTTCCCATCGATCGTCGCCTGGTATCGCACGAGCAGCTCCTGCGGGCCGACGGTGCCACACGCGAACTCGCGACCGTCCAGCGCACCGGAACCTTGAAATGATCCCATGACATCGCCGTGCCGCCGCCACGTGCCGGTCTCCATGTCGACGACGAGCGTGTGATACGGCCCCTCATTGCCGCGCATCCGGTCCTGTAGATCCACGAACAGCAGGCGCCCGCCGGCGCCGAGGTACGCGGCGTGGATCTCGACGGTCTCCCGCTTCGGATCCACGTGATGCCACGCGTACAGCCGCTGTCCGGCGGCGACCCCGAGTGGTGCGAGCAGCAGGAGCATCGCCATGGAAGTGGGCACCAAGCTCCGCCGTCCGCGCGGCAGGCCGCGGCAGAACGACAACCAGGCCAGCACGATCCCCGCGCCGCCGAAGTACACGGCGCTCCACGTGCTCCCGATCACGAGCGGCGCCAGACCTGGCCGCTCCCTCGCCAGCAGCGCCAGCGGCAGCACGATCGGCGCCAACAGCAGCAGTGCCGCCGGCACGACGAGCATGCTGCGCGGCATCCAGCAGGACACTGCGAATGCCCAGGGCGCGAACGCGAACAGCGGCCCGAGCGTTACGAAGTAGTCATGTTCCGACAGCTCGGAGACCCAGCTCGGCCCGAACAGCATGCTCTCGACCGCCGATCCGAATGCAGCCCCGCTGCCGGCGAGCACGGCGGTCCCGGCGAACAACACCACGAACTTCGCGACGAACGCCGACCGCAGCGCACTCGGCAGCCTGAGCATCCAACCGAGCTGCCCGCGGCGCAGCTCCCCAGGCACCAGCTCGCTGCTGAGCACCACGACGCCGACCGCGGCTCCGGTGCGCATCAGCCAGCTCGGCGCCGGCAGCAGCTCCTGCTGGGTCAGGAGCAGCGCCGCCGCCCCCGCCAGCACGACCAACAATCCCATCAGTGTCAGCAGCAATCCCCGCTGCTCGCGCCACTCCTTCCACAGGTGCGTGCTCAGCACGACGCGACCTCGATCTGCGCGAGCGCCTCCAGGAACCGCTGCGCAGTCCCGGACCGCTCCGCGTCCCCGATCCGCTCATCCCGCACGATCCGCCCGTCGCCCAGCACGACGACGCGGTCCGCGAGCCGCGCCACCAGATCCAGCTCGTGCGTGGTGATCAACACGGCTGGTCCGCCGCTGATCCCGAGGACGGATCCCAACATCTGCTGCCGCACGACCGGGTCCAACCCGCCGAATGGTTCGTCGAGCAGCAGCAGCTCGCGCTCGGCCGCGACAGCCAGCACCAACATCGCCTTCATCGCCTCGCCGCGGGACATGCGCCCGAGCTTGGTCGTGCGTGGCACCCCGAGCTCGTCGGCCAGCGCCTGCGCGCGCGCCGGATCGAGCGCCGGATCGTGTGCGCGCGCGAACCGCAGCAGCTCGTCGAGCCGCATCCACTTGCACGCATCCGGCATGTCCGGCACGTAGCCGACGCGCGAGCGGACGAAGTCCGGCGCGCGCCACGGATCCACGCCGCAGACGCGCACGTTCCCCTCGTCCGGCTGCAGCAGCCCGAGCGCGAGCCGCAGCAGCGTGCTCTTGCCGGCACCGTTGCGTCCGAGCAGCACGGTCGCTTCACCACGCGCCAACACGAGGTCGACGTCTCGCAGCACGCACTTGCGCCCGAACCGCTTGCCGACCCGCTCCATCACGAACAGCTCCTCAGCCATCCCCATTCCTCCGCGCATCCACCCGTTGCAACAGCTCCGTCAACTCCCCGATCGCATGCCCGGCGCGCACGGCTTCGTGCGCCGCCTGCGTGAACGCATCCAGTGTCGTGCCGCGCCGCAGCTTCGCCGCGATCCGCGGCCCGCCCGGGCGCACGAAGATCCCCGATCCATTGCGCGCCTCGACGACTCCAAGCCGCTCGAGCTCCTGCCACGCCTTGGCGATCGTGTTCGGATTCACCAGTGCGCGCACGGCGGCGGCGCGCACGCTCGGCAGCTTGTCTCCGGGCGCGAGCGTGCCGGCCGCGACCGCATCCAACACCGCCGCCACGAGCTGCGCCGAAGGCGGCTCCGCGCGCGCGAGGTCGACGTGCAGATCGAGCACGGGCGTACCATCGGCCTAGTACGCTCGTACGCCTGAGCCGGCGCCGCGGGCTACACTCCGCGCGCCGCTGCCAACGAGGCTTCCGATGCGCAGAATCTCCGCCGCGTTCCTCATGTCGCTCGCGCTCCCGGCGCAGGAGGCGCCGAATCCGCCCGAGCTCGGCACGATCCGCTTCACGCGCGACCTCGACGCTGCGCTGCAACGCGCGCGGCAGACCGGCCGGCCGGTGTTCCTGCTGTTCCAGGAGATCCCCGGCTGCGACACCTGCACGAGCTTCGGCGCCGACGTGCTGTCGCATCCGCTGTTGGTCGAAGCGGTCGAGGAGCTGTTCGTGCCGGTCGTCGTGCGCAACAACGTCGACGGGAAGGAGAAGGAGATCCTCGAGCGCTACCGCGAGCCGGCCTGGAACAACCCGGTCGTGCGCATCGTCGGCGCCGACGGGATGGATCTGATCCCGCGTCAGGATCGCGTGTGGACCGCGCACGGGATCGCGGCCCGGCTCAGTTCGGTGTTGGGCGCGCAGGCGCCGTTCTGGCTGACGAGCTGCAGCGGCGACGTCCCCGGCCTCGCGCGCGCGGAGTTCGCGATGCACTGCTTCTGGGAAGGGCAGGTCCATCTCGGCGCGCAGCCGGGCGTCGTCGCGACGCGCGCCGCGTTCCGCGGCGAGCTGGAGACGGTCGAGGTGTGGTTCGACCCGGCAGAGATCTCGTACGAGAAGCTCGTCGAGCTCGCCGCTGCGCGCGAATGCGCCAGCACGGTGTTCACGTTCGACGATGCCCAGGCGCAGGCCGCGCGTGCGAAGGTCGGTGACCGCGCGAAACCGGCGAGCGGCGCCGCGAAGGCAGCACCCGACAGCGACCAGCACTACCACCTGCGTCGCTCGCCCTGCCGCTTCCTGCCGCTGACCCGGATCCAGACCGAGTGCATCAACGCCGCGTTGGCCAACGGCGCGGAAACCGACCCACTGCTCTCACCGCGCCAGCGCACGCTGCTCGCGCGGATCACGAGTCTGCTGGCGCGCGCACCAGGCGCACTCGACACGTTCGCGCTGCGCGGCGAGCAGGAGTCGCTCGCGGCGTACCACACGCGCTTGGTGTCAGATTCCATCCCTACCGATTCGGGAGGGATGGAATCTGACACCAACCCTCCCAAATCGGGAGGCATGGGGTCAGACACCAACCCTCCCGATCGGGGACGATGAACCGCGCCGCAACTGCGTTGATCGCCGCGATCGCCGGTGCCGCGATGGCGCTGGCGTTCGAGCGGCTGTGGTTCGCGGCCGAGCTGCCGGCGCAGGTGCCGCAAGAGCCAGTTCCCGCGGACGGCCTGTCCTGGACGCAGCCGCGTGGAAGCGCGGACTCCGACAGCACGGCCTGGCTGCGCATCGACGAGCAACTCCGCGCGCTCGGCGGCCGGCTCGCGGCCCTCGATGCGAAGCTGACTGCTTTTGCGGCGCGGGAGCCGGTGCGCGCCGCGCATGCGCCCGGCGGCGAGGTGCCGGCGGCGCTTGCGCCGACCGACGTCGACACGATCGTGCGCGCGCTCGAGCAGGTCGAAGCAAAGAAGCTCGACGCGCTGTCGCTCGGTGAGCTGCTGGCGCGCGCCAACATGCATCTCAAGACCGGCGAAGTCGCCGAGGCCCGCCGCGTGGTCGAAGCTGCGCTGACGCGCCCGCTCGAGCCGGATGACCGCGCCCGCGCGCTGACGCAGCTCGGCATGATCCACCGCTCCTCCGGCGATTTCGCTGCTTCGGCAACCGCGTTGGAGCAGGTCGTCGCCGAGTTCGGGATCGAGTCGCCGCGCGGCTCCGAGGCGGCCTACCAGTTGATCTGGACGCGCAGCAAGTCGGGCGATCAGGCCGCCGCGACCGAGCTCGCCTACCGGCTCGCGCAGGCCACCAACCTGCCGGAGGGGACGCGCATCCAGGCCCGCTGGGCTGCCGCGATCACGTTGTCCGCCGGGGGCGATCCGGCCCGCGGCAGGGCCGAGTTCGCGGCGATCCTGCGCGACTTCGACGGCCGCGAAGAGCACCAGAAACTCCTCGACGACATCCGCCGGCGGCTCGAGGCCGGGAAATGAATCGGGTCGGGGGCTCGGTGCCGACCCCTGAGGCCGCTATCTTTCCAGCCTCGTGCCGGCAGGCGCCGATGATCGGTGGCACCGGAACCCTGGAGGAATCCATGTTCGACACCAGACCCTTGACCCGAGCTGCCGTGATCCCGGTGCTGCTGCTCGGTTCGGCGATGGTGGCGCAGGATACTGCGCCGACCATCGTGACGCTGAAGGAGAAGACCTTCCGCAAATGGCCGTTCGAGACGCCGGTGCCGGCCGGCGATCACCTGCGCACCGCAATGTGCGGCAGCATCGACGGCACCCCGGTCGCGCTGATCGACCTCAACAACAACGGTCGGTTCGACGACTTCGGCCGCGACGCGATCTCGATCGGCAACCGCGGCTCCGCCTCCTACATCTCCGAGGTCCTCAACGTGCGCGGCAAGCTCTACCGCACGTCGATCCCGGAGAACGGCGGCCAGCTCGAGATCACGCCGTACGAAGGCCCCACCGGCAAGCTGAACCTCAAGAGCGGCTACAAGTCACGCGGGCATCTCGAGCTCGCCGTGATCTCGAGCGAGGACGGCAAGCTGTCGTTCGAGCTCAGCCGTTCCGCCGGGGGCGAGCTGATCCCGGTCGGCAAGTACAAGATCGCCGCCGGTCTCGTCCGCCGCGGCGGCGAGTCGGCCCGGATCCACGCCGGCAACATGGCGCCGCTGCAGATCGACGCCGACGAATCCGAGACCGTCGACTGGGGGACGCCGCTCGTCGCCGAGTTCGACTTCTCGCACCTCGGCCAGAACGTGACCGTCGAACCGGAGATCCGCTTCTTCGGGACGCTCGGCGAGGAGTACCACTCGTTCGAACCGGACGCGAAGTCGCCGAAGTTCTTCGTCTACGACAAGGAGACGAAGAAGCTGCTCGCCACCGGCCGCTTCGGCGGCTGTTGAGGCGGCGGCTTCACAGCCTGCACCGTGAGTGTGGGCGACGCTGAGGAAGTCGAAGTCGAGCTGGAGCACGGCCGGAACATGTTCGGGCCGATCACCGGGCACGCGAAGAAGCCGTGGCACGAGCAGCAGGGCGTCAAGCCGCCGGAGATCGCTCCGCCGGCGCCGACCACCGGACCGAGGACCGGGCCGGCGCCCGGGCCTGAGAGCGGACCCGAGAAGGGGAACTGAGCCGCGGGCTCACACCGGGGCGCAGCCTTGCTGCGCTCCGGCCCGCGCTGCGCTCAATGGCCGAGCGCGAAGTAGATCGCCTGGCTCGTGTCGAACCCTAGCGGATTGCGCGTTGGCGCGATGCAGGCCTGCATCGCGAACGGCACGCCACGAAGCGGAGCGAGCGACCCAGGAATGGGCAGCGCCAGCACTGCGCGCCCGTTCGCATCGGTTGTGAACGTCGCGGCGACCAGGAGACCGTTCGGGTCGACGTAGAGTTCGCTGCCGGCGCCCAGCGGGATCGGCCGGCGCACGGCTCCGGCGATCAGGATTCCCGGAGCCAGCGAATCGCTGCCACTCAGCGTCAGTGTCGCGACGCCGCCGAGCACCGGATCGTCGAGGTCCAGCCGCGGCTCGCGGAATGGTGCGCTGAAACCGTGCCCGACTGGTTTTGCATGCGCGCCGATGTCGTCGACGACCCACAGCTCCGAGCCGACCCGGCCGTCGTCGCCGGCCAGGAACAGCTTGCCGCGCGCCACGACGGCGCTGAATCCTGACGAAGCTGCACCCGGATTCAGGTCAGTCAACCGCAGCGGCGGCGCCAGCGAGCGATCGACGAGCCAGAGCTCCCGCCCGTGTTCGAACGTCTTCGCCGTGAACAGCAGGAAGCGGCTGCCGGTGCGCAGATAGCCGCCGGGATTCCCGCCGACGCGGATACCCGGCATGAAGTCGTGGAACAACCTCGTGCCGGCGGGCGTGCCATCGGAGATCCACAACTCTTCGCCGCTGCCGGTCGGAAAGGAATGGTCTGCGACCGTGAAGAAGACATGAGTTCCGAGAGCTGTGAACCCGTGGGCAAACAGGGATTCCCCGTACTGCGTTGGTGTCACCAGTTTCCGCGTGCCCGCGCGCGTCCCGTCACTCGTCCAGATCCCGATGCCGGAGGGTTCGATTGCGTTGAACCAGAGCCGGCCACCCGCGCTGGCGAGGTTGCTCGGCTGCGACGACCACGCGCCCGGAACGAGATCCGCCACCAGGAGCGTCCCGATCGATGTGCCATCGCTGCGCCAGAGCTCCGACCCGAGCACGCCGTCGTCCGCGGCGAAATAGAGGAGCCCCTGATGCTCGACGATGTGGGACGGCGCACTGCCAGCCGGCCCCTTGCGCAGATCGACGGCCATGCCAGTGCCGGCCGGCGTGCCGTCCGTAACCCACAGCTCGCGCCCGTGCACTCCGTCGTCCGCGCTGAAGTAGACGCGGTTGCGCATGCGCACGAAGTGCTCTGGATCGGATCCGGTGGATCCCGGACGGACGTCCTTCAGGAGCTGCGTGCCGGTGATCGTTCCGTCGGTCATCCACAGCTCGCGCCCGACACCCGTCGTGCCCCGGTCGTCGGCCGTGAAGACTGCGCGGCGACCGATCACGACAGGACGTGATGGGTCGGAGTTGCCGGTGCCGCGACGACAGATGTCGTGCAGCAGCAGCGTTCCCGCGGCGGTCCCATCCGTGGCGAACAGCTCCCGACCGCGGCCCGGAGCAGGACCTTCGTCGGCGACGAACAGCAGGCGATTCGGCAGGGACGCGAAGAACTCTGGCAGTGCGTGTCCTGATCCCGTCCGCAGATCAGCCACGAGCCGGGTACCCGCTGCGGAGCCATCCGACCTCCACAACTCGAGGCCACGGATGCCGTCAGTGGCAGCGAAGAACAGCTCCCCGTACCAGTCGAACAATCCATCACTGCTCGCGAAGCCGATGCCGTGGTCCGTCCTGCCCGGCATCGGCGCGTGCAGATCCGCGACGAGCTGTGTCCCTGCGCTCGTGCCATCCGTGGCCCAGAGCTCCGTGCCGATCACACCGTCATCCGCCTGGAACAGCACGCGCGTGCCGGTCGGATCGAGCATGAGCTCCGGGTTTGGGCATCCGTCGCCTGATGGATGGATGTCGCGCAACAACGTTGTCCCTGCAGGCGTGCCATCCGTCACCCATGGTTCCACACCGATCGTTCCAGTCCTGACGAGGAACACGAGCCTGTTACCGAGCGCGGCCGCGGCGGTGATCCAGGTCGGGAGCTGGGGTGAGTTCAGATCGGCCACGAGCCGCGTGCCACTCGTTGTTCCGTCGGTGCGCCACAACTCACTGCCATGCACTCCGTCGTCCGCGGTGAAGTACACCACCCCACCTGCGGTCCCCACAGGTTGCGGCGCGGAGCTCGCGGAACCTGCGTTCAGATCCGCGAGCAGTCGCGTCCCTTGCGTGGTTCCGTCGGTGATCCAAAGCTCGCTGCCGGACTGCCCGTCGTTTGCAGCGAAACAGAGCGACGTCCCCGCGAATCCGAGCAACACCGGCATGCTCGATGCTGCTCCCGGCGCCACGTCGGCCAGCAACACAGTGCCCGCCAGCGTGCCGTCCGTCACGAACAGTTCCCGTCCGAAGGCCGGGCTGTTCGCCGCGAGCAGCAACCTCGTACCGAGTGCCAGCAGTTGATCCGGTTGCGAGCTGAACGGCCCCGGCAGCAGGTCACCGACGAGCGCCGTGCCAGCGAGCGTCCCATCGGTCACGAAAAGTTCGCGCCCCATCTGCGGCGCATCCGCGACGAAGAACCAGCGATTCCCGACCGCCGTCATCTGCTCGGGCCGCGAATCCGAGGAGCCCGGCATCAGGTCCGCAACCCTGGCTGCCTGCTGCCCGTCGGTGATCCATGGCTCCAGACCGCCGCTCGCATCCCACGCCGCGATGCACGCGCGACCGCCACTCACGGCAACGTCCCGCACGATGGAGTTCGGGGCTCCCGGTGGCGCGGCAAGCTGCAGCGTGCGCGTTCCGTTCGCTGTGCCGTCTGTGCTGCCGAAGTGCCAGTCGTTCCCACGCCGGAACAGGAACAGCAGCCGTCCCCCGACCAGCCCGAGCGGTTCAGGGTCCGAACCCACCGCACCCGGCTCCAGATCGAGCGCAAGGCGCGTCGAGCTGGTCGTCCCCTGCGTCACGAACAGCTCGCGGCCGGCGACCGCATCGTCGGCCGCGAACCAGACCGAGCCGCCTCCCGTCACGAACGTCGCGGGACGTGAGCTCCCGTTCGGTCGCGGCTGGCGGTTGATGTCCGTCACGAGCCGGGGCTGCAGGATCTGGGCCGGCATCGGCGAGAGGATCAGCAGCACGAACAGCAGGCACCGCATGCGGCAGGGCTCCGGATGGAGAAAGGGCGCGCGCCGCCATGCAACCGATGTGCCTGTCGCGCGCCCTGGCTACCATCTCCCGCCCCGATGTCCGGCCCCGCGAAGACCCTGACGACCCTGCGCATCAACGGGCAAGCGCACGAGGTCGCGTTCGAACCGCACCACACCCTGCTCGAAGTCCTGCGCGAGGAGCTCGATCTGACCGGCACGAAGCACGGTTGCGAGCTCGGTGAGTGCGGCACCTGCACTGTGCTCGTCGACGGCACGCCGGTGCTCTCCTGTCTGGTCCTGGCCCTCGACGCGGTCGGCCGGGACGTGCACACAGTGGAGGGGATGGCCGACGGCCCGAAGCTGCATCCGCTGCAGCAGGCGTTCGCCGATCTCGGCGCGGCGCAGTGCGGCTACTGCACGCCCGGGTTCCTGCTGACGGCGCAGGCGCTGCTGGCGCAGAACCCGGAACCGGACCGCGCGACGCTCGAGGCGGAGCTGGCCGGGAACCTGTGCCGCTGCACCGGCTACCTGAAGATCTACGAAGCGATCGAGCTCGCCGCCGCGCGGATGCGCGGCGAGCCGGCGGAGCCGCGCCCGGAGACGCTGCATGGGCACTGATCCGTTCCGCACCAACAGCGAGGGTGACCGGCACCGCGCGCGCGTCGGATGCGACGACCTCCGTGTCATTGGCAAGCCACTGCGCAAGGTCGACGCGCGCAGCAAGGTCGCCGGGCTCACACGGTTCGCCGACGATCTGAAGCTGCCACGCATGCTGCACATGAAGCTGCTGCGCGCGACGCTGCCGCACGCACGGATCCGCAGCATCGACACGAGCGCTGCGCGCGCGCTGCCGGGCGTGCATGGGGTCCTGACCGGTGCGGACATGCCGGTGCCGTTCGGGATCCTGCCGGTCAGCCAGGACGAGCATGCGCTGTGCGTCGACAAGGTGCGCTTCGTCGGCGATCCGGTCGTCGCGGTCGCGGCGGTCGACGAAGAGACGGCCTGGGAAGCCTGCCGGCTGGTGCGCGTCGACTACGAGGAGCTGCCGGCGATCGGCTCGATCGACGAAGCCGCCGCGACCGCCGAGCCGCGGATCCACGACTACGGCCCGCACGGCAACGCGCACAAGCTGATCAACCTGCAGTTCGGCGACGTCGACGACGGCTTCGCGGCGAGCGCGCATGTGCGCGCGGACCTGTTCTTCTTCGAGGGGAACACGCATCTGCCGATGGAGCAGCATGCGTCGCTGGCGCAGTTCGACCACGACGGCAAGCTGACGATCTGGAGCAGCACGCAGACGCCGCACTACCTGCACCGCGCGCTGGCGAGAGTGCTGGCGCTGCCGGCCTGGCGGATCCGTGTGATCGCGATCCCCAACGGCGGCGGGTTCGGCGGCAAGAGCGATCCGTTCAACCACGAGATCGCGGCCGCGCGCATGAGCATGTTGACCGGCCGGCCGGTCAAGA
This sequence comes from uncultured candidatus Brocadiaceae bacterium, assembly GCA_964483245.1. Classification (GTDB taxonomy): domain Bacteria; phylum Planctomycetota; class UBA1135; order UBA1135; family UBA2386; genus CAZABP01. The sequence continues at coordinate 7,607 of CAZABP010000017.1, read as the reverse complement.
TCTGCCTGACGCGGGAGGAAGTGTTCTGGTGCCACCGCGGCCGGCATCCGGTGCTGATGCGCTCGCGGATCGGCGTCAGCAAGACCGGCGAGATCCAGGCGCTCGACTTCGAGAGCCACCTCGATGGTGGCGGCTACGGGTCGTACGGCGTCGCCAGCACGTTCTACACCGGTGCCCTGCAGACGGTGACCTACAAGGTCGCGAACTACTGGTTCCGTGGCGCGCGCTGGTTCACCAACAAGGCGCCGTGCGGACCCAAGCGCGGGCACGGCACGCCGCAGCCGCGCTTCGCGCTCGAAGTGCAGCTCGACAAGGTCGCCTGCGATCTCGGCCTCGACCCGGCCGACGTGCGGCTGCGCAACCTGGCGCCGGCGCACGCGCTGACGGCGAACTTCCTGCGGGTCGGCTCGATGGGGCTCGGCACCTGCATCGAGAAGGTCGTCGCGGGTTCCGGCTGGCGCGAGCGCCGCGGCAAGCTGCCGCGCGGACGCGGGCTCGGGCTCGCCTGCTCGAGCTACCTGTCCGGTGCCGGGCTCCCGATCTACTGGAACGGCATGCCGCACAGCGGCGTGCAACTGAAGCTCGACCGCTCCGGGCTGGTCACGGTGTTCTGCGGCTCGACCGACATCGGGCAGGGCTCCGATTCGGTGCTCGCCTACGTCGTCGGCGAGGTGTTCGGGATCGATCCGTTGGACGTGCGCGTGGTCACGGCCGACACCGACCTGACCCCGGTCGACCTCGGCAGCTACTCGAGCCGCGTGACGCTGATGAGCGGCAACGCCGCGCTCGAAGCGGCCGAGCGCGCGCGGCAGATCGTCGCGCGCGGCGCCGCCGAGAAGCTCGGCGTGCCGCCGGGGGAGATCGCATTCGCCGATGGGCGCGTGTTCCACGCGGCCGACCCGGCGACCGGGATGACGTTCGCCGAGGCGATCGTCGAGGCGGAGTCGCGCTTCGGCACGATCGGGTCGACCGGGTCGTACACGCCGCCGCGCAGCGCGGCGCGGTTCAAGGGGGGCGGCGTCGGCCCGAGTCCGTCGTACAGCTACAGCGCTGCGATCGTCGAGGTGGACGTGGATCTCGACACCGGGATCTACCGCGTCGAGCGGATCTGGGTCGCGCACGACCTCGGGCGCGCGATCAACCCGGCGCTCGCGATCGGGCAGGTCGAAGGCTCGGTCTACATGGGTCTCGGCGAAGCCATGATGGAGGAGATGGCGTATCGGGACCGCAAGCACGAGGGGCAGCGGATCTTCGTGCACAAGATCCCTTCGTTGCTCGAGTACAAGAGCCCGACGACGCACGAGATGCCGCCGGTCGTCACGTATCTCGTCGAGGATCCGGATCCGAACGGGCCGTTCGGCGCGAAGGAGGTCGGCCAGGGGCCGCTGCTGCCGATCATGCCGGCGGTCGCGAATGCGGTGTTCGACGCGACCGGCGTGCGCGTCGACGAGATCCCGGTGACGCCGGAGAAGGTGTTCGCCGGGCTGCAGCTGCTGGCGAAGGGCAAGCCGGCGCGGATCGGACCGGCGGCGATGCCGCCGGTCACGTGGCCGGAGCCGAGCCGGATCCGCACCCCATGGCAGGGCGGCACCGGCAAAGAGGAACCACTCGTCGAGGAGCGTCGCTGATGCTGCGTCTGCCGAAGTTCCGCTACCACCGTCCGGCGACGGCGGCCGAAGCGGCGCGGATCGCAGCCGACGTCGGACCGGCGGCGATGTTCGTCGCCGGCGGCACCGACCTGTGGCCCAACATGAAACGGCGCCATCAGACCCCGAGCGACGTGATCGCGCTGGCCGGGATCGCGGAGCTGCGCGGCATGCGCGGTTCGGCGCGCGAAGGGATCACGCTCGGTGCGATGACGACGCTGCGCGCGGTCGAACAGGAACCCGCGCTGCGCGCCGACTACGCCGCAGTCGCGGAAGCGGCACGGGTCGTGTCGACGCCGCTCTTGCGCAACATGGGGACGCTCGGCGGCAACCTGATGTTGGACACGCGCTGCACGTACTACGACCAGACCTTCGAGTGGCGCGAGTCGATCTCGTTCTGCATGAAGAAGGACGGCGCGATCTGTTGGGTCGCACCCGGCAGCCCGCGCTGTTGGGCCGTGCAGTCGAGCGACACGGCGCCGCTGCTGTCGGCGCTCGGCGCCGAAGCGACGCTGGTTTCCGCGCGCGGCGAGCGGCGCGTGCCGGTGGATGCGCTGTATCGCGACGACGGGATCGACTACCTGACCAAGCGACCAGACGAGCTGCTGACCGAGGTGCACCTGCCGGCGATCGACGGCTGGCGCGCGTCGTACCGCAAGCTGCGGCGGCGCGGCACGTTCGACTTCCCGGTGCTCGGGGTCGGGGCCTGCGTGTGGCTCGACGGCGACGTGATCCGCGAGGCGCGGATCCGGATCGGCGGCGCGGGCAGCCGCCCGCTGCCGGCGACCGAAGCGGAGGCGCTGCTGCGCGGGCAGCGGGCCAGCGAGGAGCTGATCGAGGCCGCGGCGCAGGCGGCGTTCAAGACGGCGCGGCCGATGGACAACACCGATCACGAAGTGGCGTGGCGCAAGAAGGTGACGCCGGTGTTCGTGGCGCGCGCGCTGCGCGACTGCCTGGGATGAGCGCGTGCTGCTGATCGCAGTCGTCGCGTTCGTCGCGGCCGGCTTGACGCTGTTCTCGGGGTTCGGGCTCGGAACGATCCTGCTGCCGGCGTTCGCGCTGTTCCTGCCGATCCCGCTCGCGGTCGGGGCGACCGCGGTCGTGCATCTGGCCAACAACCTGTTCAAGACCGGGCTGCTCGGGCGCCACGCAGAGTGGGGGATCGTGCTGCGGTTCGGGCTGCCGGGGATCGTGGCGGCGTTCGCCGGGGCTCTGGTGCTGGACTGGTTGTCGGAGAGCGAGCGGCTCGCGACCTGGTCGCTCGGCGAGCAGACGTTCCCGATCACGGCGGACCGGCTCGCGGTCGGCGGACTCGTGCTGTTCTTCGCGCTGTTCGAGCTGCATCCGCGGACCGGGAAGATCGCGTTCGGCCGCAAGTGGCTGCCGCTCGGTGGCGCGCTGTCCGGTTTCCTGGGCGGGATCTCAGGCCACCAGGGGGCGCTGCGCAGCGCGTTCCTGATCCGGCTCGGGTTGCGCAAGGAGGTGTTCCTGGCGACCGGGATCCTGTGCGCGGTGCTGATCGATCTGGCGCGCCTGCCGGTCTATGGCGTGACGCGGTTCGCTGGGCTGCTCGAGGTCTGGCCGGAACTGCTGATCGGGACTCTGGCTGCGTTCAGTGGCAGCTGGCTCGGGGCACGGCTGGTGCAGAAGGTCACGCTGCAGGCGATCCACCTGCTGGTCGGTTGGATGTTGGTGCTGCTCGGCGCCGCGATCGCGGCGGGGTTGGTGTAGCCGCGGGAGCGTGCCGCGAGGAAACGGCGCGCCGATCGGCGATGATCGCCGGCCATGCCGACCTGGCGTTATCACCGCGTCGACGTCTTCACGGACCGGCCGTTCGGCGGGAACCCGCTGGCCGTGTTCCCGGATGCGCACGGGCTCGACGACCGCACGATGCAGGCGATCGCGCGCGAGATGAATCTCAGCGAGACCGTGTTCGTGCTGCCGCCGCGCGAGGCGCGGGCGGCGGTAAGGCTGCGGATCTTCACGGTCGATCGCGAACTCCCGCTGGCCGGGCATCCGGTCGTCGGGACGCACTTCGTGCTCGCCGCGACGGGTCGTTACCAACTGCGCGATGGGCTGAACAAGGTGCTCGGCGAACTCGCCGCCGGCGTGCTGCCGGTCGAGATCGAGGTCCGCGATGGCGAGGTGCGCGCGGTGTTGATGACGCAGCGGATGCCGTCGTTCGCGCCGGCGTTCGCACACCGCGAGCTGCTCGCCGATGCGCTCGGCGTGCCGCTGGCGCGCCTGGGAGCCGCGGACCTGCCGGCGCGCGTCGTCGACACCGGCGTGCCGTGGTTGATGGTGCCGCTCGCGGACCTGCGGACGATCCGTGGCCTGGCGCCGAACCCGGGGCTGTGTGCGCAGGTCGCCGAGCTGTGCGGCACCGACATGATCTACGCGTTCACGCAGGAGACCGAAGATCCTGAGTGCGCCGTGCACGCGCGGCACGTCTGGTTCGGGACCGTCACGCCGGGCGAAGACCCGGTCACCGGTTCGGCCGCCGGCTGCCTCGCCAGTTACCTCGTGTTCGAGAACGTGCTGCTCGCAGCTCCGACGGCCGAGGCGTGGATCGAGCAAGGCATCGAGATCGGCCGTCCCGGCAGGGTCCGCGCGCTGGTCGACGTCGAGGGCGGCCAGATCACGATGACGCGCGTCGGCGGCAGCGCAGTCCACATCGGCGACGGCGAGCTCCGCCTCCCCTGACGCTACCAAAGGGGTCTGACCCCTTTGGTCGCGCCATTCTGTCAGGCCCACGGGTACATCAGACCGGAGCCGGTTCCGCGTGGGCGCCGCGCCACGTGGATGGCCGCCCGTAGCGGATCCCGCGTTCCCCGGCGAGCAGGCGCGGTGCGACTTCGAGCGCCATCGCCAGGCACTCGTCCTGGTTGCAATAGCGGAACAGCCCCTGGCGGCCGAGCGAGACGAGGTTTTCGAGCCGCGCGACGGCGTCGAGCAGGGCGTCCGCATGCGCGGCATAGCCGCGCGTCTGCAGCGGATACGCACAAGGCACACGCGCGACATGGCTGTGCAGCAGCGCGTCGGGGCGCAGCGGCGCCAGGCGCGCCGCGTGCTCGAGGCACAGCGCCACCAGCTCTGCATCACTGCGCTGCCACAGCGGATCCCCGGGATCGGCGGCCAGCTCGAACGCGAGCCCGGTCGTGCCGGGCGGGCACATGCCGGCCTCGAAGTGCACGAACTCGGTCCAGCGCTGGAACGGGACGTCGGCGCCCGGGAAGTAGATCCAGTGGTGCTCGGTCACCTGCGGTTGGGCGAGAGCGACGAACACGAACAACAACCCGCGGAACGCGAGCGGGTGCCCCCGCAGCAGCGCGGCTGCTTCGTCCGGCAGCGCGAGCTGCACGAGGACCGGCAGCGGAAGCGTCGACACGACCGCGTCGAACCCACCCTCGGCGGTTCCATCGCTGCACTCGATCCCGTGCACGCGCACGCCATCCGACCGCAGGCGGGTCACGCGCGCGCCGAACCGCAGCCGGCCGCCCCGCTGCTCGACCTCGGCGCGCAGCCTCCGCTGCAGGGTGCCGATCCCGCCGCGCGTGTACAGGAATGTCGGCAGGAACTCGTCATGCGTGCGATGGTGGCGCTCGGCGCGCCCGAACGTGAACCGCAGCGCCCGCCGCGCCAGCTCACTCAGCGAATCCACGGCGATCCGGTGTTGCGCCGTGCTCGCATCGATCTGCTCCGGCGGGACGCCCCAGACCTTCTGCGTGTACGGCCCGAAGTAGATCCGCCACAACGTCGGCCCGAACCGCGCCCGCGTCCAGCTCGCGAACGAGTCGTCGCGTGGACGCGCGAACAGGTTGCGCAGCCGCACGAGCCCGACTTCGAACAGCACGCGTAGTAGCAGACCCGGGCGGATCCCCCGCAGCACGTCGCCGATCTTGAACGGATAGCGCAGCATCTTCCCCTCGAAGAACTGCGCGGTCCGTTTGCGCACGCGCAGCAGGTCCGGGCCAGCGACTTCGTGCAGCAGCGCGAGCAGCGCCGGATCGTCGGTGACCAGCTCGTGTGGCCCGTGATCGAATGCGAACTCCGCGTGCTGCACGGTGCCGGCGAGGCCGCCTTCACCCGCCGCCGCCTCGAACAGCTCGACCTGCGCACCGCCGCGCAGCAGCTCGCGCGCGGTGGCCAATCCGGTGATCCCGGCGCCGAGGATCGCAACGCGGGGTGGCTTCACCGGTGCCGCATCCTGCTTGCACCCGGTCCCGCGCTGCGGTTCGCTGCCGGCCTGCGATGCACGCCAGCCGCGACGACGCACTCCACGGCCCGGACCTGCTCGCGCAGCTCGCGCTCGCTGCGTTGCTCGGCATCGGCCTTGCGTTCCTCCAGCTGCCGTACCGGCTCGGCTACGACGAGACCTGGCATGTGCTGTTCGCCGAGATGCAGCCGTTCGGCGGGTTCCTCGCCGAAGTCCGGACCGATGCGCACCCGCCGCTGTCGTACCTGCTGCTGCGGCCGCTGACCGAGGCCGGGGCACCACCGCTCGCAGCGCGCTCGCTGTCGATCCTGGCCGCCGCGTTGACGCCGTTCGCGGTGTTCGTGGCAGCGCGGAGTCTGCGCTTGCGGCGCGGCGTCGCTCACTTGCTGAGCCTGTTGCTGGCCACGTCGTTGCTGCACGTCACGCTCGGGATCGTCGTGCGCAGCTACGCCCTCGCGCACCTGGGAACCTGGGTGTGGATCGGCATTTGGGTCCGTCTGCTCGAAGAACCGCCTGCGATTCCCCGTTGGCAGCGGTGGATCGCGATTCTCGCTGCGGTCGCCGCAGTTGCGATGCTGTGGGCAGCAGCGCTGCCCGGGATCGCGGCCGTCGCCGCGACCGGTTGCCTGCTGCTGGTCGATCCGGTACTCCGGGCGCGCAGCCGCATCCTGGCCGCCAGGCAGAGCTTTCGCGTCGACCTGTTGCTCGCGGCGGCGGGCATCGCGGCGCTGGCGATCCTGTGGTCGCTGATGCGGCCGGGCGCGCTGTTCCTGCACCTCGAGGAATGGGTGCTGCAACCGGGCGAACCGTGGCACCAGTTCCTCGCGCGCGGCCTGTCCGGCACGGCACGCGCGCTGCTCGGCGCGCCGGAGTTGCCGGCCGCGATTGCAGTCCCGCTCCTGCCGGCGCTGCTGATCGCCGGCTGGATCGCGGCCCGGGCTACGCGCGCCCGCCGCGGGATCGCGCTGCTGGCGCTGTTGCTCGCAGGCAGTCTCGCCCTGCTCGGCTTCGTCCGCCTGCACCCGTTCGGCGGTGCCGAACGCCAGATGTCGATCCTGCTCGCGCCGATGCTGCTGCTCGCAGGCATCCTGCTCGACGTCGCGGCCGGCTGGCTGCAACGCCGGTGGCTCCAGTTCGCCGCCGGAGCGCTGCTCCTGCTGTTGGCCGCCGTCCACACCGGACGCATGCTCGCCGCCGGCCATCTGCTCGACGACCTGCACCCGCAGGATCCGCGCGTGGCCGCGCTCGAAGCGCTGCGTCCCCGCCTGCAGCCTGACGACGCATTGTGGGTTCACGGCTTCAGCCGGGTGCCGTTCTACGGTGCATCCCGCGCCGAAGGCCCCTGGGAGCGGCGACCTCTCGTCGAAGCCGCCGGCCAGCGACTGCTGCACTACCGCACGCAGTTCGCCGGGGCGCCGCGCGAGCTGTACTTCGACCGCCGCTGGCTTGCACCGGCGGAGCCGGAGCCGGAATGGCTCGCCGAGCTCGCGGTGCTGACCGGTGCTGGGCATGGACTGTGGGTCCTGTGTCTCGAGCACGATCCGCGCACGCAATCAGCCGGTGCTGCGCGGCTGGCCCGCTGGCATGCCGCCGCCGAAGCGGCGCAGCTCCGGGTCGCCGACGCCGTGGCGCTGCCGCGCGGCGAAGCGATCCGGCTCGTCCGGCCCTGAACGCGGCGCGGCGCAGCGGGGAATCCCCTCTGCGCCGCGATCCTGCGAGCGGCCGCCGCGCATGCGGCGGGCCGC
>CAZABP010000016.1:0-87554 GCA_964483245.1 uncultured candidatus Brocadiaceae bacterium | reverse complement strand
CGAGGAGGCGCGACGCAGTCCGGCGGCCGCCGCAGCCGGCCGAACGCAGCGGGGACTTGGGAACAGCCTCTGAGTTGCGCAGGCGGAGCGCTGCGGACTAGCCCGCATCATTCGTGAAGCCCGTCGCGAGAACGGTCGCAGCGCGCGCAGGGCGAGGAAGCGCGGCGGCCGCGACCGAGGTGGGGCCAAAGCCCCGCCGCAGGGAAGCGGCTGACGCGCTGACGAAGCCAAGCCCGCCTCCTGGCGGCGTAAGCCGCCGCCAGGAGGCGGGCGGTGCGCGATGCTGCGCCGTTCGCAGCAGGGGTTCGCGAATGATGCGGGCTAGCGCATGAGCGCCGCCGGGGCGCGCCGGCGCGGCGGCGGTTCGTCGGCCGCCTCGACGCGTGCGAGCCGTCCCTCCTGCATCCGATACAGGTGCGGCGACACCGGGAACGACGACGCGCGGCTCTGCCGCGCGTTGTCCTGCATCAGCTCGGCGAGATCCACGTCGCCGCCGTGCGCGAGCCAGAGCGTGTTCTTCTCCGGAACGGCGACGAGCAGGCCATCCCCTTGGTTGGGATCGAGCAGCAATACACGCGCGGCGTCGTAGCCGTCACCGGTGTGCAGCAGGACCGGATCACGCGCGCCCGGCAGCGGAATGCCACCGCGCGCGCGCAGGTTGCGCATCGCGAGTGCGTGCAGGTCTTCGACGCTGCGCCCCCAACGACGCAGGTGTCCCTGGCAGACGAACAGCATCGCCGACGGTCCGTCGATGACGTAGCAGGCGATCAGATCCGCGCCGAGCGCCTTGTGCACGAGCGCCGAGTCCCCAAACGGCGGGCTGTGGTCACGCAGCCACTCGGTCGTCTTCAGCTGCGGCAGCAGATCCGGGAAGACGTCGAGGAACCTGTGGTCGTCGATGCGATCCAGCGCTTCGACCCGGATCTGCTCGACCAGGTGCGCCACGATCTCGGCGAATGCCTCGGGGAACGCTTCGACCTGTCGCAGCAGATGCGCGATCGGGATGACCGTGTCCTGCCCGTCGACGCGGATCAACACGCCACCGCGCGCCGGGACGAGCCCGCGCACGCGGACGCCGGGGTGGTGCTCGTCACAGTGCGCGCGCAGCGCCGTGACCAGCGCGATGACCTCCGGCGGATCGCGGCGGGCGGCCTCGCCCCGGCGGCGCCGTCGCGCGCAGTACCAGAGCAGCGCCGCGGCGGCGGCAGCGGCGGCGATCGCCAGGGCCAGGGCGCCCGCTCCTAGGAAAGCGGCCACGGAGGCGCCTATCGGCGGCTGGTGGAGAGGGGTTGAGCCGTGCCGTGCGATGCAGGGCGCCACGGACTTGGACCCGCCGAACCTCCCACAGGGTGGCGGGATTCCACCGAACGTCGGGCCCGGCGTCAACCAGGCTGGACGCAGGAATTCCGAAAATCGAACGGGTTGGACCCCCCTGCGCTAGCATGCGCCGCCTCGAAGGTGAGCTCGAGCAAGCGAGAGATCCTGGATCGGCCCGGTGTGCCGGTGCTGCTGGTCCACCGCGGACCGGCCGGGGTCCGCCATCGGCTGGACGGGGACGGGCCATGGATCGTCGGGCGGGCCGAGGACTGCGAGATCCAGATCCTCGACCCGATGGTCAGCCGGCACCACCTGCGGATCGAGCGGGACGGGCTGAAGCTGCGCTTCCGAGATCTGGGTGGGACCAATCCGACCCTGGTCCGCGGCCGGATCCAGCGCCAGGGGGAGCTCGTGCCGGGGATGGCGCTGACCTTGGGCGGCACGCGTGCGGAGCTCGTGATCGCGGACCAGGCCCCCGAGGTCGAGGTCAGCCCCGACAGCGACACGGCCGTGCGCGAGCGCGAGCAGCTCACACAGGAGTCCTCCGAGGGGGAACCGCTGAGCGCAAGCGTGTTGATCCCGCTGCTCCGCGACGAGGAGAGCGCGAGCGGTGTGAGTTCGGTCGCGCTGCGCGCGGTGCTGCAGGCGCTGCAGCACGAAGAGGGGCTGATCGCCGAGTTCGCGCCGGAGACGGATCCACGTGTGCTCGCGAGCGCGCGCCTCGGCGGCGAGCCCGCCCCGCTGCAGGTCGGCGAGCGGCTGTTCGACGAATTCGCCGGCTGCGAGCAGGCGACGATCCTGCGCCGCGACACCGACGACGTGCTGCTGCTGCCACTCGGCGGATCGCCGCCGGCCGGAATGCTGCTGACGAAGCCGAAGCCGCACGCCCCGCCGGGGCAGTCGCTGCTCGCGCAGGGCAGGCTGCTGGCAGAGCTGATCGGCGCGCGCCTGGCTGAAGTCCGGCGCCGCGAAGCGCTCGAGGCCGAGCTGGCACGGATGCGCGAAGCGCTGCACCCGGGACACGAGATGCTGCTCGCCAGCCGGCGCCTGCACGAGACGCGCCACGCGATCACGGCGGCGGCGCAGCACATGCTGCCGGTCTACTTCGTCGCCCCCGACGGCACGGAACGCGAGCTGCTGGCGCGCAGCCTGCACGCGCAGAGCGAGCTGGCGGATGGACCGTTCGTGCCGTTCTTCTGCAGCATGGTGCCGACCCATCGGGCCGACGAGGAGCTGTTCGGCGCCTCGCAGCGGCAGCGCCTGCTGCCGCTCGGCGCGCGCGGTCCGGCCCTGCTGCGCGCCAACCGCGGCACGCTGTTCCTCGACTCACCGGAGCTCTTGCCGATCGCGGTCCAGGATCGTCTCGCGCAGGCACTCTCGCGCGGCAACCTGCTCGTGCCGGGTGCATCGGCGGCGCTGCCGCTCGAGCTCCGCCTCGTCGTCGCGGCCGAGCAGGTCCCGTCCGAGATGACCGCGGATGGCCCGCACCTTCGGCCCGCGCTCGCCGAGCTGCTGACCGGCATCCGGATCGACGTGCCGGCGCTGCGCGACCATCCCGATGACATCCTGGCGCTGGCCGAACTGGTGCTGCGCAAACTCGGTCCCGGTCATGGGGAGACCCCGCGGCAGCTCACCGGGCCGGCGCAGCAACTGCTGGTCGCCTACACATGGCCGGGCAACCTCCGGGAGCTGCAGCGCGTGGTGCAGAACGCCGCCGCGCTCGCCGGACAGGAGCCGATCGCGCCACGCCATCTGCCACCGGAGATCCGCGAACACGAGCCGGGCGCCGATCTGCGCTTCGACACGCTGGCCGGCAACGAGCGGCAGTACATCCTGCGCGTCTTGACGGCGGTCGGCGGCAACCGCCGCCGTGCCGCGAAGCTGCTCGGGATCGCAGTCTCGACGCTGTACGACAAGCTCAAGCGCCTGCCGCAGGAGTAGGTGCGGGATCAACACTCCGCGCGCAACGGGCCGTCGGCGGTGAGTTCGAGCTCCAGCTCCGCTTCGAACACCTGCCGGTGCAGCAGCGTCACCGACTCGTGCTGTGTCGCGTAGAGGACGCGAGCAGCGATCGTTCCAGGGCCGGCCGCGCCAGTCGGCAGGCCACGCAACACAGCCTGCTCCTGTGCCAGATCGGCCGTCAGCTGCAACGGCGCCCACAGCGGACGACCGCGAGTGTTGTGCAACGCGACTTGCGGCGGCACGCCATCGGCGAAGCGCGCCGCGGCCGGCAGCGGCAGCGTGAGGCGCAGCTCGACCTCCGCATCGGCGCGCAGCGTGGCACGGCCGCGGTGGCGAGGACGGGCGGCTGGCAGCCCGGACAGCGTCAGTCGCGTCGTCGTGCCGTGCTCCAGGTCGTGCGCGTGGATCGCATGCGCCAGCGCGTCAGCGATCCACAGCGTCGTGCCGTCGGTCGCGAGGGCTTCCGGTCCGAGCAGCCCGTCCGCTGCCGACAGCAGCGCAGCGCCCTGCGCTCCGTCGCAGGCGACGACTTCACTGCGCCAGGCATCGGCGACGTAGACGCGGTCGCCTGCCAGCGCGAGGCCACGCGGAAACTCGAACCGGCCGCGCAGCCGCGTCCCGACCCGCATCCCATCCAGCGCGAGCTCGCGCAGAGAACCGGTCTCGGCATCCAGGAACAGCAACGCGTCCCGTTGGCGCACGAGTGCGCACGGGTGCGCCAGCCCTGCGATCTGCGCATCCCCATCGCCGTGGCCATGGCTACCGGTGCCGGCGCACGGCAGCGCGATGCCGAGCGCAGGATCGACGCGCCAGATCTGGTGCGTGCCGGCGTTCGCCAGCCACAGCTCCGGGCCATCGGCCGCGAGCGCGAGCGGCCAGCAGAGCCCCTGGTCGCGGCCATGGTTGCCGCCGAGCAGATCGAACGTCGGTTCGCCGCGTCCGACGACCGTCGTGACGATGCCGCTGTCCGGATCGATGCGCCGCACACAGTGGTTCGCGCTGTCGGCGACGTAGACCGCGCCGGCCAGCAGCGCGAGGCCACGCGGCGAGCAGAACGTCGCCTCGGTGGCGGTGCCGTCCCCGGCCCCGGGCATTCCGGTGCCGAACACCGCGACCATGCGCCCGCTGCGCGAATGCACGGCGACGATCCGATGGTTGCCGCTGTCGGCGATCCACAGCAAGTCGCGGATCGCATCGTGCGCGATGCCGGATGGAAAACGCAGCCCGTCCGGACTCGCCGGCACCGCCTCGAGCTCCACCGGCGCCATGGCGGCGCGCAGCGTGCCGGCGGCGAAACCCTCGTACAGCAGCGCTTCGATCGCGGCCGCCATCCGTCCCGGGTCCGGTTCGCCGGCGCCGCGGTAGCGGATCGTGCCCTCCGCGTCGAGCAGCAGCAGGGTCGGGAGTGCCTCGCAACCGAACAGCCGCCGCGCCGCGCCGCCGCGATCGATCCCGAACGGATGCTGCACACCGAGTTGCGCGAGCAGCAACGCCGCGAGCTCCGGATCCTGTTCGGCGGAATGCTCCGACGACAGCAGGCCGAGCATCGCGACCTGCCGGCCGGCGAAGCGCAGCGCCAGCGTCTGCAGCACCTGCAGCGCGCCGCGGCAGTGGATCGATGCCGCGCTCGAAAACCACAGCACGCCGACGCAGCCGCGCAGATCGCGCTCGATCGAGTGTGGCACCTGCGTGTTGCACCACACGACCTCGTCCGGCAGCTCAGGTGCGCGCAACGGGGACCTCCGTGCCCTGCAGCCTGTGCACGACCGCCTGCAGCGCCGCGAAGTCTTCGGCGAAGCTGCGCGCGCCGGCCGGTTGCTCCCGCAGGAAGCGCTCGTGCACCGGACGCAGCTGCGCCGCATCGAGCGGCGGGCCCTGGCTGTGGAACAGCCGGCGCAGCACCAGGTCGGTGAACGTCGCGGCCCCTTCGAGCTCGACGGCGGCGCGCACTTCGACGCCGAGGAAATCGCGGTCCGGCCACAGCGGCTGCAAGTCCTCCGCATCGCGCGCCAGCGCGCGGATCGCGTGGCAGCGCGAACCATGCCGCCACCACAGCGGATCGTCGACCAGCGCAGGTCCGCTGCCGCCAGGGAGCGGCAACGTGCGCGTCGGCGACGCTCCGGCGAGCCCGAGCCAGCGCGCGACCGCGCGTTCGGCGAGCGCGCGATGCGTCGTCAACTTGCCACCGACGATCGAGTGCACCGGCCCGGCGGCGCAGCGCTCACTGACGAGCACCGACTCACGCCCGATCGCGCCTGGTACGCCCTGCCGGTTCGGCAGCGCGCGCCAGCCGGAGTAGGCGAACCGCACCCGCTCCGGCGCGACCGGCTGCTCGAGCAGCCAGGTGAGCGCCGCGAGGAGGTAGCTCCGGTCGGCCGGCGGCACGCGCGGGCCGGCCGCGTCGTAGTCGTCGTCGACGTCGGTCGTGCCGCAGATCGTGCCGTCGCGGTGCGGCACGACGAACTGGATCCGCCGGTCCGGCAGGAACGCAGCCAGCGCGGTCTCCTGGTCGAGCGGATCCAACACGAGATGCGAGCCGCGCGTCGTGCGCACCAGGTCCGGTGCGTCGATCCCCAGGCGACGGCGCACGTGGTCGAGCGCCGGACCGGCCGCGTTGACGATCTGGCGGGCGGCGAGCGGCTGCTCTTCGTCGCGCAGGCGGTCACGCACGACGAGCTGCGTGCCGCGGATCCCGACCAGCTCGGCGTGGTTGACGAGCACCGCCCCGGCCGCCGCGGCGGCGAGTGCGACCGCGAGCACGAGGCGCTGGTCCTCGGTCACACCGTCGAAGAACAGGATCCCGCCGCGCAGCCCGCGGGTGCGCAACGACGGGAATGCGCGGCGGCAATCGTCCGGACCGAGCGACCGCGCCGGCGGCAGCGTGCTGCGTCCCGCAAGCCACCAGTAGGCCTCCAGGCCGAGCCGGACGAGCCAGCGCCGCCCCGGCCCGTCGGCGAAGAACGGCATCAACATCGGCAGCGGGCGTACGAGATGGGGCGCCAGCCGCAGCAGCCGCTCCCGCTCGTGCAGCGCCTCGCGGACTAGGCCAATCCTGCCCTGCGCCAGATAGCGCACGCCGCCGTGCACGAGCCGGGAGCTCGCGGAGCTGGTCAGCGCGCCGAAGTCCTCCTGCTCGACGACCGCGACGCTGGCGCCGCGCAGCGCTGCCTCGCGCGCGACCGCGACGCCGTGGATCCCGCCACCCACCACGACCAGGTCGAACGTCCGCCCGGCCACTGCGCGCAGCTCGCTCCGCACGTACTCCCCTAACAGCAGCGCGCGACTTCTTTCAAACTACCGGCAGTTTTTCTGCCCGTTTCGGGGGTTCTCGTTCCCTTGTCCGTGTGGAGACAGCCGCCGTGCCGGAAGCCAGCGAACGCAGCCTGGGAGAGGAGCCCTGCTGCGTTCGGCAACGCCGAAGGAACCCGGGGAGTTGGAACGCCTGGGCCGGCCGGCGGCTGCGCTCCTGTTTCGTCCCACGCCGCCGCTCGCCGCGCTGGCTGACCGCGTTCGCGACCGGACCACCAACGGGTGCGGCGGAGGCGCGTCAGAGCAGTTGGTACTGCGGCCCGCCGCCACCCTCGGGCGTCACCCAGTCGATGACCTGGTACGGATCCATGATGTCACAGGTCTTGCAGTGGACGCAGTTGCTGGCGTTGATCTTGAGCCGCAGCTCGCCCTGCGGATCCGGCTCCATTTCGTACACCGCAGCCGGACAGAAGTGCTGGCACGGATTGCCGTACTCCTGCGTGCAGCGCGTCGTGCAGATGTCCGGCTGGGTGACGACGAGGTGGCACGGTTGATCCTCTTCGTGCTTCGTGCCGCTGGCGTAGACGTCGGTCAGCTTGTCGAACGTCAGCACGCCCTCGTCCGGCAGGCGCGGCTTCGCCGGCTTCTGACCGCCGTGGTACTGCGCGAGCGTCTGCATGTACTCGTGCCCTGCCTTGGTCGGCAGCTTGTCGCGCCAGAACAGCCCGCGTCCGCCGAACAGCGTCGCGAACCCGGCATTGAGCAGTCCGATCAGGCGACCGGAGTGGAACCCCTGGTGGAAGTTGCGCCCCTGCCGCATCTCGCGGTGCGACCAGTCGGCGCGGAACCGTTCGTCGTACGTGCGCGTCGTCGCGGCGCTGAAGTCGCCGCTGCGCAGCGCCTCGAACGCCGTCTGCGCCGCGAGCATGCCGCTGCGGATCGCCAGGTGGATCCCCTTCAGCCGCATCGCATTCAGCAGCCCGGCGGTGTCCCCGACCAACAGGAACCCATCGCCGTACAGCTTCGGGATCGAATACAGCCCGCCTTCCGGCAGGCTCTTCGCGCCGTAGCTGATCATCTTGCCCCCTTGCAGGAACGCGCGGATCCGCGGGTTCAGCTTGTAGAGCTGGAACTGGCGATGCCCGTCGAGGGTCGGGTCCTTGTAGTCGAGCCCGACGACGAACCCGACGGAGAGCAGGTCCTTCCCTTCCGGCGTGCGTGCCATGCCGTAGACCCAGCCGCCGCCGAACGCGTCCCCCTTCAGCGGGTAGCCCATCGTGTGCACGACGAGCCCTGGCGGGCACTGTCCGGCGGGAACCTCCCAGACCTCCTTGACGCCGATCCCGTAGACCTGCGGGTGTTCACCCTCGAGTCGCAGATCGCGGACCAGCTTCTTGGTCAGCGAACCGCGGCTGCCTTCGGCGAGGATCGTCAGCTTGCCGCGCAGCTCGGCACCCGGCTCGAACGAGCCCTTCGGCTGGCCGTGCTTGTCGACGCCGGCGTCCTGCAGTTGCACCCCGCGCACGTGGCTGCCCTCCCGCAGCAGCTTGCTGCCGGGGAAACCGGGGAACACCTGGATCCCTTTCGCTTCGGCGACCGTGCCGAGCCAACGCACCAGCTTGTTCAAGCTGACGACGTAGTTGCCGTGGTTGCGCAGCGGCGGTGGCGTCAGAGGGAACTTGAAGCCGCCGCCTTCCGTCAGCCACAGCGCATAGTCCTTCGTGACCTCGGCCTCGACCGGGGCGCCGCGCGTGCGCCAGTCAGGGATCAGCTCGTCGAGCCCGCGTGGGTCCATGACCGCGCCGGAGATCGCGTGCGAGCCGACCTCCTTGCCCTTCTCGATCAACACGATCTCGGGTGCGAGCGGTTCGCCGGGCGCGCCACCTTCGACAGCGGCATTGTGCTTCGCCACGAGGTCGGCCAGGTGGATCGCGGTCGCGAGCCCGGCAGGCCCGCCACCGACGATCACGACGTCGAACTCCATCGTTTCGCGGTTCATGTGCGCAGTCCGGCAACCCCTGGCGACACCGCTGCGGCGGGCCTTCGGGAGGGCGCGGCAGCATACCCACGGAGCTGTGCAGGATTTGAGATCGGGCCTGCGTGCCGGCGGCGGGAATCCCGTCCCCGCCGCGAACCGCAACGGCAACGAACCAGTATCACAGCCACCGGTGATGGACGGCACGTGATGCGGGCTTGGTTACCCGTGCGGCGTGATCCACTAGATGCCGGTGACCGGTTCCACTGGTCCATCGATCCGAGGTTCCCCGATGCGTCCCAGCTACTCCCTCGAAGACTGCAACCGGATGCTCGTGCTGGTCCGAGCCATCGCGCGCGAGCTGTCCGAGCGCCGCAACCATCTGCGTGAGCTCGAGCGGACCCGACAGGATCTCCTCGCTGCCGAGACGCCGGAGGGCCTCGAGCATGCGCTGACCGAGCTGGACGCGGAGCAGTACGCCACCCACGAGGGCATCCGCAACACGATCCACGAGCTCGAGCTGCACGGCCTGACGCTGCTGCGCCTGCGCCCGGTCACGATCCACTTCCCCGGCGTCACCAAGCGCGGTCCGATCGTGTTCTGCTGGCAGGAGGGTGACGACGCGATCTGCCATGGGCACCCGACCGGCGAGGAGCAGGAGCCGCGCCGTCAGCTCAAGCTGAGCGCGTGACCTGCGGCCGGACGCGCGCGGTCCGGTAGATTCCGGAACTCCAGGTTCGGCGCCGGTCCGCACCACGATGTTCCATCACGCCTGCCTCTACCGCCTCCGTCCTGGGATCCCCGCCGAGCGGGTTCGCGCGGCCCGCGAGGCGCTCGGCGAGCTCGCCGAGCGGCTGCCGGGGGTGCTGCAGTTTGCCGTCGTCGACAACTTCGCCGAGCAGAGCGGCGGCTACCGGCTGGTGCTGATCGCCGCATTCGCGGATCGCGCGGCCTTCGAGATCTACCGGCGCGACCCGGAGCAGCGGCGGGTCGCCGACGAGCTGCTCGCACCGATCGTCGCCGAGCAGATCCAGGTGGAGGGATAGCAGCGCCCCCGACGAGCTCCGCTCGTCTTGATCCTTGCGGGGCGCCGGGTGGAATGCGCCGATGACGCAAGCCAAGAGGATCGCCGTGACCGGGGCCGCCGGTCAGATCGGCTACAGCCTGCTGCCACGCCTGGCGAACGGGGACGTGTTCGGGCCGGAGACACCGGTGCGGCTGCAGCTGCTCGAGGTCACTCCCGTGCTGCAGGCGCTCGAAGGCGTGCGCATGGAACTCGAGGACTGTGCCTTCCCGCTGCTCGAGGGGATCACCTGCACCGATCAATTGGAACGCGCGTTCGAGGGCGCGGATCTCGTGCTGCTGGTCGGCAGCAAGCCGCGCACGAAGGACATGGAGCGCAAGGACCTGCTAGCGGAGAACGGGAAGATCTTCACCGGCCAGGGACGCGCGATCGATGCCGTCGCCAGTGACGAGGCGCGCGTCGTCGTGGTCGGCAACCCCTGCAACACGAACTGCCTGATCGCGATGAGCATGGCGAAGCGGCTGCCGCGCAACCGCTTCACGGCGATGACGCGCCTGGACCAGAACCGTGCCCAGGCGCAGCTCGCACTGAAGTCCGGCGCGCACTGGCGCGACGTCAAGAACCTGACGATCTGGGGGAACCACAGCAACACGCAGTACCCCGACTGGCATCACGCGACGATCCGCGGCAAGCCGGCGGAGCAGGTCGTCAACGACCGCGCATGGCTCGAGACGACGTTCATCAAGACCGTGCAGGAGCGCGGCAAGGCGATCATCGAAGCGCGCGGCAAGTCGTCGGCGCTGTCGGCGGCCAGTGCCGCGATCGATCACGCGCGCAGCCTGTACCGCGCGACGCCGCGCGGTGAGTGGGTGTCGCTCTGCGTGCTGTCGGACGGGAGCTACGGGGTCCCGGCCGGAATCATCTCGTCGTTCCCGTGCACGACCGATGGGCGCGGCAACTGGCAGATCGTGCCGGGGCTCACGATCGACGCGTTCTCGCGCGGCCGGATCGACCACACGGTGCAGGAGCTGCTCGAAGAGCGCGCCGCGGTCCAGGACCTGCTCGCGTGAGCCGCGCGGGCGGGCCGCTGTGACGCTCGCGCCCGCGCTCGAGACCTCGCTGCTGTTCGGCGCCGGGATCGTCATGGGCGCGATCAACAATGTCGCCGGCGGTGGCGGCGCCGTCGCGCTGGTGGCGTTCGAAGAAGCGGCCGGGCTCACCCCGCTGGCCGCGAATGCGAGCATGCGGCCGGCGGCGTTCACGATCAGCGTCGGCGGGGCGCTCGGGCTGCGCTCGCACGCAACGCAGCCGCCCCCCGAGATCCGCCGGTTCGCGCTCTGGACGATTCCAGGCGCCCTGCTCGGCTCACTGCTGGTCGTGCGGATGCCGGTCCTCGTCTACCGGCTCGTGCTCGCCGGCGTGCTGCTGATCGTGCTGGCGCAGCAGCTGCGGCCGGGCGGGCGGCGCGGCGAGCTGGTTGCACCCGGCGCCCTGCGCGGGCGCGGCGCGCCGCTGTGGTTCCTGCTCGCCGGTGTGCACATGGGGTTCGTGCAGGTCGGTGCGGGTCTCGTGTTCATGGCGGTGCTCGGTGGGCTCGGCCTGCGCAACCTGCTGCAGATCAACGCGGCGAAGATGATCCTGGTCTTCGTCTCGGCGTCCGCCAGCATCGGGACCCTCGCGCTGGCAGGCGCGATCGAGTGGTCGTCGGCCTGGATCCTGGCGGCCGGTGCCGGCTGTGGCAGCTTCCTGGCCGGACGGTGGAGCGTGCTGCGCGGTCATGGGCCGGTCCGGTTCGCGGCGATCGCGGTCTCGTCGGTCGTGCTGGTGCGCGTGTTGTGGCAGATCTTCGCGGCGTAGTCCGCCGCCGGCGCCGCACACGTCGATCCGCGCGCCGAGGTTGAGTCGCGGCACCGGCTCTGGGAAAAGGGCGCCATGCCACTCCACGCCGTCGTCACCGGCGCCAGCGCCGGGATCGGCGCCGCGATCGCCCGCCAGCTCCATGCCCTCGGTCATCACCTGTCGCTCGGCGCACGCCGGCGCGAGCGGCTCGCGGAGGTCTGTCCGACCGCGTGGCACGGCGCACTCGACGTCACCGACGAGGCGTCGGTCGAGGCGTTCCTGACCGGCGCCCGGGCGGCGCACGGTCCGATCGACATCCTGGTCAACAACGCCGGGCTCGCGCGCGGACTCGAGCAGGTTGCGGACGCGGACGGCGTCGCCTGGCGCGAGATGATCGAGACCAATCTGTGCGGCGTGCTCCATGTGACGCGCCGGGTGCTGCCGGAGATGCTGCGCCGCCACAGTGGCCACATCGTCATGATCGGTTCGATCGCCGGTCACGAGGCGTACGAAGGGGGCAGCGTCTACTGCGCGACCAAGGCCGCGCTCGCGTCGCTGACGGAGGCGATCCGCTACGAGACGCTCGGCAGCGGCGTGCGCGTGACCAGCATCGATCCGGGGCTGGTGGAGACCGAGTTCAGCATCGTGCGGTTCCGCGGTGACCGCGCCCGCGCGGCGAAGGTCTACGACGGGACGCGCCCGTTGACCGCCGAAGACGTCGCCGAGTGCGTGCGGTTCGCGATCACGCGGCCGGCGCACGTCAACATCGACAGCATGCTGGTCAAGCCGACGGACCAGGCCTCGGTGAAGCGCGTGCACCGGCGCCCGTGACCCTCGAGCATCCGTATCTGCTGGCGCTGGGCGTCGTCACGATCGTCCTGCTGGCGCTCGAGAAGCTGCCGATGATCGTGGCCGGCGTGCTGCTGGTGGTCGCCGTGACGCTGCCGGGTCTGCTGCCGGTCGAACGCGCGGTGTCCGGCTTCGCGCACTCGGCGGTCGTGACGGTCGCGGCGCTGTTCGTCGTCGGGGAGGCGTTCCTGCGCACCGGCGCCGCGTCCCTGCTGGCCGCACGGATCCTGTCGCGCACCGGCAGCAGCGAAGCCTCGATCGGGCTCTTGATCATGCTGATGGCGGCGGTGCTGTCGGCATTCGTCAACAACACGCTGGTCGTCGTGACGTTCCTGCCGGTCGTCACCAGCATCTGCCGCACGACCGGGCTCGCGCCGTCCAGACTGCTGATGCTGCTGTCGTATGCATCGATCCTCGGCGGCCTGTGCACGCTGGTCGGGACGTCGACCAACCTGCTCGTCAGCGGTGCACTCGAAGAGCACGGGCGGCCGGGTCTCGGGATGTTCGAGTTGACACCGATCGGGATCGTGCTCGCAGGAGTCGGGATCCTGTGGCTCGCGCTCGTCGGCCGCCGGCAGCTGCCACGGATCCCGTCGCTGGCGACGATGCCGGGTGCCCAGGAGCTGCGCGAGTACGTCATGGAGGTGCGGATCGGCCCGCGCAGCCGTCTGCTCAACCGACCGGTGCGCGACTTCGGCGCGGCGCCTGCAGTGCGTCCGATGCTGATCGTCCGCGACGAGAAGGTGCTGGCGCCGCCGTTTCGCGACCTGACGATCGCGGCGCACGACCTGCTCGTGTTGACCGGACCGGTCGAGGAGCTGACGGCGTTGCAGGTCGCCGAGCGCACGCCGACGGGGGAGGGGGACACGTTCGATCCCGGCACGATGAGCTTCTTCGAGGTCGCGCTGACGCACACGTCCGGCCAGATCGGGAAGCGGGTCCGGCAGCTGCGGCTGAAATCGGAACATGGTGCGGTTCCGGTCGCGCTGCAGCGTGCGGGGCACCACCTGCGCGACCGCCTCGATGAGCTGATCGTGCACGCCGGCGACGTGCTGCTGGCATTCGGCGACGACCGCAGCAAGGTCTCGCTGCGCCGCAGTCCGGACTACCACCTGATCGAAGGGGTCGACGAGGTCGTCTACCACCGGCACAAGGCACCGCTGGCGTTCGCGATCATCGGGCTGGTGCTCGTGCTGTTCGTGACCGGCGTCGTGCACACGTGCGTCGCCGCGCTGATCGGAGCGACGTTGATGGTCGTGACCGGCTGCCTCGGCGTGCGCCAGGCACAGACCGCCGTCAACTGGCCGGTGCTGGTGTTCATCGGCGGCACGATCGCGCTCAGCCGCGCAATGGAACTTCAGGAGACGGATCGGGTCGTCGGCGAGTTCCTCGCCAGCACGTTCGGCGGTCACGGGCCCGGCGTGCTGCTGGTCGGCATGTTCCTGATCACCGCGGTGTTGACCGAGTTCCTGTCGAACAACGCCGTCGCCGTGATCATGACCCCGATCGCACTCGCGGCAGCCGCCGCCGCCGGCGTCGACGATCGCTCGTTCGCGCTCGCAGTCGCCTATGCGGCGAGTCTGAGCTTCGCCAACCCGTTCGCGTACAAGCCGAACATCCTGGTGTTCGGACCGGGTGGCTACCGGTTCCGTGACTTCATGCGGGTCGGCCTGCCGCTCGCGCTCGTGCTGTGGACCAGCGGCGCGCTGCTGCTGGCCTGGAGCCTGGCCTAGATCAGCATTCCTGCTCGACCGCGGCACACAACAGGTGCACGCACAGCAGGTGGCTCTCCTGGATCCGCGGGGTCTCGGTCGAGGGCACGCGGACACAGTGGTCGGCCAGCTCGGCGATCGGACCGCCACGCTGGCCGGTCAGCGCCGCCGTCGCGACGCCGAGCTTGCGCGCGGTCTCGAGTGCGCGCAGCACGTTCTTGGAGCCGCCTGACGTCGAGAAGCCGACGACGAGATCGCCGGGGCGCGCAAGGGCCTCCACCTGGCGTGCGAACACCTGCTCGTAACCGGAGTCGTTCGCGATCGCCGTCAGCGCCGGCACCTCGTGCCCGAGCGCGATCGCGGCGTATGGCGGGCGGTCCTTCCGTTCGAACCAGCCGACCAGTTCGCCGGCGGCGTGCGCGGCGTCGCAGGAGGACCCGCCGTTGCCGCAGAACAGCAGCTTGCCACCCCCGCGGATCGCGCGGACGGCGGCGGCGCACAGATCCATCACGGAATCCATGCAGGACGCGAGCAGGCGCTCCTTCGTCGCGATGCTCTCGCGGATCTGGGCGGTCAACGCGGCCTTGTCCATCGCATGGCTGTTCAGAAGTCGTTTCACAAAGCCTCCGCGGCTGCGGCCGGCCCCCGCACCCGAGGGCGGCGTCGCGCGATCTGCGGCGAATCCACCGATTCGCCTGCGATCCCGCTCCTTGCCCTCGGCCGCGCTGGCTTGGCCTCGCCTGCGAAGCATCTGCGCAACGACTTCTAGCCCGCCGCCCGCGGACGCGCCAGCCGAGGAGTTCAGACCGGATGCGCGGCGATCCGATCCAGTCCGCAGCCGACCCCGATGCCTGCGACCACCCAAGCCAAGGATCCGGCGCGCGTGCGCGCGGACGCATTCCTCGACGCCCATGCGATCGGACTCCTGCGGCTGTGCGCCGTCGATGTGCTGGATCGCGAGCACGTCGTCGATGCGCCGAGAGCAGGATTTGCAACGGCGCTGGCCGGCCGGCTCGAAGTGGAACCGGGCAGCGTCGCCGGCGCACTCGAACAGACCGTGCAGCTGCAGCCGGATCTGACGACGATCGCGCACCTGCCGTCGTTGTGGGCCGACGCGGTGCCGGCGGCGGCGCTCGTGGCCGAGCTCGGGGCGACGTCCGGGGTGGTGCCCTGCCCGCGGCGTGCCCTGCGGCGCGAGCTGCACCAGCTCGCTGCGCACGAGCTGCAACTGAAGATCGGTCCGCGGATCGAGCTGTACCTGCTCGAACGCGCGGCGGACGGGGAGTGGCAGCCGCTCGGCGAGGTCGATGCGAGCTCGCGCGCCGACCTGCGCATCGAGGCGTTCCAGGCGGAGCTGGCGGCGATGCTCGAAGCGGCCGGCATCGCGTTGATCTCGATCCAGCGCGCCGCGGGGCCCGCGCAGATCGCCTGCGAACTGGCCCCGCTCGACGCGCTGGCGGCCGCCGACGCGCTCGTGCGTCTGCGCCGGCTCGCCCGCCGGCTGGCCCGCGCGCGCGGGTTCGTCGCGACGTTCCTGCCGCGGCCGATTGCAGGCGCCGCCGGCTCGTCGCTGCGCCTGCGGTTCGATCTGCGCGACGCGGAGGACGCGTCGGCGCTGCAGGCGAACCTGCCGGCAGCGCGCGGCTTCCTGGCCGGCATCCTCGAGCATGCCGCCGCGTTGTGCGCGCTGACCAACCCGCTGATCAACAGCTACAAGCGTCTGCTCCCCGGCAGGCCGGCGTCGCTCGTCGCGTGGAGCAGCGACGGCGCGCTGCCGATGCTGCGCCTGCGCGAGCAGTCGGAGCTGCCGGCCGAGCTGCGCTCACCCGATCCGTGCTGCCAGCCGTACCTCGCGTTCGCCGGCCTGCTGGCCGCCGGCCGCGACGGGATCGCGCGCGGTCTCGAACTGCCGGAACCGATCCCGGCGGCACCTGCGGAGCTGCCGCGGCGCGAACGCGCGCGCATCGCAACGCTGCCCTCCACGCTGCACGATGCGATCGTTGCGTTCGAGCGGGATGAACTGCTCGGACCGGCGCTCGGGGAACCGCTCGTGCAGCCCTGGCTGTCGCAGGCGAAGCTGGCGTGGGCCGAGTTCGCCGACGAAGTCCACGCCTGGGAGCTGCAGCGCTACCTGCCGGCGCTCTAGCCCCTTGCAAGGAAACCGCCGCAGCGGCGCCGGGTGGTTTCCTCGCCGGATGCGGCCGCCGCGTTGCGGCGGTTCAGGGGCTCAGAACCCAGAGCAGGCGAGCGCAGCCGCGACGTCGGTCCTGCGCCCCTGTGCTGCGAGCGCGTCCGCGAGCCCGGTCAGCACGCGCACGATCGCATCCGCACGCGCGCCGTGCCCCATCAGACCGATGCGCCAGATGCGGCCGCGCAACGGGCCGAGTCCCCCACCGATCTCGATCGCGTGCCGTGTGCGCAGGTGGCGCCGGACGGCCAGTTCGTCGACGCCGTCGGGGACCCGCACCGAAGTCAGCATCGGCGTGCGCAGCGGCGCTTCGACCAGCAGCGACAGGCCGAGCGCTTGGAGACCACGCGCCAGTGCGACGCCGGCGGCGCGATGGCGCGCGTGGCGCGCGGGCAGGCCTTCGGCGAACAGATCCTCGAGCCCTGCGGCCAGCGCGTAGACCATCGCGACCGGGGCGGTGTGGTGGTAGACGCGCTCACCACCCCAGTAGCCGCCGAGCAGCTTCAGATCGAGATACCACGACGGAGGCGGCGCGGTGCGCGCCGCGACGCATGCCATCGCGCGGTCGGACAGGCTGATCGGGCTCAATCCAGGCGGGACCGACAGGCACTTCTGCGTGCCGGAGTACGCGGCGTCGATGCCCCACGCATCCAGCTCGACCGCGGTCCCACCGAGACTGGTCACGCAATCGAGCAGGACCAACGCTCCGGCCTTGCGCGCCGCCTGTGCGATCGGGCGCGGATCCTGCAGCACGCCGGTCGAAGTCTCCGCGTGCACGAACGCGACCAGCTTCGTGCCCGCGGCGTCGATCGCGGCCGCGAGCCGGTGCGGATCGAGCGCAGTCCCCGGTTCCGCCGAGACGACGACGACCTCCGCCTGGAGCCGCCGAGCGATCTCGACCATCCGCTCGCCGAAGATCCCGTGCACGCCGATCACGACGCGGTCCCCCGGCTCGATCAGGTTCACCAGCAGCGCTTCCATGCCGGCACTGCCGGTCCCGGAGATCGGCAGCGTCATCCGGTTCTGCGTGCCCCACAGCAACCGCAGATCCTCCTGCACCCGATCCATCAGCGCGGTGAACTCCGGATCGAGGTGCCCGAGCGGATCGGCCGCCATCGCAGCGCGCACCGATGCCGCAACCGGGGACGGACCGGGGCCGAGCAACAGGACTTCGGACGGGACGAAACGGCCACGCGCCGGCATGGCGCAGCACGATAGCCCGCAGGATCCGTGAAGCCCGTCGCGAGAACGCGAGGGGTCACGAACGATGCGCGCTGGTGACTAGCCCGCGATTGCGCTCGTACAGGAACGCCAGGATCTCCGCGACGGCGACCCAGGCGGCGACCGGGATCTCGCCGCCGACGCGCAGCGGCGCAAGGCACGTCAACAGATCCGGATCCCGCTCGATCGGAATCCCGAGCTCACGCGCACGCTCGACGATGTTGTCGGCGACCTGCCCGCCACCGGCCGCGAGGATGCGCGGCGCGCGGTCCGTACCGCGGTCGTAGCCGAGGGCGGCTGCCTTGCGCGGTGCTGTGTCGTCACGCATGGAGGTCCACGACTCCACTCTGCCGATCGGCGGGCCGCAGGCGGACGTCGGCGACCGGGAGCTGGCCGTTCGCCGCCAGGCGCAGGTCCAGGTGACCGACCGTCAGTCCGTGTCGCTCGAGCTGCTCGCGCAGCGCGGGGAATCCGTCGCGCAGCACCGGCAATGCCGACGGCTCGACCGCATGGAAGCGCGCCTGGATCCGCTCGGCGTCGATCTCGATGTCGACGCGCAGCTCACCGAGCCGCGTCAGCTCGAGCAGCAGCACGGCGCGGAATGCAGCCGGCCCTGCCTCGCCCGTGCGACGACCGTCCTGCTCGACCGCCTCGAAGAACAACCGCGCATCGCGCAGCTCGGCTCCTGCAGGCAGCGGCAGCGGGACCCAGGCCGGCTGCCGCTGCTCACTGCGCTGCGCGTTCTCCAGCTCGATCCCGTTCAGCGACTGCAGCAGCGTTTCGGCGGCACGGCGCATGGCCGGTTCCCGCGCCGCATCGTCGCGCGCTGCGAGCGCGAGCGCCTTCCAGGTGGCGCGCAACAGCGCTGCCTCCGGCTCGGCGCGCGGCGCATCGAGCGGCAGGCGCAGCACGCGCGCCTCCTGGTCGTGCCCGAGCTGGCGCGCGAACTGCACGAGCTCTTCCGCGCGCGGCGGCAGGTCCGGGCGGGTCGCGAGCGCCGGCAGGTCGGGCGCAGCAGCCGGCGGCGAGCCGGTGGTGCGCACCGGTCCGCGTGCAGCCACGGCGACGAGCTCATGCAGCGCCTGCGCGAGCTCGGCAGCCCCGGGCCCTAGCTGCGCCAGGGTTCCCGCGTGGAACGGCGCCTTGGTGCCAGCCGCGGCAGCAGGTCGCAGCAGGACCTCCGGCTCGAGCGCGAGGACCGTGAACTCGTAGCTGCGCCCCGCTTCCAGCGGCACCATGCTGCGCGCGTCGAGCATCACGCCGAGCAGTCCGAGTCGCACGCGGCCATCGCCGGACACGGCGGTGACGGTCGCCTGCAGGACCTGCCCGACCTGCAGCACTGGAGCCCGGGATGCTCCTGCGCCCGGCAGCGGGGTCGCGCTGCCGGCCTGGATCGGGATCCCATCCTGTGCCGCCATGCCGTCGCTATCTTCGGCCACCCGCCGGCCGCGGCTTCACGCGGGCCGGCTGGTCCGATGAGCCCCCCGATCCGCCCCGCCCGCCAGACGCCGTTGGCCGAACGACTGCGCGAGCGATGCCGCGAGCGGCCGCTCGTCGTCGGACATCGCGGTGCCGCCGGCACGCACGCCGAGAACACGCTCCCTTCGTTCACCGCAGCACTCGACGCTGGGGCCGACTCGATCGAGTTCGACATCCATGAGACGAAGGAGGGCGCGCTGGTCTGCATCCACGACGCGACGCTCGACCGGACGACGGATGCGCGCGCGCAGTTCGGCGGGTGCGATCTCGCCGTCGCGCAGCACACGCTGGCGCAGATCGCGCGGCTCGATGCCGGCAGCTGGCGGTCCGCGGCGGATGCTGGTGCCACCGTGCCGTCGCTGGCAGATGCGCTCGCGCTGATCACGCCGCGCGCCGTCGCGATGATCGAGCACAAAGGCGGCCGCCCGGAAACCGTCGTCGCCCTGCTGCGCGAACTCGACCTGCTCGAGCAGGTCTTGCTGCAGTCGTTCGACTGGGACTGGGTCGCGGCCGTGCAGGCGATCGAGCCGCGGCTGACGCTCGGCGCGCTGGCGAGCCGTCCGCTCGGCGCCGCGCGGCTGCGCCGGCTGCCAGAGACCGGCGCATCGTTCGTGCACCAGGCCTGGGATCGCGTGCCCCTCGAAGAGATCGCGCTGCTGCAGCAGGCCGGCTACCTGCTCTGCGTCTACACCGCCGATCCGGACCTCGCGCTGGTCGGCGCGGCGGCCGCCGGCGCCGACATGATCACGACGAACCTGCCGGCTCGGCTGCGCGCGCTCGTGGATCAGGGTCATGCGCGGCGCGGGCGCCGCGCATGACCGTGCGGCGCAATCTCACATGACGCGTAGCGTGTAGCCGTCGCCGTCGCCGTCGAACAGCAGCTCGACCGTCAACGTGGATAGGTTCGGGGCAACGAACTGGATCTGCAGGACCTTCGCATTCAGGCCGTGCATCTGCTCGAGCGCACCCGCCGGCACGACGCAGAGACCTTCGTCGATGCAGAGCAGCTCAGCGCCGGCACCGTCGACCGACAGCATTCCGACCGCATGTTCCATGTTGTCCGGCAGCCTCATGACGAGGTCCTGCGCCGTGAGCTCGCGTCGGAGCTGCAGGCGCGGCCCGCCCTGGTTGCTGATGTTGTTCTGGTTGCGGCCGCCAGGCAGGATCACGATGCCGCCTTCGCCACCACCACTCTCGTCACCGGGCAGCGGGAGCCCGATCAACAGCAGCGCGGCGATCAGCGCGAACAGGAACCGGCTGAGCTGCATGCCGAACGACACTTCTGGACGATTCGTATGAGCCATCTCAGGACTCCTTGACCTGACTGAACCACTCCGGGAACGCCAACGCGAGCTCACGGATCACCTCGCGATGTCGCGCGAGGACCGCGGCGAGCTGGGTCCGCTTCGCAAGCTCCCCGGCAATGATGCGCCGGCGATGCGGGAACTCAGAATGTAGAGCCGTCAACCAGCCCTTCATCTCGAGGAACTGCTGCTGCAGCCCATTGGCGAGCACGAGATTGAAGTACGCCGCAGAGCGCATCAGGCGCGGCAGCTTGGCAGCCTCGACGCCGCGCGCGAGTTCGACGATCTCCAGGAAGTACGGCACCGCATGCGCGTACTCCCCCTCCTCGAGGAACACGTTGCCCAGGTGCAGCAACGCCAGCGACCTGGTTGCCGCATCCCGCGCCTGCTCGAGCACGTAGCCGAACTCCCGCCGCGCCAGGTCCCGCTCACCGACGATGTGGTGCGCGTGACCCAGGTAGATCCTCGCGTCGTTCATCTCCGGCTGCAGCTGGAGCGCTTCGCCGAGCAGGCGGCGCCCCTTGGCCATGTTCTCCGCCGGCGTGCGGATCGCGTTCGATTCGAACAGATCGCGCGCGCGCACCCACTCCATGCCGAGCCGCGGCTCCCCATCGAGCCCCTGCGCGATCCGCGACACCTCATCCAGCAGATTGCGGCCCCGCATGCAGACATCCGGAATCGGAACCGGCTCACGCTCGACCTGCCGCGAGAAGTTCGGCGACATCCCCATCAACACGAATCCCCGCCCGAGCTCGTACAGGATCCGCGCCAGCTGGCGGCGGTTCTCGATCAGCTGCCGGCACAGCTCCCGCGCCCGCTCCGACGCGAAGGCGAACCGGTCGAGCTCTGCCTCCGTGCTCGGCAACCGGCCGCGCCGCAGCATGTCGGCACCGAACTGATCGACGGCATTGCGGAGCGCCCGTGACTGGCTGCGGATACCGCGCAGGAAGCCACTGCAGGCAGGGCAGGCATCCGAGTGAACCATGACGCGGCGCACCGACGCCGCGTCCAGCTCGCCGTCCAACATCGCCGAGAGGTCGATCTGGATCTGCAAACACGGATCCGAGCCGACTCGGATTTGATCGATCGTCTTCATACTTCCGTAGCTACGTCGCTGGCAGAGTGAGCAGGCAGAGGGGTTTGGGCAGGAGGCACGGCGGATCGCCGCGCCACGTGGGGGGAGGACTTCGGGGAGGAGGCAGTCCGCTGCGGCAGTGAACGCGCCGCGGCGGGAAGGGAGATCGGGAGCGGACGCGATGCACCGGTCCGCGCGGTCCGTGGCCGCTGCTCGGCCACGATCGTCGCGGGAACGTCGGCGAGCTCAGCCGGTGCACCGAGATCGGCGAGCACCGTGGCGAGTCCGCGGAAGATCTTCCGCCGTCCGCGGAAGATCACCATCTTCAGGTTCTCGAGCCGGAGACCGAGCGCGGCCGCCGCCTGCTTGTAGGTGGCGCCATCGATCTCGACCAACGTCAGCGCGTGCTTCTCCTTCGCCGTGAGACGCTCGAACTGCGCCAGATACAGGTTCAGGTACAGCAGGAACGCATGGTTGACGCGCACGGCGCTCTCCGCGTCCTCGGCGACGTGCGCCGGCGTGCGCGCACGCGGATCCTCCCACTGCGAGCCGCTGTCCTCGAGATCGATCGAGGCGACGCGCGCGTCGCGCGAAGAAGCCTTGAGCTGCTTGAGCAGCGCGTTGCGCACGATCCGGTGGCCCCAGCTGCGGAACGAGTCCGGCCGCTCGACCAGGAACCGGTTCGGGTAGCGGTAGATGTTCAGGAAGACTTCCTGCAGCACGTCGTGCGCATCCACGCAGTTCGTCGAGCGCCGCAACTTCGCCTGGATCGTCGCCAGGAACGACGGCTGGTTCAGCTCGAACAGCAGCGCGAACACCTTTGGGTCGCCGCCGCGATGGAAGCAGTCCATCAGTGTCGTGCTGATCCAGTCGGCGTATTCCTGTTCCCCCAGCGGCCCGTCGTCCAGTTCCGCCGTCGGCCGCAGCCGCCCGGCCAACCGCTGCAGGCGCTGGTCCCCCGTCAGCTCCCAGAGCTCCAACAGGCGTCCGCTCAGCGCGGCCTGCGATCGGAACTCTGCTGGGAAGGATTCCATGGGGGCTCGGCACGAGCCCTGCGGGGGGTTCCCGCCGGGTGCGCCGATGATCCCATAGCCGAGGTCCGACTGGTAGTAACCCCTGACCGCAAGTGCCTTCGGGCCTTCGCGGTCCGCCGGCGCGATCGGGACCGATTCGTTACGCGGAGAGCCGGTTACTTCGCCGCAGCGGCAGGACCGAGCGGAAAGACCAACGTCATCCCGGTCCCGTCGACACCGCCGAGGTCCGGCACGATCCGCGCGCGGTGGGACGAGGCGATCTGCCGCAGCCGTTCGACCGAGTCCGGGTCCTCCACCTCGACCCCGGTCCCCAGGCCGCGGACGCGGACGGCCAGCTCGTCCCGGCCGCTGGTCAGCTCGACCGTGATGCTGCCTCGGCCGCCAATCCGCAGCGCGGTCAGCCCGAGCGCGAGATATAGCCCTTCGGCCAGCTCACCGGCCCGGCCCGGCAGGCTGCACCCCGCACCGCCTGGCTGGACCTGCACCCGCAGCCGTGGGTAGAGCCCCTCGACGCGCAGCGCTGCTTCGGCCAGCAGCTCCCGCAGGTCCAGCGTCCGGAACCCGGACGCGGCCCCCTCCGCCTCCGCGCGCAGATCCTTCGCCACGGCATCCGCCCACTCGAGGATCTCGCAGAGATTGCGGTGTCGCGCCGCCAGCCGGACCCGCGGCAGGTCCGGTTTGCCGTGCAGTTCGGCGGCGACTTCGTGCAGCTCGCCGAGGAAGCGCTCCAGGCAGCCGAGCAACGGCAGCATGCGGCTGCCGATTGCGGCCAGCGTCGCCCGTTCCCCGAGTCGGACCGCCTGCCCGACCGTGGTCGGGAACGGCGGCAGCAGGCGCGGGCCTTCCGCGACCGCAGCCTCCGGCTCCGGCGCGATGATCAGGATCCGGCTCTGCGACGTATCGCTGCTGCTGCGAACGCGTTGGATCGCAGTCGCGAGGTCACAGTCGAGCTCCTGCTCGCGCAGGATCACCAACTGACCGGGCGCGAGGACTGCGGGCGCCTTGGCTGGGGATGCCGTCTCGTGGATCGCGTCTGCCATGCCTGCCTGCTCCTCCGACCGGAGCTGTCGCGCCCTTCGGCATCGCCGGGCCCTCGGCTTGAATCGATACAGCGGCCCGGAACCGCCGGGCGGTCCCGCGACACTGCTAGCCCGCATGATTCGTGAAGCCCGTCGCGAGAACGGTCGCAGCGCGCACAGGGCGAGGAAGCGCGGCGGCCGCGACCGAGGCGGGGCCTCAGCCCCGCCGCAGGGAAGCGGCTGACGCGCTGACGACGCAAAGCTCGCCTCGGCGGCGGCGCAAGCCGCCGCCAGGAGGCGGGCGATGCGCGATGCTGCGCCGTTCGCAGCAGGGGTTCGCGGATCATGTGGCTAGGGGCGGCTATCCTCCGCCGGCTGCGATGGCGCATCTCGGCGATCGGATCCGCGAGCTGGCGCACGAGGCCGGCTTCGACCTCGTCCGGATCGGCCCCGCAGACCCGGGCGAGGACGCGGAGCACTTCGCCGCGTGGCTGGACGCCGGGCGCGCCGGGGAGATGCACTACCTGCACCGCAACCGGGAACGGATCCAGGACCCGACCCGCTGGTCACCCGGTGCCCGCTCCACGGTCGCGCTGGCGCGCGACTATGGCGGCCCCGCCGGCGGCCTGCGCGGGGGCGGCCGGATCGCCCGCTACGCGCTCGGCCGCGACTACCACCGCTCGCTCGGCAAGGCTTCCGCGCGCGTGCGCGCGGGACTGGCCCGGCTCGGCGTCCCGCCGGCGCAGATGAAGATCGGCCCGGACGCCGTGCCGGTCCTCGAACGCGCGCTCGCGGCGCGCGCCGGGATCGGATTCCTCGCCAAGTCCGCCGGCGTGATCTCGCCGCACCTGGGTCCCTACCTGCTGCTCAGCGAGGTGGTGACGCCGCTCGAGCTGCCGTTCGACGCAGCGTCGACTGGCAGCTGCGGCACCTGCACGCGCTGTCTGGATGCCTGCCCGACCGGCGCGATCACGGCGCCGTTCCAGGTCGATGCACGCCGCTGCCTCAGCTACACGACGATCGAGTTGCGCGGGCCGATCCCGCGCGAGCTGCGAGCGGCCCAGGGGGATTGGCTGTTCGGCTGCGACGTCTGCCTCGAGGTCTGCCCGTTCACGCGGTTCGGGCGCGCGGCGCGTCCGCTCGAGCCACGGTCAGACGACCTCCGCCCGCACCGCGTCGTCGAGACCTGGACCTTGGTCGGCGTGCTCGGGCTGGACGAACAGGCCTGGCAGACCGAGTGGACCGGGACAGCGATGCGCCGCGCGACGCGGCAGGGGCTACGGCGCAACGCGGCGATCGTGCTCGGCAACCTGCGCGACGGCACCGCGCTGCCTGCGCTCGGCGCGGCGCTCGCCGATCCGGATCCGGTGCTCCGCGAGCATGCGGCCTGGGCAATCGCGCAGATCGACCCGCGGCATCCGGCGCTGCCGGCCGCCCTGGACCGGGAGCAGGATCCTGCCGTGCGCGCGCAGCTCGCCGACGCCACCGGCCGCGCCTGACGTTGCGCGGCTGCGACGTCGTTGCGTCTGCGCATCCCGGTGATGCAGCTGCGCAACAGCGCAGGATCCCGCCGCCGATGCGCAACCGCCGCTCGCATCGGACCCGCATGTGCTCATGCCGGTTGGCAGTTCCGTTGCTTCGTCTGTTGCGGACACACCGAGCGCACCCGCGAGGAAGAAGCACATGGACCAGGCCAACTACTACAACGAGATGAAGTACTGCGCGCACTGCCGCGACTACGTGCGCTACCTGATGAGCGTGCAGCAGTCGTTCTGCGTGCAGTGTGGCCACGAGGTCAAGCTGTTCGACGACCGCGATCGCCAGCGGTTCTTCGCGGCGCTCGAGAAGAAGAAGCACCGCGCGTCCTGATCGAATTCCCGTTTCCGTTCCTGACTGCTCCTGCCGCCTCCGGTCACCGCGCGTGGGGACCGGAGGCGGCGACTTTTCCGGCCTACGCCGGCCGCGGCGCCGCCGGCCGCCGCCCCTTGGCGGCGAACCGCTTCAGCTCGTCGCGGATCACATCCCGCATCCGCAGCTCGCGGTCGAGCCCGCGCGCCGCGCGGAACAGACTCCGCGCGCGCCGCCGCCGGCCCAGCCGCGCCTGCACCGTCGCCAGCATCAGCGTCGACTGCACGTCCCACGGATCGCGCCGCACCAACCGGCGCCAGATCCCCTGCGCCGCCGGCAGTTCGTTGCGCAGGTAGTGCACGAACGCCGCGCGATACAGCTGCTCGCGCTGGCGACGGATCGGACCGAGCCGCCGCCGCAACCGCGCGAACGAGAACAGCGCGACTTCGCCGAGCGACCAGATCTGCAGCGCGGTCAGCGCGAGCAGATACAGCGGCTCACCGCCGTCGTAGGCGAACCGCGCCACGAGGGCGACGTCGGCGAGGATCCACCCGGCCAGCATCAGCGTGACGCCGCGCCGGATCCGGCCGGTGTGCAGGTAGGCCCAGGCGACCGCCTGGCCGGCCAGGAAGATCGACAAGTTGGCGAGGAACGAGTCCTCGAACATGCGCGCAAACTATAGATAGCCCCTTCGGCGATGGAACGTTGGCCCGCGCTGTACCTGCTGTTCACGCCGGAGCTGTGCACGGGGGATCCCTGGCACGTGCTGCAGCAGGCTATCGCCGGCGGAGTCGGCCTCGTGCAGTGGCGCGTGCCGCAGCGGGACGAACCGGGTCTACAGCGCTGCCTGTCGATCTGCACCGCGCAGCACGTGCCGGTCGTCGTCAACGACGACGTCGAACTCGCGCTCCGCAGCGGCGCCGCCGGCGCACACGTCGGCCAGACGGACCTGCCGGCCGCGCAGGCACGCGCACTGCTCGGACCGGACCGGCTGCTCGGCGTCAGCACGCACGACCCGGCGCAGCTCGCGGCGGCCGTTGCGGCCGGGGCCGACTACGCCGGCTTCGGCCCCTGCTTCGCAACGGCGACGAAGGGGTACACGCAGGGACTCACGCCGGAGCTGCGTGCGCGCGGGTTCGCCGCCGCGCGGCTCCCGGTCTACGCGATCGGCGGGATCACGTCGGAACGGGCGCGCCTGCTGCACGCCGAGGGTGCGCGCCGGATCGCGGTGACCAGCGCGATCCTCGCCGCGCCCGATCCGCGCGCCGCGGCGGCCGAGCTGCGGGCTGCGATCGAAGGCTGAACCTCCGGCCTGCGCCCGGGTAGGCTCGGCCGTGATGCCGCCGACGACCTCGCTCTCGCGTGCCGACGCGAACGCGCTGCGCATCCGCGCACAGGGCTTCCCCCCACCGCGCAGCCGGCCGGTTCCGCGTGCCCTCACCGATCACGGCTGGGTCCGCACGCTCGGCGGAACCGAGGCATACATCGCCCTGTGGGCGCGCTGCCCCGGAATGACACGGGCGAAGCTCGACGCCGCCGTGCGCAGCGGCGCCGTCCGCGTCAGTCCGTCGGTCCGCGGCTGCATCTACGTCGTCCCGGACGAGGACCGCGACCTCGCGCTGCAGATCGCCCGCGAGCTGTCGGCGACGCGCGATGAGCGGGACGCGAAGAAGGCCGGGATCCGGCCGGGCGAGCTGGCCAAGCTGGGCCAACAGGTGTTGGCGGCGCTGCAGCAGCACGGCCCGCAGTCGACGGACGGGCTGCGCCGCGCACTGCCGGCGAACGCCATCCGCAGCCTCGGCGACGCGGGCAAGAAGGTCGGTGTGTCGTCGCCGCTGCCGCCGGCGCTGCGCCAGCTCGAGTTCGCCGGCCGCATCGAGCGCACGCCGATCGATGGACGCCTGGACAGCGAGCGCTATCGCTGGCAGCCGGCCGCGCGCGACTGCGCGTCGCGCGATCCGGCCGACGTCCGGCGCGAGCTCGCGGCGCGGTTCTTCCGCGCAGCCGGCGTCGCCTCGGTCGACGCGTTCGCCGCGTGGGCGGGGATCGGCAAGCGCGACGCAGCCGCGGCCGCCGCGAGCCTCGGGCTGAGCGAGGTCCAGGTCGAAGGAGAGCAAGGCCTGCAGCTCGCTGCAGCGACGCGCGGAGCCGCCGACCGGGCCGCAGCCACCGAGGCCTGCGCGCTGCTGCCGTTCGCCGACAACCTGACGGCGCTGCAGGACGGGCTCGCGCGGTTCGTCGAGCCGGAGTTCCACACGTTGCGGTTGCCCGGTTGGGGCAGCAAGAAGGAGGTCCCGTTGTCCGACTCCGCCAACGCCGCGCTGCGGCCGGTGCTCGCCGGCGGCGGGATCCGCGGCTTCTGGGAGTACGACCCGGACGAGCGTTGCGTCGTGCTCGGTCTGTTCGACGACGTCGCGAAACCGGCGCGCACGCAGCTGACCGACCTCGCCGACAGCTTGACCAAGCTGCTGCGCGACGGCATCGGCCACGGGCGCAGCTACTCGCTCGACACCGACGACGAGCTGCGCCGCCGGCTCGCCGTCGTGCGCAAACTGGACCGGTCAGCGCGCACCAAGCGGCGATAGCGCGCGCGACTACAGCACCAGCATCGCGTCGCCGTACGAATAGAACCGGTATTCGCGCGCGACCGCCTCGCGGTACAGCGCCATCAACTTCTCCGTGCCGGTCAGCGTCGCGACCAACATCAGCAGCGTCGAGCCGGGCAGGTGGAAGTTCGTCAGCAACGCGTCCACGACGCGGACCGGCCGCCCCGGATACAGGAACAGCGCCGTCTCACCGGCGCCGGCCGTGACCGTCCGCGCGGCCGTCGCACAGTGTTCGAGCACCCGCGCGCTGGTCGTGCCGACCGCGACGACGCGCCCCCCGGCAGCGCGCGTCTGCGCAACCGCGGTCGCGGTCTCCGGCGGCAGCACGTAGGACTCGGCATGCATCTCGTGCCGCTCGACGTCGTCGACCCGGACCGGCGCGAAAGTCCCCTCGCCGACGTGCAGCGTCACACTCGCGCGGGACACACCGGCCGCGTCGAGCCGGGCGAGGATCTCCGGCGTGAAGTGCAGCCCCGCCGTCGGCGCCGCCACGGCGCCCGGATGGCGCGCGAACAGGGTCTGGTAGCGCTCGCGGTCGACCGCCGGATCGTCGCTGTCGGCGCGCGGGATGTACGGCGGCAGCGGCGCCCGGCCGATGCGCTCGATCGTGCCGTCGATGTCGCCATCGCGGGCTGCGAGCCGGAACCGGAAGCGGCCCGCACCGAGGTTCTCCAGCGGCACCGCCTGCAGCGCGCCCTGTTCGAGCCAGACCGGCTCTCCGAGCCGCAGCTTGCGCGCCGGCTTCGCGAGCCCTTCGGCCTCCTCCCCCTGGCGCGCGAGCAGCAGCAGTTCGACGCGGCCGCCGCTGCTGCGCCGCCCGATCAGCCGGTGCGGGAGGACCCGCGTGTCGTTCACGACCAGCAGGTCGCCACGGCGGAGGAACTCCGGCAGGTCGCGCACCTGCGCGTGCTCGACGCGGTCGCTGCCACGGTCGAACACGAGCAGCCTCGCCGCGTCTCGCGGCTCCGCCGGCGACCGCGCGATCGCCTCCGGCGGCAGGTCGTAGTGGAACTCGTCGACGCGCACGGCGGCGTCCTTATACGCACGTGCCCCGCCGCTCGAACGGCCGGCGAGGCGCGCTCCGGACCGATCACGCCGCTGGCGCCGGGGGTTCGCGCCATCCGTCTGCGGCCGCACGGCCGGAGCGACCGCGCGCGGGCAATGCCGGAGCTGCGCTGACGCGCCGACCTCGCGGGCCTATCCTGCGCACGCTCTTGGCCGCCCCGATCGAACCGCGCACCACGCTCGTCCTGATCCCCGCCCACAACGAAGCGGAGCGGATCGGCATCGTGCTCGACGGCGTACGCGCCAGCGGCGTCTGCAGCGCGCCATGGCACGCCGACCTGCTCGTCGTCGACGACGGCAGCCGCGACGACACCGGCGCGGTCGCGGCGCGGCACGGCGCGCACGTGTTGCGGCACGTGCACAACCTCGGCTACGGCGCGGCGCTGCACACCGGGTATCGCTGGGCCTGGCGGCGCGGCTACCAGCAGGTCGTGCAGATGGACGCCGACGGCCAGCACGATGCCGGCTCCCTGCTGCCGCTGCTGCGCGCGCTGTCCGGCAGCGACGGCGACGCCGCCGACGTGGTGGTCGGCTCCCGCTATCTGAACGGCAACCCGCCGCGCACGAGCTGGAGCCGCCGGCTCGGCTCCTGGCTGTTCGCACAGATCGTGACGCTGTGGGCCGGCACGCGCTGCACCGATCCGACCTCCGGGTTCCAGGCGCTGTCGCGTGACGCGCTGCGCGAGCTGGTCGGCGACACGTTCCCCGAGGACTATCCGGACGCCGATGTGCTGATCGAGCTGGCGCGCGCCGGACTGCGGTTGCGCGAGATCCCGGTCGTCATGCACCCGCGCCTGGGCGGCGTCAGCATGCACCGCGGCAGCAAGATCGCGTACTACGTCTACAAGATGCTGCTGACGCTGACGCTGCTGCCGGTGCGCCGGCGCTCGATCTCCCGCGCGGGGCGGAGGCCCGCCACGACCTGACATGCTGCAGTTGAGCAATGCTGGCTCGGACCTGCCCGAACGGCAGCGCGCGATCGCGATCGTGTTCGCGATCGCCATCCTGCTCGTCGTCGTCGAGCTCGTCCGCAAGCGCAAGCTGCGTGAGGAGTACGCGATCCTGTGGATCGTCACGGCGAGCGGCCTGCTGCTGCTCGCGTTCGAACTGCGCGTGCTGTACTGGCTGACCGAGCTCGCGCACGCCGAAGCGCCGGTGTCGGTGCTGTTCTTCGGCGCCTGCCTGTTCCTGCTGGCGGTGGCGCTGCAATTCTCGGTACGCCTGTCGAAGCTGACCTGGCGCAACAAGGACCTGACGCAGCGGCTCGCGTTGCTCGAAGACGAGCTGAAGCGCCTGCAAGCCGAACGCGCGCGCGAACCGCTCACCGAGCAACGGCTGCGCGATGCGCGCGCGCGCGACGAGGACGTCGTCGCATGACCGGCGAGGATCGGGCCACCGGCCTGGCGCGCGCGATCGCGCGCGAATTCCGCCTGCGGGTGCTCGGGGAGTACATCCCGCGCATCCGCCGTTGCGTCCGCCTGCTCAGCGAGGCAGAGCTGTGGCGCAAGCCGTCGGCGCACAACAACGCGGTCGCGAACCTGCTGCTGCACCTGGAGGGGAACACCCGGCAGTGGATCCTGTGCGGTCTCGGCGGCGAGCCGGACCGACGCGACCGCGGCGCCGAGTTCGCGGCAACGCCGGCACGCGTGCCGACCAGCGGCGCCGAGCTGATGCGGCGGCTCGAAGAGACCGTGCGGCGCGCGGTCGCGGTCGTGGATCGGCTGACGCCCGAGGAGCTGCTGGCGCCGCGGCGGTTCCAAGGGCGCTTCGAGACCGACGGCGCCGGCGGCGTGTTGCACGTGCTCGAACACTTCTCCGGCCATGCCGGCCAGATCTACGCGTGGACCAAGCAGCTGCGCGGGATCGACCTGCGCCACTACGACCTGTGATGGACCGCGCGTTCCTGCAGGCGATCGGGATCACGCCGCGGAATCCGGCTGCCTATGGCGGTCGCTGGTTGCCGGCGAGCGAGCACCCACTGGTGCTGCACACGCCGATCGACGGCAGCGAGAGTGCGCGCGTGGCGATGGCGACTGCGGCCG
Source organism: uncultured candidatus Brocadiaceae bacterium (assembly GCA_964483245.1). Lineage (GTDB taxonomy): Bacteria > Planctomycetota > UBA1135 > UBA1135 > UBA2386 > CAZABP01. The sequence continues at coordinate 56,746 of CAZABP010000016.1, read as the reverse complement.
ACTACCGCACCGTCAGCGCCGCCGCGCGAGAAGCGTTCCTGCGCTGGCGTTCGGTCCCGGCCCCGGTGCGCGGCGAGCACGTGCGCCGGATCGGCTTGGCACTGCGCGAGCAGAAGGAGGCACTCGGCCGTCTCGTCACGCTCGAGACCGGCAAGCTGCTCGAAGAGGGACGCGGCGAGATCCAGGAGTGCATCGACGTCGCCGACTACGCGCAGGGACTCTCGCGGCAGCTCTGGGGCCTGACGATCAAGTCGGAGCGCCCGCAGCACAGCATGCGCGAGACCTGGCACCCGCTCGGGACGGTCGGGATCATCACGGCGTTCAACTTCCCGGCCGCGGTCTGGGCCTGGAACTCGATGCTCGCGCTGGTCTGCGGCGACGCCTGCATCTGGAAGCCGTCGCCGAAGACCCCGCTCAGCGCCATCGCACTGACGCGCGTCGCCGCGTCCGTGTTGGAGCCGGCCGGATTCGGCGGCCTCGTCGGGCTCGTGATCGGGGCCGATGACGTCGTCGGCAGCGCCCTGCTCGACGATCCGCAGGTGCAGCTCGTCAGCGCGACCGGCTCGGTCCGCATGGGCCGGATCGTAGCCGAGCGCGTCGGCCGGAGGCTCGGCCGGACCCTGCTCGAGCTCGGCGGCAACAACGCCGTCGTCGTGCTCGACGACGCCGAGCTGGCGATGGCGATGCGCTCGATCCTGTTCGGCGCGGTCGGCACGGCTGGACAGCGCTGCACGTCGACGCGGCGCGTGCTCGTGCAGCGCGGGATCGCGCCGGAGCTGGAGCGCCGGCTGCTGGCGGCGTACGCGCAGGTGCGGATCGGGGATCCGTTCGACGCCGGCACGCTGATGGGCCCGGTCGTCGATCGTGGCGCAGTCGAGGCGCTCCAGCGTGCGATCGCGATCGCGCGCGAGCAGGGGGGCGAGCTGCTGTGCGGCGGGGAACCGATCACGCCGAGCGAAGCGTTGCGCGGCGGCCACTACGTGACGCCGGCGATCGTGCGCTGCCCCGGACCGATCGCGATCACGCACGAGGAGACGTTCGCCCCGGTGCTGTGGCTGATCCCGGTCGACGACGTCGAGCACGCAATCGCGGTGCAGAACGATGTCCCGCAAGGGCTCAGCTCGGCGATCTTCACGCAGAACGTCCGGCACGCCGAACGCTTCCTCAGCGAAGTCGGCTCCGACTGCGGGATCGCGAACGTCAACCTCGGCACGTCCGGCGCCGAGATCGGCGGCGCGTTCGGCGGTGAGAAGGAGACCGGCGGCGGGCGCGAGTCCGGCTCGGATTCCTGGAAGGCCTACATGCGCCGCCAGACCAGCACCGTGAACTGGGGGGACGAGCTCCCGCTCGCGCAGGGGATCCGGTTCGACGTGTAGGCTCGCGCGCACGATGCTGCGCCCGCTCCTTCCGCTGCTGTTCGTCCTGATCTCCACCCCGACCTCGCAGGACCCGGTGCCTGCACCGGCGCCGGCGCCGGCTGCGGCCACCGACGGGACTCCCGACGGCGCGAGCGTCGACGCGCTGCTCGCCGCGGTCTACGCGTGTGTGTCCGGCCCGGCCGGACAGCCACGTGACTTCGCGCGCATGCGCCGCCTGTTCCTGCCGCAGGCGCGCCTGCACGCCCTCGTGCCCGCGCGAGGTGGTGGCACGCGGCGCGTCGAGCTCACGCTCGACGACTACGCGCAGCGAGTCGGTCCGCAGCTCGAGCGGGACGGGATGTTCGAGCAGGAGATCGCGCGGCGCGTCGATCGCTTTGGCCCGCTCGCGCAGGTGTTCAGCAGCTACGAGATCCGCCGCAAACCGGACGCACCACCGGTCATGCGTGGGATCAATTCGTTCCAGCTCGTGCAGGAAGGCGAGCGCTGGTGGATCGCGAGCCTGGCCTGGGCCAACGAGGCTGGCGAACTGACGCTTCCACCGGAGTACCTGCCGAAGCCGGAGAAGCGCTGATCCGGCAGATCGCGGATCCGGCGAACGGAAGCGGTCCGCGCGAGCGTCAGCCGGCGGGCGGGAACGCGAGCAGACCCGTCACCCGCTCGCCGAGTTCCGCCGCCGCTGCCAGCAGCGCCTCGGCCTCCCCTTCGCGGCCGAGCAGGATCGCTGCCTCGGCCGCCTTGGCGACCTGTTCGATCTGGGTCGCAGTCCACTCCGGTCCGAGCAGCAGCAGCGTGCGCGCATCCAGCTTGCCGAGCGCGCGCAGCGCATCGGCGAGCGGCTGGCCGGCGACCGCGCCGTCCGCCAGCTCGAGCGCCACGGCGAAGCGCGCCGGGGTCTTTGCGATCAGCTTCTTCGTCGCGGCCGGGTCCGCGAACGCGACGGCACCGAGCACGACACGCTCGGCGCCGAGCTCGAGCAGCGCCTTCGCCGCCTCGAGGTCGTTGGCGCCGCCGACCTGGAACGGCCGCAGGTCACCCGCGAGCTGCTCGTAGACCGCGCGCTGCGGCTCGCGCCCGGCACGCAGGTCGAGGTCTTCGAGGTGCACGAACGGTGCGCCGCCCCGCTCGACGGCACGGACCGCCGCCAGCGGATCGGAGATGCCAGCGGCCGCGGCCGGAGCCGCCGTCGCCTTGCCGTCCTGCAGCAGGATCGCCGGGATCACGATCATCAGGCGGAGGATCGGCTCGGCACGCGCGCCGGCTGAAACGCGACCGTCCCGCCACGCCGGCCGGTCGCATCCGCGTTCTTGTGCGAGGTCCGCGCGCGCCGAAGATCCCGCTGTGACCGAGCTGTTCCGCTTCCAGATCCCGGCCACGATCGCGCACCTCGGTCCCGGGTTCGGCGTGCTCGGCATCGCCGTCGACCGGTTCCTGAGTGTCACCGTGCACCAGGAGAAGGGACACGGCCACCGCCTCGAACGGCGCGGCGCCGCCGAACCGCTGATGGATCAGCGCCACGAGCCGCTGCTGCGGGCGTTCCAGCGCGTGGTCGCCTCGTTCGAGCTGAAGACCCCGCCCTGCCTGCGCTTCGCCGTCGAGTCGCAGATCCCGATTGCCGCCGGACTCGGCAGCAACACCGCCGCGTATGCCGCGGGCGCCGCCGCCGCCGTGCACTTCGCGCGGCAGCGGCCGGAACCGGATGCGCTGCTCGGCCATCTCGTGCAGCTGGGGGCGGATCAGGCGCATGCGCCGGCCGCACTGCTCGGCGGCCTCGCGTCCGCGACGCTCGTGTCGCGGCCGAACGAGCCGGTCTCGTTCCGGGCCCTGCACCATCCGATCGACCCGCGCTGGCGCTTCGCCGTCGCCGTGCCGCGCGTCCACATCGGCACCGCCGACAACCGCCGGATCATTCCGCCGACGCTGCCGCACGCCGCCGTCTGGCGCACGTCCGGGCGGCTCGTCGCGCTGCTGCGCGCGCTCGCGAGCGCTGACGAGGAGCTGCTGAAGATTGCGATCTACGACGAGGTGCACGTCCCCTACCGGCGCACGCTCGTGCCCGGCCTCGAACAGGCGCTCGACGCTGCGCTCGCCGCCGGCGCCGCCGGCGCCACGATCGCCGGCCACGGGCCAGGTCTGGTCGCGCTGACGACGCATTCCGCGGCGGTCGCCGGGATCGAGGCCGCGATGCAGGAGGAGCTGCGCAGCCGCGGATTCGAGGTGGAGTCGCTGGTGCTGCAGTCGGCCGCGGCGGGTGGGCTGTCGCGGTAGCGGAGAGCGAAAAAGTCCGCGCACCGAGGAATTCTCCGCACCGCCGGACCACGGCGGTGACCCTGGGGACCGCGCCGTGACGTGCGCGGCTCACCCGCAAGAGTGCAGGAAGCCCTCGGGCCCTGCATTTGCTCACGCGCCGGCCACGAGGTCACGTGAGGATCATCCTGCTGCCATTGCTGGTTCTCGCCGGCGCAGCGTGCGACGCGGCGCCGGGTGAACTGCATTGGCGTCAGATCCCGTTCGCGCCCGCGGCGCAGGAGCCGGGTGAGCTCGGGGCGATCGAAGTGCCGCCTCCTCCGTTCTCGCAGGGCGCATTCCCGTGCTCGGACTGCCACGAGCCGGACATTCCGACCAACACCAAGCGGCGCCCGATGCGCAAGGCGCACAAGGAGATCACGCTGGCGCACGACGAGCAGAACCGCTGGTGCCTGGACTGCCACGACACAGCGGACCGCGACAAGCTGCACCTGGCGAGCGGCGAGCTGATCGAGTTCACCGAGTCGTACCGGCTCTGCGGTCAGTGCCACGGCGACAAGTACCGCGATTGGCGCGCCGGCGTGCACGGGCGGCGCAGCGGGATGTGGAACGGCCACAAGACGTATCTGCTGTGCGTGCACTGCCACAACTCGCACGCGCCGGCGTTCCAGCCGCTGCCGCCGAAGCCACCGCCGATCCGGCCCGCGGAGAAACGACCATGAGCTGCCACGGTGGAGATCCTTGCGCGGAACCGGCGGCGTGCCGCGGATCCGGTGATCCATCGAGCGCGACGAAACCGGGCGCGCCGGCTGGTGCCGGCGGACTCGACGAGCCGGTTCCGTCGCGTCGTGAGTTCCTGTGCGTCCTCGCCGGCTGCCTCGCCGCCGCCACGACCGCCGGGTGCGGCGATCTCACGCACACGAGCTGGTTCCGCAAGCGCTTCCGCGATCTCGGTGATGCGGAGAAGGCGGAGATCCTGGCCGACCTCGACCGCGCACACACCGAACGCTTCGGCCAACCGGTAACGGTCGGCGCGGAGCCGCCGCTGCCGGGCGTCGAGTTCGGCTACGCGCTCGACATCTCGCGCTGCGTCGGCTGCCGGCGTTGCGTGTATGCGTGCGTCGAAGAGAACAACCAGAGCCGTGATCCGCAGACCCACTGGATCCGCGTGCTGGAGATGGAGAAGGACAAGGGCATCGATTTCGCCCACGCCGATCTCTACTACGACGCCGAGCAGGTGCCGCGCCCGGGGCACTTCTATCTGCCGGTCGCCTGCCAGCAGTGCCAGAACGCGCCGTGCGTGAAGTCCTGCCCGGTCGGCGCCACCTGGCAGGAGCAGGACGGCATCGTCGTCATCGACTACGACTGGTGCATCGGCTGCCGCTGCTGCATGTCGGCATGTCCGTACGGCGCGCGCAGCTTCAACTTCGCCGAGCCGCAGGTGCCGGCCGAGGAGTTGAATCCGAAGACGCATTACCTCGGCAACCGCCCGCGTATGAAGGGCGTCGTCGAGAAGTGCACGTTCTGCATCCAGCGCGTGCGCAATGGCCGCTATCCGGCCTGCGTCGAAGTCTGCCCGGTCGGCGCGCGCAAGTTCGGCAACCTGCGCGATCCGAACTCCGAGGTCCGCTACATCCTCGAGCACAAGCGCGTGTTCGTGCTGAAGGCCGAGCTGAACACGCGGCCGCGGTTCTTCTACTTCTACGGCGTGTGAAGGTGCAGACCGTGGCAACGATCCGGCACTTCTGGCAGTTCGCGCTCGGCAGCCTGCGCATCGCGACCCGCGGCAACGTGCTGTATTGGCTGTGGGTCGGCCTGTTGCTGGCGCTGATCGCCGGCGGCGCGATCGCATATGCACATCAGCTGCGCGCCGGCCTGATCGTCACCAACATGCGCGATCAGGTGTCGTGGGCGTTCTACATCGGCAACTTCACGTTCCTGGTCGGCGTCGCCGCCGCCGCCGTGCTGCTGGTGATCCCTGCCTACGTCTATCACTGGAAGCCGATCAAGGAGGTCGTGATCCTCGGCGAGCTGCTCGCGATCGCCGCGATCGTCATGTGCGGGCTGTTCGTGCTGGTCGACGTCGGCCATCCCGAGCGCCTGTGGCACCTGCTCCCGGGGCTCGGACTGCTGAACGTCCCGAACTCGCTGCTGGCCTGGGACGTCATCGTGCTGAACAGCTACCTGGTGCTGAACCTCGTCATCGTCACGTATCTGCTGTTCTCGCTGTACCGCGGCCGCACGCCGGCCAAGGCGATCTTCCTGCCGCTCGTGCTGTGCTCGATCCCGGCGGCGATCGGGATCCACACCGTCACCGCGTTCCTCTACAACGGCATGCCGGCGCGGCCGTTCTGGAATGCGTCGATCCTGGCGCCACGGTTTCTCGCCTCCGCGTTCTGCTCCGGACCCGCCGTGCTGCTGATCCTGATGCAGCTGCTGCGGCGGTTCACGCGGTTCGAGATCGACGACCGCGCGATCTGGAAGGTCGCCGAGCTGATGGCGTACGCCATGTTCGTCAACCTGTTCCTGCTCGGCGCCGAGGTGTTCAAGGACGTCTACTCCGACACCGAACACCTGATCCACATGCGCTACATGTTCGTCGGCATCGGCGAACACCAGGCGATCGTCCCGTACATGTGGCTGTCGGTCGCCAGCTCGGTCGTTGCGTTCGTGCTGTTCCTCGTGCCCGCCACGCGGCGCAACGTGGTCACGTTGAACATCGGCTGCGTGTTGATCTGGATCGGCGTGTATCTCGAGAAGGGGATGGGGCTGGTGATCCCGGGTCTCACACCCGACACGCTCGGCGAGATCTACGAGTATTTCCCGTCGTCGGTCGAGATCTGGATCGCCGCGGGGATCTTCTCGGTCGGCTTCCTGCTGTTCACGGTCATGGTCAAGATCGCCACGCCGATCATGCTGGGCGAGTTCGCACTGGACCGCCGAACCGCGCGTCCGGTGCCCGCCGCGGCGTGACCGAGCAGTTGCCTGTCGGGCTGCGGCTCGCTACCGTGCCCGCCCACGACTGGGGCCGTTAACTCAGTTGGTAGAGTGCGATCGTCACAAGGTCGAAGTCGCTGGTTCGAGTCCAGCACGGCCCACCAACGCACCGCGTAGTTGCGCGGACCGACCAACCGCGTGCGCGGGCGGTCGTGCGGCACCCGCCGACGTCAGCACGCGCAGGCGATCTTCGCTCCGGTTCAGGAACTCGACACCTTCAGCAAGACGAGTCCCGCGACGATCAGCACGGCCGCGGCAATCCGCAGCGCGTTGGCCGGCTCCGCGAGCAGAGTGATGCCGAGGACAAACGCCCCGACCGCGCCGATTCCGGTCCAGATCGTGTAGGCGGTGCCGAGCGGGATGGTCCGCATGGCGACGGCCAGCAACCAGAAGCTGCCGACCATCGTGACCAGCGTGATGACGGTCGGAACCGGCCGACTGAAGCCATTCGACAGTTTCATCGTGTAGGCCCAGACGATTTCGAGCCCGCCAGCGATGAGTAGACAGATCCAGGCCATGTGCCCCTCGTAGTCCAAGTGCTCGGGAGTTGGCGCGAGCACGTGCGGTCGGCGTCGACGCGTTCGCGCCCAATGCGGAACGATCGCGCCGAGCGTCCGAAACCGTAACGGCGTCCAGCGCGCGCCGGAGTTCGAGGGCGCAGGAATCGCGAACTGCGCGCTGCGCCGACGCAACCCAAGGGCCGCTGGAGTGGCCGCGCTGGACGAGTGCGCGGTGCTGTGGATCCGTCACCGCGTCAGTCCTGACAGCGGGCACCGAGCCAACGACCTTCCAGTCGTCGACATGCTGGATCGGATGTGCAGGATTGTGGCCACGATGCAGGACCCACCGAAGGGATGGAACCGGTTCGTCAGCAGCGTCTTCTACGACGATGCCGCAGCGGCGATCGACTGGTTGAGCAACGCGTTCGGCTTCGAGGTGCGACTCGAGATCGAGCACGACGGCCGCGTGGCGCACTCGCAGCTCGTGTTCGGCGATGGCATGTTGATGGTCGGGAGCGCCGGCGGCGCGCCGCCCCGGCCGGAGCGCGCCGGCTGTGTTTCACCGCGGGCCGTCGGCGGTTCGAACACGCAGCGCATCTGCGTGTTCATCGACGATGCGGATGCCCACTGCAGGCGCGCGCGCGAGGCCGGCGCCACGATCGCAGCGGAACCGAAGACGCAGGACTACGGTCCGGATTACTGGTCCGATCGGTGCTACGAGGCGATCGATCCGGAGGGGCATCACTGGTTCTTCATCCAGCGCCTGCGCGGCTGACGCGCGGCTGGTCGCGGAACGGGCGTAGCGCCGGCACAGGACGCCGCCGCGCGGATGCTTCCGCAGCCTCGCCGCCCGTCCCGCACACCCATCGACCGCAGCGGTTGCCCTGACCCCACTCACGGCTAGGCTCGCGCGGTGGCGGCGCAACCCCCTTGCATCGCCCCTCCAGCCGATGGGCACGCGTACCAGGAACGCCGTTGCACTCGCCGGCCTCGCGTTGGCGGCGCTGGCTGTCTTCTGGCTCGCGCGGACAGACCCGCTGCAACCGGCGGATCAGGCACCTGCGCTTGCGGCCGAAGCAGCTGCCACCGAGCCGGCGCAGCCCGCGTCCGCGACCGCCGCGCCACCAGCGCCGCCGACACCGCCGACACCGCCGACACCGGACACGCCAGCCACCGACCCGGACCCGTCCGCGCGTCTGGAGGTCCACGGCGACACGAGCGCTGCGCTCGCAGGAAACCTGACCGTCGTCGTCGTCGATTCCGACAGCAAGCAACCGGTCCCGCATGCGCGGCTCGAAGTCAGTGACCTGCGCGCGCTGCTGCGCGCCCTCGCCGAGGCGGGCACGGCACTGCACGAACCCGCCGGGCGCGATCTCCGTGCGCAGCTCGCGATCGTCACGACCACCGATGCAGCCGGCGAGACTTCGCTGCGAGCGCCGCCGGTTCCACTGCTGATCGAAGCCCGCCTCGGCCCACGTTGGGGCATGGCGACGCTCAACGAGCTCCCTGATTCGCACCGCGTCGTGGTCACGATCGGCCCAGACCGCGACCTGCAGGTCCAGGTCCTCGACGAAGGCGGCCGACCGCGGGCAGACGTGCCGGTCAGTCTGCGCCACCAGATCCAATCGGAGCCGCGTCGCCGCTGGGCCGGACAACACACGCTCAGCGAGGCTCCCGACGGTCTCGCGCGCTTCCAGCACCTGCAGCGGCGGCTGCGCCAGGGCTCCGGATGGCACGCGACGTTCACGTTCCCGTGTCGCGAGCAGCCGGTCGCGCCGGTCGACGAGACGACTCCGCACGACCCACCGCTGCAGTTGATCCTCCCGCCGACCGGATCCTTGCGCATCCGCGTGCGAGCGCCGGACGTCGAGCCGGCGCTGCTCGAGGGTCTGGGGATCCGCCTGGCCGCGTTCGCGGACGGGCGCGAGCTGTGGGAGCAGGGTCCGTGGTCCGAGCCACCGTTCGACGACGAAGCGCGAACAGCCATCGCACCCTGGCTCGGCCTCGGCCTGGAACTGCGGGTCGAGCTGCTGCGCGCCGGGACGGTCCTCGCGACGCGCCAGATCCCGGGTCCACGCCACCCAGGCGAAGTCGCCGAGTGCGAGTTCGGCGCCGGCGATCTGACGATCCCGCTCGCGCGCGGGCGCTTCGTGCGCAACGACGGGCGCGCCTGGCCCGCCTGCACCGCGTCAGCATTCGCGATGCTGCAGCCGACTCCGCTCGGTGCCCCCCCGGCGCAGAACCAGCCGCTCGCCGTCGACGCCGACGGACGCTTCACGCTCGAAGTCCGCGACGCGCGGCCGCCGGATGGCTCGCGCACCTACCGGTTCCACGCACCACACCCCGACGGCACCGGCAGCGCGTCGGCATTCGTACCGCTGAACCAGGACATCCCGCCGCCAGGCCTCGACCTCGGCGACATCCGTCTCGATCACGGTCCGCTGTTGGTCGCCGGCCGCGTCGTCGACCACGCGCACCAGCCGGTCCAGGGTGCGCAGATGCAGCTCCAGGCATCGACGACCGTGCTGTCGCGGGTGATGCACCGTCACGTCTACACGTCCGGAATCGCGCGGACGCGCGCGGACGGAAGCTTTGCGCTGTATCTCCCGCCGGGGGAGCTCGATCCGGGCGCCCAACTCCGGCTGCTGATCCGGTGCGAAGGCTACGTTCCGATCCTCGATCACGATTGCACGCGCGGCGACGACAAGGTCGTGATCCTGCTCGAGCCGGAGTCCGGCCTCGCCGGCTCGATCCAGATCGGTGACGGCATCGAATCGAGCGACGTCATCGTGCGGCTCGCGGCAGCAGCCACCGGTGCGAGCCGCGATCTCCCGGTCCGCCCCGATGGCACGTTCAGCAGCAACGGCATCCGCGCCGACACGTATTCGCTGCGTGTCCTGCTGCGCGGGCCAGCGGACCAACCGGAGCCGCGGCCGGCCTTTGAGCTGCACGGCCTCGTGCTGCTCCCTCGCGTCGTCAACCGCGATCCGCGGATCCAACAGATCCGGCTCGAGAGCCGCCACCCGGCGCTCCGCATCGAAGTCGTCGACCGCAGCTCGACGCCGCTGCAGCGCGCCACGGTCACGATCGCCGGCGTGCGCGGGTCGCAGCCGGCATTGACCGACGCTGCCGGAGTCTGCCGCCTGCGCGTGGAACGCTTGCCGGTGGACCTCGAGGTCACGGCGTTCGGCCATCGCACACGGCGGCTGCCCGGGGTCACGACGGATCAACGGGTCGTGCTCGAGCGCGGCATCCCGGTCCGGCTGCAGGCAGGCGCGCGGGCGCAGGGAGCCGATCCGAAGTACCGCCTCGGCGTCATGCTGTTCGAAGTCGACGACGCGGGCATCCGCCGTGGCATGGTCTACGACCGCAGCTACCCGTGGCAGCGGCGCTACTTCGAGAGCGATGGCACGCTGGCGGTCGAGCTGCCGCACGCCGGCGTCTACGAATGCGACCTGTTCGTCTACGTCGAAGGTGCCGATCACGTCGGCCGCGGCGGTCCGGTCACGTTCCAGCCGAGACCGCGGATCACGGTCGTGGACACTGCGGTCGTCCAGACGTTCGCAATCGACGTGCCGCAGACCGCCGTCGACGAAGCGGCGCGCGTCACGAGTCGCTGAGCGGCCGGGCGGCCCCGGAAGGTCAGCGGCCGCCCTTGCCCGCCGGCTGTGCCGCGAGCCGCGCCGCGATGCTCGCCGTGTGGCGCCCCTGGAAGCGCGCGATCGCGAGCTCGTTCTCACTCGGCATGCGTTCCCCCTTCGGGCCGGTCACGGTCGACGCGCCATAGGGCGTGCCGCCAGTCAGCTCCTTCATGTACAGCAGCTCCTGCGCGGCGTATGGCACGCCGACGATCGCCATGCCCATGTGGAACATGAAGTAGTGCAGGTTGGTCAGCGTCGTCTCCTGTCCACCATGCTGGCTCGCCGTGCTGGTGAATGCGCCGCCGACCTTGCCGACCAGCGCACCGCTGGTCCACAGCGACCCGGTCGCATCCAGGAACGCCCGCATCTGCGCCGTTGCGCTGCCGTAGCGCGTGCCGCTGCCGAGGATGATCGCATCGGCATCTGCGAGACGCTGCGGATCAGCGACCGGCACGTGCGCGAACTGCTGCTTCGCTTCGAGCGCACCCATCTTCGCCAGCACGTCGCGGCTCAGCGTCTCCGCAACCTGCAGCAGCTGCACGTCGGCTCCAGCCACCTCGCGCGCGCCCGCCGCGACGGCTTCGGCGAGGCGGAACACGTGCCCATGAATGCTGTGGAAGATCACCTGGACGACGACGCTCATCGAAAGCCTCCGGACCGTGGGGATGCGCGCTGCGCGCAAAGCACCCATGTCGGATCCTCAGCCGAGCGGCACAAGGGGTTCGACTCTCGGTTCGGCGACGTTCCACTCGATCCCTGCAGTCCGGATCCGGCGTCGGCGCTGTGCGCGTCCCTCCCCGCATCGGGCAGCGACCGTGCGGCCGTCATTGCCGCAAGAAAACCGCCGTCCCCTTCTTGTTCGCAGTCGCGAAGTCGACCAGACCGTCGCCGTTCAGGTCCGTGCCCAGCACCTGCAGCCCGACCCCGCCATTGCCGTCGACCCGGTGCGGCACGAACGTGACGTTCGGCTGACGTTCCAGGCGGAACCAGTACAGCACCGCAGGATCGCGCGCGCCGGGGTCGTTGCCGTTGTGGGCCCAGAAGCGCTTGCCGGTGATGAGATCGCGCAGGCCATCGCCATCGACGTCGGCGAGCGTGAGCGCATGCGCCTGTGAGAACTGGTGCGGATCCGTCGGATCGCGCACCGGGCGCTGGACGACGTGTTCACGGAACGTGATCTGACCACCGACGAGGATCTGCTCGAACCACGAGATGCCATACCCGTGCGCGTTGATGGTCGTCACGACGTCGTTGTCGCCATCGCCGTCGACGTCGTAAGCGAACATCTGCGCGCCGCCCTGACCGCCGCCGAACGTGAACGCGTGGGCCGGCCAAGGCGGGTCACCCTGCAACGAAGGCGGCTGGCTGAACCAGCCGAGCGCCGTCAGCACGTCGAGCCGGCCATCTCCCTCGATGTCTCCCAGGCCGAGGCCGTGGGTGAACGTCGGAAACAGCGCGATCGGCGAGATCACGTGTGGGATCCACAGCCGGGTGGGATCCTGGCGATCCGGCGTCAGCCAGATCAACACGTTCGACGAGGCACACACGAGCTCGCGGCGGCCGTCCCGATCGAGGTCGACGTAAGCGGGTGATTCTGCGCCGATCTCCGACCAGATCCGGTGCGGCTGCCAGTGCACGCCGGTGCGGCCGGGATTGCGATACCAGGACGCGGCCTGGCCGGGGAACCCGACGACGAGGATGTCCTGCCAACCGTCCGCATCGACGTCGTCGGCGAACGCGTGGAAGCAATCGGAGTAGCTGTAGATCGGGAACGACCGCGGCGGATGGATCTCGTGCCGCTGCACGAACGCAGGTCCCTTCCACCAGAAGGGTGGGGACGCGAGATCGAGCTGGCCATCGCGATCGAGGTCGGCCGCGACGATGCCTTCGGCGTAGAACGAGCTCGCGAGCTGAAGCCTGCGGTAGGGCTCGAAGGCGAAGTCGGGTGCCGGCTGGATCTGCGCCGAGAGCACTGCGCTGAGGAACAACGGAGCAAAGCCGAGGAGAGAACGGATCATGTTGCGTCGCGCTGCAGTGGCGCCCGGCCGGAGCACCACGTGGGAGGCTCATTGCACCGCTGGCGTCCGCTTCGACCAGGGGCGCGGCAGTTCGCGATCCGCCGTGGCTCAGTCACGGCAGTCGGCATCCTGCTTGCACTCACCGCGCTGGGTCGCCTCCGTGCGCAGCGGCAGCGTGATCGTGAACTCGCTGCCTTGGCCCTCGCCGGCGCTGTGGGCCACGATCGTGCCGTTGTGCTGTGCGAGCAGACGCCGCGCCATCCCGAGACCCACGCCGAGCCCACCGCCGATCCGATGGATCGGATCGGTCCCCTGCACGAACATCCCGAAGATCGACTCGAGCCGCCCCGGCGCGATCCCACGCCCGTTGTCGCGGACCCGGATCTCGGCGGTGTGATCGACGCGGCGCAGCCGCACCTGGATCGCACCACCCTCCTGCGTGAAGCGCGTCGCGTTCGCCAGCACGTTGCCGAGCACCTGCGTCAGCCGGTGCATGTCACCGTCGACCAGCACGCTCTCGGACGGCAGGTCGAGATCGAGGTGCTGCTTCGCATCCTCGATCGCCGGACGCGCGAGATCGGCGGCGCGCATCACGATCTGCCTGAGGTCGAGCGGAGCCAGCTCGACGTCGAGCTCGCCGCGGGTGACGCGGGCGATGTCGAGCATGTCGTCCAGGATCCGCGCCATGTGCGCACTCTGGCGGTCGATCGTCTGCACCATCTTCGTGTGCGCCGGATGGTCGTGCGGCAGGCGTTGGATCAGCTGCACGGCGTTGCGGATCGGTGCCAGCGGATTGCGCAGCTCGTGCGCGAGCAGCGAGACGAACTCCTGCACCTGCTTCGCCGCCTGCTCGAGGCCGCGCGTGTATTCGCGCTGGCTCAGGTCCTGCGTCACCTTGGCGAAGCCACGCAGCTGACCGGTCTGGTCGTACAGCGCGGTGACGATCACGCGCGCGCGGAACCGGTGCCCGTTCTTGCGCAGGCGCCAGCTCTCGTCTTCGAACCGGCCGTTGCGCCGCGCCTGCATCAATTCCTCGAGCGGGCGACCCGCTTCGACGTCCTCCGCCGTGTGGAACATCGAGAAGTGCTGGCCCAGCACCTCCTCGCGTTCATAGCCGGTGATCTGTTGCGCGCCGGAGTTCCAGCTCGAGATCCGCCCGACCGGGTCGAGCATGAAGATCGCATAGTCGGTGACGCCTTCGACGAGCAGCCGGAACCGCTCCTCGCTCTGGCGCAGCGCGTCCTGCTCCCGCTGGCGTGACGTCAGATCGCGCGTGAACTTCGAGAAGCCGAGCAGCTTGCCCTGTTCGTCGCGCAGTGCCGTGATGACGACATTGGCCCAGAACTGCGAGCCATCGCGGCGGATGCGCCAGCCCTCGTCTTCGAAGCGCCCGTCCCGGGCGGCGGCGCGCAACTCCGATGCCGGCCAGCCGGAGGTGACGGCATCCGGCGGATAGAAGACCGAGAAGTGGCGGCCGATGATCTCCTCTGCTGGATAGCCCTTGATCACCTGCGCGCCGGCGTTCCAGCTGCGGATGTAGCCGCGGGGATCGAGGACGAAGACCGCGTAGTCGCGGACCTGATCCACCAGCAGTTCGAAGATGCGGTCGTGCAGCGGCATCGGCTTCCGCAGACTTGGCGCGCGGGGTGGCAGGCTCCGTTGCGCCCGGCTGAGGTCATTACCCGACGACTCCGCGGCGGGGACTGTTCAGCGCAAACTCTGCAAAGATTGCACGCGTCGAAGAATCCGGCCATCAGCCGGTGAAGACGCCGACTTCGGTCGCCTTCACGGCGATCCAGATCCGTCCGCCGACTGCGAGCCGCAGCTCGGCGGCTGCGCCGGGTGTGATCTCAGCGACCAATGGCATCGGTGCTCCGACGCGGACCCGGACCCGCTCCAGCGTCGGCTCGATCGCCAACACCGGAGTCTCCCAGACGTTGCGCGGCGACCCCGCCGGCCGGGCAGGGAACAACGACACGGCGCGCGGGTGGATCGTCGTCAGCACGGGCCCAGTCAGCGTGCTGGCCGTGATCAGCCGCGCACCGTCGGGCAGCTCGACCACGCCGTCGTGCGCGACGCCGCGGCAGAAGTTGAGCCCGATCAGATCGGCGACGTAGCGCGACCGCGGTTGCGCGCAGATCTCGGCGACCGTGCCGAGCTGCACGATCCGCCCGGCTTCGAGCACGGCGATCCGGTCCGCCAACGCGAAGGCATCCACGGCGGAGTGTGCGACGACCAGCCGCACGCCGGTGAACTCCGCCAGCTGCGCCCGGATCTCGCGGCGCAGCTCTGGCGCAGCCGAGGCATCGACGGCTGCGAGCGGCTCGTCGAGCAGCAGGATCCGCGGCGATGGCGCCAGCGCGCGGGCCAGCGCGACGCGCTGCGCCTGTCCACCGGACAACTCGCGTGGACTCGCTGCTGCGAGCGCGGCGGCGCCGACACGCTCGAGCCACTGCCGGGCACGCTCGCGCGCCTCCTGCCGCGGCACACCGCGGCTGCGCAAGCCGTAGGCGACGTTGTCCAGCACGTTCATGCCGGCGAACAACAGCGGATCCTGGAACAGGAACCCGACGCCGCGCCGCTCCGGCGGCACGCGCGGCAGACCCGGCCCTCCATCCAGCAGCTCGTTCCCGATCCGGATCGTTCCGTGTTGGATCGGCAGCAGCCCGGCGATCGCCTGCAGACAGGTGCTCTTGCCGGCCCCGTTCGGCCCGACCAGCGCCAGCGTCTCACCCGCGGCCACCTGCAGGTCGACCGCGAGCGCCAGGCCACCGCGCTGCAGCGAGAACGCAGCGTGCAGCATCACCTCGCCGGCCACCAATGGCGCCGCAACGCGAACAACAACACGACCGACACCGCCACCAGCAGCAGGCTCAGCAGGATCGCGGCATCCGGGTCCGTTTCGAGCGCGACGTAGACCGCGAGCGGCATCGTGCGCGTATGCCCGGCGAGGTTTCCGGCGAATGTGATCGTCGCGCCGAACTCGCCGAGCGCGCGGGCCCAGGCGACGACGAGCCCGGCACGCAGCGACGGCGCGACCATCGGCAGCGTCACGGTCAGGAACGCACGCAGCGGCCCGGCGCCGAGCGTCGCCGCGGCCTGCGCGTAGCGACGGTCGCACGAGCGCAGTCCCGCTTCGGCCGTCAACACGAAGAACGGCATCGCGACGTAGGTCTCGGCGATCACGACGCCGGCCGTCGTGAACGGCATCAGGACCCCGAGCCAGTCTTCGAGCAGCGTGCCGGCGATCCCGTTGCGTCCATAGGCGAGCAGCAGCGCGACGCCGCCGACCACCGGGGGCAGCACCATCGGCAGCGTCACCAGCACCCGCACGCCGCGGCGCCGCCGGTCGTCACCGGCGGCGAGCCACGCGGCGAGCGGGAGGCCGAGCAGGCAGCAGATCGCCGCCGCCGCGAGCGAGCATTGCAACGAGAGCCAGAGGGCGCCCAACACCGGTGTGGAACCGAGCAGTTCCGCCGCGCGGCCCCATGGCGTCTGCAGCACGAGCCCGAGCAGCGGCAGCAGGAAGAACAGCGCGACCAGCGTCGCGACCAGCGGCAGCACGCACGACGCGATGTTCCGGCCGCCGCTCACGGGCGCAGGAATCCGCTGGCCTGCAGGATCCGCTGCCCCTCGTCCGCGCGCAGGAACGCGAGGAACGCAGCCGCGACCTGCGGGGCATGGCCGCCATGCAGCAACGCAACCGGATAGCTCGCGACGACGTTGTGCTCGTCCGGGATCGGCACGGCGGCGACGTCCGGGCCCGCGGCGGTCGCGTCGGTCACGTAGACGATCCCGGCGTCCGCTTCGCCGAGACGGATCTTGCTGACGACGGCCTTGACGCTCGGCTCATCCGAGCGGGACTGCACCGTGATCCCGGCCTTGGCCACCGCCTCGCGCGCATAGCGCCCGGCCGGCACCTCCGGCCCGCACAGCAGCACGCGCAGCTCCGCGCGCGCGAGATCGGCGAGGCTGCGGATCGCGTGCGGATTCGCAGCCGCCGTCACGATCGTCAACCGGTTGCGCGCGAACGGGACCGGCGGCGACACCGTGCGCCCCAGCTCGACGACACGTTGCATGTTGGTCAGGTCGGCCGACGCCAGCAGGTCGGCCGGCGCACCGGCCTGCAGCTGCACGACGAGCTGCGGCGTGCCGGCGAAGTGCAGCTCGACGCGCTGTCCCGGATGGCTGCGCTCGAACGCAGCGGCGAGCTCCTGGAACGGCTTGGTCAACGATGCTGCGGCGAACAGGATCGCCGGGCGCCCGGCGGTGCCCGCATCGCGGCAGGCGCAGAGCAACAGCGAGAGCGGCAGCAGCAGAGCCGCGAGGATCGGGAGCCGGCTCGCGCGGAAGGATCGCATCGGGAAAGCGGACGCCGCACTCTCCTAGCCGTCCGCTCCGGGTGGAGCAAGGTTGCGCGCGCGGCGCTCGCGCGTTTCGACCTGGCTCGCTACGGATTCCCCCCATGACGCTCGAGATGTTGGTCGGCCTGCATGTCACGGACGACGCGCTCTACCAGCGCTACCGCGACGCGATGTCTCCCCTCCTGGCCGCACATGACGGCGGGTTCCGCTACGACTTCACGATCGCGCGCGTGCTGCGCTCCGAGGCGCCGCATCCGATCAACCGCCTGTTCACGATCTGGTTCGGCAGCCGCGCACAGCGCGATGCGTTCTTCGCGCACCCGGATTACCTGGCGATCAAGGCGCGCTGGTTCACCAGCGCAGTCGCCGGCACGACGGTGATCGCCGAGTACGAGCGCTGACCGATCAGCAATTCGAACACCCGCCGCCGGGACGGCGCCGCCAGTCGAACGCCCGGCCGCGCCGGTCGAACTCGAAGTCGCAGCAGTCCAGGAACGCCTTGCGCAGCAGCTTGCGCGCGCGCTGCACGCGCGACTTCGCGGTCGAGACCGGGATCCCCAGCTGCCGCGCGAGCTCGACCTGCGAGACTCCCTCGAGCTCGGTCAACAGGAACGCCTCGCGATACTCGGGCGGCAGTGCGTGCACGAACTGCCGGAACGACTGCTGCAGGCAGCCCAGCTCCGCCGGCTCGGCGGCGGTGGGTTCCCCTTCCGCCGCTGCATCGACGACGCGTTCCCGCTGCCGCGCGCGGTAGTGATCGACAACGGCGTTGTGCGCGACGCGGAACAGCCAGGCCGACAGCTGCGCCGGCTCGTCGCCGGATCGCAGCTGGCGCGCAGCCCGCACGAACACGTCCTGCAGCAGGTCTTCGGCCGTGTGCTCGTCGCGGACGCGCCGGCGCAGATAGCTCCGCAGCTCGCCGGCGAACTGCTCCCAGGCCTGCTGCAGGATCGCTTCCATCACGGTGCCGGCTTGATCGCTTCGATCGACGCGGAGGCCACGAATGCCTCGACGCCACGCCCCGGGAACCAGGACTCGACGAGCTCGCGGCTCCCATCCTTGGTCAGGATCCGGACGTCGACGAACCCGGCGGCCTGCAACATCCCCCGCAGCTCGTCGACCGGCGCCGCGCCGGCGACGCAGCCGGTCCAGAGTTCGAAGTCGGCGCGGACCTCCGCCGGGATCGGCCGCAGCGCCACGATGTCGGCGATTGCGAGTCGCCCGCCTGGCCGCAGCACGCGGAACGCTTCGGCGAACACGCTGGGCTTGTCGGGCGACAGGTTGATCACGCAGTTCGAGATCACGACGTCGACGCTGGCATCGGCGACCGGCAGGTGCTCGATCTCGCCGAGTCGGAACTCGACGTTGCGGAGCCCCGCGCGGTGCTGATTGGCGCGCGCCCGCGCGATCATCTGCGGCGTCATGTCGACGCCGATCACGCGACCGCTCGGCCCGACGGCACGCGCGGACAGGAACGCGTCGAAGCCGGCACCGGCGCCGAGGTCGAGCACGGTCTGGCCCGGCCGCAGCGCGGCGATCGCGGTCGGATTGCCGCAGCCGAGCCCGAGGTTGGCGCCCTCCGGCGCCGCCCGCAGGTCGTCGGGCGTGTAGCCGAGCGTCGTCGCGAGCTGCGGATCGCCGGAGGCGTCCGGGGCGCAGCAGCCGCTCGGCGCCGGCCCGCAACAGCCCGGGCCCCCATCGGCGATCGCGCCGTAGCGCTCCCGCACCGTCGCGCGCACGTCATCGGAGGTCGGATGCATCGGGGTTTCGTTCGTCATCGGTCGTCGCTCGTTCTGGATCGTAGGTGGCTGCCTGCCAAGACGTCGGACCGGTCGAAAGGACGCAACCGAGCGCTTCCCCCGCTGGCGCCACGCCCGCCGCGGGCTTGACTACCCCCTCCGGCCGCCCTGCCCGATCCACGACCCTCCCGATGCACCGACTCCTCCTCCCGTCCGCTGCGCTGGCAGCGGCGTTCTTCGCTCCGCTCGCTGCGCAGGATGCCGGCCGTGGCGGGATGTTCGGCAGCGCCGTGCTCGCGCGTTGCGCCGACCAGGACCGCAATGGCGCCGTCGCGCGCACCGAGTGGGATGCCCTGGTGTTGGCGCTGCGCCGCGCGGACGACACGTTCGACGTCGAGGGGTTGAAGCAGCGCCTGGTCGTCACGGTGCTGGATGCCGACGGTGATGGCGCCGCGACGAGGGCGGAGCTCGCAGGCCTGCACGCAGCCGCCGACCGCGACGGCGACACGATCGTGCAACGCAGCGAGTCCGGGGGGCGCGGGCAGCGCGGGGATGCGCTGGCCGGTTTCGTGCGCACGATCCTGTTCCGCGCCAGCGATGCCGACGGCGATCGCAACGTCACGCGCGCCGAATGGGACGCGTGGACGGCGCAGTTCCCGGCCGAAGGTGCACTGCCTGCAGCGGCGTTCGCACCGGCACTGGCAGCAGCCGAGCGCGCTGGACCGGACCCGGACGACCGGCCGGGCGCCGTGACTCCCGGCGTCTTCCTGCTGACGATCGCCAGCGATCTCGACGCCAGTGGCGACGGTCAGATCACAGCCGCGGATCTCGCGCGCATCCACCGCACGCTCGATGCGAACAAGGACGGCGACCTCGCAGCCGCGGAGCTCCGACCGGCACGTGCATCGCGGGCCGGTCCGCGCGGTGACGCACTCGACCTCGAGGCGCGCCGTGCATTGCCGCCGCAGATGCCGTGGCAGCGCAACCTCGACGATGCCCTCGCGCTGTCGCAGGCGACCGGCAAGCCGTTGTTGATCTGCGTCAACATGGATGGGGAGAGTGCCTGCGAGCAGCTCGCCTGGGGCCGCTACCGCGACCCGGAGTTCGGCGCCCTCGCCGACGGGTTCATCTGCGTCGTGGCGTCGCCGGACCGGCGCAATCCGGCCGACCACGACGACCGCGGGCGGCGGCTGCCGGATCGGCGCTTCGGCCGCATCGTCAACCAGGAGCACATCGCGATCGAGCCGCTGGTGTTCGAGCGGTACTTCCGCAACAACCGCGTCGCACCGCGGCACGTCGGCGTCGCGCCGGATGGCACGATCCTGTTCGACATCTTCCTGACGGCGGGGCTGGAGCCGATCGACCAGGCGCTGCGCGAGCACGGCAGGCCGGAGCCGAAGACGGCGCCCGCCGCATCGCTGACCGAGGCGCAGCTGCTCAGCAGCCCGGACGCATCGCACCGCGACGAGCTGGAGCGGAGGTTCCTCGCCGCCGATGCCGCGACGCGCGCGCGGCTGGCGACGGCCGCGCTGGAGCCGGCGCGCGCCACGGCACATCCCGAGCTCGTGCGCCTGGCGTTGCGCGATCCGGATGCGAAGGTCCGCCACGCCGGCCTCCTCGCGATCGCCGCACACCCGGCGCCGGCCACGCCGGAGCTGCTGACCGAAGCGCTGCGCCAGGCAGATCGGGACACCGCGCTGCTCGCGAAGCTATGCGACGCCGTGGAGGTCTGGGCGAAGCCGCGCGGCGACGACGCGCAGGCGAAGACGCTGGCGCAGCTCGCGCGCGGGCTGCGCGCGCCCTCCGAGCTGCTGGACACCGCGCGCTGGTCGCGCGCGCTCGCTGCGGCGCGGCCGATGCCTGCCCTCGATGCCGACGCGCTCGACGCGAAGCTGTCCGAGCTGGACGGCAAGCTGAAGGCGACGCCGGACGATGCAGCGGCGCGGCTCGCACTCGCCGAGACGACGCTGCAGTACGCGTTCGCCCGGCAGGCGGAAGGGAAGGACCCGGGCTTCCTGTTCCAGGACGCGCAGGCGGCGGCGAAACGCGCGCTGGCGGACGGCGCGCCGGCGCACCGCGCGCACGGCTACCTCGCCTGGAGCAGCTACCTGAGCAACGACCTCGATGCCGCGCTCGAGCACGCCGAGCAGGCGCTGCCCGGCCTCGCCGCCGAAGCGGACACTCCGCTCGCCGCCGCGGTGCTCGACACGTTCGCGTCCTGCCGGCTGCGCAAGCAGTACTCCGCGATGACCGGCGGCGACGACTGGCCGGCGACCTGGATCGCCGATCTGCGTGCGGCGTACACTCTGCTGCTCGCGCTGCCGGGCTGCACCGAGCAACTGGCCACGACGGCGCTCGAATGGGCCGCGACCGTGCAGGCGCGCGCCGCGTACGCCGAGTTCGCCGGCGCGGCGATCCGCCGGTTTCCACTGTCGGTCGCGATCCAGGCGCACGGTCGCGCCGCGCTGCTCGAAGCAGGTGGCGCCGAAGGACTGCTCACCGGGTTTGCAGCGCTGCAGGTGCCCGGCGTCGATGCCACCACCTGGAGCTGGTACGGCGCGCTCGCCGCATTCGTCGCCGCCGAGCAGGAGGTCGCCAACCGCGATGCCGAGCGTGCGCTGGCCGCCTACGCGCGCGCGATCCAGGAGTTCGGTGCCGCGATCGACGCGCGGCCGGACTTCGGCGATTCGTCGCGCCACTACATCGCGCTCGGGCAGGCCGCACGCGCGCGGCTGCTCGCCGAACGCGGCGACTTCGACCAGGCCCGCGACGCCGCGATCGCCGGCCTGCTCGCGCGTCCGGGCTCCGCGACGCAGAAGGACGGGCTGAACCGCAGCCCGATCGAGCACGCCGGGTTCGTGCGGCAGGAGCTGCTGCGCGCCGGCCGGACCGAGGACGCACAGCGCATCGAGGACGCGGCGCGCGAAGCGGGGGCGACGTTGCCGGGAGCTGCGGGCGGGCGCTGAGGTCTGGTGGCGGCGTCGGCAGCGCCTCAGTCGCCGATCACGAGTTTGCGCGCGGCACTCGCTGCGAAGCCCGGCGCCATCGGCCCCGGATCGTCGATGAACGCCTGCGCATGGACCCGCATGCCACGCAGCTGCAGCTCGAGTGGGATCGGCATCACGAGCTCCGAGTAACCAGCAGCAGTCGTCGTCACGCCGAACGGGAGCAACGGATCACGCAGGTAGAGGACACACTCGCCGCCGACCGGGCGTGGGTCGATGCCCAGCGACAGGATGAAAAGCCCAGCAGCGCGCGGCCGCGCTTCGACGAGTTCCAGCGCGAATCGTGGGTTGCCGACGTACGGCAGGTTGCTGCCCAGGCGCGGTACCGTGCCTCCGCCCGCGCAGCCTGACCCCAGCGGTGAGGACTCGATCCTGGCGTCGCGCGCGTAGGCCCACGTGAGCCCGCGGAAATCCAGGTGCACCATGGCGCCCAGGTGCTCGACATAGACCCCGGATCCGGCCGCACCCTCGGACATACGGCTCACGAACCCCCAACTCGCACCGTTCCATTCCCATGTGTCCGCCATCGACCAGCTCGTCCACCAACCGCGAGACCCGCCGAACATCACGATGCGCCGGCGCGCAGCGTCGTACGCGAACACAGGATTGCGCCGCCCGATCGGTTCGACCTGCGACGGCTGACGACGCCAAACCGACCCATCCCAACACCAGGTGTCGTTGAGCTCGCCGCTCCACCCATCGCCGCCGAACAGGACCGAGACTCTCCGAGCATCGTCGTACGCAAACCCCGCGCCCCAGCGCGGCTCCGGTTCGGCGCCCGGAGCCCGCCGCGGATGCCACGTCTGACCGTCCCATTCCCACAGGCCCGCCTCGCCGAACAGCAGCACGCGCTGCCGAGCCCGGTCATACGTCATCGAATGCGCCTGCAGCGCGGGTGGGGAGCTGGCCGGCTGCCGCAGTCTCCACCCGCTCGAGCTCGACCAGGTGAACGTGTCGGCAGTTCGCTGCGTTCCATCGGCACCCCCGAACAGGACGATCTCGTTCCGTGACCCATCGAACGCCATGGCGGCGAGCATTCGCTGGGGACCTTGCAACCAGCGTTGATCTCGCTGCCAGGCGAACCCGTCCCACTCCCAATGCGCACCTCGGATGTCGAGGGCGACGAGCCGCTGCCGCGACGAATCGTAGACCACGATGCCACCGCGCAGCCCTCGGTCAGGCTGCTGCTCGACCCAACGGACCCCGTCCCAGAGCCATGTCCCGCGATAGTTGATGTTCGCTTCCTCGCCGACACCGGCGCCACCGACCAGCATCAACTTGTCGTGGGCTGTATCCGCGATCAACAGACCCCCTCGCCTGGCGCGCGGATGCACCGGCACATAGGGAACTCGACTCCAGTCGCGACCATCCCACTGCCAGAAGCTGGTCGTCTCGTCCTCGGCGCCGAACAGCACGAAGCGACCAAGACCCGGATCGTACGTCGACGCAGCACCGTGCATTCCCGGTGGCAGATTCGCCGGCTGCGTCGCCAACCATTGCCGGCCATCCCACTCCCAGGTGTCCTGCAGCGGATGCGTCCCCTCGCGGTATCCGCCATGCAAGACGATCCGTTGGCGCCGCGGGTCGTAGGCCAAGCCATGGCTGTGACGGGAGCGCGGTCCATTCACTGGAAGCTCCGTCCATCGCGCTCCATCCCACTGCCAGGTGTCCGCCAACAGTGTTCCGCGGTCGCCGCCGAACAGGATCGTCACGCCGCGTGCTGCGTCGAACGCCATGGCCGCGTTCAGGCGAGGACCTGGTTCCTTTGCCACCGGTGCGCGTTGCCAGGCCACCCCGTCGAACAGCCAGGTGCCGAGCGCGTACCCATTGCTGTCCATGCCACCGAACAACACGACGACACGACGCGCGGCGTCGTAGGCCATCGCGTGCTGCATCCGCGCACTCGGACCACCGCTGGTCGAGTGCAACGTCCAACGCATCCCATCCCACTGCCAGGTGTCCGAGGAGTACGCGACCCAGGGTCGTCCGCCGAACAGCACCACCTTTCCTCGCACGGTGTCGCAAGCCGCTGCCGCATTCGCGGGCGCTTGAAGTTCTCGCGTCAGGGTCCACGGATCCGGCAAGACGGCCTGCGCTACCGCGCTGCCGTCTGTGATCCAGATCGCGAGCACAACACCTGCCGCTGACGAGACACGAACCGACTGCAGCATGTCCGGGCCTTCCTCGAACGAACCGGCGGCATGCTAGCCGGGAAATGGGGCAGCGGTCGTATCCCGCGGACCTGCAGATGGACACGGAGGTCCGGCCCGCGCTAGCGTGCCCGGCCCGCCATGCGTCGCGCGCCGTATCTGCTGCTCCCGCTGCTCGCGGCATGCGCGGCCGCGCCGGCGCCGCACCCGAGGCCTGCAGCGGTCGTGACCGATGCTGCACCATGGCCCGAGCCGGCCGAGACGCCGGAACTCCCACACGCACTGCAGCGCCCGATCCCGGCCGACACGTTCGATCGCGTGCAGCTCGATCTGTACGCCGTCCCGGCGCTGTGGGTCGACTCGGAGTCACGCGGCTCGGGGCAGTTCGGCGGCAAGGCGGAAGTCGAGACCGGCGCCGGCTATGGCGTCCGCTTCGGCATGGGCGACCGGAAGTTCAACGTCGGCCTGCTGTATCAGGCGACCTGGCACGACGAGCAGCGCACCGGCGGCGAGGCGCAGCTCGAGTTCCTGCTGCTCGACTTCGCCTGGCGCGTGCCGCTGATCGAGCGTGAGCAGCGGGTGCACTTCATCGGGGATCTCGGCGTCGGCGGTGCGTGGATCGAGCTGCCGGGCGACTTCGACAACGACAAGGGAGGCGCCGTCCTGATGCGCGCCGGCGTCGAATACGAGCTCAGCGAGACGCTGCTGCTCGACCTGACGGTCGGTGCGTTCGGTGCCGGCGAGGTCGGCAACACGCTCGGCTACGGCACGCAGATCACGCTCGGCGGCAAGCTGATGTTCTGATGCGCCACGTCCGGCAACCGCTGCTCGCCGCGTGGACCCTGCTGGCAGTGGTGCCGCTGTGCTGCTGCGCAGCGTTCTCCGCAGCCGCGCCACCGCGACCGGAGTCCCCGGTCGAGCCGGCCGCCGCGGAGCGCAGCTTGCGCAGTGATCGCTTCGATCGCTTCCAGTTCGATCTGTTCGGGGTCCCGTACGCGAGCATCGCTGAGCAGTCGAGCCGGATCAGCAGCGCACGCTTCGAAAGCGGTTACGGCGCCGGTGTCCGCGCCGGCATCGGCAACGGGGTGATCAACGTCGGCCTGTTGTACGAAGGCGCGCGGTTCGGCGAGCAGCTGACCGGGGGCACCGCCGAGCTGGATCTGCTGCTGGCCGACGTGCAGTTCCGCGGCGGCTTCGATGATCCCGCGCTCCCGCTGTTCGGCGTGATCGGTGCCGGCATCGGCGCAGCGTGGCTCGACATGCCGGTCGCGTTCCCAGACGACACCGGCGTCGCCGGCATGGTGCGGGTCGGGCTCGAGCTGCAGGTCGCCGACGGCTTCATGCTCGAGCTCGGCGGCAGTGCGATCTTCGCCGGCGATGCCGACGGCACGCTGGCTCACATCGGTCAGCTGACGCTCGGCGGGAAGGTCACGTTCTGATGCCATCGCCCCTGTTCACGACGACGTTCACGGCGTTGTGCGTCGGGCTCGTGCTCGCGCTCGGCATGGCGGTCGCGCGCGCCGGCCGCGGGATCGGCGAAGCTCCGGCGACGACACGCCGCTGGGTCGCCGGGACGTTGCTCGTCGCGGCGCTGTGGATGGCAGTGACGTACTTCGCGGCCGCACGCGGCCATCTCGCATTCGGCACGATGCCGCCGCCGATGCTGCTGCTGCTCGTGATGTCGGTCGGCGGCACGATCCACCTGGCGCGCTCGCGGTTCGGGACGCGGCTGGCGCAGGGGCTGCCGTGGACCTGGGCGATCGGCTACCAGTCGTTCCGGATCCTGGTCGAGGTGCTGCTGTTCGAAGGCTGGCGCGAAGGGTTCGTGCCGCCGCAGATGACTTGGGTCGCCGGCAACTACGACGTGCTGACCGGGATCACGGCGCTCGCGCTGTACGTCGTCGCGCTGGCGCGCGGCGGGCGGTTACCGCTCTGGCTCGTGCGCGCCTGGAACCTGCTCGGGCTGACGCTGCTGGTGGTCATCGTGTCGATCGCGGTGTTGTCGATGCCGACGCCGCTGCGCGTGTTCCACACCGAGCCGCCGAACACCTGGGTCGCGCAGGCGCCGTTCGTCTGGCTACCGGCGCTGTTGGTGCAGGCGGCGCTGTTCGGACATCTGCTCGTGGCGCGGATGCTCGCGCTTCACGGTGCTTCGGCGAGCGCCTCGGCGACCTCCGGCATCAACACGATCCGTTCCGGCGTGCGCACGTAGCCGGGCGGCAGACCGGCGCGCCGCAGCCAATCCTGCAGACCGTCGGCCCGGCACAACCGGCAGGGCTGCGGGCTCTGCGCGCAACGCGAGCCAGCCGATGCCAGCGCACAATGGCAACCGCTAGAAGTCGTTTCACGAATGCTTCGCAGGCGAGGCCGAGCCAGCGCGGCCGAGTGCAAGGAGCGAGATCGCAGGCGAATCGATGGATTCGCCACAGATCTCGCGACGCCGCTATCGGGTGCGGGGGCTGGCCGCAGCCGCGGAGGCTTGGTGAAACGACTTCTAGGGATGGACCAGGCGCTCGCGCGCATCCCTGTCCCCGTTGACCGACTCGCTCCACGCACGCTAAGTTGCGCGGTGGCCCATACCGAGGAGACAACCGCATGGGTTCGTTCATCTCGTTGCTCGTTGCTCGTCGCTCGTCGCTCGTCGCTCGTCGCGCTCGCGTCGTTCGTACTCGTTGGTTTCGCACCGCTCACCGCGCAGATCGGCTGGAACCCTGACGGCTGGGAGGGGCCCTACAACTGGTCGCCCAACCTGCCGAACGGTTGGGAGATCGCGCACGCCGCCCTGATCGGCAAGCCGGGGCCGCACCAAGGGAAGGTTCTCGTCTTCCGTACCCACGCAACCACCGAGACCGTGTGGCTCTGGGACCCGGCGGCACCGCACACGCTTGAGCTCGCCAACGCGGGCCACCATCTCGACAACCAGTTCTGCGCCGGCCACACCTGGGACAAGGATGGCGACCTCATCCTCGCCGGCGGTGATCGGAACTCACAGTGCGACCAGACGGAGCCGAACTGGTCGTACGTGTTCTTCCCTGACTCGCTGCTTTGGCAGCAGACTCCAGAGCTACTGCACCTGCCGAACCCCGGACAGGACGTGGGGCACTACTACCCCTCCGTGATTGCGCTGCCCGACGGCCGTGCGTTCCTGGCGGGAGGAGGTACTGCACCGTGGAACTCAGCGGCCTGCGGGCCGTACCGGACCGGGCAGCTGGAGCCAGTCTTCTACCGAGCCGACGAACACCAGGTCTTCGACAAGGCGAGCTGGACGTGGATCGGGATGCCGAGTGGCGACGCCGTGCTCGGGCTGGGCAAGACCCCGCCGCTCCTCGGGTTCCACTTCTACCCGCTGCTGCACCTGCTCTCGAATGGCTACGTGTTCTGCTCAGTCGCAACTTGGGGCGCCTACAACGGCACGGTCAACCGCGACTACTGCCCTTCGGCGTTCGTCAACGTCTCCGCGGGAGCACCGAGTACATGGACTTGGCAAGCTCACCCATCGACGCTGCAGGACAGCAGCAGCCAGCTCGTGAATCTGGTGTATCCAACGGCGTTCCTCTGGCCATGGACCGTGGGCCAGTCACCCAGCACCGACCGCGTCGTCGTGATCGGCGGCTGGGACTCGAATCTCTGGTACAGGAAAGCTCCGCCGAGTCGTGTAGCGGAGAACACCGCCTGGGAGATGACAGATCCGAGCAACACGCAGTCAACTTGGACGCGACCGGCCGGGTGGTCGACGCTGAGCAAGCGCCGGCTCTTCGCCAATGCCACGATCCTGCCGGACATGAGCGTGGTGGTCTTCGGGGGAAGCGAGAACCAATTCGCTCCCTTTGCCAAAGCGACAGGCAATCCGCCAGAAGTGGCTCCGCAGCCGGTCTACGAGCCTGAACGACTGGATCTCCTGAATGCTCAGGCCGGATGGCAGCTGCTGGAGCCGCACGATTCGCCACGGCTTTACCACACCGTAGCCGTGTTGCTGCCCGATGGCCGCGTGCTGCTGGCCGGCGGCTACAAGACCACTCTGCCCCCTAACGCGCTGATCCACACGGACGCCGAGATCTTCCTCCCGGACTACCTGCGCTGGGCCGTTGCCCGCCCCCAGCTCGTGAATCCGCCAGCCGTGCTCAACTACGGCGCTGCGATCCCGACGTTGACGATCGCGCTCGCAGGCGCCCAGAATCCGGCGACGGAGATCGAATTCGCGACATTGATCCGGTGCGCGTCGGTGACCCACCACTTCGACTGGGATCAGAAGGTGGTCCGCCTCCCGGTACAAGCAGCTTCCGGCAACCAGCTCACGCTGCAGCCGCTCCCCGCGATCGCGCAGGGTGGAAGGAATATCGCGCCACCGGGCTACTACATGCTGTTCGTCGTGACGAAGAACACGTGGGGCGGCGTGAATACGAGATTCCCGAGCGTGGCAGCGTTCGTGCAGGTGATGTGACATGGTCGAGTCGGTCAGCGCTGGGCTTCGCCTGATGCGCCACGGAGCAGCGGTCGCGCTTCTGCTCGCCTCCGTGCTTCCGGCGCAACGCTTGATCCACGAGTGGAGCGGGACGCCGCGGCCAGGCGGGGACGATCGGTTCGGCGAATCGATCACCATGATCGGGGACCTCGATCGCGACGGCGCGACCGAGCTGGCAGTCTCGGAGCGTGAGCCGGTCGGCGCGCCGGTGGATTCGGGGCGCATCCACGTCTACTCGGGTCGGACGGGACAGCAGCTGTTCGAGCTTCGTGGAACCTACGCCAACGAGAACCTCGGTTGGACGCTTGCGCTGGGCGACGTCGATCTGGACGCCGTGCCCGACTGGTTCACGATCACGCACGGACCCAACTACGCGATCCACACGATCTGGTCCGGCGCCAAGCGAGCGCCGATCCTGCGTTGGGCGAACACATCCTGGACAGGTCGCGTCGACGCAGTCGGGGATCTGGATCGTGACGGCATCACCGAGCTCTCGTTCGGAGACCACTCCTACGGCTCGACTCCTCCCAATCTCTATCTCGGGAGAGTGAGCATCGTGTCGCTGCGAGCGGGCCTGAGGATCGCAGACCACTATGGGGAGGTCCCGTACCATGGCTTCGGCTGGGCAGCGCCGGCAGGAGATGTGAACGGCGACGGAACCCCTGACTACCTGATCCGACCGTTCGGTCTTCACCCGTTGCGAGGCCCAGACGTCCCGCGCTTCTACTCCGGACGGACTCACCAGGAGCATTTTCGCGTCTATCCCCCGGAACCGACTGGAGCATTCGCTTTGGGCTGGTGCGCCGCAGGCGACCTCAACGCCGATGGATTCGACGACTTTGCAGCCAGCGATCACGGCAGTGTCGTCGTCCCTACCCGGTACCGGGTCTACGGCTTCGGTGGACCGGACGGCCGCGAGTTGTTCCGGTTTCAAAGGTTGCCGCCGGAGCGCCGCTTCGGCGACTGGCTGGCGCGGGTTGGCGACATCGACGGCGACGCTCACGATGACCTGTTCGTCGGTGGGTTCGGCGTGGAGTCCTTCATCCATTCCGGTCGCGACCAGTCGCTCCTGTGGTCTGTCGTCGATTCGAATCTTCAATCCTATTTCGGTTACGCTGCCGGCGATCTCGACGGCGACGAGTTCCCCGACTTCGTGATCCCCGGCTTCTGGGATCCTGTGCGCAAGGTCAACCGCGTCCGCGCCTACTCAGGCGCGCCGGTCGGCGTCACCACGCTCGGCACCGGATGCGCGACGCGCGCAGGCGTGATCCCGCGCATCGGCACCAGCTTCACGCCGGAACTCGGCAAGCCGTTCGCGATCAACTTGTCCCGCGTCGTCCCGGGCACCTCCGCACAACTCGTACTCGGCTCCTCCTCGACCATCTGGAACGGCACCCCGCTCCCGCTCGACCTCACCGCCTTCGGCATGCCGGGCTGCACGCTGCGCACCTCGATCGACGCACAGTTCGTCCGGCAGGCGCAGGGCATCAGCCACAAGGGCTGGTCGCGGTTCGAAACAACGATCCCCAACGACCCGCGCCTGCGCGGCGCGACGTTCTACGCGCAATGGCTGGTCTTCGGGCAGGACGCGGTCGGCCCGTACGGCGTCACCACGCGCGCACTCGCGGTCACGATCCAGTAGTACCGCCACGAGCACCGCTCGAGCGGTGGCGGCGAGTGACCCCTCTCCGCGCACCTGATGCCATGCGGCCTGCCAATCACGCGCTTCACGGTGCTTCGGCGAGCGCTTCGGCGACCTCCGGCATCAACACGATCCGTTCCGGCGTGCGCACGTAGCCGGGCGGCAGACCGGCGCGCCGCAGCCAGTCCTGCAGACCGTCGTCGTCGAGGAACGTCTCGGCTGCGAGCGGACGCTCGGGGATCGACAGGCGCTGCAACACCGAAGGATCGTTGGCGACGACCTCGTAGCCGGGGACGGCGGGGAGCACGGCGGGCTTCTCGCGCAGCGCGAGCCAGCCGATCCCGGCCGAGAACAGCAACACGGCGGCGGTGCGCGTCACGCGGCGCACCGTGCGCCGGCGCCGGACCAGGCCGGTCAGCTCGGCGCGCAGCAGGTCGCGGCGTGCGGTGCCGGCCGGCGAGAGCATTGCAGCGGGTGCGGATGCGAACGGATCAG
Organism: uncultured candidatus Brocadiaceae bacterium; assembly: GCA_964483245.1. GTDB lineage: Bacteria > Planctomycetota > UBA1135 > UBA1135 > UBA2386 > CAZABP01. The sequence goes on along the minus strand of CAZABP010000016.1, from coordinate 26,110 downwards.
AGGTCGTCATCGTCGGGTCTCCCGGGAGCAGCGAGGCGCAGGCGTTGCAGCGCGCGGCGGATCCGGCCGTGCGCGGCGTTGGCGGTCATGCCGGCGCGCGCGCCGGCCTCGGCAAACGTCAGATCGTCGTGGAAGCGTGCGTGCAGCAGCGCGCGGTCGGCGGCAGGAAGCTCGGCGAGTGCTGTGCGGAGCCAGCCGTTCTGTTCGAACGCGCCGTCATCGGCGGCGTCGCAGCGCTCCTCCCGCGCGGCGCGTTCCTCGCGCCGGCGGCGGCGGCGTTCGGCGCGCAATCGGTCGATCGCGCGGCTCAGGATGGCGCGGCCGAGCCACTGCGCGAGCGCGGCTTCGCTCTGTGGGGACGGCGGCTTGCGGATCACCTGCAGCATCGTGTCCTGCACGATGTCGAGGCAGAACGACTCGTCGCCGCGCGTGAGGCTGCGAGCCAGCGCGAAGCTGCGGTCGAACCAGAGGTCGTAGAAACGCGCGAACGCGTCCGGATCGCTGCGAGCGATCCGACGCACGAGGTCGACCGAGGAAGGGGGCGCATCCGCCACGGTCGCGGGCAATCGCTACTTGGCGCCCTGCTTCTTCGAGTCCTGCTTGCGCGGCTCGGCCGGCTCCTTCCCCTCGTCCGGTTCGCGTGCGGGGGCCTCGCCCTGCGGACCAGGCACCTGGATCGGCTGGTTCGGGTACCCGGCCGGGTACTTCATCGCCTGCGTCTGCATCCATTTCTTGTCGGTCGCGCGGATCGCGCTGACGACTTCCGCGGCCACCGAGATCGCCTCCGTAGTACCTTCGATGAACGCGAGTTGCGTGCTCGCGTGATAGCGGACGGTCGGGCGCGGCTCGCTCTCTACGCCCTGCAAGGCTCCCTCGATCGCGGACAACACGGATGCGGACGACGTGTCGAGGTTCGCCAGCGACAGTACGTGCACGCGCCGCTCCGTCACGCGCCCGATGTGTTGCGTGACCTCACGGCGCTCGCGGAAGTCCACCCGCAGTGCGTAAATCGGCTGCCCGATGCCGCCGTAGGACTTCATGCCGAGCGACACATCGCGAGACTCGGTGAGATCGCAAACCGCCTGCAACACCGACGGCACGCTGGCATCCTTGACTGTCATCGCCGGCACCTGCACACGCTCCGCCCCGTCGGGAACCAGGATGTTGAGTCCTTCCCGCTGCTGCCGCAGCGAGTCGACGAACTGTGCGAGCGTGCCACCCTCGAATCGCAGCGTCACCAGCGGTTCCGCCTGCTGAATGCGCGCGGATACGCGCTGGTCCTGTTGAACAGGTTCCTGGGCGGACGCCGCCAGGCACAGCAGCGCGAACATCGGAAGAATCGAAGCTCTCATCTCTCTCGCTCTCTCTCGGGTTGGTCGTCACCCGGCTCCCGCCGGGCTGCCCTACAGACGGCACCGCCCCCCGGATCTGTCGCGCCCCGGCCGGAAATCAGACCAGCGCGACCGGGAGCGCGCTGCGCAGCACGAGCTCCCGGGCCTGGGCGAACCCCGGATCCCCATGCGCCCGGCACAGCCCGGCCACCAACACGCCGCCGCGGGGGTTCCCGACCTCCAGCGCCAGCTCGATCGGGTCGCCGATCCGGAACTTGACGCGCGGAGTCACCTGCAGTTCGTCGGCGTGCCGCTGGAGCGAGGCGGTCACCGCCGCCGCGCGCGCCGTCGCGAGACCTTCGAGCCGCTCCGGCGACAGATCCCCCGGGTCCAGGAACCGCCCGAGCAGCTCCTCCTCGCGGACCGCCACGTGCGGATCCACGACCGACAGCAGCGCCACCTCGCCGCCGCCGCGCGCGAGCGCCAGCGCCAACGAGACCGCCTCCACCTTGCGCCGCCGTTCGACGTCGAGCAGCACGAGCGGGGCGCGCAGGCAGGAGATCGCATCAACAACCGGCCCGCGCGCGAGCAGGACCGGTTGCGCGCCGCGCGCCAGCACGAGATCGAGCGTTGTCGACAGAGTGTCCTGCCCCACTTGCGTGTAGTCCGCGCGGAACGGGCACGGCACGACCAGCAGGTCGAACCCCTGCGCCGCGGTCAGGATCTCGGCATGCGGCTCTGCAGCCGCGAACTCACGCGTCACGACCTCTGCCTCGCCACGTGCCGCGGCCGCCGCCAGCGCTTGCGCCGTCGCATCCTGGTCGGACCCGTCGCGCACGACGAGGATCCGCCGCAGCGGCGCGACGCTGAGCTCCACCGCGTGCGCGACGCGCGCCGCTTCGAACTGCGCCATCTGGCGTTCCAGCTCCGGATCGGTCATGGCGTGCGCGGCAGGTCGGGGAACCCGCCGATCGTGGTCATCACGTGCAGATAGCCCATCGTGAGCACGAGCTGCAGAAGCAGCACGAGCCCGCCGAGCTTCAGGAACTCACCCCAGCCGACCTTCTTTCCGGTGGTCTCTGCGAGCGCGTGCAGCGCCAACACGCCGGCGATGCTGCCGATCGGCGTGCCGTTGCCGCCGAGGTTCGCGCTGAACACGAGCCCCCACCACAGCGGCTCCGCCGGCAGCCCGCTGGCGATGAGTCCCTTGACGACCGGGATCATCGTTGCCGCGACCGGGATGTTGTCCATGACACCGCTGGTCACAGCGACGAACGGCACGAGCAACACCAGAGCAAGGTGTGTGCTGCCACCCGACCAATCCGACAGGCGGGACGCAAATGCGCCGAGCAGACCGCTCTCCTCGACGACGCCGATCATCACGAACAGCGCGACGAAGAACAGGATCACGGTCCAGTTGACCTTCTTGACCGCCTCCTCGGCGTCGAAGCCGGAGAACAGCAGCGCCGCAGTGCCCCCTGCGAGCGCGACGTAGTCGAGCCCGACGCCGACCAGCCGCGCGACCGCGAACCCGACGATCGTCCCGCCGAGGATCCAGGCACAGCGGCGGAACACGGCGCGGTCGCTGACGACGGCCCACTCGTCGAACTCCGCGAGCCGCGCGCGCCGCTGCTCCGCGTTCAACGCGCCGCCGGCGAGCTCCTGGCGCATCACGCGCCGCACGACGAAGAACGCAATCGCGCCGGTCGCCAGCGCGAGCGGCGCGGACACCATCAGGAACTGCAGGTACGGGATCCCGGCCGCCGTGCCGATCATCAGCGTGCAGATCCCGGATGCGAACGTGAACAGCGCGCCGGAGTTGGCAGCCAGCGCGATCCCGAACAGATACGGCTTCGGGTCCAGCTCGAGCGTGCGGCACAGCACCAGCGCCAGCGAGACGACGATCAGCGTCCCGGGCGCGATCGTCAGGAACGCGACGAACACCAGGGTCAGGCCGACGATCGCGGCGAACAGCGCGCGTGGGTCGCCGCCCGCCAGCTTCGCGATCCGGATCGCGAGGAACTGGAACAGACCGGACTTGCCGGCGATGTCGACCAGCACCGAGGTTCCCACCAGTACACCGAGCACGCCGAGGTCGCGCTGCAGCAGCTCGTGCACGATCCCGTAGCTCGGCAGCACACCGAGCGCGAGCCCGAGCGCGACGCACGAGAGCGCACCGGCCAGCGCCGCGGTCAGCTTGTGCAGCCTGCCGGTCCCGATCGCGACGTAGGTCACGACCATGACCGCGCCGAGCACCGCCATCGCGAGCGGGCTGCCACCGGAGCCGAGCATGCGCCGAGTATCGGGACGGGCCGCGCGGTTTCTACCGCAGCACCCAGACCGTGGCGGTGCCGTCGGTCGCGACGCGGCGGGCGCCCTCGTGCAGCGCGAGCAGTGGGTCCTCCGGATCCGTCGTGACCAGCACGCGTGCACGCGGATCGCGCGCGAGCTGCCAGCCCTCGGCAGCCAGCACCGCGGCGACGTTCTCGCGCAGCAGCACGCCGCGCCGTCGCGCCGCGTACAGCACCGTCGGATCCCAGTCGAAGCCGCGCACCAGGATCCAGTCGTCGAGCTGTGCGTGCTCCGCCGCGATCCGGCCGAGCCGCCAGGCGGCGCCCGGATCTGCGCGCAACGAGCTGCGCACGTAGCGCCAGCCGCCGAGCGTCGACAGCACCAGCAGCAGCACGATCCATGGGCGCGTGCGCGGCGCGAGGCGGCTCCACCAGCCGGGCCACGAGAGTCCGAGCGCGAGGGCTGCGAGCGGCGTGATCGCGGCGGCGTAGTAGTCGTGCGTCGCGTACAGGTTCGTCAGCACGAGCCACGCCGCGAGGATCCCGGCGAGCGGCGCGACGACGCGCGGCGCGCACGCCAACACCGGAAGGATCCACACGAACGGCAGCACCTGCGCGCCGAACCGCCGCAGCAACGTCCACCAGACCTCCGGGTCGAACCGCTGCGCGAGCGTGCCGAGGTTCCACTCCGTCAACGCTGTCGACGTGAGCCAGGAGGTCTGCGGCGATGCGGCCTTGATCGCGTCGGCATGTGCGGTCCACAGCAGCGCCACCGCGACCGGCACGACGACGACGGTCGCGATGCGCAGCCACGGCATGCGCGTTCCGCTGCGCGCGCGCAGCCCGAGGTCGACCGCAGCGACGGCGAGATACGGCACCAACGTCGTGACCTTGACGAGCCCGGCGACCGCGCCGCTGAGCACGCCGGCGGCCAACACCCAGGTGCGCCGCTCCCCACGCGCGAGTGCGAGCAGGACCGCGAGCTGGCCGAGCGCCGCCGCCGCGGCGAGGTACTCGATCGTGCAGGCGCGGCTCCAGACGATCGCGAGCGGCATCGCCCACAGCGCGAGCAGCGCGGCATTCCGCTGCGCCGTCGTCGCGCTCCATGCGCGCAGCACGAGACCGAGACCTGCCAGCGCGAGCAGGAACGCGAGCAGCCCGGCCACACGGCACGCCATCTCCAGCGACAGCCCGAGCGCACCGAGCAGGGCCGCGCCCGCCTGGAACAGCGGAAACTCCATCGGCACCTGCCACGGCGGTCCGAACAGCGGGGTCTCGTAAGCGAGCAGGTCGATCCCCTGCTGCTGGAACGTCCACACCGTCAACGCGGTCTGGCTCTGGCGGAACTGGTGCCGCTCGGTCAGCGGCGCATCGAGGTTCCACACCCGGACGGCCAGCGGCAGCAGGATCAGCAGCGCCAGCGCGAGCCGCGTCACGCAGCCAGCCGTTGCGCGAGTCCGCGGTAGACGACCGGCACGAGCACGAGCGTGAACAGACTCGACACGAGGAGTCCGAAGATCAGCGCCCAGGCGAGCCCCGAGAAGATCGGATCCAGCGTGATCGGGATCGCAGCCAGCATCGCCGTACCTGCGGTCAACACGATCGGCCGCAGCCGGACGGCCCCGCTGTCGAGGATCGCATCCTCGAGCGCCGCCCCACGACGGCGCGCGGCGGCGATGAAATCGATCAGCAGGATGGCGTTGCGCACGGCGATCCCAGCCAGCGCGATCATGCCGATCATCGCGGTCGCCGTGAAGAACACCGGCGTCCCGATCCCCGCCACGGGTCGATCGAACATCCGTCCGAGCAGCCAGAATCCCGGCAGGATGCCGAGCATCGTGAACGGGATCGACAGCATCAGTACGAGCGGGATGCGGTAGCTGCGCGTCTCGTGCACCAGCAGCACGTAGATCCCGAAACAGGCAGCGAGGAAGGCGAGCCCGAGATCCCGGAATGCGTCCAGCGTGATCTTCCACTCCCCTTCGCCGCGCCAGTCGACGCGGAATCCGGCCGGGAGCGACCATGGCACGCCGCCGCCGCGCCGCAGATAGCTGCGTTCGCCGACCGGCCGCGGCCGCGGCGCCGGAACCTCGCTCCCGGCGGGCAGCTCATCTTGCTGCAGGTCGAGGATGATCTCGGCCGGCGCGCGCCCGTTCGCCTCGGCAGTGATGAACTGCACGCGCTCGAGATCCTTGCGCAGGATCACGCCCGGCTGCTCGGCCTCGACGAAGCGCCCGATCTCTCCCAGTGCCACGACACCACCGTCGATCGCCGGCAACGGCAGGCGCGCCAGCTCGGCTGGCGCCGCGCGCTGCCATGGCGCGAGCCGGAGTTCGACCTGCAAGGGCTCGACGTCGCGAGGCTCGTGCAGGACGGCGACACGATCGCCTCCGACCGCTGCACGCAACAGCTCACTCACGGCAGCAGCCGTGATGCCGTGCAGCGCACCCTTCTCGTGGTCGAGCTCGAAGCGCAGCTCGGGACGCGCCAGCTCCACGGTCGTATCGACGTCGGCGACCCCCGGCTCGCGGGCGAGCCGCTGGGCCACGAGCTGCGCCGCCGCCGCGAGCTCGCCCGGTGTCGCCTGCGGCGGTCCGCGCAGCTCGGCAACGATCGTCGCGAGCACCGGCGGCCCTGGAGGCGTTTCCACGATCTGCAGCACCGCGCCGGAGTCCGCCGCGAGCGGCGCCAGCTCGGCCCGCAGTTGCAGCGCGATCTCGTGGCTCTGCAGCGTCCGGTCGTGCTTCGAACGCAGGTTGATGCGCAGATCGGCCAGGTGCGGGCCGTGCCGCAGGTCGTACTTCCGCACGATGCCGTTGAAGTCGAGTGGCGACGGGACGCCGGCATACGACGTGACGTCGACCACGTCCGGAAGCCCGCGCGCCCGCTGCGCGAGTGCTCCGGCGACGGCAGCGGTTCGCTCCAGACTCGCGCCCTCCGGCAGGTCGATCAGCACCTGCAGCTCGTCCTTGTCGTCGTACGGGAGCATCTTGAACGGCACGTCGCGTGCGACTCCGAGCCCCAGGGCACCCGCGAACAAGGCTCCGGTCACGGCATAGGTCGACCACCGCCACCGCCGCGAGCGCAGCAGCGGCATCAATACGGCACCGTAGATCCGGCGCACGAGCGGCGCCGCCGCTTCCGGATCGGCGCCGTGGGCGATGACGGCACGCCGCGCGAACAGCCGGTACGACATCCACGGCGTCAGCGTGAACGCGACCAGCATGCTCATCAGCATCGCCAGCGGCACGTTCAACGCCATCGGGCGCATGTACGGACCCATCATCCCGGTGATGAAGAACAGCGGGACGAAGCTGACGATGACTGCCAGCGTCGCCAGGATCACCGGTGGCCGCACCTCGTTGACCGCGTCGAATACGGCGCGCAGCGGATCCCGCGTCCCGCGGCGCAGATGACGGTGGATGTTCTCGACGTCGACGATCGGGTCATCGACGACGAGGCCCAGCGCCAGGATCAACGCAAACAACGTGACCCGGTTGATCGTGTAGCCGGCGAGCCAGTTCACGAACAGCGTCAACGCAAACGTGATCGGGACCGCCGAAGCGACCACGAGACCTTCGCGCCAGCCGAGCATCATCGCGATCAACAACACGACGATCGCGACCGCCACCCACAGCCCCTCGAGCAGCTCATCGACCTTCGCGTCCGCCGTGCGGCCCTGATCGCGCGTGATCGACCACTCGACGCCATCCGGCAGGATCTGCTCGCGCAGCTCGGCGAGCCGTGCGCGCACCGACCGTGCCACGGCGACCGCATCCGCACCCTTGCGTTTCGCGATCGCCAGGGTCACGGCCGGGCGCGGCGGCGCATCGCCGCTGGCAAACGTCACCCACGCGGTCCGATCGGCCGCCCCGTCGTGCAGCGTCGCGACGTCGCGCAGGTGCACCGGGCGGCCCTGCTCGCCGCCGACCACCAACGCACCCAGCGTCGCGAGATCGGTACCGACCGCACCCGGTTCGACGAGCCAGCTGCGGTCGAGCCATTCGCCGGTGCCGGCGATCGCCGTCGTCGTCGCCGCGCGCAGCGCCGCGGCGAGCTGCGCGACGCCGATGCCGCGAGCGGCGAGCGACGCGGGTTCGAACCTCACCTCGATGCGGCGCGGCCGGCCGCCGAGGATCGTCGTGCGCCCGCTGTCCGGCACCTGCTGCAGATGAGCTTCGATCTCTTCGGCAACGCGGCGCAGCGCATGGTCGTCCAGCCGCTCCGAGTGCAGCGTCACGGCGACGATGGGGACGTCGTCGATCGAGATCGGCTCGACGACCCAGTCCACGACCTGTGGCGGGATCTCGTCGGCGTGCATCGCCAGCTTGGTCTGCAGCTTGACCAGGCTGTCCTCGCGGTCCTCGCCGACGAAGAAGCGGACCGTGACGACGGCTCCCCCCGCCCGGCTCGCCGAATACACGTGCTCGACGCCGTCGATCTGCAGCAGCAGCTTCTCGAGTTTCGTGGCAACCTGACGTTCGACCTCCAGCGCAGACGCCCCGGGAACTCGCACGACGACGTCGGCCGCCGGCACGACGATCTGCGGCTCCTCCTCGCGCGGCGTGCCGGCCAGGGCTGCGAACCCGCACGCGACGGAGAGCAGCAGCAGCAGCGGCGCGAGGTTCCCGGTCAGGAACGCCGCGACGATCCGGCCGATCAGCCCGCCGCCGTCCAGCTTCATCGCGGCTCACCGGCGCCGGCGTCGGCGAGGATCGATTCGCCCGGCGCCAAGCCCGCGAGCACCTCGATCTGCTGATCCACACCGCGCCGTCCGGTACGGATCAGCCTGCGTTGCAGGGCACCATCTGGCAGCACGGCGGTGACGAAGTCGAGCTGCCCGACGCTGCGCACCGCCGGCGCCGGAATCCAGATCTCGCGGCGTGTGCCGACCGGGACCCGCAGGCGCCCGAACATGCCGGACATGACACCCGGAGCACATGGCCCGACGACCTTGACTTCGAACGACCGGGTGCGCGTCTCGGCCTGCGGCACGATCTGGTCGACAGTCCCGACGCAGCTCTTGTCGATCGCTGCGATCTCGACGTCGACTTCGCTCCCGACCCGCAGGCGGAGCGCGAGCTCTTCGCGGACGACCGCGATCAACTGCAGCCGCGTCGGGTCGTACAGCGTCACCAGGACCTGCCCCGGCTGCGCGAGGTCCCCGGTGTTGGCGTGCTTGTCGATGACGATGCCGTCGATCGGCGCGCGGATCGTCGCGAACGAGAGGGCGGTTTCGGCCGCCGCGACGATCTGCTGCGCACGGCGCACTTCCGCTTCGGCACCGCGCAGCGCGGCGACGTCCCGATCGAGCCGGTCCTGCGCGGCGACTCCGCTCTGGAACAGCTCGCGCGTGCGCCGCAGGTCCGCGTCGGCGCGCGCTGCCGTGCTCTCGGCTGCCTGCAGCGCCGCCTTGGCCTGCGCCAGTGCCGCTTGCAGATCCTCGTCTTCGAGCTCGACCAGCAGATCGCCGGCCCGGACCGGTTGTCCGGCGCGCGTCGCATGCATCGTTTCGATTCGCGCGAGCACTCGCGACGAGACCTGGGTCTCCAGGACCGGCCGCACGGTGCCGACCGCAGCCTCGAACTGCGGCTGCTCGGTCATGCGCACCGTGTGCACCGCCGCGCCGGCCGGCGCCTTGCGTGTGACGAACCCGGGTCCACCCGGCGGCGGCGTGTGGAACATGCCCATCAGCCAGGCCAGCAGCAGCAGGATCGCCGCGATCCCGGCGAGCGCCGCCGACCAGCGGCGGATCCGGTTCCAGCAGAGACGGAGCACGAGCACCTCCAGGCTGCTGCAATTGTCGCTGGCGGCTGGAATTGCCGTGGCTGGGCGGGCGCCTGTCGCGGCTGTGCGCGCCGCCCTATGTTTCGAGGCCGTCCATGAACTTCGCCACGATCCTGGTCCCGACCGATTTCTCGCCTCCGTCGGAGGCCGCGCTGGCCAAGGCGGTCGAGCTCGCAAAGGCCGGCGGCGGCAAGATCCTGCTCGCGCACATCGTCGATCCGCCGCCGTACTTGTCGACGATGGCGGCTGAGGTCGCCACGGTCGCCGTGCTCGAGATCCAGGAGCGCACGCGCAACTGGGCGCAGGAGAAGCTCGCCCAGGTCGCGCGCGAGAAGATCCCGGCCGGCGTCGCCGTCGAGACGATCCTGCGCGAGGGCGTGCCGTTCCACGAGCTGCTCGAACTGGCGAAGCAACGCAAGCCGGACCTGATCGTCATGGCGACGCACGGGCACACCGGGATCAAGCACTTCCTGCTCGGCAGCACAGCCGAGCGGGTCGTGCGGGAGGCGTCCTGTCCGGTGCTGACGGTGCGCTGACCGAGCATCTAGGCGTGACGAACTTGCGACGCGGAGCCTGCGGCGGACCCGGACGCCCGCTGGCCACGATCGCGCAGCCATGAAGCATCCGTCCGCCGGCTGGCTCCTCGCTGCTCCGTTGCTCTGTGGATGGCTCCCGGCGCAGACGTTCACTGAGCAGGTCGCCCCGATCCTGTTCGAGCACTGTGCGACCTGCCATCGCCCGGGCGAAGCAGCACCATTCCCGCTGCTGACCTACGAAGACGCCCGTCGCAAGGCGCGGATGATCGCGCGCGTGACCGAACGCGGGCTGATGCCACCGTGGCACGCCGCAGCGGGTGAACACCGCTTCGTCGACGAGCGGCGGCTGAGTGCCGAGCAGATCGCGACGCTGCGTGCGTGGGTCGACAACGGGACGCCGGAGGGACCGGCCGAGGCGCTGCCGCCGCTGCCGGAGTCCGGCAGCGGCTGGCAGCTCGGTGAACCGGACCTCGTCCTGACGATGCGCGAAGCGTTCGAAGTCCCGGCCGCCGGTCCGGACATCTACCGCAACTTCGTGTTGCCGATCGGGCGCGACGAGGAGCTGTGGATCCGCGCGATCGAGCTGCGGCCGAGCGCGCGCAGCGTCGTGCACCACGTGCTTTATTTCGCCGACACGACCGGACGTGCGCGCGAGCTCGACGGGCGCGACGGCAGACCGGGCTTCCGCGGCATGGGTTTCGGCGGCCGCCGCGGCGACACGTCCGGCCCCGGCTGGGGGCAGCTCGGCGGCTGGGCGGTCGGCATGACGCCGCAGTTCTGGCCGCAGGAGCTCGCGCTGCCGCTGCCCAAGGGGGCCGACCTCGTGTTGCAGACGCATTTCCATCCATCCGGCAAGGCCGAACGGGAGCAGACGACGGTCGGGATCCATCTCGCCAGGAAGAAGCCGGCGCGCACGCTCGCCGCCGTGCAGATCCCGCCGGTGTTCGGCGCGCTGCACGGGATCGACATCCCGGCCGGCGAACGGGACTACGTCGTGCGCGACTCGTTCACGCTGCCGATCGCGATCGAAGCCCTGTCGGTCGGCGGGCACGCGCACTACCTGTGCACGAGCATGCAGCTGACCGCGGTCCTGCCGGACGGCACGTCAACGGTGTTGCTCGAGATCCCGCGCTGGGACTTCGCGTGGCAGGATCGCTACCACTACGAGCAGCCGGTCGCGCTGCCGGCCGGGACCCGCCTCGACGCCGAGCTGCACTACGACAACTCGGCCGACAACCCGGCGAACCCACACGTGCCGCCGCAGCGCGTGCGCTGGGGGCGCGAGTCGGAGGACGAGATGGGCAGCATCACGCTGCAGCTCGTCGCCGCCGACGAGACGGAGCTGCCGCAGCTGCACGAAGCCTTGCGTGCGCAGCTGCGCGCCGGCGGCGCGCGCGGCATCGCGCGCGCCGCACAGGCGCAGATCGCACGGCTCGACCGCAACGCGGACGGAGAGCTGACCGCCGATGAGGTGCCGCCGCGGTACGCCAGTCTGCTGCGCCGGTTCGATGCGAACGCCGACGGCAAGCTCGACCAGCAGGAGCTCGCGAAGCTCCGCGCCGAGGTCGGCGGGCGCTGATGCGAAGGCCGTGGCTCGCTGCGCTGTCGCTGCTCGCTGCGTGCAGCGAGGCGGTGCACGTCACGGATACCGACGGCCGCGGGCATGCGCCGCTGCAGGTCGCGACGGCGCGCGCCCACCTGATCCTGTTCGTGTCGACCGACTGTCCGATCGCGAACTCGTACGCCCCGGAGCTGCGCGCACTCGCCGCCGAGTACGAACCACGCGGCATCCGGCTCTACGTCGTGCACGCCGACCGGGCGCTGGCGCCGGCGCGCGCGCGCGAGCACGCCACGGCCTACGAGCTGCCCGGCACGATCCTGCTCGACCCCGACCATCGGCTGGTGCGTGCCCTCGGTGCCCGGACGACGCCGGAGGCGTTCGTCGTGACGCACGACGGGGCCGTCTACCGCGGCCGCATCGACGACGCGTGGGAGGATCTCGGGCGCCGGCGGCGCGTGGTCCGGACGCGCGATCTGCGTGCCGCGCTCGACGAGCTGCTGGCCGGCCGGCCGGTCTCGGTGCCGGTCACGGAACCGGTCGGTTGCGTGATCAGCGGGACCTGACCTGCCGCTCCGGGCCGCTCCTCTGGAGAATCACCCGGCTCCCGAAGATCCGGCGCGCTCCGGTTGCTTCTCTGTGGAGCGTGAACTGCGGATGACCCAGACCCAACACCCGAGCTACCCGGCCCTGGTCCGTGACCACCATGCGGCGGTCTACCGGGCGGCCCTTCGCATCGTCCGCCAGCCGGCGGATGCGGAGGACGTGGCGCAGCAGGTGTTCCTGGAGATCTTGCGCAAACGCGAACGGCCGGATGCCGCCAGCGGGCCTGCGACCCGCGAGCTGCTGTGCTGGCTCGCGATCCGTCTCGCGCTCAACCACCAGCGCAGCGCCCGCCGGCGCCGCGCGCACGAGGAGCCAGGAGCGATGGAACGAGACGAACCGATCAGCCGTGACGAATCCGCACACGAGCAGCACGAGCTGCAGCGTGTTCTGCAGCGTGAGCTGGACGCCCTGCCGGAAGAGCTGCGCGTCCCGGTCATCCTGCGCTACCAGCAGGGTCTCACGTTCGCCGCGGTCGGCGATCTGGTCGGCTGCGCCGAGGCGACCGCGCACGGGCGCGTGGAGCGTGGACTCGCGCGGCTGCGCAGCACGCTCGCGCGGCTCGGCTTCGCCGCGGTCGCTGCCTCGCTGACCGACGCAATCGCTGCGATCCCACCGGCACCGATCCCGGCCCAGCTCGAAACGCACCTGCTCGGGCTGACGTCCGCCGCCACGACCAGCGCGCTGTCGGCGAAACTCGCCGCCGCCGCGATCCTGCTTGCGCTGACGAGCTCGATCACGTGGCTGGTGCTCGACGGCTCGACTGCGGAGGCGCCGGCGGTGGCCGCACGCTCGATCGCGCGCAGCGATGCGATGCCAGTCGCGCAGGACCCGACGCCGCAGGATCCGACGCCGACCAGCGGCCGGCAGCCGGTCACGCCAGCGCCGGCACCAGTCGAAGCTCCGCCCGAGGCAGCCGCACCCACACCGGTGGAGGTCACCGGCCTGGTCACCGATGAGGACGGCCGCCCGCTCTCCGGCGCCGAGATCGTCGTGACCTCGGTCGAGCGGCAGGGCGGGTCGAAGGCCGCGCGGTTCGCCGTCGAGACGACCTCGGATCCCGGCGGTCGGTTCACCTGCGCGCTGCCTGTCGACGGACCGACCCAGGGCTACACGTTCGTCGTGCGCCGTCAGGACTACATCACGTGGAACTCCGGCATCGTCCGGATCACCCGCCAGCGCGCACCCGATCCGGTCGTCGCGCGCCTCGCCCGCTCGCTGAACACGGCGGTGACGCCGTATCCGCTGCTGGTCGAAGTCGTCGACGCGCAGGGGCGTGCCGTGCCGAAGGCGTTCGTGCGGCTCTATGGCCCCGCGGCGCGCAGCGGCGATCCGGAGTACCAGTCGCCAGACGCCGCCGGCGTCACGGACGCAGCCGGCAGCGCGAAGCTCACCGTCGCAACGATCGGCCCGAAGCTGCTGCGCGTCGACGCGACGCGGCAGGGGCATCCGATCGTCGATCTCCGGCTCGAGCTGAACGACCGCGGGCCGCATCAGCGGCGGATCGAGCTCGCGGCCGGACGCACGATCACCGGCCGCGTGCTCGGCTGGACGCCCGGCAGCAAGACGCATTTCCAGTTGCAGGCGACGCCGGCCGAAGGGCGCGCGCGGATCTGGGCGACGTTCGACGCCGAAGGTGGCTTCGTGCTGCGCGGACTCGGATCGGGCGACTGGACGCTGAGTGGTGGCGGCGGGCGTTGGTCGCGGTTCACGTTGCCTGGCGTCGCGGCCGGCACCGAAGGACTGCAGATCGAGCTCAAGTCCTCGCAGGACCCGCGGGACGTCGGCGCGCACGACGGGGAGATCCACGGTGTGCTGCACGACACGGTCACCGGCGAGGATCTCGTCTGCGGCCCGTTCGACGTCTGGTTGACGAAGCTGCCGGACGACCAGCAGGAGCTCGACTTCGACCAGGTGGCGGAGCGCGCGCTCGGTTTCCGCGGCCAGCTCGCGGCCGGCATGGACGAACCGGAGCCGGACCGGATGTTCCACTTCGACGGGCTCGCGCCGGGGCGCTACATGGTCTCCGCGCACGAACGGGATCGGGCGTTCACGTGGTCCGGTCCGATCCGGCTCGGCCCGCGCGAAGTGCGCAGCGACGTGCGGCTCGAACTGCGCGCGGGTGGCACGCTCGAGGGCGTCGTCGTCGCGGCCGACGGCGCGCCCCTCGCCGGCGCCCTCGTGATGCTCGTCGGCCGCGGCGAACGTGGACGGATCAAGGTCGCCGAGGTGGATCAGGAGCTGCGGAACACGCAGGGCCGCCAGCGGATCGGCTACCACCACACGACGGAGACGGATGCGCAGGGTCGCTTCCGACTCGAGCACGTGCCCCCCGGCCTGGACCTGGTGCCGGCGGTGCTCCACCACGAGTTCGCGCCGAACACGGCATCCGCGGTCATCGCGCGGGACGGCGAAACGCTGTCCGGTCTCCGTCTGTCGAGCGGCCTGCGCCGGTAGCGGCGACGCGACGAACTTCGCAACGCGCGCGGACCGCAGCTACGCTGCCGCCCCGCGATGCGCGCGCCGGACGACCGACCCAGCCGCCGCGGCCGCCGGTCCGGTCGCCGGCGTGCCCCGCCTCCCGGCTCACGGCCGGGCGCGATGGCGATCCCGGCCGATGCGCTTGCGCCGGTCGTCCACCGGATCGCCTACGACCAGACGCGGCTGGTCGAGGAGCGCATCGACGCGATCGACCGGCTGGCCGTGCCGCCGGTCCCCGGGATCGCGTGGATCGACGTCACCGGCTTCGGCGACGAGGCGAAGCTGCGCCGGATCGGGGAGATGTTCGGCCTGCATCCGCTGCTGCTCGCCGACATCGTCAACACCGGCCAGCGTCCGAAGATCGAGGCGTTCGACGACCGCTACCTGATCGTGCTCGGGCAGCCGCACCCGCAGGACACCGGCGAGATCTGGATCGAGCAGGTCTCGATCGTGCTCGGACCGGGATGGGTGCTGACGTTCCAGGAGCGCCCAGGCGATCCGTTCGAGCCGGTGCGCGTGCGGCTGCGCGCCGGCCTCGCGCCGATCCGGCGCAGCGGCGCCGACTACCTCGCGTACACGCTGGTCGACGCGCTGGTCGACAGCTACTTCCCACTGGTCGAACAGCTCGGCGCGCGCATCGACGCGCTCGAGGCGACCGTCATCGCGGACCCGGCCGGCGCCCCGCCGCTCGAGATCCACACGCTGCGTCGCAACCTGCTGACGCTGCACCGCCACCTGTGGCAGACGCGCGACGCGCTCAGCAGCAGCGTGCGCGAGGAGTCGGCGATGTTTGGGCCGTCGGTGCGGGTCTACCTGCGCGACGTCGTGGATCACGTGATGCAGGCACTCGACATGACCGAAGGCCTGCGCGAGTTCGTCGTTTCGCTGTTCGAGCTCTACCAGACCGGCGTCAGCAACCGGCTGAACGAGGTCATGAAGACGCTGACCGTGATGGCGTCGATCTTCATTCCGCTGACGTTCGTGGTCGGGATCTACGGGATGAACTTCGAACACATGCCGGAGCTGGCGCACCCATGGGCCTATCCAGCGGTCTGGCTGGTCATGGTGTCGATCTCGGTCGGCATGCTGCTGTGGTTCCGCCGGCGCGGCTGGATCGGCCGGCGGCGTCAGCGCCGCGACGGGACGAGCTCCACCTCGGCGATCGCCGCACCGCCGAACACGACTTCGTAGCGCCCCGGCACGAGCGGCGGAGTCGCGGCGAACGAGCGCCCGACCGAGACCGGATCGCCGGCCGGAATCGTGATCGGCAGCATGCCGTAGACGCGGCCGTCGCGGCGGAACTCGAGCACGCGCTGCTGCTCCTGTCCGCTCCGGTTGCGCAGCCGCAGCGCGACGTTGAGCCGACCGCCGACCTCGAGCCGGCGCGGTGAAGCGTGTCCGGCGCGCAGTTCGATGCCGCCGCCGGCATCGACCGGCGTCGGGGGCCGCACCGGGATCTCCTGCACGGCACCGTCCGGCGCGACGCTGACCAGCTCGATCGGCGGCAGCGGCGGCGTGGCGCTGCGGTACTCGTCGAGGTCCTCGACCAGCCGGCGGGTCTCCAGCTTCGCTTCGCGGTCCAGCTCGTTGTCGACGTAGGCGCGCAGCGGCCGGGTCGGCGTGAACCCAAGGAACCACGGCGTGAACATCATCTCGTTGCCGGCGAGACCGAGATACGCACCGTCGTGGATGCCAGGGATGTCGGTGATCGCGAGCGGACGTTCCGTCTCGGCGCGCAACCGCGGTTCCAGCTCGCGGTGGATCCGCGCGCTGATCCGCGGCGCTTCGATCCAGGGCTGGCGGTTCGCCAGCAGCAGCGCCACCTGCACGGCGACGAGCCCGACGCCGAGGACGCTGCGCGCGACGTGCGCGCGCGCCGGCGTGCCGAGCCAGGTGCAGATCCGTTCGCTCCCGAGCGCCACCAGCGCCGACCAGACCATGACCGGTTGGTACAGCAGCCGCGAATCCCGCAGCGTCGCCGGATCGATGCCGACCTTGAAGATCGGTACGAACACCAACAGCAGCCAGATCCACAGCAGCGCATCGCCGTCGCGCCCGCGCCGCGTGGTGCGCCGCCAGGCGGTGACCAGCACGGCGGCCAGCAGCAGCCCCGCGAGCAGCCGCAGCGCCGTACGCGTGCCCGCGGCGATGTAGAGCGGGTGCGCCGGCGCGACCATCGCGTCGAGCAGCGTGAGCCGGCTCTCGACCCACCATGCCGAGAAGATCGACGCCCGCTCTCCGCCGCGGTAGCCGCCGAGGAACACGCCGAGCACCTGCTTGCGCCACAGCAGATAGACCGCGAACAACACCAGCAGCGGCCAGAGCGCGCGCAGGCCGGCACGCAGCCACGTGCGCCAGTCGGCGCCGGGACCGGCGCGCCACGCGGCCGCAAGCGCCACCAGCGGCACGGCGACGACGCCCTGTTCGCCGCTCAGCAACGCCAACACGGTCGCGACGAACGCTGCGACGCGCCGCCCGGCCAGCGCGAGCCGGAACGCCAGCAGCACGAAGAACGCCGCCATCAGCGCGTAGCGGCTGACCAGCCACAGCACGGCGTCGGCCTGGATCCCCCCGACGACGAACAATGCCCCTCCGAGCACGGCGGTGAACCGACGCCCGGTCACGACCTGCAGCACGCTGACCAGCAGCAGCCCGTTCATGACGTGCAGCAGGATGTCGGCCGCGATGTAGCTGGCGTAGTTCGGGCCGGAGACCGCGCTCTGGACCACGAACGACAACACCCAGAGCGGGCGGTAGACCTTGATGTCGAGCGAGCGGTAGTGGTCCGACGCGAGCAGCTCGCCGAGCGCTTCGAGCGGCGGGACCTGCCGCAGCGCCTGCGCGAAGTTCAGCATCAGGTAGTCGTCGGAGACGAAGAACCCCTGCATGCCGGACCCGAAGCACCACAACGCGAGCACCGCCAGGATCGGCGCGGCCAGCAGCTCGCTGCGGACGGACATGCGCGAGCTTCTAGCCCGGGTGCTGCGCGAAGTCCTGCCGCGATTCCGGCACCGGCTGCTGCTGCGACGGGGCCATCACTGCACGCGCAGCAGCCGGTAGCTCGACTCCATGCGCCGGCGTGCCTCGGCCCCCTCCGGCGTCGGCAGCGTGAAGCAGAACTCGACGCCACCGAGCGGTGAGCCCTGGCACCAGATCCGCCCGCCCATCTGCTCGACGAGCTGGCGGCAGATCGACAGGCCGAGGCCGCTGCCGGCAGGCTTGCCGGTCATCGCGTCCCCCAGCTGGCGGAACCGCTCGAACACCTGCTCGCGCTGCTCGGTCGGGATCCCCGGTCCCGAGTCGGCGATCCCGACTTCGATCCGGTCCGACAGCGGCCGGAGCGCGAGCGCGATGGTGCTGCCGGGCGGGTTGAACTTGAGCGCGTTGTCGAGCAGCCGCGTCAGCATCTCCCGCACGCGCTGGTGGTCCGCCGCGACCAGCAGATTGCGCGGCGAGCCGGCCAGCTCGATCCGGATCCCACGCGCATCGGCGATCTTGTGGAACAGCGCACGCGTCGCCTGCACCAGCTCGGCGAGGTCGAACACCTCGAACTTCCAGTGGATCCGCCCACCTTCGATCTCGGCGACTTCGAGCACGTCGTCGACGAGCCGCGCCAGCCGCTTGCTCTCGGCGCTGATGATCCCGACGAACTCCGACCACTCCGTCGCGGCATCCGGCTCGCACTGCGCCAGGATCTCGGCGAACGCACAGATGCTGGTCAGCGGCGTGCGCATCTCGTGCGAGATGCTGGAGAGGAACTCGTCCTTCATCCGCGTGATCGCATGGTTCTGCGTCACGTCGGCGATCGCGATGACCCAGCCGAACTCCTCCTGGCGGCGCTCCGACGCAACACGCACGACCGACAGGTCGTAGTAGGCCTGCTCGTAGGGGACGCTGACCAGCCGCACGCGGTCACGCGTCCGCTCGCGCGAGAGATACGCGAGCCCTTCAGCGATCGGCTCCGCCAGCGCCGGCTCGAGCAGCGAACGCAGCGGGCGTCCCTCGAGCGGACGGCCGTCGTCCTTCAGCAGCTTGCGCGCGGAGCGGTTGGCGAGCACGAGCTCCCCTTCGACGTCGATGACGACGACCCCCTCGCCGAGCGAATGCAACACCGAGTGGATCCGGTCGAACGCGACCTCCATCGCGAGCAGATTCGCCTGACTCAGCCGATGGCGCTCCTGCAGCGCGAACGCGGCGTCGTTGACCGTGCGCAGCAACGCCCGGCCGAGCGGCGAACCGCGCTCGACGAGCCGGCGCACGCGCTGCGTCTGGCGCAGCTCGCGCAGCAGCGCGATCGCCTCCTGCATCGGGACCAGATAGCCGCGGCGCAGCAGCGCCCAGACCCAGTTCGCGACCAGGAACGTCAACAGGCTCGTCGTCAGGCCGGAGCCGATGCCGGCGCGCCATGAATCGGTCATCAACCAGGTGCACCAGACCGCCGGCATGAACGCGGCGAGCGCCAGTGCGACGAACAGCCCCTGCACGCGCACGCGTGGTGCCGCGGCGTGCACCGCTCCGAGCACCGGCTCGGGCGCTGCCGTGGTCGGTTCGTGGGCCATCGGTTCGCTTCGTCCATCGACGCCCCGCGGACGGCGACTTGACCGGCGTGGCGCAGTGCACGGGCAGTGCCTGCAACGCTGAATTCCGCGCGCCTCCTCGCCCGATACACGGACCGATGTCCGCACTGCTGACGATTGCCACCGTCCTCGCCTGTGCCGGCGTCCCGCAAGGCCCGGCCGCACCGGCACCGAACGAGCCGATGGCGCCGGGCCTGGAGCTGGTTCCTGCGCAGACGCACGGGGTCGTCTGGCTGCGCACCGGCGCGGCGGCGCCGCAGACGCTGGCCGGGGTCACCGAGACGTTCGCTGCGCTCGCGCGGCATGGCGCGAACCCGCTGCCGAAGCTGACTGCGCACCTGGAGCAGATGCTGCAGCTGCCGGCGGAGACGGTGGCCGACCTGGCCGAGCGCGGGATCACGTTGGCATGGCTGGCGGACCGGCCGGATGCCACGGAGGAGTGGCTGCTCGTCGCCGAGCTGCCGGAGCAGAAGGGCTCGGTGACGTGGACCGCGTTGCCACGGCGGTTGCAGGAGGCCGGGCACGCCGTGCGCACGGTGTTGGCGCAGGGGACCGAGGTGCACGCCGTCCTGCTCGGCAACGCCGGGACGTTCTCGTTCGCGGTGCGCGGGCGGCGGCTGCTCGCCGCGTCGCGGCCGGAGGCGATCGAGGCCGCGCTGGCGCGCAAGCCGCAGGAATCCCTCGCGGCGACACCGGCCTGGACGGCGTTCGCGCAGCGCGTCGGCACGCAGGCGCGGCCGGTGTTCGGCGGCTGGTTGCACGGGCGCGCACTGTTGCGCGCGCTGAGCACCCTGCATCCGGCGACGCACCACGCGCGCCTGCAGGCGTTGTACGAGAGCCAGATGCTGCATCGCAGCAGCTCGCTCGGCTTCGCGATGACCGAGCACGGCGAGCGGCTCGAGCAGTTGTGGGTCTGGGGGCTGCCAGGAACGCGCGGCGACCTGCTGCGCGGGATCAGTGAGCCGCGGGCGGCGGTCGTGCCGGGCGTCGCGGCCTTCGTGCCGCAGGCTGCGATCGGATGGATGGTCGGTCGCGCGACCCCATCGCTGTTGTTCGAGCATGGGATCGGTCTGCTGCGGATCTATGCGCCGCAGCATGCCGAAGCCACCTCGGCGTGGTTCGACGGTCTGCGCTCCTCGCGCGGCGTCAGCGCGCGGGAGGATCTGCTCGGCACGCTCGGCGATCAGTTCGTGTTCGTGGAATTCCCGCCGCGCGAAAGCCAACCGACACAGGCGGCGCTGCTGCTCGACGTGCACGATTCCTGGAAGCTGCGCAACGCCCTGCAGCGGCTCGTCGCCGACCGGACGCTGCCGGTCGCGACGCAGCGGCTCGGCGAACTCGAGTTGCACCAGTTGTTGATCCCGGATCTGGTCACCTCGCTGCCGATCTGGTTCACGGTCACGTCGCGGCACCTCGTGCTCGCGACCTCGGAACATGCGGCGCGCGGGATCCTCGCGCAGCTCGGTGCCCCGGCGCCGAATCCTGCGGTCGCTGCCGCACTGGCGCAGCCGGTCGCCAACGTGCAATGGCAGGGCAGCACGCGGTGGGATGCGTGCATGCGGACGTTCCTCGCCGTGGTCGGGCGGCCGCTGTGCGCGGAGGATCCGGATCTCCCGGCGGCGCTCGGGAACCTCGCACTCGAGGACGGCAGTCAGGTGTTCGCGCGGCTGTTCGTCGACGACGACGCGTTCCAGTGGCAGGTCGTGACGCAACGGCCGGACCCGGGCTTCCTGACCGGCGTGCTGGTCGCAGCGCGGCACCTGGGACGCCGCCTCGGCATGGCCGGAGAAACGGTTTCGCAGGGCTCGCGCTCGGTCGCCGACGTGTTGGCGATGGTCGCGCATGCGCAGCGGCGGCTGCGGGAGTTCGGCAAGCTGGATGCGAATGGCGACGGCGCGCCGGAGTTCGGCACGCTGGTCGATCTCGCGGTCGCCGGTCTGATCGACATCGAGGAGCTCGGACAGGACCTCGGGGATGGGTTGTTCGAGCGGGAAGGCATGCTGTTGACGCTGCTGCTGCCGGAGACGGCGGACGGGCGTGAGCAGCAGTTCGCGATGGTTGCCTGGCCGGCGCGCAGTCAGGTCGGGCGCGTGTTGGCGGCGACCGTCGATCACGACCGGCTCTACAACGACCTGATCGCCGGCGTGAAGGGGATCCATCGGATGGATCCGCGCGAGCTGTGGCTCGGCGGGCGGTTCGGCGACCGGATGACATCCGGCTGGCGGCAGCTCGATGGCACGCAGGCGGATGGCACGGCCGGTGGGCAGCCGAGCGACCTGCAGGACATGACCCGGCTGACGACGCAGGAGCGGGAGCTGTACGAGCGGATCGTCGCGCTCGAGACGCAGCCGGGAGCGCGCGCGCCGAAGGAAGTCATCGACGCGCTCGGTTCGCCGAAGCCGGCGCTCGCGGCACGCGCGGCGCGGCTGCTCGGCATGCTGCGCGCCGTCGACGCCGTGCCGAAACTGTGCGAGACGGTGTCGGTGCACGCCGATCCGGAAGTGCAGCGGCATGCGATGGCGGCGCTGCGGACGCTGAAGGACCGCCGCAGCGTGCAGGTCAGCACCTTCGCGCTCGGCTCCGACGACGCGACGCTGCGCGCGCTCGCGGCGGCGAATCTAGGCGACCTACGCGAGAAGTCGGCCGTCCGGCCGCTGCTGGCGATGATCTCGGTCGACGGCGAGACGCAGGTCGACCGGATGCAGGCGCTGGTCGCGCTCGCCGACATCGGCGATCCGGCGGCGATGCTGCCGGCGGCGCAGGCCGTCCGCACCGAGTCGGGCGATCTGGCCGAGGCGGTGGCGTACCTGGTCGCGACGTTGGCGCCGAAGCTGCCGCCGGAAGCGGAGGCGGAGGCGCTGCTCGCGTTGCTCGACCATCCGTCGATGCTGGTGCGCCGCCATTCGATCCAGCGGCTCGGTCAGCTCAAGGTGCGGAGCACGGCGACGGCCCTGCAGGGACGTCTGGCGACCGAGGACGACGCGGCGCTACGGCCGTTGATCGAGGTGGCGCTGCGTTCGCTGCACGGCAATGCCGGCACCCGCGATGACGAGCCGGGGGCGTGGATCCAGATCAAGGAGTGGGTCTCCAAGCAGTGGGTCTTCCTGCGCGGGAAGTGGGAGGCGCTGCCGCAGGAGCGACAGATCACGGTAGGGGGCGTCGCAGTCGGGGTGTTGCTCACCTGGCTGTTGCTGCGTGCACTGCGGCGCGGCCGCCGGCGGCGCGCGGAGGTCGAGCACCTGACGGCGCTGGTCGCTCCGTCGGAGGAGTACACCGACTCACACGAGCAGGCGGGGCGTGAATACGGCGACCTCGATGCGCCGTACCGGCGTGACGAGGAAGAGCAGTTCGTCGAGGAGATCGGAGCCGGGGGTGGCTCGGTGCGCTTGCCGGCGCGACCGCCCGAGCAGCAGTCGAACGGTCCATGGCATCCGTACTGAGCGTCGCGCGACGCGACGCGGCGGAGGCTCGGGGCGGAAACGGGGAGGCGACGCGCGGGCGCGCAGCGGCGGTTGCGGCGTTCGCGGCAGTCGCGCTCGCTGCAGCCGGCACGCCGGCGCAGATGCAGCTGCAGGTGCCGTTGCTGCGCGTCCGGCTCGCGGCCGATCCGGGCAAGAGCGGCCCGCCCGGGATCGTCTGGGTGCGCGAGCGCGTGTTGGCAGCGGCGGCGGATGCGCCGGCGTTCGGGCCGCTCGAGGTCCGGATCGATGCCGAGCAGCACGTGCAGATCGTGGCGGCGGCGGAGGGACCGCCGGCCGGGCTGTACGTGGCCGCGGAGCTTCGGCACGGTGGCCTGCGCGCGCAGATCCGCGCGACCGCCGACGGGATCGAGGACTGGGAGATCGAAGGCACTCCTGGCGCCGGCCGGCTGACGTCGTTGGTGCGCCGGATCGGGCTTGACCGGCTGCGCGGCACCGTCACGTTGGATCTGCCAGTGTTGGCGGGAAACGTAGGCGGGTTCGTCGATGAAGCAGATCCGCTGGCGACGCTGCTCCGGCTCGGACCTGGGGAGTGCGGCGACGTCACGTTGCTCGTGCAGGTCCTTGCACCGCAGCACCTGCGCGTGCGCGGGCGCAGCGACGGGGGCCTGCTGCTGCCTGCCCTGCTGCTGGTGCTCGCCGATCTGCGCGCGCGGCCAGACCCGCAGGACCTGCAGACGCCGCTGGCGGTCGGCGAGCACGAGCCATGGCAGATGCTCGCGGCGGCGGCCTGCGATTCGTGGCGCGAAGAGGCGGCGCATCAACTGGCGCGGATCGGGACCGCGCCGGCGCAGAACGCGCTGCTGCGGCTCTTGCACGCCGACGACGACGCGCGGCTCGCCGCGATGGCGGCGCTGCTGCAGCGCGGTGCGCAGCAGACGCTGCCGCAGCTGCTCGCCGCCGTCGATCAGGCTCAGCCGGAGACCGCGGCACTCGCCGCGATCGCGACGCACACGTGGACTCCGGCGCGCGCCGGCGTGCTGCCGGGCCTGCGTTCGCCGGCACCGACGCCGCGGCCGTTCCCAGTGCGCTGGATCCCGTTCGCGGTCCTCGCCCTCGCGTCGTTGGTGCTGCTGCTCGTCACGTCCGCGCGCCGCTGACGCGATTGGCAAGATTGGGGTCTGACTCCATTCCTACCATGACAGATTGGCGCGACTCTCGGGGTCTGACGACTAGTGGACCACGAAGTTGACCAGGCGGCCTTTGACGACGATCTCCTTGACCACGCGCTTGCCGGCGAGGTGGTCGGCGACGGCGGTGCGCGCGGCGGCGAGCAGGTCGGCGTCGCGTGCGTTGGCGGGGACGGTGACGCGGCCGCGCAGCTTGCCGAGGACCTGGACGGCGATCTCGACGGTGTCGTCGACGAGCAGCGCGGCGTCGACGGCGGGCCAGGGCGCGTAGGCGAGCAGGCCGTCGCCACGCAGGCGGTGCCACAGCTCCTCGGCGATGTGCGGCGCGAAGGGAGCCAGGACCGCGACGAGGCGCAGCAGCTGCGCGCGGGTCGGCTTCGCCTCGACCTTCATGATCTCGTTGACGCAGATCATCATCGCGGCGATCGCGGTGTTGAACGCCATCCGCTTGATGTCGTGCTCGACCTTGGCGGTGGCGCGATGCAGCGCCTTCTCGATCGTCGCGTCGCCGCCGGCTGCGTCCTCGCGCAGGTGTGCGTGCACGTCACCATCCGCCGGATCCTCCGGCACGACGAGGCGCCAGACGCGCGCCAGGAAGCGATGCACGCCCGGCACGTCCTTGGGATTCCACGGCTTCGGATCGGCCAGCGGTCCCATGTACATCTCGTACAGCCGCAGCGTGTCGGCGCCGTACTCCCGCACGACGTCATCCGGATTGACGACGTTGCCGTAGCGCTTGGACATCTTGGTCACGATCTGGCGCAGCGGCGCGCCGGTCGTGCGATGTGCGAACGACCCGTCCCCGCGGTCGACCGCGTCGGCGACCGGCACCGTCGCCCCGCGTTCGTCCTCGTACGCGAACGACAGGATCATTCCCTGGTTGTAGAGCTTGGCGAACGGCTCCGGATCGCGGACGTGTCCCAGATCGAACAGCACCTTGTTCCAGAACCGCGCGTACAGCAGATGCCCGACCGCGTGCTCGGTGCCACCGACGTACAGATCGACCGGCATCCAGTAATCCGCCACCGCGCGGGAGCAGAACTCCCGCTCGTTGTGCGGATCGCAGTAGCGCAGGAAGTACCAGCTCGATCCGGCCGCGCCCGGCATCGTGTCGGTCTCGCGCTGCGCCGGACGCCCGCTGCGGTCGGTCGTCTCGACCCACTCGGTCGCGCGCGTCAGCGGCGACTCCGGCCGGCCATGCGGCCGGAAGTCGGCCATCGCCGGCAGCTCGAGCGGGAGCTCCTGTTCCGGCAGCAGCTCGACGCTGCCATCCGCGCGGTGCACGACCGGGAACGGCTCGCCCCAGTAGCGCTGCCGCGAGAACAGCCAGTCGCGCATCTTCCACTGCACGCGCGGCGTCCCGCGGCCGCGCGCCGCGAGCCAGTCGACCACGGCGCGCACGGCGTCCGCCATGCCGAGCGAACCCAGGTCCAGGCCCTGGTCGTTGTTCGAGTGGATGTACGGCGCCTCCCCGGTCCAGCACTGCTGCCCGGCGCGCACGGCCGCGTCGCGGGCCGCGTCCCCGGTGCTCGGCGCGAAGATCGGTGGCACCGGCAGGCCGAACGCGCGCGCGAATTCGAAGTCGCGCTCGTCTCCGGCCGGCACTGCCATGATCGCGCCGGTCCCGTAGCCGAGGATCACGTAGTCGGCGATCCAGATCGGCAGCCGCGCACGCGCGTGGTCCGGCGGCAGCAGCGGGTTCCGCGCGTACGCCCCGGTCCACACGCCGGTCTTCTCCTTGGCGAGCTCGGTGCGCTCCAGCTCGCTCTTGCCGGCGGCGCGGTGCACGTACTCCTCGACGGCGGCGCGCTGCGCCGGCACGGTCAGCTGCGCGACGAGCGGGTGCTCCGGCGCCAGCACCATGAACGACGCGCCGAACAGCGTGTCCGGCCGGGTCGTGAACACGCGGATCCGCGCCTGCGGATGCCCCTCGACGTCGAACTCGATCTCCGCCCCCTCGCTGCGGCCGATCCACTCGCGCTGCTGCGTCTTCAGCGATTCGGACCAGTCGAGCGGATCGAGGTCACGCAGCAGCCGTTCGGCGTACGCGGTGATCCTCAACATCCACTGCCGCAGCGGCCGCCGTTCGCACGGATGCCCGCCGCGCTCGCTGCGGCCGTCGACGACCTCGTCGTTGCTGAGCACCGTGCCGAGCGCCTCGCACCACCAGACCGGCGCCTCGGACTGATAAGCGAGACCCTGCTCGTGCAGCTTCGCGAAGATCCACTGCGTCCAGCGGAAGAACTTCGGGTCGCAGGTCGCGAGCTCGCGGTTCCAGTCGTAGCTGAACCCGAGCGACTGCAGCTGGCGGCGGAACGTCTGGATGTTCTCCCGCGT
>CAZABP010000015.1:0-89521 GCA_964483245.1 uncultured candidatus Brocadiaceae bacterium | reverse complement strand
CGACCCCGCGCCCCTCGGCCGCGCTGCCTGCATCCCTGGCGTTGCTCCGGGTGAACCGCTCTGCCTGTTCCGTGCCGGCGAGCAGGTGCAGGGCTGCTTTGCGTTCCACGAAGAGCTGCGCGCCGGCTACGAGGCCGAGCTGCGCACGTTGCGCGAGCTCGGCTACGAGCTGCACCTGGTCAGCGGCGACCGGCCGGAACGCGTCGCCCGCGCCGCCGCCGCGCTCGGGTTCTCCCCCGAGCACGTGCGCGCGGCGATGTCACCGGACGACAAGGCGCGCTACGTGGCGGGCATCGACGCCGCCGACACGCTGATGCTCGGCGACGGGCTCAACGACGCGCCGGCGTTCGACGCGGCGTTCGCGGCCGGGACCGCGGCGCTGGACCGACCGGTGCTGCCGGCCCGCGCCGACTTCGCCGTCGTCGGCAGCGGACCGGGTGCGACGCTGCGCGTGCTGCGCACCGGGCAGCAGTTCGCGCGCGTCGTGCGCACGAACCTGCTGCTCGCCCTGCTCTACAACGCCGTCGTCGTTGTCCTCGCGCTGGCAGGCCGGATGAGCCCGGTCCTGTGCGCGGTGTTGATGCCGCTCAGCTCGTTGGCACTGCTGGCGCACACCGCGGTGCGACTGCGACCCTCACGTGAACAGGAGATTACGCCATGGACGTGATTCCGCTGCTGGTCCTGTGCAGCCTCGTGCTGGTCGCGGGCGCGGTGTTGGTGTTCCTGTACAGCGTGCGCAACGCCGACCTCGAGCATGCCGACCGGCTCGCGTTGCTGCCGCTCGAGCCGGACGACGCGCCACCGCACTGCGAAAGAACCAGCACCGACCCGAGTTGCACCGGCGAATCAGGATCTGGAACGCACTGAGGTAGCTGGCATGCAAGCATCCGTCGCCGGAGAGACCCGGCGGATCGTCTACGACGACGGCACGACCCGCGGGTTCGTGCTTGCGTCGGTCGGCTGGGGCCTGATCGGCATGCTGGTCGGGTTGCTCGCGGCGCTGCAGCTCAGCTTCCCGGCGCTGAACCTGGACCTGCCGTGGCTGACGTTCAGCCGGATCCGCCCGCTGCACACGAACGCGGTCATCTTCGCGCTGGTCGGCAACATGATGTTCGCCGGCATCTACTACTCGACGCAGCGGCTGCTGAAGACGCGCATGGCGTCGGATCTGCTGTCCAAGATCCACCTGTGGGGCTGGCAGCTCGTGATCCTCGGCGCCGCGATCACGCTGCCGCTGGGGATCACGCAATCGAAGGAATACGCCGAGCTCGAGTGGTTCCTCGACGTGCTGGTCGTCGTGGTCTGGGTCGCGTTCGCGGTCAACTTCTTCTGGACCCTCGCGATCCGCAACGAGCGCAACCTGTACGTCGCGATCTGGTTCTACATCTCGACCGTGTTGACGATCGCGGTGCTGTACATCGTCAACAACCTCGCGCTGCCGCTGTCGGCGACCAAGAGCTACGGCGTGTTCAGCGGCGCACAGGACGCGCTGACGCAGTGGTGGTACGGACACAACGCGGTCGCGTTCTTCCTGACCACGCCGATCCTGGGGATCATGTACTACTTCCTGCCGAAGGCAGCGGAGCGGCCGGTCTACAGCTACCGGCTGTCGGTGATCCACTTCTGGGCGTTGGTGTTCCTGTACATCTGGGCCGGCCCGCACCACCTGCTGTACACCGCGCTGCCGGACTGGGCGCAGACGCTCGGGATGACGTTCAGCCTGATGCTGTGGGCGCCGAGCTGGGGCGGGATGTTGAACGGCCTGCTGACGCTGCGTGGCGCCTGGGACAAGGTGCGGCAGGATCCGGTGCTGAAGTTCTACGTCGCGGCCGTGACGTTCTACGGCATGTCGACGTTCGAAGGGCCGCTGCTGTCGATCAAGAGCGTGAATGCGCTCGGGCACTACACCGACTGGATCATCGGGCACGTGCACGGCGGTGCGCTCGGCTGGAACGGCCTGATGGCGGCCGGCATGTTCTACTGGATGGTGCCGCGGCTGTTCGGCACCAAGCTGTGGTCGCGCGCGCTCGCGGACCTGCACTTCTGGCTCGCGATGTTCGGCATCCTGCTCTACGTCGGCTCGATGTGGATCTCGGGGATCACGCAGGGGCTGATGTGGCGCGCGGAGACCGCCGATGGCGCGCTGCAGTATCCGAACTGGGTCGAGACCGTCCGCGCGATCAACCCGATGTATCTGTTCCGCTCGATCGGCGGGACGATGTTCCTGATCGGCTGGGTGTTGATGATCGTCAACCTCGTGCGCACGGTGCGCAGCGGCAGGGCGGTCGACGGCGAAGCGACCGTGCACGTGCTGGCGCCGGTCGCGGGCCAGCCAGGGTTCGCGCAGCTCGTGTTCAGCAAGCCGATCCTGGTCTGCGCGGTCGCGATGCTCGCGCTGGTGCTGTTCGGGGTCAGCGGTCCGGTCACGGCACCGCTGTCGATCGGCTTCCTGCTGCTGGTGACGGCCTGGAGCGCGGCGCTGCTGTGGCGCTGGAGCGGGCAGGGGAGCCAGAGCTGGCACCATGCGATCGAGGGCCGGCCGCTGACGTTCACGGTGCTGGTGCTGATCGCCGTGCTGGCCGGCGGCGTCGCCGAGCTGGTGCCGGGTCTGGTGTTGAAGAAAGAGGTCCCGCTCGCTGCCGACGGCACGCCGACCGTGACGCCGTACTCGGCGCTCGAGCTCGAGGGGCGCGACGTGTACGTGCGCGAAGGCTGCTATGTCTGCCACTCGCAGCAGATCCGGCCGTTCCGCGCCGAGTTCCTGCGCTACGGCGAGCCGAGCCGGATCGAGGAGTCGCTCTACGACCACCCGTTCCAGTGGGGCAGCAAGCGGACGGGACCGGATCTCGCCCGGGTGGGCGGCAAGTACCAGGACAGCTGGCACTGGCTGCACATGCTCGCGCCGGCGCAGATCTCGGAGGGCTCGATCATGCCCGGCTATCCGTGGCTCGCCGATGACCGCATCGACGTCGGGCAGACTGCGGCGAAGCTGCGGTTGATGCAGAAGCTCGGCGTGCCGTACACGCGCGAGCAGGTCGCCGGCGCCGAGGCGGCGTATCTCGCGCAGGCGCGCGGGATCGTCGCGCGGTTGGCGGAACAGCAGATCACCGCCGACTCGCGCAGCGAGCTCGTGGCGCTGATCGGCTACCTGCAGCGCCTGGGGCGCAGTGCCAGCATCAAGGTGTCGGAACTCCCGCCGAAGTAGGAGGCGATCATGTGGCAGAAGCTGTTCGAAGGTGCGGACCTGCTGTCGTTCCCGATGTTCAGCATGCTGCTGTTCGTCATCTGGTTCGCCGGGGTCCTGCTGTGGGTGTTCTGGTTCCGGCGCGGCGACAGCTACGACCGGATCGCGCGGCTGCCACTCGATGACGACGAGCAGGACCGGCGCGGGGAGGCGCTGCGATGACCGAGCAAGCGAAAGTCCTCGATCACGACTACGACGGGATCCAGGAGTACGACAACCGGCTGCCGAACTGGTGGCTGTGGACGTTCTACGGCGCGATCATCTTCTCGCTGTTCTACTGGCTGCACTTCCACTCGATCGGCACCGGCACGCTGCCGCAGGAGCAGTACCAGCTCGAGATGCAGGAGGCCCAGGCCCGGGCCGACGCGCTCGCCGCTGCGCAGCCGTTGACCGATGACTCGCTGTTCGAGCTGAGCAAGGACGCTGCCGCGGTGCAGGCGGGGCGCGAGACGTTCCTGGCGAACTGCGTCGCGTGCCACCTGCCGACCGGCGGCGGTTCGATCGGACCGAACCTGACCGACAGCCACTGGATCCACGGCGGGCAGCCGACCGACCTGTACCGGACCATCACCAAAGGGGTCATCGACAAACAGATGCCCGCGTGGGAACCGATCCTCGGCCCGCTGCGCTGCCGGCAGCTCGTCGCATTCCTGCTGACGATCCGCGACACCAACGTCCCGGGCGGCAAGGCGCCCGAGGGGAAGCCGACGACCGGAGGCTGACGGATGTCACCGGGGGGGCAGTCGACTGGCCCGCTGCACCGCGAGGTGGCGCCGGAGCATGTGGCGCCGGCGCGGGCGGCCGGGCGCAGCGTCGCTGCGCCGCGGCGACCCGACCTCGACAGCCTGTACTGCATCAACCCGGATGGTTCGCGCAACACGATCCATCCGGCGGACGTGCGCGGGCGGTTCCAGACGCGCAAGAAGTGGCTGTGGACGCTGCTGATCGCGATCTACGCCGTGCTGCCGTGGATCGAAGTCGGCGGACATCCGCTGATCCTGCTCGACATCCCGCGCCGGCACTTCTACCTGTTCGGGCAGACGTTCAACGCGCAGGACTTCTATCTCGGGTTCTTCTTCCTGACCGGATTGGGGTTCGCGCTGATCGTGCTCAGCGCGCTGTTCGGGCGCGTCTGGTGTGGCTACGCCTGCCCGCAGACCGTGTTTCTCGAGGGGGTGTTCCGGCGCGTCGAACGCTGGCTCGATGGTTCGGCGGCACAACGCCGCAAGCTCGCCGAGCTGCCGTGGGGGCTCGTCAAGCTGGTGCGCCGCGGGGGGAAGTACGCGATCTACGTCGTGCTGTCGTTGCTGCTCGCGCACATGTTCCTGGCGTACTTCATGCCGGTGCGCGACGTGCTCGCGGCGACGATGTCGCCGCCGAGCGAGCATCCGGTCGCGTTCACGTTCGTGATGGTGTTCACGGCCATCATGTACTTCAACTTCGTCTGGTTCCGCGAGCAGCTCTGCATCGTGATCTGCCCGTATGGCCGGCTGCAGGGGGTGCTGGCCGATCCGGACACCGTCAATGTCGCGTATGACCGCGGCCGCGGTGAGCCGCGCGGGCACCATCACGAGACCGGGCGCGGCGACTGCATCGACTGCTACCGCTGCGTCGCCGTCTGCCCGACCGGCATCGACATCCGCAACGGCAGTCAGCTCGAGTGCGTCGGTTGCGCCAACTGCATCGACGCCTGCGACGAGGTCATGCAGAAGCTCGACCAGCCCCCCGGCCTGATCCGCTACGACTCGCAGCGCGCGATCGAGGGTGGCGGCCGGCGGTTCCTGCGGCCGCGCGTGTACCTGTATGCCGTGCTGCTGCTGCTCGGCGCCGGCGTGTTCGCCTGGTTCGCCTCCGGCCGCACCCCGTTCGAAGCCAACCTCGTGCGCCTGCCCGGCCCGCCGTACACGCTCAGCGACGGCACGCTGCGCAACCAGTTCGCGATCCACCTGATCAACAAGCAGCCGCAGCGCCTGACGTTCCAGCTCGAGTCGATCCCGACCGAGGACCTCACGCTGACCCTCCCGCTGCAGACCGTCGAGCTGGACTCACTGGGGGATCAGCGCATTCCGGTCATCGTCGAGATGCCGCGCGATCGCTTCCGCCCGAACCTCCGCCTGCACCTGCGCATCCGCGCGGGCGAGCTGGAACGGGAGATCTCGGCGCCGGTCGTCGGCCCGCGCTGAGCGGCCTGCCATTCTGGCGCTACTTTTCTCGTCAGACCCCGAGGAACTCGATCTGCGCGCCGGGCAGGAAGTACAGGATCAACATCTCCCCGCCGGTGACCGTGGGCACGTGCACGCTGTCGGGCGGGTACACGACCCAGCCCTCGGGATGGCCGTCGAAGCTCGGCCGGCCCTCGGTCGCGAAGCAGAGATCGATCTCGCCGTTGGGATGCCGGTGGCGCGGGCCAGGACGATCCATCAATACGGCGTCGACGGAGAATCCCTGCAGGTCCTTGGTGACGCGGCCGAAGCGGATCCCGGCGTTCTCCTTCGGCAGCAGCCAGCCGGCGTTGCGCGCGGCGAACGCGGCGGCGCGCAGTGCCGCGATCTCCGCGCCCCAGAACGGCAGGAGCCGCTCCACCTGGCGCACCGCGCCGCGCGAACTGACGTCGACGGCGCGCAGCTTGTCGGCGATCGGATGCAGCAACTGGACGAACGCAGGCGCTTCCATCAGCGGACTCCGAGCAACAGGTCGATGACGAGCTGGTCGAGACGTTCGTAGGCGAGGCCGCGCCGGGCGATCGCGCGGCGGTCGAACTCGTGCCCCTTCAGCGCGGCCCCACGCTTGGGCTCGAACGGCCCGAGCCAGCGCGCGCCGTCGTGCGGATCGCTCTGGATCTCGGCCAACAGGTCCTGGATCTCGCGATCCTCGGCGAACCGCCGCGCCTTCTCCTTCAGGATCAGGTAGCTCCGCATGCAGCCGCGCGCGAACTGCTCGACCCCCTCGACGTCCTCGGTCCGGTAGGCGTGCGCATCGAAGTGCCGCGGCCCGTCGTAGCCGACGTCCTCGAGGAACTTGACCAGCCAGAAGCAGGCCTTGGGGTTCTGCGACGCGAACCGCAGGTCCTGGTCGTAGCGCGCGTAGTTCTGGTCGTTCAGGTCGATGTGGAACAGCTTGCCGGCGTCCCACGCCTGCGCGACGGCGTGCGTCATGTTGAGCCCGGCCATCTGCTCGTGCGCGACCTCGGGGTTCACGCCGACCAGCTCGGGGTGCTCGAGTGTGGCGATGAAGCCGAGCATCGCGCCGGTGGTCGGCAGGTAGAGGTCGCTGCGCGGCTCGTTCGGCTTCGCCTCGAGCGCGAACTTCAGGTCGTAGCCCTGCGCGCGCACGTAGCCGGTCAGCCAGTTCATCGCGTCGCGCATGCGCGCCAGCGCCGCGCGCGGATCGCGGCACGCATCCGTCTCGACCCCCTCGCGCCCGCCCCAGCAGACGTAGACGCGGGCCCCCAGCTCGACCCCCAGATCGATCGCGCGCATCGTCTTCTGCAGCGCATAGGCGCGCACGGCCGGATCGTTCGCCGTGAACGCGCCATCCTTGAACACCGGATCGCTGAACAGGTTCGTCGTCGCCATCGGCACGACCATCCCGTGGTCGGCGAGCGCGCGGCGGAACTCGCCGACGATCCGATCGCGCGCCGCCGCGCTCGCATCGATCGGCACCAGGTCGTTGTCGTGCAGGTTGACCCCCCACGCGCCGACCTTCGCCAGCAGCGCCACGAGCTGCGTCGGCTCCAGCACCGGCCGGACCGCCTCACCGAATGGATCGCGTCCCGGGTTCCCTACGGTCCAGAGCCCGAACGAAAACCTGTGCTCCGGACGGGGGGCGTAGTCGCGGTCGCTCATGGCGACCGTGCATCATGCCGTCACTTCGGCCGGAAGACCGTGACCTTGTCCGGATTCCCCTCGAGCCGCGGGCCGCCGATCAGGTCGATGCAGTACGGAATCGCCGGAAACACGGCGTCGAGGCAGACGCGGATCGACCCCGGCTTGCCCGGCAGCGTCACCACGAGGGTCTGCCGCAGGATCGCCGCGGTCTGCCGCGACAGGATCGCGGTCGGCACGCCAGCCGCCAGCGACGCGGCGCGCATGCGTTCACCGAAGCCGTCCAGCGTCTTGGTGCAGACGTCGGCGATCGCCTCCGGCGTGACGTCGCGCGGCGCCGGGCCGGTACCGCCGGTCGTGCAGACCAGCGCACAGCCGGCGGCGGCGAGCGCCTGCAGCTCGGCGGCGATCGCCGCCCGCTCGTCCGGGATCACGACGCGGTGGTAGTCGCAGTCGGTCGCCAGATACTCCCGCAGCGCCGCCTCGATCGCCGGCCCGGACTCGTCGGCATAGATCCCGCGGCTCGCGCGGTCGCTGATCGTCAGGATCCCGATCTTCGGCTTGCTCATCGGCCGAGCATCTTCGCGCGCAGGTACTCCCGGTTCATGCTCCGGATCACGTCGACTCCGATCGACTTCGGGCAGACCGCCTCGCACTCGTTCTGGTTGGTGCAGTTGCCGAACCCCTCGCGGTCCATCTGCGTGACCATCGACTGCACGCGCGCTTCCCGTTCGATGCGCCCCTGCGGCAGCCGCGCCAGGTGCGCGACCTTGGCGCCGACGAACAGCATCGCCGACGCGTTCTTGCACGCGGCGACGCAGGCCCCGCAGCCGATGCAGGTCGCCGCGTCGAACGCCGCCTCCGCCTCGTCCTTGCGCACCAGCACCGCGTGCGCATCCGGCGCCGCGCCGGTGTTGACCGATACGAACCCGCCGGCCTGGATGATCCGGTCGAACGCGCTGCGGTCGACGATCAGATCGCGCAGCACCGGGAACGCGCGCGCACGCCACGGCTCGATCCAGATCTCGTCGCCGTCGCGGAAATGGCGCATGTGCAGCTGGCAGGTCGTCGTCGCCGCCTCCGGTCCGTGCGCGACGCCGTTGATCATCAACGAGCAGGTCCCGCAGATCCCTTCGCGGCAGTCGTGGTCGAACGCGACCGGCTCCTCACCGCCGGCCACCAGCTGCTGGTTCAACTGGTCCAGCATCTCGAGGAACGACGCATCCGGGCTGACGCCGTGCAGCTCGTAGCGGACCATCCGGCCGGGCGTCTGCCGCGCCGCCTGCCGCCAGACATGCAACGTCAGGTTCACTTGTAGCTCCTGGTCGCCAGCTTGACGTTCTCGAACACGAGCGGCTCGCGGTGCTCGACCGGCGCCGCACCTTCACCGCGCCACTCCCATGCCGAGACATGCGCGAAGTGCTCGTCGTCGCGCTTCGCCTCGCCGTCCGGGGTCTGGCTCTCCTCGCGGAAGTGACCGCCGCAGGACTCGGTGCGCCGCAGCGCGTCGTGGCACAGCAGCTCGGCGAACTCGAGGAAGTCGGCGACCCGCCCGGCTACTTCGAGCGAGACGTTCAACGCCTCCCCTTCGCCGAGCACGCGCACGTCGCGCCAGAACTCGTCGCGGAGCGCCGGGATCCGCGCCAGTGCATCACGCAGCCCCTGCTCGTTGCGCGCCATGCCGCACTGGTTCCACATGATCCGCCCGAGCTCGCGGTGGAACGACTCCGGCGACCGCTTGCCGCGCACGCCGAGCAGCCGCCGCACGCGCTCGCGCACCGAGCGTTCGACCGCCGCGAACTCGGCGTGCGCCGTGGTTCCGCCGCCCGGCCGCACGCCGGCCAGGTAGTCGCCGATCGTGTACGGCAGGATGAAGTACCCATCCGCGAGCCCCTGCATCAGCGCACTCGCGCCGAGCCGGTTCGCGCCGTGGTCGGAGAAGTTCGCCTCGCCGATCACGAACAGCCCGGGGACCGTCGACATCAGGTCGTAGTCCACCCACAACCCACCCATCGTGTAGTGCGGCGCCGGATAGATCCGCATCGGCACGGCATACGGGTCGTCCGCCGTGATCTTGCGGTACATGTCGAACAGGTTGCCGTAGCGCGCCGTGATCGTGCCGCGGCCCAACCGCGTGATCGCGTCCTGGAAGTCGAGGTACACGCCGCGCCCGCTCGGGCCGACGCCGCGGCCGTCGTCGCAGGCCTCCTTCGCGGCCCGCGACGCGATGTCACGCGGCGCCAGATTGCCGAAGCTCGGGTACTTGCGCTCCAGGATGTAGTCGCGCTCCGCCTCCGGGATCTGCGCTGGCGGGCGCGTGTCGCCCGGCTGCAGCGGCACCCAGACGCGGCCGTCGTTGCGCAGCGACTCCGACATCAGCGTCAGCTTGGACTGGTGCTCCCCCTTCTGCGGGATGCAGGTCGGATGGATCTGCGTGAAGCACGGGTTCGCGAACAGCGCGCCGCGCCGGTGCGCGCGCCAGGTCGCGGTCACGTTGCAGCCCATGGCGTTGGTCGAGAGGTAGAACACGGTCGAGTAGCCGCCGGTCGCGAGCACGACGGCGTCCCCGCCATGGCGGCGCACGTCGCCGCTGACCAGATCGCGCACGACGATGCCGGCGGCGCGCCCATCGGCGACGACGACGTCGAGCAGCTCGGTGCGCGGGAACATCTTGACGTTGCCGGCCCCGATCTGGCGCGACAGCGCCGCATACGCGCCGAGCAGCAGCTGCTGTCCGGTCTGGCCACGCGCATAGAACGTCCGCGAGACCTGCGCGCCGCCGAACGAGCGGTTGTCGAGATAGCCGGAGTACTCACGCGCGAACGGCACGCCTTGCGCGACGCACTGGTCGATGATCGCCGCGCTGACCTCGGCCAGGCGATACACGTTCGCCTCGCGCGCGCGGAAATCGCCACCCTTGATCGTGTCGTAGAACAGCCGGAACACGCTGTCGCCGTCGTTGCGGTAGTTCTTCGCCGCGTTGATCCCACCCTGGGCCGCGATCGAGTGCGCGCGCCGCGGGCTGTCCTGGTAGCAGAAGCACTCGACCTGGTAGCCGAGCTCGGCCAGCGTCGCCGCGGCCGACGCGCCGGCGAGGCCGGAGCCGATCACGAGCACGCGGTACTTGCGCTTGTTGGCCGGGTTGACGAGGCGCACCTCGAACCGGCGCCGGCTCCATTTCTCGGCCAGCGGCCCGGATGGGATCCTGGCGTCGAACTTCATGGGGTCACGACCCCGAGCAGCACCGCGATCGGCAGGATCCCGAACCCGACCGCGATCGCGATCCCGACGAGCGGCCCGAGCCGGTGGATCCACGGCGTCAGGCGGCGGTGCTCGAAGCCGACCGACTGGAACAGGCTCGCGATCCCGTGGTGCAGATGCAGTCCGAGCACCACCATCGCCGCGAGATACAGCAGCGAGAGCCACGGGTTCTGGAACCCGAGCACCATCATGCGATGCCAGTCGTGATCGGCGTGCGCCTGCGCAATCGCCGGCTGCACCCAGCCAAGCGTGAAGTGCGCCAGGTGGAACAGCACGAACAGCAACAGCAGCAGACCCGACTGCACCATCGTCCGCGACGCGAACGTCGACTGCACCGGCCGCTTGCGGGCATAGGCGACCGGACGCGCGGCCCGGTTCGTGCGCGCGAGCGACAGGCCGGTGCCGATGTGCAGCACGAACACCGCCAGCAGCCCGAGCCGTGCCATCCACAAGAGCCCCGGGTGCTCGCGCAGCCAGCGCGCGTAGTCGTTGCCTGCCTGTTGCAGCGGATCGAACAGCAGCAGGTTGCCGGCGAGGTGTGCGATCACGAATCCGGTCAGCAGCAGCCCGGTGACCGCCATCACCACCTTCTTGCCGATCGAGCTGGACCGAGGCATCGCCCGCATGAAGGGCGCGGAAGAAAGCGCGGCCTGCGGCTCGGATCCAGCACCGCCGCGGATTCGTGAACGCTCGGCCATCTGGGCCGCAACAGGGGAACTGGGGCTCACTCGACGCTCGGCACTGCGCAACGAAATCTGGCTCCGGCTTCTTTCTGCTGGGCCGGAACTCCCGGTGCCAGCGTAGGGGCGCCCAACTTCTGCCCTGCAACTTTTGCACAACCCCCACATGCCTCTCACCAATCTCCGCCGGCTGACGTCGGCGGCCCTGCTCTCGCTCGTCGCAACGGCCACGCTGACGGCGCAGAGCGGTCCGCTGGCCCGAGTCCGCTTCGCCAACCACGCGCCGACGCAGTACCGCGGCTGGAGCCAGGCGACGGTCCCGTTCGCCCAGGGCCAGTACCGCCCCGGCATGGTGCTCGGGGTGCCCGGCCGCCGCTCCGAGCTGACGCCGTTCGGCGCCCGCTGGCCGGATGGCTCCTACCGCTACGGCGTGCTGTCGGTCCACCTGGACCAGCAGCCGCACACCGAGACGGTCGTCGACGTCGGCCCGACCGCGCGCGACCAGCAGCCGTTCGTCTGGTCGCCGTGGATGCAGCACGCGATCGCGCACCTGAACTGGGAGCTCGCGGTCGGCGTGCCTGGTCGCGGCGTGCGCACAGCCGGCCTGCGGTTGGTCGGGATCCCGTTCGCGTCGAACATCCGGCTGGTCCTGCACTTCCAGAGCCGCATCCCGGACACGTTCCTGGTCTACGACCTCTGGCTGACCGCGCGCAGCGATCAGGATTGGCTCGAGTTCGAGCTGAAGCTGACCTCGTCGAGCCCGCAGTCGCAGGCCTGGCAGGAAGACCTCGACTGGGTCGAGCTGTGGACCCACGGCGGGATTCCGGTCGTGCGCGGCGCCGCGCGCCGCGGCGTCTGGCCGGCGGTCGCGGAGTCCACGATGGGTCCGAACCGGCTCGTGCTGCTCGGGCCGACGCAGCTGTGGGACGCGCAGGGACACGAGTGGTGGGGTGACTTCATCTGCTACCACGCGCAGATCCCGGTGCCGGATCGCGAAGTGCGGGCGCAGACGCTGTACGCGCAGCTGCGCAACGTGAAGTACGGCTGCGCGCTGAACTGGGCCGAGTCCGGCGCGTTCGGGCCGTTCGGCCTGGTGCCGGCGTTCCCGAGCTGGATCACCGACGGCGGGCGCGCCGCGGCGAAAAAGCAGCGCGAGCAGTACGAGCACTACTCGCGTCAGCCCGGCAGCACCTGGGACGACCTGCCGTTGGGGCTGCTGCCGCGCGCGAGCACGACCGGGGATCAACCGGACTTCGGGATCTCGAAGCTCGGCGACATCTTCGCGAGCGGCCTGCCGGATCGGATCGAAGAGGCGCGCTTCAGCGCCAGCGAGGAAGCGAACCGGCCGGTCCACCACCACGAGCTCGACGGCACCCCCGTCCAGGCACGCAACCATCCGAAGTGGGTGTCCTGGAGCGGACGCACGCACTTCAACACGACCGTCTCCCCCGACCGTCTCGGCAAGCCGGTGGACGAGCCGTACTGCCACGCCAACGGGTGGTCCGGCCGTGACCACCAGCACTGGTCGAGCCTGACGCTCGCCTCGGCGTACCTGCTGACCGCGAGCCCTGCCCTGCGCGCGGAGCTCGACGTCGAAGCCGAGCTGTTCCTCGCCGCGCACACGGTCCCGAGCCTGCGCGGCCAGATCCCGACCAACGGGATCGACACGCCGCGTGCGATCGGCCGGACGCTGCTCAGCATGTCCTGGAACTGGCTCTGCACCGGTCGCGACGACCTGCGCATCCGGATGTTGGCGCGGCTGAACGAGTGCATCCACGTGCAGCACGTCGGGCTGCACACCGGCGGCGCGGTCGCGCCGGTCGTCGTGGTAGGTCCGGACATCCGGACGCTGCCCAACTACTCGAACTGGCGACCCTGGGAGGAGTCGATGGCGATCGTCGGCCTCGAGGCGCTGTACCGGATCACCGGCGAGCCGCTCGCGCGCAAGGTCGCCGCGGTCACGGCGGCAAACCTGATCGTGTACGGCTGGAAGGTGGATGCGACCGATTGCATCGTCGGCACCGCCATCGCGTGGAACTCCGATGGCCGGGCACTCACGCCGCAGGAGTACACCGATCCGGAGAAGGTGCTGTGGTCGTACGGGACGAGCTTCAGCCTGTGGGGGCTCGGCGCGGCCAAGCTGGCGCGCGGCTATGCGCGTCTGCTCGGTGAGCAGGCGCTCGAGCAGCGCGCGGCGGAGATCGTCAACCGGATCTCCGGTTCCCGCAGCAAGCCTTCGGATGGCGGCTGGGACCGGTTCATCGACTGGGACGGCGTCGATCTCTGACCGGGACGCGCGCGGTCAGCCGCGCCGTCCCGTCTTGACGCGGATCCCGCGCGGCGTCGTCGGCGCGTGCCAGATGCCGCGACCTTGGGTCGCGGCGATGACTCGCCGCAGCGTGCCATCGATCCGCAAGTCGATGACCGGCACGTGCGGCAGATCCGCACCGTGTTGGAACCATCGCTTGCCGTGGTCGTCCGACCGCCACACGCCGCGGTCGGTCCCGGCGTACAGGATCGGCGGATCCGCGCTCTGCAGATCGAGC
Source organism: uncultured candidatus Brocadiaceae bacterium (assembly GCA_964483245.1). GTDB lineage: Bacteria > Planctomycetota > UBA1135 > UBA1135 > UBA2386 > CAZABP01. The sequence goes on along the minus strand of CAZABP010000015.1, from coordinate 75,966 downwards.
GCGATCACGTGGACCGGCAGATCCGGCAGGTCCCCATCGAGCGACAGCCAGTTGGCGCCGGCGTCACTCGTGTGCAACACCTGGTCGGTGCCGAACGCGCCGACTGCGAGATAGACCTGCGCCGGCTTGGTCGGGTGGATCGCAAACGGCCAGGTCGTGCGCGGCCAGCCCGGCACGCCGGTCCGGCGCAGGAACCAGCTCGCCCCGCCGTCCGGCGTCATCTGGATCCGCCCGTCGTTGGTGCTGGCCCAGATGACCTGCGGGTCGCTGGGTGCGAACAGGATCCCACGGATTGCCGCGCTGCCGCCGCCGGTCAGGTCGGGACTGATCGCGCTCCACGACGAGCCGCCGGTCGTCGAGCTGAACACCCGCTCGGTGCCGTAGACCATGCGCAGCCCATCCTGGGGATGGATCGCATACGGCGGCAGGAAGCAGTTGCGGCCGCTGATCCCGCTGCTGCTGAGCGAGAACGAGCCGTTGTTGACCGAGCGGTACAGCGCTCCGGTCCCCTGGTACTCGACGAACACCCGCGTGCCGGTCGGATCGATCCCGGTGCAACCGCCGTCGCCGCCGAGCACCGATTGGAACGCGGTGCCACCGGTGCGGCGCAGGCTGCCGTTGTCCTGCGCGCCGCCGTAGATCAGGTCCGGGTTCGCCGGGTGCACCGAGATCCCGGCATAGAACTGGACGAGCCCGAGGTTCGTGTTCAGCGACTGCCAGCTCGAACCGTCGTTGAGGCTGCGGTGCACGCCGCCGTCGTTGCCGCAGACCAGGCGCCCCGCAGCGTCGTACTCGAGCGCATGCAGATCCACGTGCGGCGGCGTGACCGTGCTCCAGCCGCCGCCCCCACCGGTCGTGCGTACGCACGACAGACCGCCGAGCAGGATCACGTTCGGATTCGTCGGATGCACGACGGCAGTGTTCAGGTACCACCCATACGTGGCGTGCAGGCTCGGGGCCGACATCGAAGTCCAGCTCGTGCCGCCGTCGTCGCTGCGCCAGGCGCCGAGCGTCGACGCCCCGCCGCCATCCGCAGTCGAGACGCGCGCGATCGACGCGACGATCCGTGCGCTGCTCGGGCTCGCGGCGAGCGTGATGCGGCCAACCGACGCAGCCGGCAGGCCGCCGCCGAGCTTGACGAACGTCGCGCCGCGATCGGACGACCGGTACACGCCGTTGCGCGCGTCGCCGAAGATCCCGCCGAACGCCGCGTACACGACCGCGGGGTTCTGCGCGTCGAGCAGCACGTCGGTCGCGTCCAGGTTCACCGGGATCCCGTTCGTGAGCTGCGTCCAGGTGACGCCGCGGTCGACCGACTTGAAGATCCCCAGCGCGCCGCGCGCGCCAGGATGGTTGCGTGCGGCCGCCAGCGCAGGGAACCCGCCAGCGCCGGTGATCGCGGCATACAGCACCTTCGTGTCGCTCGGATCGATCCGGATCCGGGCGAAGCAGCGCCCGCCGAACGTCGCCTCGCCGAACACCTCCCAGCTGTTGCCAGCGTCCAGCGTCCGCGCGACGCCGAGCCCGTAGCGGCTGTGGTTGGCGAAGTTCGCCTCGCCCAGCCCGGCGAACAGCACGCGGTCGTCCGCCGGATCGAGCGCGAGCGCACCGATCGCGGTCACCGGCAGGTGATCGCCGAGCGGCAGCCAGGTCACGCCGCCGTCGTCGGTGCGCCACACGCCGCCATCCGCGGCGCCGACGTAGTACCGGTTCTGGTTGGTGCGGCTGGTGGCGACGGCGGCGACGCGACCGGTGTACGGACCGGACGAGATCGGCGCCGGACCGAGCTCGGTCCAGACCCCCTGCGCCGTTGCCGGTGTGAGACTCAGGAACAGCGCAGCGGCGGCAACGCCTGCGAATTGCAACCTCATCGCACACCTCCGACTGCGAACACGAGCTGCGCACGCTCGCGCGTCCCGGGACGGAGCACGGTCACCCGCACCTGGCCGGTCCCGTTGAGCATGACATCGACCAGCCCGCGCTCGCCGCTGCGCAGCACGGCGTCGGTCCACCATGCGTCCTCTGCACGGCGATCGACGCGCACCTCGAGGTCCGCGACGACGCCGTCGTCGGCGCGCACGCGGACCGGGAGCTGATCGCCGTGCGCCAGCACGTTCGGATCGGCCAGCGGGACCAGCTCGAGCGGTTGTCCGACCGCAGCCGTGACGAGCGCGGCGGAGCCACGCAGCGGTTCGCCGCGGACCGCGAACACGGTCTTCGCGTACAGCAGCTCGTCGCCGTCCGCGCGCGCGGTCCGGATCGTCGTCGCCGCGACCGCATGCCCGCCGGCATCCGGGACGAAGCCGAACTCGACCGGCGGCCGTGCCGGCGCTGGCGCGAGCTCGTTCCACTGCATCGCACCATTGCGCAGCACGAGCGGCAGCACCTCGGTGCCGGCACCGGCGTCGTGCACGACCAGGCGCGCCGGTTCACCAAGGCGCAGCACGCCGGACGGCGCGAGCCAGGGATCCGGCGGGGCCGGCAGCCGGAGCTCACCGCTCGCAGATTCATCGCCGCCGCTGCATCCGGTGAGCAGCGCCAGCATGCAGACGAGGACACGCAGCATCGAAGGCTCCTGGTCGGGGGCAGGCGCGGCGAGCTTAGCCGGAGAGCCGCGCGCAGGCGGTGATCGCCGGCGATCAGTGATCGAATCGGCCGTGCGCGAGGAACTGCAGCACCGCCAGGATCGGCTCGTCGGCAAACGACAGCCGCGTGTGTCCCATCCGGACGACCAGTTCGTCCGCCGCCGCGGGGAGCCGGGCTTCCGCGACCGCAACCGTGCCGTCGTCGTCGCCGGGGATGTCGCGGTTCCAGCCCTCCGGCGTGCCGCGCGCGCCGATCACGGTCGCACATGGCACCGGTGGTACCGGCAGCTCGCGATGGATCGGATCCAGCGGGCTCAGTTGCAGGGCCGCGAGATCCCCCATCAGGTATTGGAACAGCGCCCAGCTCCGCCGCATCTCGACCAGCGAGGCGCCGCGCTGCGGCGTGCCGAGGAACACGCAGGCCTGTGCTGGCGCAGCGTCCGGGCGCGCGAGGTAGGCGCGGATCACGAGCCCACCCAGCGAATGGCCGATGAATGCCAACGGCGGGTCGCCGGGATGCTGCGCGCGCCAGCGGGCGATCTCCCGCGCCAGCACCGCCGCATGCTCCTGGATCGTGCCGCGCGTACTGTCGTAGCCGCAGTTCAGCACGTCGTAGCCGTGTGCACGCAAGGCGCGCTCGAGCCGCCACAAGGACCAGCGCGAGCGCCACAGCCCGTGCTGCAGGACGACCAGCGCCGGACCGGCGCCGGGACGGCGCGCGAGCTGCGGCGCCGACGGCGCCGGCCACAGATTCAGCACCTGGTCGAACGGCGTGGCCGGATTCATCAGCCCGGCGCTGACCGGGAGTGCCCAGGCGGACACGGCGAGCAACAGCGCGATCGGTACCCAGCGCGGCGCCGGGCGCGGGCTGCCGTCGCGCGCGCGCACGCTCAGCGGCGCAACACCGCCGCGAGCTCGTGCGGCGGCGGCACGAAGTAATGCACGCCTCGTTGCTGCTGCGCGATCCGGATCTCGAGCGGGCGCCGCGCCGGCAGGTCGCGCAGCTCGACGCGCAGCGTCTCCAGCGCCTGCGTCACGAGCTCCCCTTCCCCAGGCGAAGTCAACGTCAGCCGCACGGCGCCCCCTTCGTCATCGTCACGACGCAGCTCGTGACCGCCGGTCGGCACTTGGACTTCGACGACGGGCGGATCACCTGGGATCGCGCGCACTGGAGGCCCGGACCAGTCCACGGGCACCTCCGGCTCGTTGGCATCGGCGGAGGGCGAACCGGCACAAGCAGCTGCCAACAGCAACAACGGCATGCAACGCATCGAGAACACCAGTCCGACCGTTCCCACGACCCCATCGGCCGGGGACCACACGGAACCGGGCCAAGGTATAGCACCTGCCCGGATCGCCCCTGGCCCGCTAGAGTGCAAACCTTCCATGCCGTCCCCCGGACCGACCGGACCCTCCTTGCTGAGCAAGGCGGTCGGTCCTGCGAGCTCAGCTCGGGGGAGCACCTGTCCCTGCATCGAGACCATGAAGACCTCTGTCCTCCTCCTTCCAGCGGCCCTGCTCCTGTTGGCTGTGCAGGTCACTGCGCAGCAGGACCCGCCAAACTCGACCAACAACTTCTTCCGCGTGGTGTCGACCGCGACGCATCCGGTGACGGGGCGGAACTATCCCTGGCCGCCGGTCCAGCCGCCGGGCTACGCGGTGTCGACCGGCGTCGCGAAGGGGACGCGTTCGTTCATCTACGCGCCGAAGCTGCGCACCCAGAACGCGCACCAGCCCGGCTACGAGCACCTGATCACCGGCTTCACGCAGGCGATCCACATCGGCCCGGCGCACACCAACGTGCCGATCATCAACCACTACCAGTTCGCCACCGGTGTCGCGCCCGCCCGCCCGGCGGTGTCGCAGCCCGCGCCGGTCATGGAACACGACCCGGTCAAGCCGGACATCCTGTTCGTCGCGGACCAGGGGATCACGATCCCCGGCACGGTGTCGCAGATCTACGAGTACAGCTTCAAGCTGACGACTCCGGTCCCGATCCCGACCGGCACCGATTACCTGCTGTTCGTCGAGTTCCGCGGCGGCGAGTACCAGGACGATCCCAACGGCGGACAGACGCACGCCGTCGACTGGCAGGGTGGTCACTGGGGCGCAGCCAACGCAGCAGCGTTCCAGGGACACACGACCGGCGCCCAGGGCAGCCGCGTCATCAGCTGGTCGGGTGACCGGCAGTTCCGCACGAAGATCGGTCTGCTGGTCAAGGACCCGGTCCTCAGCGCGACCGGCGACCACGCCAACCGGCACTACACCCCGCGCCTGGCCAACGAGCTCTACACCGGCCTGTCGGCCTGCACCGCAAACTACTCGTCGAACGCGAACAGCACGCTGTTCTTCGACATCCAGGGCGGGAGCGGCTACGGCATCGGTGGTAGCGCGGTGGTGTTCATGAACGCTGCGTTCACGAACTTCCCGGGTTCGCTTGCGCTGCCCGGGCTCGGCAATCTGTTCCTGAACCCGGCGGATCCGTACTTCGCATTCCTCGCCGGCAACGTGTTCCCGCTCGGCCCGAACGGCGAATACAACGGCGAGCAGACGCCGCTGCCGGTCGGCGCGCTCGGCGCCGCGACCGTTGGTGTCTACCTGAAGTTCCAGGCAGTCCTGTTCCTCAGCGGTCTGGCGAACGCGAAGTTGAGCTCCGCGTCGGTGATCCAGATCTACTGAGCGACGGCCGACCAGCTCGAGCGACGTGAACGCCACGCCGGTCCTGCTCTCGGCTGCGGTGCTGCTGGTCGGCGCCGCAGCCGGATATGTCTTGCTGCGCGAGGAGCCGCAGGCGGCGCTGCCCGCGGTTCCGGCAGTCCAGCCGGAGCCACCGGCGCCGGCGCCCGTCGCCCCGGCCACGGCCCCGGCTGCGCATCCGTGGACCGTCCACGAGCAGCCGGTGCTCACCAACCAGCCGCTGCCCGAGCCGCTGCACCAGAAGTCGAGGTACCCGCCGTACACCGTCATCCCGATCAGTCAGGTCCCGCGTGTGCGCGATGGGATCCGACTGCCGGACGGCAGCAAGATCCCGTTCCTGAATGGGATCACCGCGGCCCCGGACCTGCAGCGGGATCCGCGCTACGGACCGGTGGGAGAGATCGTCAAGCTCGCGGTCGACGGTGAGGGCTTCGAGTGGTGGTGGCACGCCGACGGCTCGGCGACGACGACGCGCTACAAGAAGGTCGTGCACCTCGGGAAGACGTACTGGGATGTCGCCACCGAGCATCTGGTGCCGACCCCGAACCAGAACATCCGAGTCGCGGAACTCCCACCGACCGATCCACAAGCGCCGCCGCGCGACGGCCGGAAGTAGAAGACGCTGGCGCGCACGCAGGGCCGGCACCTGCTGGCTAGACTGCCCGCTTCGCTTCGGTCCCTCGTGCCCCGGGGATCATGCGGCGCTGCCGTCGGATCCACCCGGAGTCGAGGGGCTTCCCCCTGAACGGAGCCCTCCGATGCACCGATCCCTCGTTCTCTCCGCCCTGGTCCCGTGGCTGTTGCCCGTGACCGCTCCCGCGCAGCAGGACCCGGACTACGCGGTCAGCAACAACTACCGCGTCGTCTCCGGCGCTACGCATCCGGTCACCGGCCGGCGTTATCCGGTGCCGGATCTCGAGCCACCCGGCTTCTCCGCCGCGCCGGGCATCGCGGCCGGCACACGTTCGTGGGCCTACACACCGCCCCTGCGTGCCCAGGCCGCGAGCCAGGGCAGCGTCGAGTACACGGTCACCGGTTTCACGCAGGCGATCTTCGCCGGCGCTGCGAACAACAACTCGCCGGTCACGAACCACTATCAGTTCGCCACCGGCATCGGCCCGGCGCGCGCAACCTCGACGCCGCCGCTGATGGAGCACGACCCGGCCGCAGCGGACGTGCTGTACGTCGCGTCCGGCTCGGTCGCGATTCCACCGAACACGACGATCTACGAGCACTCGTTCAAGCTGACGACGCCGGTGCCGATCCCGGCCGGCACGCCGATGCTGCTGTTCGTCGAGTTCAAGGGCGGCGAATGGCGCGACGACACCAACGGCGGCCAGATGCACGGCAACGACTACTACGGCGGGCTCGGACCGAACTCGTTGACGTTCCACGGGCACACGGTCGGCAGCCGGCCGAACCGCACGGTGACTGTCAGCCGCAATCGTTTCCACCGCGTCAAGATCGGTCTGCTGATCCAGGAGCCGGTGCTCGCCGCAACCGGGGACCACGGGAACCTCTATCCGGTGCCCCGGCTCAGCAACGAGCGCTACCGCGGCCTGTCCGCCTGCTGGGCGGACTATCAGTTCAATGCCAACAGCACGTTCTTCTTCGACGTCAGTGCCGGCAGTGCCTACGGCGTCGGTGGCGCCGCGGTGCCGCTGCTGAACGTCAGCAAGACCAACTTCCCCGGCTCGCTGCCGATCCCGGGCCTGGGCAACCTGCTGCTCAACATCGCCGATCCGAACCTGGCCGCGTTCGCCGGCCTCGTGATGCCGCTCGACCAGAACGGTGACTACACCGGCGAACAGACGCCGCTGATGGTCGGGGCACTCGGCCCAGGCGCGAGCGGGTTCATCGTCAAGGCGCAGGCGATCGTGTTCACGACCAGCGGCAACTACAAGCTGACGACGGCGAGCGGGATCCACATCCGCTGAGCAGACTGCCCTGCCCGCACATCACGCCGCGCGGCGGAGCCAGCGCTCCGCCGCGCAGACGACCACCAACAGCAGCAGCGCCGGCAGTGCGAGCGGTCGCGCGTAGCTGACGGCGCGCGCGCGCGGCACGGCGTGCGGGACCGCGAACGCCGTGAGCGGCGCCGGTTCGTGCTTCGTCGCCGCGGCGAACCAGGCGCGGTCGGCAGCCAACGGGGCGGGCGGGACGAGCTCGCGTTGCGCCAGCAGATCGTGGGGCGCAGCCGGCAACGGCGGCAGCAACGCCGTGACCCACTGCGCGAGACGAGCAGGAAACTGCGCGTCGGCGAGCCACGCGCGGCTCTGGTCGCCATGCAGGTCCGCACTCCACGCCGCGACGCGGCCGGTGCCGCGGTTGCCGAGCGCGAGCAGCGGCAGTCCCCGTTCGCTGGCGACCAGCAGCACGTGCGCGTCGAGCGTCGCCGCAGTCGCCGGCATGCCGGTCAGCGTCGGCCAGGTCTCCGGGATCGGCTCGAGCAGCCGCGAGTCGGTGACGGCGCGTACTTCGAGCGCGATGTCGGCCGGCTTGGGCTCCGGGTCCGGCTCGCGCGGCGGGGGCTCTGACGGAGGTTCCGGTGGCTTCGGATCGGGTGGCAGGACCGGCGGAGTGCCCGGCGGGGGTTTCTCGTCGCCGGTCTCGCCGGTCGGGGGGCGCCCGGCCTTGGTCAGCGCACGCCGCACCTCGGCGCTGATCAGGCGCGGGATCGCGCGTGGATCGAACGTCGTGATGAAGCAGCCGGGGCTCGCGAGCGCGGCCGCGTCGGCGACGAGGCTGCGGTCACCTGGAGCCGAGATCCGGATCAACGAAACCGTGACCCCTGCGTTGCGCAGATTGCGCGCGGCTGCCTGCGTGAACTCCGCATGCGCGTCGTGGATCTCGCCATCCGAGACGATGACGGCGTGCCGCACGCCGGCACCGCTGGATGCCAGCAACGCAGCGGCTTGCTCGAGACCGGACGCGATCAGCGTCGAGTCCTCGGTCGCGCGCAGCCCTTCGAGCCGCCGGCGGATCGCGTCGCGGTCGGTCGCTGGCGTCAGCGGCAGCTGCACGTGCGCGGACTCACCGAAAGTCACCAGCGCGACTTCGTCCCCTTCGCCGAGCGCCGCGGCGGTTTCGTACGCGCTCTGCTTCGCGTACTCGATCTTCGCGAGCTGACCGGAGACCTGATTCCCCATGCTGCCCGACTTGTCGACGAGCAGCACCAGCGCGATCGTGCGTCGCTCGACTTCGACCGGCGGGCCTTCGACGAGCTGCGCCCCTTCGGTCCCGCCGGTCGGTGGCGGCACCGCATCCGGATCCTTCGCGGGTGGCGCGTCCGGCGGCGGCTCTTGCGGTCGTTCGTCCGGCACCGGCTTCCCTGGCCCCGGACCAGCCTCGGTGGCCGGGATCTCACTGCGCGAGATCGGGCTCAGCGTCGCGAACGGGGATCCGGTGACCGGCACCGCACCACCATCCGCACCCCCCACCAGCAACAGGCCGCCGCCGAGATCGACGAAGCCGGTCAACGCCGCGACCTCCTCCTCGTCCGGCGCGCGCAGCAGCACGACGACGTCGGCGGTGAACGGCGGTTCGAGGCTCGTGGCCGGGACGGCGTCGAAGCCCTGCACGGTCAACGCGCGCACGACCGCTTCGTGTTGGTCCCCCAGGACCAGGATCCGCGGTGCTGCCGCGACGCTCAGCTCGCCCCGCGCCTGCAACTGCACACCGCGTTCGCGCAGCGTCAGCTCGACTTCGTGCAGGCCGGCGCGCTGCGGGGTCCACGTGTATCCAACGCGACCGCGTTCGTCGGCCGCGAGTTCGGCGATCGTGCGGTGGCCGTCCGGCGCAGTCAGCACGAGCTGCCCGCGCAGCCCGGGCAGCGGCCGCCCTGCCGTCAGCTCGAGTCGGCCCGGGCGACCGACCGCCTGCGCGCGCGCCGCACGCAGCTCGAGCTCCGCCGGTTCCCACGGCGGCGGCGGCACGGCCGACCACGCGCGCACGCCGGCATCGAAGCGCGCCGCAGGTTCCTCCGCGCCGAGTGGACCGGTCCACAACAGCGCGATCTCGACCGGCAGATCGCCGAGCCGCTGCAGCCATGCGCGTACGACGGTCGGGCCGAGCCGGCCCGGGGCGGCAGCCGGGGGCAGCTCGCCAGCGTCGCGCTGCAGCTCGGCCGCGAGCTGCTGCCAGCCGGTCGTGCCGGTGCCAGTGCGCACGACGTCGACCTGCACCGGCACCTCCTCGCGCTGCAGCCAGCGCGGATCCGCCAATGCGAGCAGCAGCGCCGCGAGTGCGAACGCTACGGCCGCGCGCGCCGGCCAGGGTCCGAACCGCCGCAGGCCGAGCCCGGGCAACGCGAGGACCGCGAGGAACGCCCCGACCATCCACTCGCTGCCGGCCTGCAGCCACGCGATCACGGCAGGAACACCGCCGACAGCCAGTTGACGCGGTCGCCGATCGACAGCCCGCGACCCGCGCCGACTTCGAGCGTCAGCAATTCACCCGGGCGGACCGGGATCAACCCCGTCGAGCGCGCCGGCTGCCCCGCGCGCAGGCCGACGACCTCGAACAGGACCTCGTCGCCGCGCCGCACGCGCACGTCGGCATCGCCGCGCACGTCGCCGAGCAGCGGGTCCTCGCTGAACGCGACCTTGGCGAAGAACTGCCGCGCGCCGTCCGGAACGCGCCACGTCATCCGCGTCACGGCATGCACGCCGATGCCCTTGCCATGACACCAACCCTCGGTCGACAGGAACGATCCGCCGACGGTGCGATCCAGCCGGAACGGCAACAGCGGCAGATCGGTGCTGCCGATCGGGCCGAGCCCATCGCTCTGCTCCACCTGCTGCGGCGGCAGGTCCGACAGGAACCGCCGCCCCCCACCGAGATTCGTGACCGCGGCCAGATCACTGAGCGGCAGGCGCAGCTGCACGCCTCCCTCCCAGCGCAACTGCAGGTGATTCGCATCGCCACCCTCGATCTGCACCCGCAGCACGTCCCCGCTCCGCGTCACGACCTGGAACGGCAGCTCGGCCTGCGGCGGCGCACCACCGCGCAGCGCGATCCCGATCAGATCGCCATAGCGGAACAGCCGCGGCGCCTCCGCTTCACCCCAGACGAAGTCGATCCCCTGCGCGCCGAACGCCTGGATCGCGCCGACGACGACATCGAGTCCGCGCCCGGCGCGGCGGAACAGCGCCTCGTCCTGCTCCGCTCCTTCCGGCAGCACGAGATCCTCGAGCGCGAACTCCCCCGCCTGCCGCGCGAACAGGATCGCCTGCATCCGATCGACGAGGACGCGCACGTCCCCCAGGCTCGGCGAGCGCATGACGAACGTTTCGCCGGCCCGATCGCCGGCCATGAGCTCGCCGCGCAGCTCCTGGCCGCCGACCAGGCGCGCGACCGCGGGTGCCCGCTGGTCCCCGGCTGGCGCCGCGCGATGCCACCCGAGCACACGCGCGAGCGGCACGGCGTGACGCTCGCCACCCTGGCGCAGGATCAGGTTGGCTTCTTCGCCGGAGCCGGCGATGCGCTCGAACACGCCGAGCAGCGTCGAACCATCGGCCAGCGTCAGCTGGTGCTCCTGGGCCGGGGCGGCGAGCGGAAGTGCGGCGAGGCCGAGCAGAGGGATCACGCAGCGGCGGCGGAAGCTCATGTCAGATTGGCACCTTTCGGCTGGACGGGCTCCGAGCGGAACTGACAGTTTGTCTTGGCGGGCGTGCGCACCGCGCGGGACCGACGTCGGGGATCTGTCTGCAACTGCTTGGCTGACCACGGGTTGGCTCGGTCACGCGAACGGGATTGGACGCCGGCACCGGCTTTGCTTAGCGCGGGCCCGCGCCGGACCGGACGAGCCCGAGTCTCCTGGACGAGCGGCTCCCACACCAGCGGGTCTGGCCTGGCAGGTCGAAGATCCGCCGTCCGCGCAACAACATCCTGCACACCCAGAACGTTCCCATGGCCAAGCAGCTCACATTCGATACCGATGCGCGGGATTCCATCCTGCGCGGCGTCGCCAAGCTCTCCAAGGCAGTCGTCTCCACGCTCGGCCCGCGCGGCCGCAACGCCGTGCTCGACAAGGGCTGGGGCGGCCCCACCGTGACGAAGGACGGCGTGACGGTCGCGGAGGAGATCGAACTCGAGGACCCCTACGAGAACATGGGCGCCAAGCTCGTGCGCGAGGCCGCGTCGAAGACGTCCGATGTCGCCGGTGACGGCACGACGACCGCGACGCTGCTGACGCACGCGATCCTGGAGGAGGGGACCAAGTTCCTGACCGCCGGCGCCAACCACGCGGCGCTGATCCGCGGGGTGCGCAAGGCGGCCGAGCAGGTCACCGAGCAGCTGCGCAAGATGGCGAAGCCGGTCCCCGGCACCGACGTCAAGAAGATCCAGCAGGTCGCGACGATCGCCAGCAACGGCGATCAGGAGATCGGCAAGATCATCGCCGACGCGATGAAGAAGGTCGGTCAGGACGGCGTGATCACGGTCGAGGAGGGCAAGAGCACCGAGACCGAGGTCAAGATCGTCGAAGGGATGCAGTTCGACCGCGGCTTCCTGTCGCCGCACTTCGTGACCGACGCCGACTCGATGACGGCCGAGTACGAGGACTGCCTCGTGCTGGTGCACGAGGACAAGATCAGCTCGGTGCGCAAGCTGCTGCCCCTGCTCGAGAAGCTGAAGGAGCTCGGCAAGCCGCTGCTGATCATCGCCGAGGACATCGAGGGCGAGGCGCTCGCCACGCTCGTCGTCAACAAGCTGCGCGGGATCATCAAGGTCGTCGCCGTCAAGGCGCCCGGCTTCGGCGACCGCCGCAAGGCGATGCTGCAGGACATCGCGATCCTGACCGGCGCGACGGCGATCTTCAAGGATCTCGGCATGGAGCTGGAGAAGCTGACGCCCAAGCAGCTCGGCGGCGCGCGCCGCGTCATCGTCGACAACGACAACACGACGATCGTCGAGGGGCGTGGGCGCACCGGCGAGGTCACCGCGCGCGCGACGCAGATCCGGCGCGAGATCGAGCACACGACGTCGGACTACGACCGCGAGAAGCTGCAGGAACGGCTGGCGAAGCTGACCGGCGGGATCGCCGAGATCCGCGTCGGCGCGCAGACCGAGACCGAGATGAAGGAGCGCAAGGCGCTGGTCGAGGATGCGCTGCACGCGACGCGCGCGGCGATCCAGGAAGGGATCCTGCCGGGCGGCGGCACGGCGCTGCTGCGCGCGGCCGCGGCGCTCGACAAGCTCGAGCTGGACGGCGACGAGCAGTTCGGCGTCGACGTCGTGCGCACCGCGGCGGCCCGCCCGATCCGCACGATCGCGCAGAACGCCGGCCACGACGGTGGCGTCGTCGTCCGCCGCGTGCTGCAGCAGAAGAACACCAACTACGGCTTCAACGCGCTGAGCGGCGAATACGCCGACATGCTCGAGCTCGGCATCATCGACCCGACCAAGGTCACGCGCACGGCGCTGCAGAACGCGGTGTCGGTCGCCGGCCTGCTGCTGACCACCGACTGCATCGTCACCAATCTGCCGAAGGACGAGGAGGAACCGGCTGGTGCCGGTCACGCCCACGGCGGCGGCATGGGTGGGATGGGCGGCATGGGTGGAATGGGCGGCATGGGCGGGATGGGTGGCATGGGCGGCATGGGCTTCTGAGCCGCGCGCACGCGACGAACCAACGAACACGAACAACCAACGGAAAACCTGCAATGGTCAAGATCATCCCGCTGGACGACCGGGTCGTCCTCAAGGTCCTCGAAGCCGAGGAAGTCAGCGCCGGCGGCATCGTGCTGCCGGACGCCGCCCGTGAGAAGCCGCAGCGCGGCAAGGTCGCTTCGGTCGGCGCCGGCCGGCAGCTCGAGGACGGCCGCCGCGTGAAGCCGGAGGTCAAGAAGGGCGACATCGTGCTGTTCGGCCGCTACGCCGGCAGCGACGTCAAGATCGACGGCGACGACTACAAGATCATCCGCGAGTCCGAGCTGCTCGGCCGCGTCGAGGAGGCCTGAGCACCATGGCGAAGCAGATCATGTTCGACGAGGCGGCACGGCGGAAGATCGTGCTCGGCGTCGAGAAGCTCGCGAGAGCGGTCAAGGTCACGCTCGGCCCTGGGGGCAAGAACGTGATCATCGAGAAGTCGTTCGGCGGCCCGCAGGTCGTCAACGACGGTGTCACGGTCGCCAAGGAGGTCGAGCTCGAGGATCCCTTCGAGAACATGGGCGCCAAGCTCGTGCGCGAGGTGGCCTCCAAGACCAACGACGTCGCCGGTGACGGCACCACGACGGCGACCGTGCTCGCCGAGGCGATCATCAAAGCCGGCCAGCGCTTCCTGACCGCCGGCGTCAATCCGATGGAGCTGCGCGCCGGCATCGAGCAGGCGGTCGAAGCGGTCGTCGAGGAGCTCAAGAAGGCGACGCGCAAGGTCAAGAAGACCGAGGAGATCGCCCAGGTCGGCACGATCGCCGGGAACAACGACCCGGGGATCGGCAAGCTGCTGGCTGAAGCCGTCGAGAAGGTCGGCCAGGAAGGCGTGATCACGATCGAGGAGGGCAAGGCCTCGGCGACCGAGCTCGAGTTCGTCGGCGGCATGCAGTTCGACAAGGGCTACGTCTCGCCGTACTTCATCACCGACCCCAAGACGATGGAGGCGGTGCTGGAGGATGCGTACGTGCTGATCTTCGAGAAGAAGATCGCCAGCGTGCGTGAGCTGATCCCGGTCCTGGAGGCGGTCTCGCGCACCGGCAAGCCGCTGTTGATCATCGCCGAGGACTTCGAGTCCGAGGCGCTGGCGACGTTGGTCGTCAACCGGATCAAGGGCGTGTTGAACGTCGCCGCGGCCAAGGCGCCGGCGTTCGGTGACCGGCGCAAGGCGATCCTGCAGGACATCGCGGTGCTGACCGGCGGCCAGTGCATCAGCGAGGACCTCGGGATCAAGCTCGAGAGCGTCACGCTGGAGCACCTCGGCCGCGCGCAGAAGATCAAGCTGACCAAGGACCACACCACGATCATCGACGGCGCCGGCAAGAAGGCGGACGTCATGGCGCGTGCGGACAGCATCCGCGCGCAGATCGCCAAGACGACCTCCGACTACGACCGTGAGAAGCTGCAGGAACGGCTCGCCAAGCTGACCGGCGGCGTCGCCGTCGTGCGCGTCGGCGGGCAGACCGAGGCGGAGATGAAGCAGACCAAGCTCCGCGTCGAGGACGCGCTGAACGCCACGCGCGCAGCGGTCGAGGAAGGGATCGTGTCCGGCGGCGGCACCGCGCTGCTGCGCGCCGCCCGCGTGCTCGAGAACCTGAAGACGAAGGGGGACCGGCGCCATGGCGTCGAGATCGTCGCCCACGCCTGCCAGGCACCGCTGCGGCAGATCGCCAACAACGCCGGCGAGGACGGTTCGGTCATCGTCGAGGAGGCGCTGTCGGCCAAGGACTCCGAAGGGTTCGATGCGGTCACCGGCCAGTGGGTCGACATGTTCAAGGCGGGGATCATCGACCCGACCAAGGTCGTGCGCAGCGCGCTGCAGAACGCCGCCAGCATCGCCGCGTTGCTGCTGACCACCGACACGCTGGTGACTTCGCTGAAGGAAGACAGCAAGGCAGTCGAAGGCTCGGTGAGCTGAGCGTGCCTGCTACGCTGTGAGCCCGTGACCGCGCGCGACTACTACGAGATCCTCGGCGTCGGCCGCGAAGCCGACGCCGAGGAGATCAAGCGCGCGTACCGCAAGCTCGCGCTCGAGTACCACCCCGACCGCAACGGCGGCGACGCGAACGCCGAGACGCGGTTCAAGGAGGCGGCCGAGGCGTATGCCGTGCTGTCGGATGCCGACAAGCGCGCGCGCTACGACCGCTTCGGCCATGCCGGCGTGCACGGCGGGCAGAACTTCGGCAGCGTCGAGGAGGTGTTCTCGGCGTTCGGGGACCTGTTCGGCGGCGGGTTGTTCGAGCAGCTGTTCGGCGGCGGCCGCGGGCGCAGCCGCCGCGGCGCCAGCCTGCGCGTCGACCTCGAGCTGACGCTCGAAGAAGTCGCCGCCGGCGTGCGCAAGACGCTCGAGATCACGCGGCCGGAGCGCTGCGAGAACTGCGCCGGCTCCGGCGCGCGGCCCGGCACGTCGCCGCTGCGCTGCACCACGTGCGGCGGCCACGGCCAGATCGTGCGCAGCCAGGGCTTCCTGCAGATCCGCCAGACCTGCCCGGCCTGCGGCGGCGAGGGGACCCGCGTCACCGATCCCTGCGGCAAGTGCAAAGGCCGCGGCCTGGTCCCGCGCAAGGCGCCGATCCACATCACGGTGCCGCCCGGGATCGACGAAGGGCACGTCGAACGCATTCCTGGCCAGGGCGAGCCGGGCGATCAGGGGGGCCCGCCGGGCGATCTGGTGGTCGTGATCCACGTGCGGCCGCACGACACGTTCACCCGCCACGGCGACGACCTGCTGACGCAGGCCAAGATCCGCTTCCGCCAGGCCGTCGTCGGCGACTCGATCGAGATCCCGACGCTGACCGGCGAGCAGGTGACGCTGAAGATCCCGCCCGGCACGCAGCCGTACGAACGGCTGACGCTGCGCGGACACGGCATGCCGCGGCCGGACGGCTATGGCCGCGGCAACCTCGTCGTGCAGGTGCAGGTCGAGGTGCCGGCGAAGATCACGTCCGAGCAGCAGGAGTGGCTCGCCCGGTTCGACGAAGCGGAAGCCAAGCAGGCCGGCAAGAAGAGCAACCGCAAGAAGGGGATCCTGGGGAAGGTGCGCGACATCTTCCAGTGACGGAACCCCCGCCAGCAGAGTCATGAAGAAACGCGAACCAGAACAGCCGAGCGACCCGGACGCCGAGCGGGCGGAGTCGACCGCGCAGCGGCCGGCCGACGCGCCGCCCGCCCCCGGCGACGAGCTCGCGGCGCTGCGCACCGAGCGTGACCAGCTGCGCGACCAGCTCGCCCGCGCACTGGCCGACCTGCACAACATCCGCCGCCGGCACGCGCGCGAGATCGACGAGATCCGCGGCCGGGCGATCGAGGCGCTGGCGGCCGAGCTGCTGCCGATCCTCGACAACTTCGAGCTCGCGCTGGCGGCACACGAGCAGCACGGCGATGCCGGCGTGCGCGCGGAGTCGCATGCGATGGTCGAAGGCCTGCGCATGGTCCGCGGGATGCTCGACGCCGTGCTCGAGCGGCATGGCCTGGTCGAGATCGCGGCGCATGGCGAACCGTTCGATCCGAACCTGCACGAGGCAGTCGGCGTCGAGCCGCACGGCGAGGTCGAACCGGGGCGCGTGCTGCGCGTGCTGCAGCCCGGCTACCAGCGCGAAGGGCGCGTCGTGCGCCCGAGCAAGGTCATCGTCGCGCAACCGCAGGGCGAGGCGGGCGCCAGCCGAGCGGAAGAGGCGGAATAGCGATGCCGACCTACACGTACGTCTGCGCCGCGTGCGGGCATCGGTTCGACCACATGCAGAGCATGACCGCGAAGCTGCTGCGCAAGTGCCCGGAATGCGGCCAGCGCAAGCTGGAGCGGATGATCGGTGCCGGGGCCGGGCTGATCTTCAAGGGCTCCGGCTTCTACATCACCGATTACCGCAGCGGCGGCGGCAAGCCTGCTGCGGGTGACGCGGCTGGCGGCGCCGCGGGCGATGCGGCGAAGCCGGCGGGTGATGCACCGGGTGGCGGCAGCAAGCCGGCTGGCGGCGACGCTGGCGCGGGGAAGAAATCCACTGAGTGACGGCTGCGTCGCGGTGCAGGCCACGGCGCCGGCAACCTGCGCACGCAGCTTCTGGGCGGCACCCCTTCCTGGGCCGTCCGGATCCGCATATCCTGCGCCGCCGACTGCCACGAGGAGACCGATGAACCGACGCCCGCTCTTGCTCGCCGCTCTCGCCACGCTCGCGCTGCCGCTGGCAGCGCAGGACTACCGGTTCGACGAAATCGCCGACGTCGGAGTCAAGTTCAAGGTCTACCGGAAGCTCGAGCGGCTTCCGCTGAAGCTCGGCCAATCCTCGAAGTACCAGAAGGCCCGCTACGAGCCGGGCGGCGCCGGCGACTACATCCACGGGCGCTACGGCGCGTTCTCCTGGGAGCTCAACATCTACGAGTTCCGCAAGAGCGAGCCCGTGGCCCCGGCCGAAGGCGAGAAGTCGGATGGGACCGATTCCGGCCCGCAGACGAAGTCGAGCAAGCCGGTCGACTTCCGCACCTGGGTCGTCGAGGCCGGCATGGACGGCAGCAATCAGGACCGCAAGTTCCTGGTCAAGGGGAAGGCGGTCCCCGGCCGCGGCAAGCGGATGCTGCCGCACACGTGGTACGAGTACACCGACACGAACAAGATGACGAACGGCAGCGAGTCGTTCGATCAGCTCTGGTACAGCTGGGCCGCGGTCTACGAGTTCCCGGAGCGGGAGATCGTGCTGGTCTGCCACGTGCCGGTGAAGAAGGGGACCAAGGCCGAGCGCAAGCACGAAACGTGGGCGCGCACGATGCTGACCAGCCTCGCGCTGCTCGATGACGATGGCAACGCCGAAGAGGACGTCGATGCGGAGCGGGATCTGCACGCCGACGACGACAAGAAGAAGGCGGAGCTCGAGAAGGCGAAGGGGAACATCAAGGACCTGCCTTGGTGGGACTACTTCACGACGCCGCACTACATCGTGCTCTATTCGTGGCCGTCCAAGCACAAGGACAACCACGAGAAGCGTCGCAAGGCCTACAAGAACGCGAAGGACCTCGCCGACGACATGGAGCGGATGCACGAGATGTACGAGGAGTACTATCCGCCGCACGAGAAGATGCTGGACACGTACTCGGTGATGCGGATCTGCGCCGACTACGACGAGTTCCGCAAGTACGGCGACACCGGCGGCGGCACGGTCGGCTGGTTCAGTCCGTTCACCAAGGAGCTGGTGTTCTTCATCGCCGAGGTCTACCAGCCGGGGCTGACCAAGGCGGTCGCGTTCCACGAGGGCTGGCACCAGTACTCCGACAAGTACTTCAACCTCGAGATGAAGTCGGAGCTGCACCGGTGGTTCGACGAGGGGACCGGTGACTTCTTCGGCTCCCACACGTGGACCGGGCGCAAGTGGGAGTACGAGACGTCCAAGATGCGCAAGATCGACATCAAGACGATCGTCAACACGAAGAAGCACGTGCCGTGGCGCGAGATCGTCAGCTGGAACAAGGACAAGTTCTACGGCAACCGCGCGTCGGACTTCTACGCACAGGGCTACTCGATGGTCGACTTCCTGCGCAACGGTTCGCGCAACAAGTCGAAGTGGGACCCGACCTGGGAACCGATCCTCGACACGTACCGCAAGGTCATGCTGGAGGAGAAGGACCAGAAGAAGGCGGTCGAGGCGGCGTTCCAGGGCGTCGATTGGGACAAGATCGAGGAGTGCTGGCTCGCGTGGGTGAAGGACTACTGATCGCCGGCCCCGCCCGCGGGTGGCACGAGCGCGATCACGATCGGGTTGGGGCCGCGCGGAGTCGCGGCCACGCCGCTCGGTGCAGCACGTGAACCGACGCCGCGTGGCGCCCAGTGCCCTGCTGCTGCTCGCCGCGCTCGGCACGGGTTCCTGTTCCGCGCACCTGTTCTCCGGACTCCGCGTCCCGGATCGCACGCGGCCCGTGGTCCTCGTCGAGACGCGCGGCGGCGTCGAGCACGGCGCGGCCACCGAGGCAGGGATCGTCATCCTGGCGCGCACGGCGAACGAAGGGCCGTGCCGGGTCCACTACTTCCTCGGCCGGACACCGATGGTCGACGACGGCGTGATCACGCCGTTCGGTGGGATCTACTCCCATGCCGACGTGGATCTGAGCCAGCAATCGGTGCCGCTGCTCGGCCGCGATCCGACGCCGGAGGACCGACTCGTCGTGCTGCTGCACGGCGGTCTCGACGCGGTCCGGGTGCCGGTCTCCCTGGCACAGGAGCCGCAGGTCGAAGGGGACGTGCTCGAGTGGCCCGGAAACCCGCTGCCACCCGGCGCGCCGGTGTTCGTCGTCGACGAGGACGAACGGTTGCAGTTCCTCGGCCTGGTGACCGGTGAGCTGACGCTGCCGGGAGAGCGCAAGCTCGTCACGTTCGGCGGCACCGACCGGATGCGGGAGGCGCTCGCCGTTCCGATCGCGCACCCGCGGTTCCCGCGCGTGCACTACCGGCCGGACGACATCGCCGTCATCAAGTAGCGACCATACGCGCCGCCCGGGTGATGCAGGCGATGGGAGCGAAGCCGCGGGCGGCGCGATTGCGACCCTACGCGCCGCCCGAGTGACGCGCGAGTTGCAGGTCACTCCCCCACGCCGACCAGCTCGACGACCGTCTCGACGACGTCTTTCAGCGCGAAGATCACCAGGTTGTCCCAGGCCTGGATCTCCGCATCCCCGCGCGGGACCAGGATCTCACCCGACTCACGCGCGATCGCGCCGACGACGCTGCCGCGCGGAAACCCGGCGTTCGCCAGCGTCTTGCCGACCAGCGGCGTCCCCGGTTTGACCTCGATCTCGAACACCTCCGCCTTCCCCTCCTCGATCGTCGCGATCGTGCTGACGCTGCCGCCGCGCACGAGGCCGAGGATCCGGTTCGCGCACAGCAGCCGCGGCGAGATCGCGACGTCGACGCCGAGGCGCTCGTACAGCGTCACGTAATCCGGCTTCTGCACCAACGCGACGGTCCGCTCGACGCCGAGCGAACGCGCGAGCTGGCACGACATCAGGTTGATCTCGTCGTCGTTGGCGACGCTCAGGAACGCATCGGCGTCGCCGACCCGCTCCTCCTGCAGCAGCCGCAGGTCGGTTCCCTCGCCGTGCAGGACCGTGACGTCGTGCAGCCGCGTCGACAGCTCCTCGGCGTCCTCGCGGTCTTCGACGATGACGCGGATCTGCACGCCCATCCGCTGCAGCGCGCGGCAGACGTGCTCGGCGACGCCCGACGCACCGTGGATCACGATGCTTTTCAGGATCTTGGCGCGCACGCCGGCCTTCTTCTCGAACGCCGCGATCCCCTTCGGCTCCCCGAGCACCAGGACCTCGTCGCCGGCCAGCAGAATGTCGGCGCCACCCGGGACGACGACCTCGTGGTTGCGGTCGATCGCCGTGATCAACACGTTGCCCGGCATCTTCAGGTCGCGGACCGGGACGTCGAGCAGCGTCGAATCCTCGCCGAGCTTGAGGCGGCGCAGCTGGATCTTCCCCTCGGCGAAGTTCTCGACCGCGACCGCCTGGTTCTCCAGCAGCGACTTGACGATCTCCTCGGCCGCGATGTCCTCGAGCGACAGCACGACGTCGAACTGCAGGTTCTTGCGGAAGAACGTCTTGAACCCGGCGAACGGCGCGATGTCCTTGATCCGCAGCACGGTCCGCTTCGCCCCCATCCGCTTGCCGAACAGGCAGGTCAGCATGTTGACGTTGTCGTCGTTGGAGACCGCCAGCAGCAGGTTGGCCGCGTCGGCACCGGCCTTGTCGAGCACATCCGGCCGCGAGCCGTCGCCATGCACCGCCTTGACGTCGAGCGCCTCGCTGACACGGCGCAGCCGGTGCGCGTCCGCATCCACGACCGTGACCCGATGTCCTTCGTCGGCCGAGAGGACTTTCGCGAGATGCGAACCGACCGCGCCGAGGCCGACGATCAGGATTCTCATGCGCGCGCCACGATCGGGACCGGCTGCCGTGAATGCAACCGTTCCCGGCTACTCTGCCGGCGTGCGCCGCCTGCTGCTGCTCGACAACGAGGATTCGTTCGTCTGGAACCTCGCCCAGGCGATCCAGATACTCGGCGCCGGCGTGGACGTCGTGCGCAGCAACCGCATCGACCTGAGCGGGATCGCGGCCCGGATACCGGATGCGGTCGTACTGTCGCCGGGACCGGGGCGGCCGGAGCAGGCCGGCATCTGCATCGAGGCGGTGCGGGCGCTCGCCGGCCGGATCCCGCTGCTCGGCGTCTGCCTCGGGCATCAAGCGATCGGTGCGGCGTTCGGCGCCGACGTGCGACGCAATCCGCCGTGCCACGGCGAAGCGACCCCGATCCACCACGACGGCAGCCGGCTGTTCGCCGGCATCCCCTCCCCGGTCCCGATGGCGCGCTACCACTCGCTGGCCGTGGCGGAGCCGCCACCGCCGCTGCGCGTGACGGCGCGCGATGCGCACGGCGCCGTGATGGCGATCGAGCACGAAGCGGCCGCCGTGTTCGGCGTGCAGTTCCATCCGGAGTCGTTCCTGTCGCCGCACGGGCAGCAGCTGCTGGCCAACTTCCTGCGGAGCGTCGGGTGAGCGGACCGCTGCTCGCGGTGCGCGGCGTGCACAAGAGCTTCGGTCCGCGGCGGGCGCTGCAGGACGTATCGCTCGAGCTGGCCAGCGGCGAGACCGTCGGTCTGGTCGGCCCCAACGGCTCCGGCAAGTCGACGCTGCTGCGGATCCTGGTCGGGCTCGCGTGGCGGGACGCCGGCAGCGTGCTGTGCTTCGGGTTCGATCCGGACCGCGACTCGCTGCCGATCCGCCGCCGCGCCTGCTATCTGCCGGGCGAGACCAGCATCTACGGCTCGATGCGCGGCGACGAGTTCCTGCGCTTCGCGCTGGCGCCGTATCCCCGGCTGCACGACGACCTGCTGGCCGAGATGACGCAGCGGTTCGAGCTGCCGCTGCGGCGCCGCGTGCGCACGTATTCCGCCGGGATGAAGCAGAAGCTCGCGCTGCTGGCGACGCTCGGTCCGGCGGTCGACCTGTATCTGCTCGACGAGCCGGACCGCGCGCTCGACGCGTCGGTGCGGCTCGAGCTGCGCGCGCTGTTGCAGCAACTGCGCGCGCGCGGCGCGACGATTTTGCTGTCGTCGCACCATCTGAGCGAAGTCGAGGCGCTGGCGTCGCGGCTGCTGTTCCTGGTGGACGGGCGGTTGGTGCCGGAGCGCGACGTCGCCGCCGCGCGCGCCGAGCTGCGGGCGGAGCTGCGGCTGCGCCTCGCACCCGGCGTGGCGCTCCCGCCCGGCGTGCTGGCGCGCGAAGAGAGCGGTGATGGGCTGCTGCGGCTGCGCGTCGAGGGGGACCCGCTGCGCTGGCTGCAGCAACTGCCCCCGGAAGCCGTCGTCGCGGCCGAAATCGGGATGATCCGGCTCGAGGACCTGTACCGCTGCCTCGCGCCGGTCGCGGGGCCGGGGGTGCCGGGCGGATGATCGCGCGCAAGACCTGGCGCGAGCTGCGGCTGATGGCGTTGGGCTATCTGTTGCTGCTCGAAGTCCTGCTGGTGCCGGCGATCCTGCTGTGGCCGAACCTGCGCGCCGAGGCATCGGTGTTCCAGCGGCTGATGCCGGCGGAGTTCCTGCAGCGGATGTTCGCGGCGATGAGCACCGGCGACAGCGCCGCCTACCGCGCGTACATGGCGGTGCAGATGTTCTTCAAGGGGACCAACGTCGTCGGCACCGCCTGCGCGGTCCTGATCGGCACCGGGTTGATCGCGCGCGAGCGCGAGAACCAGACGCTCGAGTTCCTGCTGTCGCGGCCGTTCTCACGGCGGCACGTGCTGTGGGGCAAGGCCGGGGTCGCGGCCGTGATCCTGGTCGTGCCGATCTTCCTGACCTCGTGGACCGCGCTGCCGTGGAGCCGGCTGCCGAGCGTCGACGAGACGCTGCCGTTCGCCGAGGTGACGCTGGCGTCGATGCACGCATCGGCGTTCGCCCTGATGTGGCTGTCGTTCACGCTGATGTGCTCGGTGCTGGTGCGCACGCAGGTGCACGTCGCGTTCGTCGTCGGCGCTGTCGTCGTGCTGCAGGTCGCGGTGTTCTTCATCCAGGAGATCCGTGCCTTCAGCCTGATGCGGCTCGCCGACTTCGACGTGTTCGGACCGATCCTGTCGGGCAACGTCGCGCTGCGGGACCTGCTGCTCGGGAAGACCCTGGTCTGTCTGCTCGCGACGCTGGCCTGCGCACTGGTCGCCGACTGGCGGTTCCGCCGGCTTCCGCTGTGAACGTCGCGCTCGAGGTCACGGCGGCGCTGCTGCGTGAGAGTCTGCGCGCATTGCTGGTGCCGTTGCAGATCCTGTGGTTCCTGCCGCAGCGGGCGCGCTGGCGCGCGGCGGCCACCCGCGCGCTGGCAGCACCGGCGGAGCCGGTCGACGTGCTGGCGCAGTTCCTGGCCGCGCACCCACCAGCGCACGGGCGGCCGCTGCATCTGTTCCTGTCGGCCGGCGAAGCCTCCGGCCTGCGCCACGCCGCGGCGCTGCTGACCGAGGTACAGGCAGCCGGCGTGCCGCTGCGCTGCAGCGCGTTCGGCGGTGACGAGCTGGCGCGGCTCGGCGCACGCGTGCTGTTCCCGCTCGCCGAGCACGCGGTCATGGGCGTCGCCGGCGTGCTGCGTGAGCTGCCCCGGATCCTGCATGCATTCGCGACCTACCTGCGGGTGTTGCGCGACGACCGGCCGGACCTCGTCGTGCTGGTCGACTACCCCGGCCTGCACCTGGTCATGGCGCACGCCGCGCGCCGGCGGCGGATCCCGGTCGTGCACTACATCGCGCCACAGTACTGGGCGGCGATGCCGTGGCGCGTCGCGCGCTATCGCCGTGCCGTCGACGCGACGTTGACGATCCTCCCATTCGAGAGTCGCTGGCTGCGCGCCCAGGGAATCCCCGCGGAATACGTCGGCCATCCGTTGCTCGGGACGCTGCCGCCGCGCAGCTCTGCGCCGCCGGCCGATCCGCCAGGTCCGCCGCTGCTGCTGCTGCTGCCCGGCAGCCGGCGCGCCGAGATCGAAGCGCACCTGCCGGCCTTCGCCGCGATCGCCGCACGACTGCAGCAGCAGATCCCGGACCTGCAGGTCATCGTCGCGCACACCGATGCACGCCGCGAGCTGCTGCTGCGCCAGCTGCTGGCTGACCGCGATGGCCGGATCGCGCTGCAGATCGGGCCGCTCGCGCCGCTGCTCGCGCGCGCGACGCTGGCGCTGGTCAAGTCCGGGACCGGCTCGCTGGAGACCGCGCTGCACGGGGTGCCCAACCTCGTGGTCTACCGCGTCCGCGGCGCGCTGATGGATGCGATCGGCGACTGGTTGTTGACCGTCCCGTTCATCGCGATGGCGAATCTGCTGGCCGGCCGGCAGATCGTGCCGGAGTTCCGCTTCCATGGCGCGGCGGGCTGGACGGCTGTCGAGCAGGCA
Source organism: uncultured candidatus Brocadiaceae bacterium (assembly GCA_964483245.1). Taxonomy (GTDB): domain Bacteria; phylum Planctomycetota; class UBA1135; order UBA1135; family UBA2386; genus CAZABP01. Next base: position 51,622 of record CAZABP010000015.1, on the reverse strand, counting down.
GCGTCGCGGCTGCTGCGCGACGCGCCGGCGCGGGCGGCGGTGCGGCGGGACCTCGACGACCTGCGCGCGCGCCTGGGCACGGCCGGCGCGCAGCGCAGCGCCGGGGCATGGATCGCGGCGTATCTGCGCGGCGGGGAGGCGGGATGAGCCCGCTGCTCGATCTGCGCGCCCTGCTCGCACTGCTGCGCCGCGAACACGAGCTGGTCGAGATCGAAGTCCCGGTCGACGCCGACCTCGAGGCAGCCGAGATCCATCGCCGCGTCATCGCCGCCGGCGGGCCGGCGCTGCTGTTCCGCAACATCGAAGGTGCCGCGTTCCCGCTGGTGACCAACCTGTTCGGGACCGCACGCCGCGTCGAGCTGGCGTTCGGGCGCCGGCCCCGCGCGCTGGTCGAGCGGCTGGCGGCGTTGCCGCACACGCTGATGCCGCCATCCCTGGGCCGGCTCTGGCAGCACCGCGACCTGCTCGGCACCGTCGCACGCACCGGCATCCGCAGGTTGCGCCGCGGGCCGGTCACCGCCGTCGTCGACCGGCCGCCGCAGCTGACGCGGCTGCCGCTGCTGCGCACCTGGCCGGAGGATGGCGGTCCGTTCGTGACGCTGCCGTTGGTCCTGACCGAGCATCCCGATGGACTCGGCAGCAATCTCGGGATGTACCGGGTCCAGCGCTACAGCGACGACCGCGTCGGCTTGCACATGCAGATCGGCAAGGGGGGCGGCTTCCACCTGCATGCGTACGAGCAGCGCGGCGAACCGATGCCGGTCGCGATCCACGTCGGGGGTCCGCCGGCCGTGATGCTGGCCGCGATCGCACCGCTGCCGGAGAACGTGCCGGAGCTGCTGCTCGCCTCGCTGCTGCTCGGGCGTCGGCTCCGCGTTGCGCGCAATCCGGCCGGTCCGTTGCCGGTGCTGGCCGATGCCGAGTGCGTCGTCGTCGGCCGCGTCGCGCCGCAGGCGCGGCATCCGGAGGGGCCGTTCGGCGACCACTACGGCTACTACTCGCTGCAGCACGACTATCCGCTGGTGCAGGTCGACGCGCTGCTGCGCCGCACCGATCCGATCCTGGCCGCAACCGTCGTCGGCAAGCCGCGCCAGGAGGACTTCTACCTCGGCGACTACCTGCAGGAGCTGCTGCTGCCGCTGGCGAAGCTCGCGATGCCGGGCGTGCGCGACGTCTGGGCCTATGGCGAAACCGGCTACCACTCGCTGGCTGCCGCGGTCGTCGCCGAGCGCTACCGCCGTGAGACGATGGCGTCGGCGTTCCGGATCCTGGGCGAAGGGCAGCTCGCGCTGACCAAGTTCCTGCTGGTGACCGACTGCGCCGTCGACCTGCGCGACTTCCGCGCCACGTTGACGCATCTGCTGGCGCGCACGCAGGTGGAATCGGATCTGTTCGTGTTCGCCAACCTCGCGATGGACACGCTCGACTACACCGGACCGCGCGTCAACGAAGGGAGCAAAGGGGTCTGGCTCGGGACCGGCGAGCCTGTGCGCGAGCTGCCGGAGCGGTTCGAAGGAACGCTGCCGTTCGGCTTCGACGCCGCGGCCGAGTTCTGCCCCGGCTGCCTGGTCGTCTCGGGGCCGGGCTACGCGCAGGAGCCGACCGCGGCACCGCGTCTCGCGCAGGCAGGCGCCCTGGATCGTTGGCCGCTGGTCGTGCTCGCCGATGACGCCGCGCGCGTGGCGAAGAGCCCGATCAACTTCCTGTGGACCACGTTCACGCGGTTCGAACCGGCCGCCGACCTGCACGCGCGCCGCACGCGGCTCGTACGCAACCAGGCGAGCCACTCACCACCGATCGTCATCGACGCACGGATCAAGCCGAGCTATCCGCAGGAGCTGTTCGCCGATCCGGCGACCGCGACGCGCGTCGCGCAGCGCTGGCGGGAGTACTTCCCGCGCGGTGGCGTCGAGATGGGCGACTCGGATCGCGCGCACCTGGATTGAGCGGTCAGGCTCTCACGCTCTCACGCTCTCACTGCACCAGCAGCGCGATCGCCGGCGATGCCGCGAGCCCCTGCCCGCCGCACGCGTCCGCCCAGATCGCCTGCGCACCGGCGAACGCGCCGCGCCAGCGCGGATCGTTCGGGATCGGCAGCGACCAGGTCGCTCCCCCTTCGGCTGTCGCCACGCCCGGCAGCACGGCGAACGGCGCGCTGAAGTCGAGCCACAGCTCGATGCCGGCCAGCTTCAGCGGGGTCGAAGTCGGCGCACCGAGCAGCAGTGCGCCTGCCGCCGACGGCACCGCCCCGGTCACGACGATCGCGAAGTCGGCCGCGCCGACCGCCGGCTGCGGCCAGGCCCACGGCACGCTGTTCCCTACACAACCGCGCACACCACGCCCATAGCGCAGCAGCCCGCTGGCGAGGCCGTCGAGCAGCGTCACGATCGTGTCGGACTGCCCCGCATTCGTCTGCTGCATCGCCCCGGGTGTCACGGGGTAGTCGCCGGACCACGAGTACCCGGCCATCGCGATCCTGCCGTCCGCGGTCAGCGCCGCCCCCGGCGCATCGTCCCAGCTGGTGCCGCCGAGCAGCGTCGCGTAGCGGACTCGGAACCGGTCGTCGTAGTGCACGGCGAACAGATCGCTGCTGCCGCGGTGGATGCGCTGCGCCGCGCCGGCGGTGGTCGGGAACGCCGCCGACTGCGTGCCACCGACGACGATGCAGCCACCGCCGCGGTCGCTGACCAGCGCGCGCGCGACGTCGTCGAGATCGGCGCCCAGGAACGTGCCGTGCAGGAGCTGCGCGCCGGCCGCATCGAGGTGCACGACGAACGCGTCGAGCCCGCCGCCATGCGTCGGATCGGACGCATCCTGCGTGATCGGGAACTGCGGCGAGTTGGTCTCGCCGGCCACGAGGACGCTGCCGTCGCGGCGCAGTCCGAGCGCGTAGACCGTGTCGTCGTCCGGGCTGCCGAGGAACGTCGAGAACAGCAGCCTGCCGCCGGTGGCATCCAGGCGCGCGACGAAACCGTCTGCCAGGTGGCGGCGCCCACCGTTCATCGTGCGGTCGTAGGCACCGGGAGTCGTCGGCAGGTCGGTCGAGTCGGTGGCGCCGCCGAACGTCGTCGAACCGTCCGGGCCGACGACGAGCGCCATCCCGTACTCCTCACCGGTCGTCCCACCGAAATAGGTCGAGAACAGCAGCTTGCTGCCGCTCGCGTCCAGCCGCGTCACGAACGCGTCGCTCCAGGCCGACAACTGCCGTGAGTACGCTCCCGGCGTCGTCGGAAAGTCCGGGGAATGCACGTGCCCGGAGAACGTCAGCGCCTCCGCTGCGTCGAGATCGGCCGACAACACGTACTCGAGGTCGGAGCCACCGACGTAGGTCCCCCAGCGGAGCTGCGCCAGCGTCGGATCGAACCGCGCCGCGAACAGATCCCCGCCCCAGTACAGATTCCCCTGCCCCAGCCCGTTGAACGTCTCGTCGAACGCACCGGCCGTCGTCGGGAAATCACTCGACCCGGTCCATCCGGTCACGAACACGTCGCCGCTGGCGCCGGTGTGCACGGTGACCGGGAAGTCGTTCTGCGCGCCGCCGAAGTAGGTGGCCGCGACCAGCGCACCATCCTGCGCCCGCAGCCGCAGCAGGAACCCATCGCCGATCGGGCGCGGCTGCGTCGCCGTCCCGTTGTAACTGCGGTCGAAGGCACCTTGCGTCGTCGGGAAGTCGTTCGACAGCGTCCAGCCGGTGACGAACACGTCCCCGTCCGGGCCGAATGCGATGTCCTGGCCTTCGTCCGACATCCGACCACCGGCATAGGTCGACCAGTCGAAGCCCGGATCGATGACGACGCGCGCGCCGGCCGGCACGTCGCCGAGCGAGAACGACCAGCTGCCGTCGTCGCCGACCTGGAACGCACAACGCAGCGGCCGGCGCTGCCCCGACCGTTCACTCCAGGCGATCGGTGCCGACTGCCGCAATCGCCCGGCATCCATCTCGTGCACGAGCCCACCCTGCTCGCTGCGCGGTGCCGGCAGCCCCTCGGCCAGCAGCCGCACGTGATCGACGTCCGCGCCAGGCGCGAGCTCGACGTCGTAGTGCAGCCGCCCCTGCTCGGTGCGCAGCACCAGGTCGATCCCGGGCCAGACTGCGTGGCAGCGCACCTGTGCATACGCAGGCAACGCGCGACGCCAGCGGGACGCCGTGCCGACGAAGTACGAGTGCCGCGCCGCGAGCACTTGCTCGCCAGTGACCGCAACTGCCGCTCCGCCGGCCAGCCGGATCCGGATGCAGAGATCCGGCGCGACCAGCGTCCAGGCGTCGCGCTCGACCCAGACCGTCAGGTCCTCGCACTCGGCGCGGAACCGCACGCGCGGATCCCATTGCCCGGAGTTCGGCACGAACGCCGCGGGGCGCAGCACCGGCTGCCTGTCTTGCGCCGCCGCTTGCGCGACGGCGAGGATCGGGAACACAACGCAGACGATCGCGCGCATCCGTCCGGCCTCCTCGTGCCTGGTCAACCGGGCATCATCGCCGCGTCGAGATCCGCCGCAACCCCCAGCGTGCGGCCAGCGATGTACTCGAGTTCTATATTCGCCGCATGCTGATCGACGCCCACGTGCACCTCAACAACTACCACGAGAGCACGCGGCGCCCGACGCGCGAGAACGTCGAAGATCTGTTCGCCAAGATGGCGCAACACGGGGTCGATCACGCCGTCGTGCTGACGTCGTACAAGGTCGACCTGGACCGGCCGAGCGTCGAAGAGATCCTCGAGATCCTGACCAACGATCCGCGCACGACGCTGGTCGAAGGGCTGCGCTGGCGCGGCGAGAACCGCACCGATCTGTTCACGATGGAGGAGCGGATCCGCGACGGGCTGGTCAAGGGGATCAAGCTGTATCCGGGTTACGACCGCTACGCGATCAACGATCCCTCGCTGGAGACCGTGTTCCGGATCGCGGCGAAGTACGACGTCCCGGTCATGATCCACTGCGGGGACACGTACTCGAAGGACGCCAAGGTCCGCCAGGCGCATCCGCTGCTGGTCGACGACATCGCCGTCGACTACCCCGACGTCAAGTTCGTGATCTGCCACCTCGGCAACCCGTGGTTCCAGGACACGGCCGAGGTGCTCTACAAGAACGACAACGTCTACGCCGACATCTCCGGCTTGACGCTCGGCGACTTCAGCTACGAGTTCGAGCGCTACATGGTCATGCGCGTGCGCGACATGATCTCGTACATGGGCAAGCCGGGCCGGCAGCTGATCTACGGCAGCGACTGGCCGCTGGTGCGGATGCAGCCGTACCTGAAGTTCCTCGACAGCCTCGAGCTGTCGGATGAAGTCAAGGAGAACATCGCGTGGAGGACGGCCGCGCGGCTGTTCCGGATCGACGTCAGTGCGCTCGGGCAGGCACCGCCGGGAGACCCGGCGCCGTAGCACGCAGGCCGAGGCTGCTCGCCCCCCTGGCGAGCGGCCGCGATGCCCTCTACAAGCCCCCCGTGGCCTGGAAGCACCTCGACCCGGATCGCGCGCGGCAGTTGCTCGCGAGCTGTGAGACGCTGCGCGTGCTCGACGTACGCACGGAGCCGGAGTACCGGATGCATCGGATCCCGGGCGCGCAGCTGCTGCCGATCCAGGCACTGCAGGCGCGCGTCCACGAGCTCGATCCGGAGCTCCCGTGGCTCGTCGTCTGCGAGCACGGCATGCGCAGTGAGGCGAGTTGCCAGTTCCTGCACGGACTGGGTTTCCGGGAGCTCTACAACCTCAGCGGAGGCATGGCGCGATGGGTGCACGAAGGACTGCCGGTGGATCGATGAGCAACGGGCGCAGTGCATGCGCCGCCGCAGCGCTGCTGCTGGCCGGCAGCGTGCCGCTGCCCGCGCAGGACGCAGCCGGTGCCGTCGATCCGGCTGCGGCCGCGACGATCGCGCAGCTCGAACAGCAGCTCACGACGCATCCGTTCTTCCAGCGGATCACGCTGACCAAGGTCGAGCGGCCGCCGTTCGTGTTCTTCGTGCAGCGCCCGCCGAAGGACGAAGCGCTGTACGAGCGCACGATCGTCAACACGTACCTGCCTTTCCTGCTGGAGCTGCTCGACATCTGGGAGCGTGAGTACGCCAAGCCGCTCGGGCTGCCCCGGCGCGCCGACGCCGGCCTGCTGGCGATCGCGGTGCTCGCCTCCAAGGGGAGCTACTCCGACTACGCGCAGGCCGTGCAACAGCCGGGCATGCACGTGATGCGGGCGCACTACGACCCGGAGCTGCGGCTCGCGGTCACGTATCAGGACTCGTTCGCGGTCGGCGAGGACGTCCGCCAGGAGCAGCGCACGGCGCTGCTGCACGAAGCGGTGCATGCGCTGCAACATGCCTGCGCGCCGGACGGCAAGATGCCGCCGGGGCTGTGGTGGCGCGAAGGGCTCGCCGACTACCGCGCCGGCGGCACGACGACGATCGCGTCGTCCCTGCGCACGCCGAAGGTCTCCGATCTGCACCTGAAGCTGCTGGCCGGAGTCTGGGGGCGCAAGGACCTGCGTGCGCTGTTCGGCGGCCTGACCGACATCCTCGGACCGGCCGACTACAACGCAGTCGTACAGCGCGCGCAGCAGCGGATGCGCGGCCGGGCGATCGACGTCCAGCTCGTGCTGAGCCTGTTCTACGCGCAGTCCTGCGCGCTGATGGAGTTCCTGCACGAAGCGGACGAGCGCGCGCACGTGCCCGGCCTGCACCGCTACCTGCAGAGCCTGTATCGCGGCGAGGCGGCCGAGCTGCCGGCGGCGCTGCAACTCGAGCTCGCCGAGCTGGAGCGGCGGTTCCTGCTGCATCTGCAGGCGCGGCTGCAGGACCGCTTCGGCACTACGCTGAAGCTGCCGGACGTCGCGGCGACGCCGGGGGACGCCGCTGCGTCGCTGCCCCCCGCGGAGGTCGACCTCGGCGCACTCGCCTGGCGTGACGACGAGCTGCCGGCCCGGCTCGCCGCGGCACACACGCTGTGTGCCGACGGGGAGTACGAGCTCGCCGCGGCGCTGCTGGACGGCGAGGGACCACCGCAGCTGGTGCGCGCACGCGAGCGGATCGCGCGCCTGCCGGCGCTGCGCGACGAGCTGCTCGCCGGCGCGATCGAACGCCGGCGCAAGGTGCGGTTCGAGCTGCCGGACGGCAAGGTCGAAGGCACGATCACCAGCGTGGGCGCGGAAGGCATCGTCGTGCGCGGCAAGGACGAACAGCGGCTGCCGAAGACCGCCTGCAGCCCGAACTTCCTGCTGCGCGAAGGTCGCATCCAAGGGCGCTATGCGAACGAGCGCTGGCTCGACACGTTCCTGGCCTGGCTGGACGGGGCGACGATGGGCAAGCTCGCGAGCGCCCTCGAGCGACAGGAGCCGGGGATGGAGGAGCTGCGGCAGGACGTGACCGCACCGTTCGATGCCGAGGCCGGCCGGCCCGGCGTCGCGCTGGCACGGCTGCAGCGCGCGCAGGTGCCGGACGACCAGCCGGCCGCTGCGGCCACACTGGCGCAGCTCCGCCGCTGGCTGCCGAAGTACGCCGCGGATCCGCTGCTGGATACGCGCCGGATCGACCTCGAGGAGTACCTGCGCGCGCTCGCGCCGCGCGCCTTCTCGCTCGACGATCCCTCCTGTCTGCGGCTCCATGGCCGGATCGAGCAGGGGGCCGGCGGCAGGCTGCGGTTCGTCTACGAGGGGAAGGAGGACCTCCCGGCCGACTGCCCACGCGACAAGGAGTGGATGCGGGAGCTGATGGAAGGGATGCCGAAGCTCGCGACCGACGACACGCGGCTGCGCCGGCTGCGCGATGCCTACGAGCTGCGCGGCTCCGGTCTGTTCCGCTGGGCGCTGCCACTGACCGGCGCGCAGACGATCGAGCTGACGTACACGCTGGACGGCCCGGTCGTGCTGCACCTGTGGCTCTGCGGCGACGAGGAGGGCAACTCGATCCAGGTCGGTGCCGACGGCACCGTGATCATCGTGGATCAAAAGGAGAACCTCGTCGACAGCGTCGGGGATCCGCGCACGATCTGGATCGATCGCAAGCAGAAGCTCCGGATCGAGCACGACGGCGAGAAGCTGCGCGTCTCGGTCGGCAACAAGAAGACCAGCGAGCTGGCGCGGACCGGCTCGCGCACGCGCGGGCATCTCGGGTTCCTGATGCATGGCAGCCACCCGGTCAAGATCCACTCGCTGACGATCGAGGGGCGTATCGATCCGGACGGGACCGAGGCGCTGCGCGAGCAGTTCGTGCAGCGGACGCTGCGCGAGATCCTGCCGGAGTAGCCGGGGCGCACGTGGCCTAAGCGGTGAACAACCAGCGCCGCAGCACGGCGTGCGCGTCGCGCAGCGCGGCGATCGACACCCATTCCCCGGCCTGATGCGCCTGCGCCGTCGCGCCGGGACCCCAGTTGATCGCGTCAATCCCCCATGCCGACATCCGCCCGACGTCGGTCCAGGCCTGCTTCGCGCACAGCTCCGGCTCGCCGGCGGCGCGGCGGAGCTCGGCCAGCAGCGGATTCGCGGCACAGACGCGCCCGGCCGGCGCGAAGTCGGTCAGCTCCCAGTCCGCTTCGCCGGCGATCAGCCGATCCAGCTCCTCCCGCACCTGCGCCTCCTCTTTGCCGGGTGCGAAGCGGTAGTTCAGGTTCAACGTGAACTGATCCGGGATCACGTTGCGCGCGCCTTGCATCGCCGCCGTCGTCGCCGACACGACCTCGCGGAACTCGAGTCCGGCATGGTGGTGCACGATCGGCGCGCGGTCACGGAGCCGGGCCAGCAGCCCGGCCGCCTTGTGGATCGCGTTCTCCCCCTGCCACGGTCGCGCGGAGTGGGCGCGCCGGCCGCGGAACGTCACGCGCGCATGGCAGGTGCCGAGACAGCCGAGCTCGATCCGGCCGTCGGTCGGCTCCATCAACACGGCGAGATCGACGCGGTCGAAGGCCGCGCGGGCGGCAGCGCGTATCCCCGGCATCCCGCTCTGCGCGTACGCCACCTCCTCGTTCGCGTACAGCACCCCGACCAGATCGTGCCGCGGTTCGCGCGCGCAGGCTTCGGCGAGGATCGCGAGCAGCACGGCGTCCGCGCCCTTCATGTCGGAGGCGCCGAGCCCATGCAGCCGGTCGCCGTCGCGCCGCACCGGGTGTTCGCCGAGCGCCGGCACCGTGTCGAGATGCCCCCCGAGCAGCAGCGTGCTCCGCCCGGCGCGCGGCGCGCGCGGGACCATGCACAGATTGTCGCCGGCGCGGACCAGCTCGTGCGGCCGCAGCCGCGCGAGCTCCGGTTCGAGCGCGTCGCACAGCGCGCGCTCGGCGCCAGAGGGACTCGCGATCCCGAGCAGCGTCTCGGTCAGCGCGACCGGATCGGCGAAGTCGAACCGCATCAGACGCTGACGGCGAACTCGCGCAGCGCCGCGTTCAGGCTCGTCTTCAAGTCGGTCGACGGCTTGCGCCGGCCGATGATCAATGCGCACGGGGTGCCGAACTCGCCGGCCGGGAACCGTTTGGGCAGCGTGCCCGGGATCACGACCGACTCCGGTGGCACGCGCCCCTTCTGGATCTGCGGCTGGTCGCCGGTCACGTCGACGATCGGCGTGCTCGCCGTCAGCACGACGTTGGCGCCCAGCACCGCGCGCGCGCCGACCAGCACGCCCTCGACCAGGATGCAGCGCGAGCCGATGAACGCGCCGTCCTCGACGATGACCGGACGCGCGCCCGGTGGCTCGAGCACGCCGCCGATCCCGACGCCACCGCTCAGGTGCACGTCCGCGCCGACCTGGGCACAGGAACCGACGGTCGCCCAGGTGTCGACCATCGTGCGCGCCCCGACGCGCGCGCCGATGTTGACGTAGGCCGGCATCACGACGCACCCCGGCTCCAGGAACGCGCCGTAGCGGACCGTGCCGGGCGGCACGACGCGCACGCGCGCGGTGTCGAGGCCGTGCTTCAGCGGGACCTTGTCGTGGAACTGGAATGGCCCGACGTCGTGCAGCTCCATGCTGGCGACGGCGAAGTACAGCCCGACCGCCTTCTGCACCCAGTCGTGCACGATCCAGCCACCGTCCTGCGGCTCGGCGACGCGCAGCTCGCCGCGGTCGAGCCGCGCCACGGTCTCGCGCACGGCGTCCTCGTAGGTCCGCTCGCGCAGCAGCTCCCGCTGCGCGAACGCCGCTTCGATGTTCCGTTTCAGCTCATCCATCGGATCCGGGCCAGCTCTGCGCGGCCTGCTTGCACTCCTCGAGCGACGGCACCAGCGCCAGCCGCACGAACCGCTCCTGCCCCGGGCCGAAGAACGACCCGGGTGAGACCAGGATGCCGCGCTCGAGCAGTTGCTCGGCATAGGCGCGGTCGTTGCGACCGGGCGGCACCTCGACCCAGACGAACAGCGTCGACGGACCGGGCCAGACGCGCAGCCCGAGCTCGGCGAACCGCTGCAGGAACACGTCGCGCTTGGCGGCGAAGCACGCCCGTCGCGCAGCGGCGTGCGCATCGTCTCCCCACGCCACTTCGGCGGCAGCCTGCACGGGATCGGTCGGCGCCACGCCCATGCCGGCGCGGAACCGCCGGTAGAACGCGATCAGCTCCGCGTCGCCGGCAACGAACCCGCTGCGATACCCGGTCATGCCGGAACGCTTGCTCAGCGAGTGCACGGCGAGGCAGCCGGCACGGCCGAACTCGAGCAGCGAGTGCGGCGGCGTCTCGTAGTAGAGGTCCGCATAGCACTCGTCGGAGACCAACACGAAGCCGTGCCGGTCGCGCGCGGCGACCCAGCGCGCGAACAGCTCCGCCGGCAGCAGCTGCCCGGTCGGATTGTGTGGGTAGTTCAGGAACACGAGCGCCGTGCGCGCGAGCAGGTCCGGCGCGATCGCGTCAGGATCCAGCAGGTAGTCGTTGTGCGGGCCGAGCGGGACTTCGTGCGGTTGCGCCTGCGCGAACAGCGCGCCGATCTGGAACACCGGATACGCCGGCACGCCGTACAGCACGACGTCGCGCGCGGACGGCACATCGACGAACACCATCGGCAGATGGAAGATCGCCTCCTTGCTCCCCTGCGTCGGCAGCAGCTCACGGTCCGGATCGACGGCGACGCCGAACCGCCGCTGCAGGTAGCCGGCCGCGGCCCGGCGCATGCCAGGCGTGCCGGCGACCTTCGGATACTGGCTCACCTCCGGCATCGCGCGGCAGAACGCGTCGCGGATGAAGCCGGGCGTCGGTTCGCGCGGGTCGCCGGTGCCGAAGTCGAGGACGCGGATCCCGCGCGCCTCGACGGCCGCCTTGCGGCGGTCCAGCTCGACCATCGGGTAGTCCTGCAGCGCGCGGAGCCGGGCGTTCATCGCGCGCCGGATCCTACGGCGCACACCGCGCATGCGAACGGCCGATCGCGCCCGGTCCGACGGGCGCGCAGACCGGCCCGGCCGGCTCCCGGCCGGGGTGAACCGTTGCTTGTGGATTCCGTTGGCCGGCCTACCGTTCGGTCCATCCGCATCCGCTTCGCGAGGCCACATGTCCGCACCCATCACGGCGTTCCTGGCCGTGCTTTGCACGGTTTCCCCCGCGCCATCGCAGTCCAACAAGGGCGCGGTGGACGGCCTGATCCGGGCGATCCGCAACCAGCCGCACGCGAGCGGCGCGCTCGGTGACGGCTCCGCGCTGTCGACGGCGCAGTTCCTGACTGCGGCCGGCCACTCGCACCGCTTCTACCACGCCAAGGACGGCCCCTGGGCGCACCGCGCGCTGGGGTTCCTGGTCGAGCGGCGCACGAAGGACGGGATGTTCGCCGACAGCGCCGGGGCCGATCCGCTGCTGACGACGCGCTGGGTCCTCGATGCGCTGCGGATCATGGATCCGGAGGGGTACGCAGAGGAGATCCGGATCGCCAACGCGCAGCTCGAGAAGCTGGCCAGCCGCGGGCATCGCGGCAGCCTCGGCTCGGCGTTCGAAGAGGTCGTCGAACGCGTGCGCCGGCAGACAGGTGAGGACTCCAAGGCCTGGAGCAAGCAGGCCACAGCGGCGATCGCCGAGGATGGGCTCGTGCACAGCGCGGATGGCAAGCCGGATCTGGGCGCGTCGGTCGCCGCGCTGGTCGAACTGGTGGCGCTGCAGCATGCCGAGCGGACGCAGGGGCAGGAGGCACCCGCGCCCGGCAAGACGCCGCCGCTGGCCGACTTCTCGCCGGCGCAGCAGAAGGGTTGGGACTTCATCGCCAAGACGTTCGACGATGGCGCGATCCAGATGCCGACGCCGAAGGGGAAGGTCCCGTCGGTCGAGCTGACGGCGCTGGGACTCGCCGCGCTGCAGACCAAGCCGGCATCGCTGCGCAGCAAGGAAGAGGCGGAGCTGATCGGCCGCGGTCTCGCCTGGCTCGCCAGGCAGCAGAACCCGGACGGCTCGTTCGGGACCAGCAACGTCAACTACACGACGTCGGCGGCGGTCGCCGCACTCGCAGCCGCCGAGGGGGACGCCTACCAGGACGCGATGACGGCGGCGCAACGCTACACGCTCGGGATCCAGCACACCGAGACGCGCGGGTACACGAAGAGCGACCGGGACTACGGCTCGATCGGCTACGGCGGCTCCGAGCGCGGAGACCTCAGCAACCTGCAGTTCGCGCTGGAGTCGCTGCGCGCGAGCGGACTCGAAGGTGAGCACGCAGCGTTCGACAAGGCGCTGGTGTTCCTGCAGCGGACGCAGAACCTGAAAGAGGTCAACGACCATCAGGCGCGCACGCGCAATCCGGACGACGACGGGAAGTGGGTCGACATGACCAGTGGCGACGACGGCGGCGGCGTCTACTACCCGGGCAACTCGCCGGCCGGCTACGTCAAGCTGGCCGACGGCAGCGTGCATCCGCGCAGCTACGGATCGATGACGTATGCGCTGCTGAAGGCCTACACGCTGTGCGGCGTCGGCAAGGAGGACCTCCGCGTGCGCAGCGCCGTGCAGTGGCTGTCGCAGAACTGGTCGTTGACCGAGAACCCCGGCGCCGATCCGAGCATGCCGGAGAAGGCGCGCTATCAGGGCCTGTTCTACTACTACATGGTCATGGCGCAGGCGCTCGACATCAGCGGCATCGAGCAGCTGCCGGCCGACGGCGGCAAGACGATCGACTGGCGCAAGGAGCTGCGCGCGCACCTCGAGCAGACGCAGCGACCCGACGGCAGCTGGATCAACGAGCAGAACTCGCGCTGGTGGGAAGACCAGCCATTGCTCTGCACGATCTACGCGCTGCTCGCGCTCGGCGCCTGCTGACAGCGACCGGTGCCGACCGAACCGCTGGCACCGGTCTGGTTCGCGTATCGGCGCGGTGGGCGGCGCCTCGGCGCCGCGCTGCCGGAGCCGGGCGGCGGTTGGTTCGATCTCGGCGCGCTGCGCGCCGAAGAGCTGCTCGCCGCCGGCGCGCTCGACGTCGCGGACCTGCGGGCGCGCTGCCGTGACGCGGAGCGGATTGCGCGGCCGGAGCAGTTCCTGCCGCCGGTCGCGCACCCGAGCAAGATCCTGTGCCTGGGCAAGAACTTCGCGGCGCACGCGGCCGAGTTCGGCGCCGCGGTCCCGGACGAGCCGATCGTGTTCGCCAAGCTGGCTGACACGCTGGTCGGCCACGGCGATCCGGTGCGGCTGCCGCACGGGGTCGAGTCGCGGATCGACCACGAGCTCGAGCTCGGTGTGATCCTCGGGTTCGCGGACCCGGACGCACGCGGGCGCAAGCACGTCCCGGTGGCGCGCGCACTGGAGCTGGTCGCCGGCTACACGGTGTTGAACGACGTCACGGCGCGGAAGCTGCAGGGCACCGACCGTGACGCCGGCAAGCCCTGGCTGCGCAGCAAGTCGTTCGACACGTTCTGTCCGCTGGGACCTTGGGTGGTGCCGCGCGACGCGGCGGTCGGGATCCACGACGCCGCGATGACGCTGCACGTCGACGAGGAGCTGCGCCAGCAGAGCCGGACCTCGCTGATGGTCGTCGGCGTCGCCGCGGCAATCGAGTATCTGGCGCGGCACTTCACGCTGCGGCCCGGCGACGTCCTCGCGATGGGCACACCGGAAGGGGTCGGCCCGATCCGCGCGGGCCAGCAGATGCGCGCCTGGATCGAGGGGATCGGGACCCTGGTGAACCCGGTCGAGCGGGAACCGCTGCCGGACAACGCGTAGCTGGTCGCCGCGGCGGCCTACGCCGACAGCCCGCCGTCGATCGTCAGGTTGGCGCCGGTGATGTAGGCACCTTCCTCGCCGAGCAGCAGTCGCACCGCACCCAACAGATCGCGGGGCGTGCCTTCGCGGCCGAGCGGCACCGTCGGTCCGATCCGGTCCTGGCTGGCGGCGTGGCTGTCTTGGTGGCGGATGATGCCAGGCGACAGCACGTTGACCGTGACGCCGCTCGAAGCCACTTCGCGCGCCAGCGAGCGCGCCAGCGAGCAGAGGGCTGCCTTGGCAGCGAAGTAGACCGGAGCGCGCGTCTTCGCCGTGCCGTCGTCGGCGCCGGCCGCGGAGAAGAACAGCACGCGCCCGCGCTGCGCCGCGACCATCGCGGGCACCAAGGCGCGCGCCGTCAGGAACGCGCTGGTCAGATTGCTGTCCAGCATCCAGCGCCAGAACGCGAAGTCGCTGTGCAGCAGCGGCCGCTCGTCGAAGTCACCGACGGAGTGCACGATCGCATAGGGCGCACCCCCATCTGCCAGCAGCGCCTCCGCCGCGCGCGTGACGCTCGCTTCGTCCCCGGCGTCGACGCCGTGGCGGCGCGACCAGATCACCGCGCGCGGCGCGTACTCCGCCGCGATCGCGGCGCCGATGCCGCCTGCCCCACCGACGACGAGGATCCGATCCGAGCTGCGCACGTGCGCGCAGATTACTCGCGGCCGGCCCGGATCAGGGAAACACGGTCGCGCGCGCCAGCGGCCAGAACCGCGCGCGCACCTTGCCGCGCAGGTTCTCGGCCGGCACGAGCCCGAACTCGCGCGAGTCGAAGCTGACCGGCCGGTTGTCGCCGAGCACGAAGTAGTGTCCGTCGGTCACGACCAGCTCGGCCATCTCGGCGTGGTCCGGCACGGCGGCGATCGTCTCGTCGACCGGCTCGCCGTTGACGAACAGGACCCCGCGCGCGATCCGGACATGGTCGCCCGGCAGCCCGACGACGCGCTTGACGAAGTCGACGTCCGGCAGGCTCGGCGCCTGCAGCACGACGACGTCGAACCGCTCGACGTTCATGACCTGGTAGCAGATCCGGTCGATGACCAGCCGGTCACCATCCTCGAGGCACGGCCGCATCGACTGGCCGCGCACGACGCTGACCTGCAGCACGAACAGGTGGAGCAGCAGGATCAGAGCGAGGCCGCGCGCGAGGTCCCAGGCGATCCGCCGCGCCACCTGGCGGCGCCGCGGGTTGGTTGCTCCGGTCTGCACGGCCCTCCTATCGGCCGTGGCGTCGCGTCACTTCGGTGTGGACAGCGAGAACATCCAGATGCCGGTGGCGGTCGCGGTCAGCGCGCCGGCGGCGAACAGCAGCACCGCGATCCGATGCAGGCGGCGCCACCGCGGGTTGCGCAGCAGCAGCACCCCGGTCGCGACGACCGGCAGCGCCAGCAGCGCGCCGGTCTTGGCGAAGAACAGGTGGATCGCCAGCACGGTCGGCGGGAATTCGCGGGTGCGGCCGAGCTGCTCGGCCAGCAGGATCGCGACGCCGAGGGCGACGAGCCCGAGCGGCGCCACGACCAGGTGCAGGCGCCGGCGCCGGGACCAGCCGGTCCACAGCGCTCCGCCCAGCAGCAGCAGCGTCACGACGAACGCGATCCAGAACAGCAGCAACACGGGGCGGCGGAGCTTAGCCCGCAGGATTCGAGAAGCCCCTAGCGAGTACCGCTGCCGCGCGCGCGTTCCGCGGAGCGCGGAGGCGTTCCGCTACCCAGCGGTTAGCGTTCCCGGCATGGCCGGGACCCGGAATGCGGCAACCACGACCACGGACGGACGCGGGAGACGATTCGCGCTGATCGTCGCCCGCTTCCACGAGGCGCTGACGGAACGCTTGCGCGAAGGGGCGGTCGAGACCCTGACGCGACACGGCGTCGACTCGGCACACCTCGAGACGATCCACGTGCCGGGCGCCTTCGAGCTGCCGCTGGCAGCGCAGATGGCAGCGCAGAGCGGACGGTTCGACGCCGTGATCACGCTGGGCGTCGTGATCCGCGGTGGCACCGACCACTACCAGTTCGTCTGTGCCGAGGCGGCGCGCGGCGTGATGGCAGCCGGGCTCAGCACCGGGGTTCCGGTCCTGTTCGGCGTACTGACCTGCGAAGACGAGGAGCAGGCGCGCGCTCGCGCCGGTGGCAATGAGGGCAACAAGGGGGCCGAAGCCGCGATCGCGGCGCTCGAGATCGTGCAGGCGCTGGCCCCGTTCCGCGCCCGCTGAGGCGCGGCCGCCCACCGCTCTTCCCCGGCCACGGTGGCGGTCGTATCCTGCCCCGCCCGCTGCACCCAGCTGCTCTTTCGCCACCGTGAAGACCCCACCACTCCGCCGCCGTAGCAAGGCCCGTGAGCTCGCGGTCCAGTTCCTGTACCAGTTCGACCTGCGCGGGCGCGAAGTCCTCGACGAGCTGCCGGCATTCCTCGCCCAGGAGGCGAAGGAGCCGGAGGTGCGTCAGTTCGCGTCGCGGTTGATCGAAGGGACCATCGAACACCTGCCGGAGATCGACCGGATCCTGCGCGGCGTCGCGCGCAACTGGGACCTGCGCCGGATGGCGACGATCGACCGCAACGTGCTGCGGATGGCGAGCTTCGAGATCCTGCACTGCGCCGACATCCCGCCGAAGGTGGCGATCAACGAGGCGATCGAGATCGGCAAGAAGTTTTCGACCGCCAACTCCGGCGGATTCATCAATGGGATCCTCGACCGCGTCCGCATCGACGCGCAGCGCGCGACCGAACGGGACGCGCCGGTGCCCCCGCCCGCTCCGGTCGAGCAGGGCGGCTGATGTTCGGCAAGCTGTTCGCGGGGCTGCGCCGGACGCGCGAGAAACTCACGGCAGGCTTCGCGCGGCTGTTCCGCGGCCGCCAGATCGACGCCGCACTGCTCGACGAGCTGGAAGAGCTGCTGTACGGCGCCGACCTCGGCCCGACCGGGACACAGCTCGTCGCCGAGCTGCGCGACGCATGGCGCAGCAAGCGCGTGCAGACGACCGAGCAGATCCCGGCATTCCTGCGCGAGCGGTTGCTAGCACGACTGGCCGGTTGCGAAGGCACGCTGGCGCGCGCGGAGCGCGGACCGACCGTCGTGCTGGTCGTCGGGGTCAACGGTTCCGGCAAGACGACTTCGATCGCCAAGCTCGCCAACCGACTGCGCCGTGAGGGGAGCGTCATGCTCGGTGCCGGCGACACGTTTCGCGCCGCGGCCGTCGAGCAGCTCGCGCTGTGGGCCGCGCGGCTCGACCTGCAGATCGTGCGCAAGGAGACCGGCAGCGACCCGGCCGCCGTCGCGCACGAAGCGGTCGCCGCGGCGCGCGCACAGCACGTCGACTGGCTGATCCTCGACACCGCCGGCCGGCTGCACACGCAGAAGAACCTGATGAGCCAGCTCGAGAAGATCGTGCGCGTGATCCGCAACCAGATCCCGGACGCGCCACACGAGACCCTGCTCGTGCTGGACGCGACGACCGGGCAGAACGCGATCCGCCAGGCCGCCGAGTTCTCGCGCGCGGCCCCGGTGTCCGGCCTGATCCTGGCGAAGATGGACGGCACCGCCAAAGGGGGCGCCGTGCTCGGCATCCGGGAGGCGCTGCCGATCCCGGTCAAGTTCGTCGGCATCGGCGAGCAGATCGACGATCTCGAACCGTTCTCGGCCGAGGCATTCGTCGATGCGATCCTGGCGTTGGAAGGCAAGGAGACGGCCGGCAGATGACGCGGTGGCTGCCAGCGCTGCTGGTCGCCCTGCTGGCGTTGCCGTTCGACGCGTTCTGGCCCGACTTCGAGCGCGCGCGCCGCGGCCTGCTGCTGTTGGTCGCCGCCGGTCTCGCGGTCCCGGCCATGCGGCAGCGGATCGATCCGACCGGATTGCCGCTGTTGCTGCTGGCGCTGTGGTACGGACTACGCGGGATCGGCGCCGGGGACACCCTCGGTGCGGCGGACCGCACGCTGCACTTGCTGGCGCTGTGGCTGTCGTTCCAGTTCGCCAGCCGGTACGACCTGCTGGAGTTCGCGCGCGGCGCCGCGATCGCAGCCGGCGTCGCGTCGGTCTACACGCTGCTGCAGGCGATCGGTCTCGAGTGGCCGTACGGGTACGCGACGGCGAAGGATCCGGTCGCGACGTTCGGCAATCGGAACTACGCCGCCGAGTTCCTCGCGGTCGCCGGTGCGTTGCTCGGGTATGCGGCGGCGCGCGGGGCGCGGCCGGCGCTGCCGCTGTCGGTGCTCGGTCTGACGGCGGCCGCCCTGGTCGTCAATGGATCCCGCTCCGGTCTGGCGCTCGGCCTGGCGCTGCTGCTCGTGCTCGCCGCACGCGGCATGGATCTGCGGCGGCGGCTGCTGGTCGGCGGCGTGGCGCTGCTGGGTGTGGGCGTCGGCTGGCTCTGGCCCGCAGCGGCGGCCGAGCTGCCGCCGGCGCCGCTGCTCGCGAGCGAGCAGGATCCGGCAGACGGGATGCAGCTCGCAGAGCAGGCGCCCTCGACGCTGGCGGTGCGCGCTGAGATCTGGCGCAGCGCCGCCGCGATCGTGGCCGACCACCCGCTGCTCGGGATCGGCGCTGGCCAGTTCGCGCGGACCTACCCGCTGTACCGCAGTCCGCAGGAGATCGAGCTGTCGTCGTTCGGCCAGCGGTTCTGGGCGCGGCCGGAATCGGCGCACCAGGATCTGCTCGAGGTCGCCGTCGAAACCGGCCTGCTCGGCGCCGTGCTGCTGCTGGCGTTCGCGATCGCCGCCGTCGTGCAACGCCAGCGCGAAGGCGGACTCGCGGCGATCGCGCCGCTCGCCGCGTTCCTGTTGGTGTCGCTGGTGCGCTCGCCGCTCGGCAATGCGCCGGCTGCGTTCCTGGCGTTCGCCTGCGCCGGAGCCGGGCCGCTGCGGCCCGCGCCGTCGCGGATCGGACTGCGCACGGCGGTCGGCGCATTGCTCGCCCTGCCGCTCGCGGCAACCGGAACCCTGCTGCTCGCAGCCCAGTGCACGACCGCGCGGCTGGTCGAGGATCTGCGCTTCCCGGCACCCGGCTTCGACCGCATCGCCGCCGCCGATCGCGCCCTCTCCTGGACCTGGGGCGACCCGCGGCTGCATCTGCTGCGCCTGCAGCTCCTGCGCCGCGCGAGCCAGCGCCAGCTCGCAGCGGAGCCGGCGCGGAACGCGGAGATCAGCCGCGAGTTCGGTGCGCGCGCGCAGCCGTCGGTCGAAGCCCTCGGGCTGCTCGATCCCAACGGCACGCTCGCATTGCTGCAGCGCGCGCGGTTCGCACTCGATCAGGGGGACCTGCAGACCGCGCAGGCGCGGCTGCTGTTCGCGCGGCAGCTGGATCCGCAGAATCCCGAGCTCGCGTTGGCACTGGCCCGCGTGCATCTGCAGCTCCGCCAGCCGGCGCTGGCACTCGGTGTGCTGTACGACGATCCACATCCACGTCTCGCCGCCGAGCTGCCGGGGATCGTCTCGAGCCTCGCGGCGATCGCGCGCGAGCAGCAGGACGAGCAGGCGGCGCAGTTGCTGGATCTGGAAGCGAGCATGCTGATGGCCGCCGAACGGCTGCGGCAGGACCCGCGCTCACCGCAGACCAAGCAGGCAATTGCGGCGACCGGCGCGTTGTTCCGGGTCGCAGGGGTGCGTGACCTGCGCGGTCCGATCCTCGTCGCGGTGCAGTTGCTCGCGCATGATCTGCCCGACGAGGCGAATGCCGCCGGCCGCGCGGCGCAGGCGGCAGGCCTGACCCTCAGCGCCCACGATCGCGCGCTGTATGCGGACCTGATCGCCAAGCTCGCCGGGCTCGAGGGTTGGGCCTGGCTCGCGCGCTGACCATCGCGCGGCGCGCGGTCAGCCCTTCTTGACCGGCACTCCGGCCGGCTTCGCGTTCTTGTCCGCGGCGTTCTTCGCCCGCCGCCGGAGCTCGTCCAGCGCCGGCTCCGCGCCGAGATCCTCGGCCAGCTCGGCGACTTCGACCGGCGCCGGACGCAGCGCATGCGCCTCGGGCAGCAGTTCGCGCAGCGCCTCCACGACGTGCCGGCCGACCATCGCCATGCCGAGGATCGTCGGATGCAACCGGTCCCCCTGCAGCAGCTCGCGGGGACCGACGACGTGTTGCTTGCCCTCCAACTGCAGCGGGAGTCCGTCCCCCTTCGCCTTCTGCACGAACTCCGACAACTGCAGCAGCCGGACCTTGGGGCGCTCGGCGATCCAGCCGCGCACGCGCTCGTTCAGCTTCGCCAGCGTCTCTTCGCTCGGGATCGAGCGCGGCGGCAGCATCCGCGGATCGGCGCCATGCATGTCGGGGAAGTCGCCGACCAGGATCGGGCAGCCGAACCGCCCGAGCTCTTGCAGGCCGGTTTCGAGCCGCGCCAGCCGGACCGCCTCTTCGCTGCTCCCCTCCGGCACGCGCACGCCGCCGTAGCCGTACCAGAACAGGAAGTCGAGCGCGACGACCAGCGTCGGCTTCGCCTCGAGCCCGTGCTCGACCTGCTGTTTGCCGAGCCGCTCGGCCCCCATGAACATCGGCAGCATCGCCGACGAGCGCGAGCGCAGGTCGACGGCGCCCTCGGGCCAGATCTCCTCCAGCACGCGCTGCAGCCGGACGGTCTCGTTGCGTTCGCCGTCGGTGCGGGGCAGCGGGTCGACGAACCCCGCGGTCAGGCTCGCTCCCATCAGCCAGACGACCGGCTGTTCCGCCGGCTGCGCGCGCGGCTGTTCGACCGGTGCCGGCGCCGGGGCCGGGGCGGGAGTCCCGCCGTTGTGCTGTGCCGCGATCGCAGCCGACAGCAACCCCAGGAGCGGAACCAGCCTCAGCATCGCGCGCATCCGGGGACGATACGCGGCTCCGCGGAGCGCGGTATCCTCCTCGGCCCATGTTCGCCGGCCGCTCGGTCTCCTTGGTGATCCCCGCCTACAACGAGGAGGCCACCATTGCCGACGTCGTGTCGGAATACCGGACCCAGCCGGAGATCGACGAGATCGTCGTCGTCGACAACAACTGCCGGGATCGCACCGCCGAGCTGGCGCGGGCGGCCGGCGCCCGCGTGGTCGCCGAGGGCCGCCCCGGCTACGGCTCGGCGCTGCTGGCCGGCATGAGCGCCGCGCGCGGTGACATCCTCGTGCTGACCGAAGCCGACGGCTCGTTCCGGGCCCGCGACGTGCCGAAGCTGCTCGCCTACATCGACGATGCCGGCCTCGTCGTCGGCACGCGGACGACGCGCCAGCTGATCGAACAGGGGGCGAACATGCGGTTCCTGCTGCGCTGGGGCAACGTGGCGATGGCGAAGTACGTCGAGCTGCTGTGGTTCTTCTCCCACGAGCCGCGCTTCACCGACGTCGGTTGCACGTACCGCGCCGTGACAAGGGAGGCATTCCTGCGCATGCGCCCGCACCTGCGTGAGACCGGGCCGGCCTTCAGCCCTGAAATGATGTGCCAGGCCCTGCTCAGCGGCTGCCGGGCGATCGAAGTCCCGGTGACGTATTCCCGACGGTTGGGCGGCGAGTCGAAGCACTCCGATACGCTTTCCCGTCAGGCCCGTACCGCCTGGAAGATGTTCAAGGCGATCTGCCGTAAACGGTTGTTCGGAAAAGGTTTGGAGAAGACCGGGCAACTCGGGAGCGAACCCTCGGAGGCGCGGTAGACTTCCGCGCCGTTTCCGGCGTGCTGCTTGCAAGGCTCCGCCTGCCGATGAAGCCTCGGAGCCTTCTGACCCGGAGACCCTGCCTCTCGCACCTCGGACTCCAGCACCCATGAGCAAGCATGTCGTGATCCTCGGCGGCGGCCTGGCCGGCCTCTCCTGCGGCTATGAGCTGGTCCAACGAGGACATCGAGTCACGGTCCTGGAGCGCGAGCCGCATATCGGCGGCATGGCCAGCTCGTTCATCGAGGACCAGCGGGACGAGGGTGGTGAGTACTGGTGCTACGACTTCGGTCCGCACCGCTTTCACAGCAAGGACGAGCACCTGATCGACCACGTGCGCGAGATCCTCGGCGACAACGTCGTCGCGGCGAAGCGCCTGTCGCGGATCGTGCTGTTCAACAAGTTCTTCGACTACCCGCTGGTCGCGGGGAACGTGCTTCGCAACATGCCGAAGCACCTGCTGATCAAGGCCTTCCTCGACTACTTCTGGGTGCGGCTGCTCGACGTGACGCGGCTGCGCAAATTCAACGACCAGCACTTCGAGGAGTGGGTCACGCGCCGGTTCGGGCGGACGCTGTACCGGATCTTCTTCGGTGAGTACACCGAGAAGGCCTGGGGCATGCCGCCGAGCCAGATCTCGGCCGACTGGGCGAGCCAACGCATCTCGCTGCTGAACCTGCGCGATGCGGTGCTGAAGACCCTGTTCCGCCCCAAGGGGAAGAAGGTCCCGCGCACGCTGGTGACCGACTTCATCTATCCGAAGTTCGGTGGAATCGGCGAGCTGGCGCGCGGCTACGCGCGGCGGATCGAAGCCACCGGCTCCCGCGTGCTGGTCAACGCACCGGCCGTGCGCGTGCACCGCGACGGCATGCGCGTGACCGGGATCGAGTACGGCAAACACCAGCGCGAGCTGATCGAGGCGGACGACTACGTGTCGACGATTCCGGTCACGGCGCTGGCCAAGGCGCTGTCGCCGAAGGCGCCGCCAGACGTGCTGCACGCGATCGACTCGCTGCAGTACATCTCGATCGTGTTCGTCTACCTGAAGCTGAACCGGCCCAACGTCAGCCCGGACTCCTGGGTCTACCTGCCGGAGCGCCACCTGACCGTGCACCGGATCGCCGAGTTCAAGAACTTCAGCCCGCACTGTGCGCCACCGGACAAGACGATGATCTGCGCCGAGATCACCTGCCGGCGCGGCGATGCGATCTGGCGCGCCGACGTCAAGACGCTGATGGATCTGGCCGAGCGCGACCTGATCTCGGTCGGCCTGATCGAGCCGGGCCAGGTCCTGGATGGCTTCCTGAAGAAGATCCCGTACGCGTACCCGGTCTACGACCTCGAGTACAAGAAGCACCTGACCCCGGTCATGGACTACGTCAACGAGCTGACGAACATCCACACCACCGGGCGGCAAGGGAACTTCCGCTACAACAACATGGATCAGTCGGTCGAGATGGGCCGCAAGATGGGCATCGAGCTCGCGACCGGACACGAGACCGGACACGAGGCGGTCGCGACCGGCCGCGAATACTTCGGGTGAGCGCGCCGCCGCAGGCAGCCCCGGCGCCCGCGCAGGCCGCGATGGTGCCGGTCACCAGTTGTCAGCTCTGCGGCGGCACGGCCGTGACGAAGCTGTTCCGCGAGGATCCGTACACGGTCGTGCGCTGCGCGCGCTGCTCGCTGGTGTGGGTCACCCCGCGCCACCACACCGATCTGCTGCACGAGCTGGTCTACGGCGAGCACTACTGGCGCAGCGACGCCCCGCGCGAGCGCGGCTACGCCGACTACACGCGCGACGAGAAGCTGTACCTGCGCACGTTCCGCCGCCGGATGCGGTTCGTGCGCCGGCAGCTGCCGGCGGGGACCCGGTGGAAGGTGCTCGACGTCGGCTGCGCCGCCGGCTTCTTCCTGCGCGTCGCGCGCGAGGCCGGGCACGACGTCTACGGCGTCGAGCTGTCCGAGCCGATCGCGCGCGAAGCACGGCGTCACCTGGGGGACGCGCACGTGCACGTCGGCATGCTGGACGGCGCGCGCGGGCCCGGTTTCGAGCGCGGCTCGTTCGACCTCGTGACGCTGTGGGACGTCGTCGAGCATGTCCCGGATCCGCAGGCGCTGCTGCAACAGGCGCGTGCGATGCTGCGTCCCGGCGGCGTGCTGATCCTCGAGACCCAGAACGTGACCAGCCGGTTCGCGCGGCTGCTCGGCCCACGCTGGCACCATTACAAGCACGCCGAGCATCTGTACCACTTCGACCCGCGCACGATCCGCGAGCTGCTGGCGCAGGCCGGGTTCCAGGTCGCCGCGATCACGCCGCGGTTCGGCGGGAAATACGTCTCGCTGCGGTTCATCGTCGAACGCTCGGCGCGGCTGCACCGCTCGCTGCGCTGGCTGCTGAGTCCGCTGCAGCTGCTGGGCGGCCTGAGCTGCTATGTGAACCTCCGCGACGAGATGCTGGTCGTCGCGCATCCGACCGTCTGAGCATGGAACGCACCGTCTACGAGCAGTTCGCCGAGCTGGAGAAGACGCACTTCTGGTTCCGCGGGCGCCGCGCGATCTTCTTCGACCTGATCGAGCGCGCGCTGCGCGGGCAGTCGACCAACGGGCACGGGGAACGCCGGATCCTCGAGATCGGCTGCGGCGCCGGCGGGATGCTCGGGCCGCTGTCGCGGTTCGGCCGCGTGACCGGGCTCGACGTCGCGCACGACTACCTCGGCTACTGCCGCGAGCGCGGCCACCAGCAGGTCGTCAACGGGTCCGGCTACGAGCTGCCGTTCGCCGACCGCACGTTCGACGTCGTCGCGCTGTTCGACACGATCGAACACATCCCCGACGACCGCCGCGTGCTGGCCGAGGTGCGGCGCGTGCTGCGCCCGGGCGGGCTCGTGTTCGTGTCGGTGCCGGCGTACCAGTTCCTGTACTCGCAGAACGACCGCGTCGCGCACCACCTGCGGCGCTACACGCGCCGGCAGCTCCGCGAAGTCATGGCGGCGGCCGGGCTGACGCCGCGCAAGCTGACCTACTTCAACACGTTCCTGTTCCCGCTGATCCTGCCGGCGCTGGGAGTGTTGATCCTGAAGGAGCGGCTGCTCGGGTTGCCGCAGTACCAGACGAACCTGAGCCACCAGTTCAGCAAGCCGGTCAACGAGCTGTTCACGCGCGCGATGAGTGCGGAGCGCTGGTGGCTGCGGCACATCGACTTCCCGTTCGGCCATTCGCTGATCGGGATGGCCGGCTGAGAGCGGGACGCAGGCCCACGGCCGCCGCAGCGAGCCGAACGCAGCAGAATTCAGCGACAGGCTCTACGCGTGAGACGCGCGGGCTACCTGCCCTTCTCGTCCGGCTTCTTCTCGTCCGGCTGCTTCTCGTCAGGCTTCTTGTCGTCAGGCTTCTTGTCGTCAGGCTTCTTCTCTGGCGGCGGCGTGTTCCCGCCGGCTGGTTGCGAACCTGCCGCGGCATTCCCCGCGCCCGAGCCGCTCTGACTCGCTGCGCCGCCGGTGCCCGTCCCGACCTGTGCTGCGGCACCACCGCCACCCTGGCCGGAGGGCGCCGTGCCGGAGCCGCCCTTGCCGGAGCCGCCCGGCGCGTCGATGACCGGCTGGTCCTTGGGCGCCTCGTACCCGTAGGCCTGCTTCAGCGTGTCGATCGTGAACGACTGGCTGATCGCACCCTGCAGGCGCTGCGCGATCAGGCTCTCGCGCGCGCTCAACAGCTCGCGGCGCGTCACGTCGGCGACGGTCGCCTTCTGGACATCGGTCACGACTGCCAGGTGCAGCGTGCGGTTCGTGGCATCGTCGAGCAGGCCGCTCGACTCACCCTGCTCGAGTGAGCTGACCTGCTCCGGCTCGTCACCGCCGGTCGACGCGTTGAACAGGTAGCGCGTCGTCTCGTCGTAGCGGTGCTGGAAGCGCGGCTTCTCGCGCAGATTGCGCACGTAGGGGCCGACCTTGGTGACCGTGAAGCCGGTCTCCTCGGCCGCCTGCGCGAGCACCTCGGGATACGCCTCGCGTGCGACCGCGGCGATCTGCTGCTTGGTCTCCGCCGCGATCTGGTCGGCGAGCTGCTGGCGCTTCTCGTCCGCTTTGGCGAGCTCCGTCTCCAGCTTGGTGATCTGCTTCTCCCACAGCTGGCGGTGCGAGCGTGACTCACGCGGCAGCCCCGCGAGCTCCTTGCGCGCAGACTCGAGCGCCTGCTCGGTCTTCGTGCGCCACTCGGTGAACTGCTGCTCGGTCTTCGTCGCCTGCTCCTGCTCGAGCTCGGTGACGCGCTCGGCGCGCTTCTCCTTGCCCAGGCGCAGCAGCGCGGCTTCGAACGCCTCCGCCTTCTGCTTCGCCGCTTCGTCCGCCTGCTGCTTCCAGTAGTCGGTCGTCAACTGCTCCTTGATCTCGTCGAACGGCTTCAGCGGACGGTCGACGACCCGCTGGATCTGGAAGAAGAACACCCCCTTGCCGGCCGCCTGGACCTGCGTCGACAGGTCCCCTTCGGTCGAGATCGCGGTCGCCATCCAGGTGTTGGGCCAGGTGCCGAACTCCCCGAGCTCCCGCAGCCCATCGGCACCGACCGGCTCGGCGACCGTGTGCACGTGGAAGCCCTTGCGCTGCCCGGCCAGCTCGGTCATCACGGCCTTGGCCGAGAATGCGCGCCGCGCCGCGTCGAGCGCCTGCTCCGCCTCCTTGCGCGCCGTCTCCTTGGCCGCCACGTCCTGCTTCGTCGTTTCGACGAGGGCCTTCGCCTCGGCGTCCTCCGGCTTCTGCGTGAGCGCCTGCTCCGCTTCGGTGAGCTGGTTGCGCGCTGCCGTCTCTGCTGCGGCAGCCGCGTTGCGGGCATCGATCGCGGCCTGCAGGTGTGCCTGCATGCGCTCCTGGACCTTGCCCCACAGCGCGCGCAGGACGTCCTCTGCCTGCAGCGTCGCGAGGATCCTGGCGCGCACTTCCTCGAACGGGATGTACGGATCCTGGGCCGGGGTGTCCTGCGGCTGGTCGGTCGGCTGGTCGGTCGGCTGGGCCGGCGGACCCTGCTGCTCGGCCGGCGGTGCCGGCTGCTGCGGCTGGGCCGGCGGCGGGTTCTGGGGATCTTGTGGATCCTGCGGCTCGATCAGCTGCGGGCCCTTGCCCCCCTCGCCGTCGCCACCGCGGCCCTCGCCGTCGCGCTGCTGCGGGGGCTCGCCGTCCTTCTTCTCGCCGTCCTTCTCCGGTCGGCGGTACAGCGTCTCCTTGTCCTGCTCGTAGCGCTGGCGCAGCGTCTCCTCGCCGTACTCCTTGCCGGTCAGCTCCGCAGCGTGCTCCGCCGGATCGAACGCGTCCAGCAGGAAGCCGCTCGCCTCCAATGCGACCAGGTTCGTCTGATGCCGGTACGGCAGCTTCTCGGCGTCACCGAGCTTGTCGAGCCAGGCCTGCAGCTCGTCATCGCTGACCCCCTTCGCCTTCAGGCTCTCCTCGAGCTTGCGCTTGTCGAGGCTCGCGACCTGGAACGTCACCACCTCGCGTCCGCGCAGCAGGTCCTGCACGATCGCGGCGTCGGTCGTGTCGGCTGCCAGCGCGTGCACGCGCAGGAACGTCGAGATCCGCAGCGCCTCCGCGACCAGGCGCCGCCAGGCATCCAGCGACGCGTGGCGGTACTGCACCGCGAGCTGGCTCGCGGTCACGTCGGCCCCGGACGAGTTCATGATCCGCACCGCCTGCTGGATCGCGGCGTCGACCTCCTGCATCGACGGCTCGATGCCGGCGTGGCGCGCCAGCGCGCGCAGCGCGGCGTAGATCTCGCTGCGCTGGTCCCCCTCCTCCTGATCGACCGGCAGATCCGGCAGCGCGACCGCCGGATAGTGCTTCCCGTTCGCCAGCTCCTGCCCGATCACGGCGTCCTCGCCGGTGATCCGGATCTTGCTGCCGTCGGCCAGCGTCATCGTCGCGCCGGCGTACGGGGGCGCGAACATCCAGTCGAAGAAGCTGAACAGCGGCCCGGTCACCGAGAACGTGACGAGCGCGAAGATCCCCGCCGTGAACAGGATCGGGCGCTGGTACTTGCGGAAGAATTCGAACGCCATGGGAGTGCTCGGACCGATCAGCGCGGCGCGGCGTCCGCGTCGACGCGGATCGCTTCAGCCGCCAGGAGGACCGGGATGCCGGTCCGGATGGGGTATAGGACGACGCCGGATGCGCCCGGCTCCGCAACAACGAGCGCACCCTCGAGTGCCTCCGCGACCGGCTGCCCGCCATCGTTGCGGACGCCGCCGCGCGCGATGCGGTCGTTGATGCGCGAGAGCTCGGCCGCATCGGCTTCGCGGAGCGGCTGCCGCGTGACCGGGCAGACCAGGATCGCGAGGAATTCGGGGTCGAGGATCATCGGAGGAGGGGGGAACCGCAGAACGTAGCCGGGGCGGGCCGGCGCGGCGCCGGATGCAGGGTTTCGCCAGCACCTGCCCCGCGCACCACGGCGCCGGACCCGATCGTGAGGGCGGAAGGATTCGAACCTTCGACCCACGGCTTAAAAGGCCGCTGCTCTACCACTGAGCTACGCCCCCGCGCGTCGGCCGGCAGGAGACCGCCGGCCTGGCGTGATGTACCCGACGCGGACCGGGTGGCAACTCGCGGTGCTGCGGCCAGCGGCACCGTCAGTCCTCCATGATCTCGTGGGTCTTCTTCTTCAGCACGTCGTCGAGGCGGTGCTCGGCATCCTTGATCGCGTTCTGCACCTTCTCGTGCAGCAGCTTGTTCTGATCGTCGCTGAGCTTGCCGTCCTTCACTGCCTGGTCGGCATGCTTGTTGGCGTCGCGGCGCCCGTTGCGCCGCGCGACGCGCGACTGCTCGGTCAGATCCTTGACCTTCGCCGACAGCTTGCGGCGCTGCTCTTCCGACAGCGGCGGCAGCGTCAACCGCAGCACCTTGCCATCGGAGGCCGGCGTCAGGCCCAGGTCCGACTTCAGGATCGCGCGCTCGATCTCCTTCAGGATCGAGGCGTCGTACGGCTTGATCAGCAGCTGGCGCGCCTCCGGGACCGAGATGTTCGCGATCTGGTTGAGCGGCGTCGACGTGCCGTAGTAGTCGACGCGCACCCCCTCGACGAGGGCAGGTGCCGCGCGTCCGGTCCGGATCGTGCGGAGCTGATCGATCAGATGCTGCACCGTCTTGTCCATGTGCAGCTTGAAGTCGGCGAGGATCTTGTCGGAGAAGGGATCCATGGCAGTGGCCTCGCGGGTCAGTGGGACGGCTGCGTGGACGACGGCGCCGGGAGCTGGTCGACCACCCAGGTGCCGATCGACTCGCCGCGCACGGCGCGCTCGAGATTCCCCGGCACGAACATGTCGAACACCATGATCCGCATGTTGTTCTCCATGCAGAGCGTGAACGCCGTGCGATCCATGATCTGCAGGTTGCGCTGCAGCGCGTCGGCGTAGGTCAGGATCGGGATCTTGGTCGCGCTCGGATCGCGCTTGGGATCGGCGGTGTAGACGCCGTCCACCTTGGTCGCCTTGAACACGGCGTCGCAGCCGAGCTCGGTCGCGCGCAGCGCGGCGGCGGTGTCGGTGGTGAAGAACGGATTCCCGGTGCCGCAGGCGAGGATCACGATCCGCCCCTTCTCGAGGTGGCGGATCACGCGGCGGCGGATGTACGGCTCCATCAGCGTCTCGATCTCGACCGCGGAGGCGACCCGTGTGTCGACCCCCTTGCGTTCGAGCGCGTCCTGCAGCGCCAGGCAGTTGATCGCGGTCGCGAGCATCCCCATCTGGTCGGCCGTCGCCCGGTTGGTGCCGGCCTGCGCGAACTTCGCGCCGCGCACGAGGTTGCCGCCACCGACGACGACGGCGATCTCGACGCCGAGCCGGCGCACGGCCGCGATCTGCGCCGCCACTCCGGCGACGACCTCCGGCTCGAGCCCGATCTCTCCCTGACGCGCGAGGCTCTCCCCGCTGATCTTCAGCAGGACGCGACGGATCGGCCTCGCGCTGCCGCCCAAGCTCAGCCTCCGAGCTCGAGGCGCACGAAGCGGCGGATGCGGATGTTCTCTCCGATCTTGGCGATCAACTGCTTGGTGACCTGGTCGACCGTGAGCGACTCGTCCTTGACGAACGGCTGGTCGAGCAGGCAGTTCTCGGCGAAGAAGCGCTGCACGCGCCCGTCGACCGCCTTCTGGATCACGTTCTCGGGCTTGCCGGCCATCTGCTGGCGCGTCTGCTCGGTCGCGATCTCGGTCTCCTTGGCGACGACGTCCTGCGGGACCTGCTCGCGATCGAGGTAGCGCGGCGCGCTCGAGGCGATGTGCAGGCACAGGTCGGCGCCGAACTGGCGGAACTGCTCGTTGCGCGCGACGAAGTCGGTCTCACAGACCACCTCGGCCAGCACGGCGAGCTTTCCGTTGTGGTGGACGTAGCTGAAGATCAGCCCTTCCTTGGCATCGCGGTCCCCCTTGCCGGCGGCGCTCTTGAGCCCGCGCTTGCGCAGGACGTCGATCGCCTTGTCGATGTCGCCGCCGGTCTCCTGCAGCGCCGCCTTGCACTCCATCATCGGCGCCCCGGTCATGTTCCGCAGGCGCATCACGGTCTTTGCGTCGATCTCAGCCATCTCGAAGTTCCCTGGATGCGCACGGCCGACGCCGCGCAGGCTCGGAGCCGTTACTCGTTCGTGCCGGGCGCCTGCTCCGTCGGGCTGCCGCCGGTCGGCGTGCTCGGCGTGCTCGGCGTGCTGGGCGTGCTGCCTTCCCCACCCGCGGGCGGCGGTGTCGCCTCGGCCGGTGCTTCCTCACCCGAGGTGGGGGTACCGAACGAGACGGAATCCGCGTGCTGCTCGCCACCCCTGCCCGGACGGCGGCCGAGGCGGCCGGCACCGGCCCCACCCGGACCGTCGCGGCGCCCGCCGGGGCGGCCACCGCCACGGCGATCGCCCGGCCCGCCCGGACCGCCACGGCGGCCGAACGGATCGCGGGTCCGCAGGTCCTCCTGGGCGGACTTCTGGGCCTGGATCAGGGTCGCCTCGTCCAGGCTCTGCCGGCCCTCGAGGATCGCATCGGCGATCCGCGCGAGCAGCAGCTGGACCGAGCTCATCGCATCGTCGTTGGCCGGGATCACGATGTCGGCCAGCTCCGGATTGCAGTCGGTGTCGAGGATGCAGACGACCGGCACGTTCATGCGGGCCGCCTCGCGGATGCAGATGTCCTCGCGGCGCGGGTCGACGACGACGATCGCGCCCGGCAGCCCGTGCAGCTGGCGGATCCCCTCCAGGTTGCGGCGGATCTTGCGCATCTCGCGCCGCAGCGTGGACTGGTCCTTCTTCTTGTAGCGCTCGAGCGAACCGTCGGTCTCCATCCCCTCGATCTGCTCGAGGCGCGCCAGCCGCTCGCGGACGACCGGGAAGTTGGTCAGCGTCCCGCCGATCCAGCGCTCGGTGACCGACGGCATCCCGCAGCGGGCGGCCTCCGACTCGACCACGGCACGGATCTGCTTCTTGGTGCCGAGGAACAGGATCTCGGCCCCGGTCGAGGCGAGCCGGCGCACGAAGTGCGTCGCCTGGATCAGCCCCCGGATCGTCTCCTGGAGATCGATGATATGGATGTTGTGGCGACGGCCGTGGATGTACGGCTTCATCTTCGGGTTCCAACGGCTCGTCTGATGGCCGTAATGGACACCCGCATCGATCAGCTCCTGGACATTGACGAGGGGCACAAAGCCTCCGGGCTCTTCGGTGGTCTGGAAATGGAGGGCGCGGGATTGTAGGTAGGGCTTGGGCATGGTCAAGGGCGGCCTTCCACGGGATTCCGAGCGAGCTAGACTCCTGTCGCGAACCGCGTTGCGGTCGCCGGCCGCGGCCGACGACGAGCCGCGGCTGCGCTGGCAAGAGCCTGCAGCTGCACCCGTGACCGACATCCCTCCGCCAGCCGAACCGGAGTTCGTTCCGGAGCGGGCGCACGTACCGCCTGAGCGTGCGGCGGGGTACCTGCTCGTGCTCGACCACCGCGGCGACCTCGGTGAGTTGACGCGCGCGTTGCAGCAGGCGGGGCATCCGGTCGCCGCGAGCACATCGCTGGCAGAGAGCTGGCAGCGGTTCGGCGCGCCGGACGCGCCAGCTCCCGCACTCGTCGTCGTCAGCCCGCTGCTGCTGTACGCCGGCAGCCGGGAGCTGGAATTCGTCGCCGGGCTCCAGCGCGGCGCCGATCCGGTGCCGGTGCTGCTGGTCATCGAGGGGATCCACCAACTGCACGAAGCGCGGCGGATCGATCTGCCGTTCCGGGACTTCCTGGTCCGCCCGTGCACCAACGAGGAGGCGCTCGGCCGCGTCGAGCAGGCCCTGGCGCTGCGCGAGCGGTTCCGGGCGCTGCAGCACCGGGCGCGCGATCTCGAGGGGCAGGTGAGCGTCGACTTCAAGACCGGTCTGCTGACCGACCGCCACTTCCAGAACGTGCTCGGGGTCGAGTGGAAGCGCGCGCAACGGCACCAGACGCCGCTGTCGCTGCTGTGGATCGACGTCGACGACTTCAAGTCGATCAACGACACCACCGACTACGCGTTCGGGGACTTCGTGCTGGCCGGGGTGGCGGCTGCGCTGCGCAGCACGATCCGTGAGACGGACTTCGCGGCACGCTTCGGCGGTGACGAGTTCCTCGTGCTGCTGCCGCAGACCACCCCCGCCGAGGCCGTGCAGACGGCACTGCGCATCCGGCGCAACCTCGAGGCGAAGGTGTTCGCCAACGAGCTGTTCCAGCGGCGGGTGTCGCTGTCGATCGGGATCGACACCTACGACGGTCGCGCACCGATCACGCCGGACGTGCTGCGGCGCCGCGCCAACGAGGCGCTGAAGGAGGCCAAGCAGCGCGGCAAGAACCGTGTCTGGCTCTACACGGAACGCGGCACCAACACCGCAGGTGCGGGCGGGTAGTCCGCCGGCAGTAAATGACCGCGCGGGGTTTCCGCCGCTGTGGCGCGGCGGCAGAATCGCCGGCCGTGCGTATCCCGCTGCTGCACTGGGTCTTCCCGCTGCTCGCGATCGCCGGCATCCCGCAACCGGCGGCGGCGCCGCGGGCGCAGGCGCCGGTGCATCCGATCGAGGGACGGCCGATGTTGCGCTGCACGCTGACCGCCGGCGACCGCGTCTACACGTGCCACCTGCTGGTCGACCTGGGGATGCGCGAACCGCTGCTGCTGCACACCAATGCGGCCGGCGCGCTGCGCGCCGAGCAGATCGACATCGAGGCGGGTGAGCTGCGGCTTGCGAACGTCCCGGTGCGCGCGCGGCGCGAGCGGTTCCTGGAGCGGTTGACGGCCGAACATGCGCAGGCGCTGCAGGAGATTCCGGTCGCGGGGATCCTCGGGTTGGGCGCGTTCGGCGACCGCACGATCCTGCTGGATGGTCCGGGCAAGCAGCTGCGGCTGCTGCCGCCAGGCGAAGGCTTCGCCGCGGAGGCGATCGCCGGGCGCGCGGAGGTCGCCGATCTCGAGCTGCACACGAGCCCGGACCGCCCAGCGCCAGTGTTCGCCGTGCAGGCCGGCGCCCGCGAGCTGCGCCTGATGCTGTTCACGCGCGAGCCGTTCTCGTGGATCGATCCGGAGCTCGCCGCCGAGCTCGGCCATGCCGACGGTGTGCTGCGCAGCGCGCGCGCAGGGGGGCTGGATCTCGCCGCGATCACGCCGTTCCGTCCGCTGCGCTCGCAGGCCGGCTACGCCGGCGGTCTCGGCGCGCGCGCGCTGGCGCAGATGGTCGTCACGCTGTGGGCCGACGGCGGCAAGTTGCGCCTCGAGCGCACGAAGCCAGAGCCGTATCCGGAGGCGGAGGCGGCGTTCTACCGCGCCTGGCATGCGCCGGATCCGGTCGCGGCGTTGCATGCCTTCGTCGCCGAGGATCACGGCGCGATCACGCACGAGGCTGCGCACGTGCTGCTGGCACTGGCATCCAAGCGGGAGCCCCCGCCGCTCGACGTGCTCGGCGCCGCGGCGCGGGCGGCGTTGCGCAACGCGGCGGCGGACGCACGCGGGCGTGAGGCGCTTGCGCTGCTCGAACAGCTCCCGGCCGGCGACGGTCGCGACGAGCTGCGCGCCGAGCTGATCCGGGAATCGCTCGACGACGCGCGCCGCGACGTGGATGGCACGGCGGTGCACCAGCTGCGGATCGAGCTCGGTCGCTGGCACCGCGAGCGTGGCGAGCTGGACGAGGCACGACGACACCTGCTGGCGGCCGTGTTCGGCGATCCGAGCAACGGGCACGCGCAGCTCGAGCTCGGCGAGGTGCACTTCGCCAAGCAGGAGTGGGAACGCGCGCGCGCGCGCTTCCTGCTGGCGATGCTCGACATGCGCAACACCGGCCAACGCGGGCTGGTTCGATTCCAGGCTGCACACGCGAAGCTGCACGGACCGGACGCGGACTGGCTGCCGGAGCTCGTCGAGATGGTCGACGGCCGCGTGCCGTCGCTGCACCCGATCCCGCGCGAACCGGAGGAGATCCGGCCCAGCGGACGTGTGACGCTGGTCGAGCTGTTCACCGGCGCGATGTGCCCGCCGTGTGTCGCCGCTGACGTCGCGGTCGACGCGGTTGCCGAGCACTTCCGTCGCGATGAAGTCGTCGTGCTGCAGTGGCACCTGCCGATCCCTGCCCCCGAACCGCTGGTCGCACCGGTCGCGCAGGCGCGCGCAAAGCAGTACGGGATCGGCGGCACACCCACCGTCGTGTTCAACGGTCGCTCGCGGATCAGCGGCGGCGGCAAGGCCGACGCGGCGCCGGATCTGTACGCGCGCTACGGCAAGGAGCTGGAGCCGCTGCTGCGCGCGCCGCCGCGCGTCTCGCTGTCGCTCGATGCGCGGCTGGACGACGACGGCCACGTGCGTGCCGTCGTGCAGACCGATGCGACGCCGCAACTGACGCTGCATGCCGTGCTCGCCGAGCGGGAAGTCGTGTTCCCCGGCAGCAATGGCATGCTGCTGCACCACAATGTCGCGCGCGCGGCGTTCACGCCGGCGGACGGGCTGGCACCCGCCGGCCGCCACGAGCTGCAGCTCGATCTCGCTGCTGTCACGCAGGAGCTGGACGAGTGCGTCGCCGGCCTGGAGCGGGACGAGCCGTTCCTGGTGCGGCCAGTGCGACCGGAGCGGACGCGGTTGGTCGTGATCGCGTTCGTCATCGATCCGAGCACCGGAGAAGTCCTGCAGGCGGCGCAGGCCCCGGTGCAGCACAAGGGCACATGAGCCGAGGGGACGAAGTCCGCCGCCGGCTGGCCGAACGGTTGCGCGACGTCGGCGCCGGCCTGCACGCGCAGCGCATCCGTGCGGCGCGGCAGCTCGGGTTCGCACATGGGCTCGAGCTGATGCCGCGGCTCGCGCTCGGCCTCGTGCTGGCCTGGTTCGCGTTGACCGCGATCGACGAGGCTCCCGCGATCCCTGCCTGGTCGCTGCCGTTGCTGCTGTGCCTGGCGCCGCTCGCGTCGGTCGTCGCGATCGCGCGCCGGGAGCAACGCCGCGCAGTCGCGACCTATGAAGCGGCGCTCGCCTACGACGAAGCGCAGCAGACCGGAGATCGGCTGTCGGCCGCGTACGAGCTCGCGCCGGCGGCGCCGGCGGATCCGGTCACGCGGCGCTTCGCGGCGGCAGCCGTGGAGGATGGCGTCCAGTTCGCCGAGCGCAGCGCCCTCGCGCGCGTCGCACAGCCGCTCGCCGCGTTCCGCGCGCGGTTCGGAGTCGGACTGCTCGGGCTCGCGATCGCATGCCTGCCGTGGATCCTCAGCGCCTGGAGTTCCTCGCGGCCACCGCGACCCGAGCTTCCGATCGGGCCGGTCGCGGCAGCGCCGGAGCAGGCAGGGGCGCAGGAGGCACCCGCAACGCGTGATGCCACCGAGCTGCCGGAACCGCCGGCGCGCGATCCGGGTGCCGCCGCACGCGGCACCGAGGGGTCGGCGCAGGCAGGTCAGGCACCGGGCGAGCGCGGCCGTCCGGTGCCGGGCGACGCGCAGGCAGGGCAGCAGGGCTCCGCGACGCCGGGGGCCGGCAGTGGCGGTCAGGGACAGGCGAGCCGCAGCCGCGCGCCGGTCGAGCCGACGCCCTCGCAGTCCGCCGCCAAGCCGGCGAAGCCGCGCACGCCAGACGCAGAGTCGCCGCGCGAGCTCGGTACCGAGAACGCAGCCGCACCCGGCGGGCCGGCCCGCGCGAGCGGGCGCATGGCGCCGGTCACCAACCAACGTCCCGGGCTCGACCGCGGACCGGAGCGTGACGACGCGCCGCCGAGCGAAGACGAAGAGATCGAAGACGAGACCGAGGAGAGCGAGCAGCGCGGCGGCCTGATGCCGATGGGTCGCGATCGCCAGCAGCCGCCGACACGCGAGCTGTCGATCAGCGGGGATGGTCCGCCGGACGACGGCCGCGGCGGACCGACGCCGCCGAAGAAGTCGCGCGGTACCGCGTCGCTGGTGCTCGGCCTGCGGCTGCCGGATCACGTACGCGGGCGCCCGAATCCGGGGACCGCGAAGACGAGCCTGGCGCCACGCCCCGCGCAGGCGGAACCGGGCGTGATCTCGACTCCGGCCCCCGGGAACGGCGCCCCCGCCTCGCCGCAGAGCCACGAGCTGCGTAGCGAACTCGACGCATTGGTCGGGCGTTACCACGAGCTGCTGAGACAACGGAACCCATGACCGAGACCGCCGCCGCAAAGGCCGACGCCGCACGCTTCCAACAGACGTTCACGCGCCTACGTGACGCGATCCACACGATCATCGTCGGGCAGGACGAAGTCGTGGACGGAGTGCTGACCGCGCTGTTCGCCGGCGGCCATGTGCTGCTCGAAGGGGTGCCCGGGATCGGCAAGACGATGCTCGTGCGCGCGTTGGGCGACGCGCTCGATCTGTCGCGCAGCCGGATCCAGTTCACGCCGGACCTGATGCCGGCCGACGTCGTCGGGACGATGGTGCTCGATGAGGCCGAGGGACACCGCGCGCTGCGGTTCCAGAGCGGGCCGATCCACGCCAGTCTCGTGCTCGCCGACGAGATCAACCGCGCGACGCCGAAGACGCAGTCGGCCCTGCTCGAAGCCATGCAGGAGCAGCAGGTCACGGTCGGCGGCGAGACGCGCAAGCTGCCGCAGCCGTTCGTCGTGCTGGCGACGCAGAACCCGGTCGAGCAGGAAGGGACCTACCCGCTGCCGGAGGCGCAGTTGGACCGGTTCCTGTTCAAGCTGATGGTCGGCTATCCGCAGGAGCAGGACTATGCCGCGATCCTGGACCGCACGACCGGGAGCACGACCCCGCAGGTGCAGGCGGTCTCGAACGCGGCCGAGATCCTGGCGCTGCGCCAGCTGGTCCGTGCCGTGCCGGTGCCCGAACACGCGCGCAGCACGGCGGTCCGCCTCGTCATGGCGACGCAGCCGAACAGTCCGTACTCGACGCAGCGCGTCGATCAGTTCGTGCTGCTCGGCAGCTCGCCGCGCGGCGCGCAGGCGCTGATCCTCGCGGCGAAGGTGACCGCGCTGCGCGAGGGCCGGTTCGCCGTCGCGGCGGAGGACGTGCGCCAGCACGCGCTCGGAGCGCTCCGCCACCGCGTGCTGATCAACTTCAGCGGCCAGGCGCAGGGGATCACGGCCGAGGATCTGATCCGCGAGCTGCTGGAGACAGGCGCGCGGGCCGGATGACGACGGCTGCGTCGCGCCTGTTCGATGCCGACTTCCTGCACGCGCTCGAGGCGCTGCACGTCGTCGCGCGTCGCGTTCCGGCCGGCGGCCGGCACGCGGAGCAGCGTTCGCGCGCGCGCGGCGCGGGGATCGAGTTCACCGACGTGCGGCCCTACGTCCCCGGTGACGACTTCCGCAGCATCGACTGGCCGCTGCTGCTGCGGCTCGACAAGGTGTTCCTGCGGCTCTACCTGGAGGACCAGGACCTGCCGGTGCACTTCCTGCTGGACCAGAGTGCCAGCATGGCGAGCAGGCACGGCGCGCGCTCGCGCAGCGACGTCGCCAAACAGGCGGTTGCCGCGCTGGCCTACGTCAGCCTGCACCAGCTCGACCGGATCAGTGTGCATCCGGTCGCTGCTCCGTCGCTCGAGCCGCTGACCGGGCTCGCCGGCAAGCAGGCGTTCCATCGGCTGCTGGCCTGGCTCGACGAGCTGCCGGCGCGCGGCGCGACGCCGCTGGCCGAAGCGCTGACCGAGTTCGGCCGCCGCCGGCTGCGCCGCGGACTGTGCATCGTGGTCTCCGATCTGTTCGATCCGCGCGGCCTCGAGGCGGTGTTGCCGGCGCTGGAGCGGATCCGGCATCACGTGCTGATCTTGCGGCCGGTGCATCCGGACGAGCAGCGGCCGCGGCTCGGCGGCGAGCTGGAGGTCGTGGATTGCGAGACCGGGGAACGGCTCGCGCTGACTGCCGATGCGGCGCTGCTGGAGCGTTACGAACAGGCGTATGGGGCGTTCACGGCGCGGATCACCGAGTTCGCGCGCGCGACCGGTGCCGGTCACGTGGCGCTGCGCACGGACCAGCCGATCGTGCCGCAGATCGCCGCGCTGTTCCGGGCCGGGGTGTTGGCGGTCTGACCGATGCAGTGGCTCGGTCTACCCGCTGCGCTGGTCGGCCTCGGCGCGCTCGCGATCGGCGCGCTGCTGCTGGCCCTGCACCTGCTGCGCGTGCGGCTGCGGCGCGTGCCGGTCGACACGTTGCTGTTCTTCCGCGCGGCCGGCGCCGTGCAGCGGCCGCGCACGCTGCTCGGTCCGCCGCGGCGGCTGCTCGCCTGGCTGCTCGCATTCGCGACGGCGGCGGCGTGCTGGCTCGCGTTCGCCGATCCGCGCAGCGCCGGTACGGCGCCGTCGCGGATCGTCATCGTCGCGCCGGACGGGACGACGGACGCCGGCGGCCTCGCACTGCTGAACGCGGCGCTGGAGTTCGCCGACCACGCCGGCCTCGGGCCGGATGGCGGCGTCTGGCTCGCCGCGACGCCGCCGCAGAATCTGCGCACCGCCGACGAGCCATCGTGGCGCGCGCAACTGCGCACCAAGGATCTCGTGCGCAGCGGCGCCGGGGCCGCGCTGCCGGCGACGTTGCAGCTCGCGGCGGACCGGCTCGGCCCGCGCGGTGACGGCGAGATCGTCGTGTTCGGCGGGATCGGGCCGTTGCCGGCCAGCGCCGGTGGCCATGCCATCGTGCGCCGCGCGCCGCCCGGGGCTCCGGCAGCGGGGTTCGCGTGCGTCGTCGTCGAAGAGACCGAGCCGCGCGCACTGCGCGTCGAACCGATCGGTGCGGCAGACGGCGACGAACTGGTCGTCCGGCCGGCGAGTGGGGAGGCGTCGCTGGTGCGCGTGCCGGCGGCGGCCTCAGTGCGCATCCCCGGGATCGCCACCGGACAGCACCAGCTCACGGTCGCCCTCATGCGCGGTGACGAGGTGCGCGCCGAGATCGAGCTGCCGGTGCCCGCGCAGCGCACGGCTGCGGTCGCCCTGGGAACGGGGATCCCGGATCCGGTGCGGCTCGCGGTCGAAGCCGATCCGTTGTTGGAAGCGGATCCGCAGGCCGCGCTGCAGGTGACGCTGGATCCGACCGTGGACGGTCCGGCGCTCGTGCTCGAGGCCGGCGTCGGCGCCGCGCCACGCAGCGTCGCGGTGTCGGCGCGTTGCCCGCTGCCGCTGGCGTTCGCGGATCTGCGCCGCGCCGAGGCCTCAGCGCTCGCCGTGCGGGCAGAGCAGCAGGTCTGGATCGAGGATCGCCTCAGCGGCGCACCGTTGGTCGCGCTAGAGCGCGCTCGGAGCGGTGCCCCGCGCCTGCACGTCGTCGCGTGGCTGCTCGAAGATGCCCACCGGCGTGACGTCCCGCGTCTGTTGGCTGGTGGGCTGCGCCATCTCGCGGGGGTCGGCGCGCCAGCCGTGCTGATGGCGCGCGTTCCCGCGCCGCTGCGTCTGGCGACGCCGATCGTCGAGCAGGCACCAGCCGGCGCGGTCACCTGGCTGGCGGCACCGGCACCGGTGACCCTGCAACCCGAGCTCCCAGGTGCGCTGGCGCTGACCGATGCGTTCGGCCATCCGCTGGAGGCAAGCGTCGTCGCCGTCGACGCTCCGCTCGTCGTCACGGCGCCGGCGGCGCCGGCCGCGTCCCGCGCTGGGCCCGTGCGCTGGCTCGTTCCGCTGTTGCTGCTCGCGTTGTGCGGGCTGCTGGTCGACCTCTACCTCCACCACCGCGGGCGGCTGCCATGATGTTCGGCGCTCCGCTGTGGCTGCTGCTGGCGCCGCTGGCGCTGCTGCCCTGGCTGGCCTGGGGCCGTTCGCGCACGCCGCACACGCGCACGCGGCTCGGGCTGGTGTTGGCGCTGAGCACGCTCAGCGTGGCGGCCGTCGTCGTCGCGCTGGCGCGCCCGTTCTGGGTCGCGCGCGTGCCGACGACGCGGATCGCGATCGCGACCGATCCGCGTGACCAGCAGCAGATCGAAGCCTGGCGCGAGCAGACGCCGTACGCCGACCCGTTCTTCGTCGTGCGCGCCGGGGCGCAGCCGGTGCTCGGCGCGCGCGGTGCGACCGCGATCCCGGATGCGGAGGGCCCGCCGGATCTGGCGCGCGCGCTGCGTCTCGCCGATGCCCTGGGCGGCGACGCGGCCGAAGTGCTGCTGTGCACCGACGGCAGTGTGCAGGGCCTGGATCCGGCGGCGCAGTCGGCAGTCTGGTCGCGGGCCCAACGCCGGCTGCACGTGCGGCGGCACGGCGCGGCCCCGGCGTTGCGGTGCGACGTCACCCATGCGGCTTCGGTCGCGGCCGGCGATGCGCTCGCCGTCGCTCTGGCCGTGCACAGCGATGCTGCGACGCAGGGCGCGCTGCGCGTGCGGGAAGCAGGGCAGCTGCTGCTCGACACCTCGCTGGCGCTGCCGGCCGGCAGCTCTGCGCATCGCTTCGATGTCGTGCCGGGCAGCGACCGCGGCACCGCGACGATCGAGCTCGAGCTGACTGCCGGTGCGCAGCAGGTCTCGTTGCGTACGGCGGTCGAGATCGGGCCGCCGCTGCGCGTGCACCGGCTCGGGAGCGAGAACTCGGCGCCACTGCGCGCAATGCTCGCGGAGGCGCAGATCGAGCTCGTGGATCTCGAGCCGCAGGCACTCGCCGATCCGCGCGTGCTCGCCGGCGCCGATGCCGTCCTGCTCGACGACCTGCCCGCCGAGCGGCTGGATGCAGCGACACAGCAGGCGCTCGCCGAAGCCGTGACCGGACTCGGCACCGGGCTCGTCGTCGCCGGCAGCTCGACGTCGCTGTCGAGTTACGTCGACACCCCGCTCGCTGGGATCCTGCCGGTCGAGCTCGAGCCGCGTGAAGAACGCCGCGATCCTTCGGTCGCGCTGGTGATCATCCTGGACACCAGCGGCTCGATGGGCGGCACGCGGATCGAGCTGGCCAAGGAAGTCGCACGGCTCGCCGTCCGGCGCCTGCTGCCGCACGACAAGGTCGGGATCGTCGAGTTCTACGGCAGCCGGCGCTGGGCCGCGCCGCTGCAGCCGGCGTCGAACCTGATCGAGATCACGCGTGCGCTGAACCGCCTGCAGGCCGGTGGCGGCACGATCATCTACTCGGCGATCGAGGAGGCGTACTACGCGATGCTGAACGCGCGCACGCGGTTCAAGCACATCCTCGTGTTGACCGATGGCGGCGTCGAGAACGCACCGTTCGAGCCGCTGGCGCGCCGGATCGCGGACAGCGGCGTGCAGCTGCACACGGTCCTGATCGGGCCGCAGGCGAAC
Source organism: uncultured candidatus Brocadiaceae bacterium (assembly GCA_964483245.1). Lineage (GTDB taxonomy): Bacteria > Planctomycetota > UBA1135 > UBA1135 > UBA2386 > CAZABP01. Next base: position 10,239 of record CAZABP010000015.1, on the reverse strand, counting down.
TCGCCGTTCCTGGTCAACCTGGCGCAGTGGGGTCGCGGGCGGTTCTACGCGTGTCCGTCGCGGTTCCAGCTGCCGGAGCTGCGCTTCAAAGAGCCGCAGTCGGCACCGCTGTCGAGCCAGCTCGATCAGGCGGCCGAGATCCGGCGCACGGCGTGGCACGCGGTCACCGAGGCCCTCGGCGACCAGGCGCTGCCGGCGCCGCACGGGCTCGTCGCGGCGCGCACCCGTGCCGGCGCATCGACGCTGCTGCAGAGCGGGGAGGCGCCGTATCTCGCGACCTGGGATCAGGGGCTCGGTCGCGTAGCGACGTTCTGTTCCGAGCTGCTCGGTCCCGCCGACGAAGGGCTGCGCACCGACCGCGCGCACGGGGCCGTCATCGCGTCGATCCTGCGCCAGGTCGCACGTGCGCGCGCCGCGGCGCGGCCACAGCTCGAGCTGCGCGCGGATCCAGCAGCCCTGCGCGTGCGTGTGACCGGGGTCCCGCCGCCGGTCTGGCCCGCGCCGCGCATCGTGCAGGCCGGCACGCTGGCAACGCCGGTCCTGCTGCTGCCGCAGGAGCCAGGCTGTTACGAGGCCTGGCTCGAGTTGCCGGCGCGCGAGCCGCTGGCGGTCGAGGTCGAGCTGGCCGACGGCACGCGGCTGCGTGGGGCCGCGATCGCCCCATCCGGCCCGCGCGCTGACGATGCGTGGCCGGGATTGAGCGCGTTGGCGGAGCTCAGCGGCGGCACGACGCAGGGCGCGCTGCCCGCCGACGGGCTCGCCGGGGTCGGGCCGGCGGTCGAAGTCACGCGCTGGTTCGTGCTGTTGGCGCTGCTCGCGTTCGTGCTCGGGCTGGTCGTGCGGCGCTTGCCCGGCCGCGTCGCGATGCTGCTCGTGCTGGCGGTCGGCGGCGAGCAGGTTGTCGCGCAGCAGGATCCGATTGCGGTGGAGATCCAGGCGCAGCTCGCGGCTCATGGTGATCCCGAGCGGTTGCTGCAGGACACGCAGGCGGCACCGCTCGCGACGCGGATCGAGGCCGCGCGTGCAGTCGGTCGGCTCGAGCTGGCGCTGTCGCTGACCCAGGACGAACCGCAATGGCTGCGCCTGCGCGCCGAGCTGCTCGAAGCACTCGGGCATCCGGAAGAGGCGATCGCAGCCTGGACCGCGCTGCTGGCGCAGCAGGGACTGGACGATGCTGCGCGGGCGCATGCGCTCGTACGCCGTGCGCAGCTGCGCGATCCCAAGCGCGCCGGCGGGGTGCAGGAGGCGGACCTGCGTGCTGCCGGCGAGCTGGCCGACGACGAGACGCGCCAGGCGCTCGGGCATCTCGCCGGCCAGCTCGGGCACTACCAGCTCGCGCTCGCCTGGCATCGCGTGGAGGGTGCGACTCCGGGCAAGGAGTTCCTGGCGGCGATGCGGCGTGCGCGCTGGCAGGAAGCTGCGCACGAGCTGCCAGCAGCGGACCAGAGCCTGGCGGACGCAGTTGCGCTGGCGCGCACGGCGCGGGACCGGCGCTTCGCGCTGGCCGAACGCGCCGGACTCGCGCGGCGGCAGCAACGGCTGCCGGAGCTGGCGGCCGAGTGGCTGCAGCAACGGGATGCAGGTCCGGAGCAGCTCGAGGCGCTGCTCGAGCTGCTGCGGGAGCTCGGCCGCGCCGACGAAGCCCTCGCGCTGGTCGCACGCGATCCGCAGGCGCGGCCGGAGCTGGCGTTCGCCATCGCCCTGGAAGCCGGCGCCGGCGAGCGCGCGGTCGCCGTCGGCCGCGCGCAGCTCGCGCGCAAACCCGCGGACGCGCAGCTGCGCGCGGCGCTGGCGCTGCTGTTGACCGACCTCGACCGCCGCGACGAGGCGGTCGCGCTGCTGATCGATGGGATCCGGACCGCCGAACGCCGGCGGGACATCGAGCAGCTGGTGCGCGCTTCGCTCGACCTGGGGTTGGTGCCACCGGTCGCCGCAGGCATCGCGCAGCTGCGCGCGAGTGGCGATCCGGAGGATGCGATCGAGGCGCTGATCCTCGACGTGCAGGCGCGCCAGCGCCAGCAGGGGCGCGAAGCTGCGCTCGCAGCCCTCGATGCGGCGCGCGACGGATTCACGACGCCGGCGCACCAGGTGCGGATCGGCGAGATCTACGAGCAGCTCGAGCGCCCGGCGGAGGCGATCGCGCAGTACCGCGCCGCGTTGGCGGGCAGCAACGCCGAGGATCTCGCGTTGCGGCTCGGCTGGCTGCTCTCGCGCAGCCGCGAGCCGGCCGAGCGCGAGGAGGCGTTGACGCTGTTCCGGCGCGTCTGGCTCGGGGCCGGCAGCGCGGCGCGCCGCGCGCAGGTCGAGGATCAGGTGCTGGATCTCGCCGCGCGCGAAGGGACCCTGGCGGATCTGGCGATCGAGCTGGAAGCCGCGTTGCAGGATCCGGAGACCACGGATCGCGAGGCGAAGCGCGACGCACTGATCAAGATCTACACGCGCGCCAAGGACAGCCTCGGCGCCGTCCAGGTGCTGCGCGAGCTGGCACGGGAGCCGGGACGGGAGATCGAGGCCTGGGAGCGGATCGCGCGCGTGCACCTGCAGAACGAGGAGTTCCGCGCGCACGAGCGTGCGCTGCGCAGGCTGATCGAGCTCGACCCGGAGCACGAACTCGACTGGCGCCAGCAGCTCGCGATGAGCGCGCTCGAACGCGGCCGGCCCGCCGAGGCGCGTGCCGTCATCGAGGAGATGGTGGCGCGGCCGGATGCCGACGAGATCGCGTTCGAGTTCGCCGCCGGGATCTACACGCTGGCCGGGCGGCACGCCGATGCGGCACGCGTCTACCGCCAGACGCTGGCACGCCATCCACAGCGGATCGAGACGCTGCTGCTGCTCGGGGGCGCGCTGCAGCGGCTGGGGCGGCACGACGAAGCGAGCGGGATCTTCCTCGACCAGATCCTGCGGCCGGTTGCCGACGACCTGCTGCTGGTCGCGGCGGATGGCCTGCTGAACGTCGGCGCGCCGGCGCCGGCGTTGCGTTGCGCGGTGCACGCGCTGCGGCGGCGGCTCGCAGCCGCGCCCGACCGCGTGCATCTCGGGCGCATGCTGCAGGACCTCCTCGAGACACTCGGCGAGCGCGAAGCCCGCGCGCAGGCGCTGCACGCGACCGTGCTCGTCGCCGGGGAACAGCGGGCACCGTTCGTGCGCGAGCTGATGGACGAGGCGCGCAGCGAGAAGCGCTGGCAGGACTACGTGCGGCATGGCCGCCTGCTGCTCGCACTCGGCGACGAGATGCCGCCGAGTGTGTTCGTCGATCTGGGCGAGGCGTTCGTCCAGCTCGGCGAGCTCGGCAGCGCGGAGCGGGCGTTCGAACGCGCGCGGTTGGCGACCGACTTCGCCGCGATCGAGCGGCGCGTCGCCGAGGTCTACGACAAGGCCGGCCGGCCGCAGGATGCCGCGCGGATCTGGCGGCGGATCCTGCGCCGCGACGAACGGGACGCGAAGGCGTTGCTGGCGCTCGCGCAGCTCGAGGAGCTGCTCGGCCAGCCGGACGCCGCGCTCGCGCACTACCAGTCGGCGGCGATGCTGGAGCTGGACCAGCTCAGCAGCCCGGCCGCGTCGTCGAGCGCGCGGCGCTTGCCACAGCCTGCGGCGGCGGAAGGGCCAGGTGCCGCCCTCGATGGACTGCTGCGCTGCGCATCGCGCAGCACGCAGATGGCGGAGTTGCTGGCGGCGCTGCGGCCGCGGATGCAGGCCGATGAGGCGGCGCGCGCCGCCGCGGCGCTCGAGCTGTTCGGGCGGATCGCGCGCGCCCTGGCCGAGCCGGAGTTGCGGGCCGAGTTGGCGGCGATCGAGCAGCGCCTGCTCGCCGGGGGACCGGCGCCCGAGGTCGCCACCGTGATCGCGCAGAACCGCATCGCGAGCGGAGATGTCGAGGGGGCGCTCGCCGCGCTGCCGGAGACGGCTCAGCATCACGCGTTGCGGTTCTCGCTCGCCGTGTGGCAGGGTGACTTCGCGCGCGCGCTGCAGATCGCCGCGAGCGAGCCGCCGCAGAGCTGGGGCGCGCGGATCCGCGAGCTGCTGCTCACCGGAGCGAGCGCGCAGGCGAACCAGCTCGGTGACGAGTTGCAGGCGCGGGCGGCTGCCGAGCCGGACCGATTCGGCGCAGCGTGGATCGAAGCAGGCAAGCAGCTCGGCCGGCAGGTCGACGAGCAGCAGGTGCGCGAGCAGCGCCTCGCGAAGGCACTCGCCGAGCCGGCCGCGCGGCGCATTTCGGTCACGCTCGCGGCGCTGCGTGCTGACCCGGGCCTGCCGGCGGAGCGCAAGGCGCAGGTGCTGCGCAGCCTGCTGCCGCTCGCGCGCAGCGACTCGGATGCGAATCAGGCCTGGGCCTACGTCACCCAGGCGCGCCATCACCTGCCGGCCGAAGAGCTGACCGACCTGATCGAGAAGTGCCTGACCGGACTCCCGAACCCGACGCTGGTGTTCGGTCGCCTCGATCTGCTGAGCCTGCTGCCGCCGGACCGCCAACAGAGCATCGTCACCGCGATCGTCGGCGCGGCCGAGGCAGCGGAGCGGGATCAACTGCGGCTGCGGATCCTGACGTCGGGCGTCGAGCTCGAACCGGCGCTGACCGCGGCGCTGATCGAGCCGCTCGACCTCCGCAATCCGAGTCCGTACGAGCGTTCGATGTTCCGCATGCTGTGCATCGACAGCGAGCTCAGCCCCGCGGCCGTGGCGGCGCTGCGCGGCAAGGTGGCGGCCAGCGAGCTGCCCGTGCTGCCGGCGCTGTTCGCCGCACGGACCAGCGAGGGGGAGGAGCGTGCGCGCGCCGTGCGGCGGCTGGTGCGTGAGTACACGGCGCGGCTCGAGCTGGACGCATCCGACCTGCAGCTGCTCGACCGGCTGCTCCCGATGCTGCCGCCGGACGTCGAGACCTGGCCCGAGCTCGCGAATGCCCGCACCGCCACCGCACGCGCGCTGCGGTTGCGGGTACGCGAACGCCAAGGCGAGTTCGCGGCCGCGCTGCACGATGCGAACGACCTGTTCCGGGCACAGCCGGACCAACGCTTCCTGCTCGACGAGCTGCTACGGTTGCTTGCGGCGGCCGGGGATCGTGAGGCGCAGGTCGAGGCGTGGCGGTTGCACTTCGAGCGCGCGGCGAACCTGTATCCGTACCAGACCAACGAGTTCGCCGAGCTGCTGCTCGAACTCGGGCGGCCGGCCGAAGCGCTGGCGGCGCTGGACCGCGTCGAGGATCCGTACGGGTACGGCCTGGCGAACCGGCTGCGCGCGATCACGCAGCTCGAGGATCCGCAGCAACGGCTGCAGCTGGGCCGCGCCTGGGTCCAGCAGCGCCAGGCGCAGGCGCGCAGCCGGCGCGCGATCTTCGTGACGTTGCCACGCCGCGTGCGCGGCGGACCGGAACTGGCCGAGACGCTGCGGATTCCGCGTGTCGCACCCGGCGGCGATGCCGGGCCGACCGACCCGATCGAGTGGCTGGCGCGGATGCCGGAGGGAGTCGAGCTGGCGCGCGCCTGCCTGCGGCCGCTGGCCGATGCCGAGCGGGATGCGCAGCCGGCGCTGTACCGCGCCTGGATCGGCGCCGCGCGCAAGGCGGGCACGCTCGAGCCGCTGCTCGCGCAGCTGCGCAGCGTGCTCGGGGAGCGGCCGTTCGATGCCGAGGCGCTGCGCGCGATGTTCGCTGCGGCGGAGCTCGGCGAGCCGGTCGCGCCGGAGCTGATCGAACGGGAGATCGAGCGGCGGCTGCTGCTCGGGCCGACCAACCGGCAGTTCGAGGTCGAGGCGTTCTTCTTGTCCGAGCGGCTCGCGCTGGCGGAGCTGCGGGAGCGGTTGCTCGCACGGCTGACCAGCGCGCGTTCCCTGCTGATGGACGGCCGGCTGCTCGAGCTGCTGCCCGCGCTGCTGCAACGGATCGGGGCGGTCGCGCCGGAGCGGTTGCTGGAGCTGCTGCCGGGCGACGACGGAGCCAGCGTGACGCTCGACAGCGAGCTGCTCGCCGCGATCCTCGCGACCCCGGGCCTGCGCGACCGCCATGGCGAAATCGCGGCACGCTGCGGCGCCATTACGCAGTATCTGCGCCAGCCGCAGACGCGCGCGACGCGCGATCGGCTCGCGCTGCCGTGGTTCGGGTTCTGCGTTGCGCGTGGCGATGACGAAGGCATGCAGCTCGCGATGGAGTCCCTGCAGGCGCCCGGCTCCGGCTACGCGACGACCTTGCCGCACCTGATCGGTGCCGGGATGCCGCCACTGGCCGTCTGGAGCGATGCCGGGCGTTGGCGCGCCGTCGGGGATCGGTTGCTGCAAGCGGCGGCTGATCCGGGGCCGCGCGACCATGCCTGCCAGCTCGCGATCCTGCTCGCGGTCCGGTTGCACGAGGCCGGGCGGACCGCGGAGGCACGCACCTGGCTCGCCCAGGTCGCGCCGCTCGTCGAGCACGATCCGCGCTTGCGACGCTGGGTCGCGCAGGCGTTGCCCCCACCAGCGCGCGTCCGCGTCGCGACGTTCAACGCCTCGCTGTTCCGCGACCAGGAGGGTGGCCTCGCCGCCTCGCTGGCCGGCGGGGCCGATGCACAGGCCCGCGCCGTCGCCGCGATCGTGCAGCGCGTGCGGCCGGACGTGCTGCTGCTGCAGGAGTTCGACTACGAACCGGCGCAGGATGCGCTACGGCTGTTCGAACAGGAGTACCTCGCGCGCAGCCAGCAGGACAGCGAGCCGATCGAGTATCCGTTCGTCTACAGCGCACCGGTCAACACCGGTGTGCCGACCGGACTGGATCTGGATCGGGACGGACGCAACGACGGGCCCGGCGATGCGGCTGGTTACGGGCGGTTCCCGGGGCAGTACGGGATGGTCGTGCTGTCACGGTTCCCGTTGCTGCTCGAGCAGGCGCGCACGTTCCGTGAGCTGCGCTGGGAGGCGATGCCTGACTCGATGCTGCCGCGGGATTGGTACGACGCTGCGGCGTGCGCACGGCTGCCGCTCAGCTCCAAGAGCCACTGGGATCTGCCGGTGCGCGTCGGCGCCACGACGCTACACCTGCTGTGCAGCCATCCGACCCCGCCGGTCTTCGATGGACCGGAAGATCGCAACGGCCGGCGCAACCACGACGAGATCCGGTTCTGGGCCGACTACCTGATGCCGGCGCGGGCCGAGTGGATCCAGGACGACCAGGGACGTCGCGGCGGTCTCAGCGAGCAGGCGCCGTTCGTGGTGCTCGGGGACCTCAACTGCGATCCGAACGATGGCGACAGCACCGGACAACCCGTGCGGCGACTGCTCGAGCACGCCCGCGTGCAGCCGATCGCGCCCGCGAGCGAAGGAGGTGCGCAGGCTGCGCGCGCGGGCGGCAAGAATGCGGAGCACCGCGGTGATCCGGCGCACGACACGTGTGTCATCGATGCCGAGCGCGTCGGCAATCTGCGCCTGGACTACGTGCTCCCGAGCGCGGGGCTGCGGGTCCACAGCCACGGCGTGTTCTGGCCCGTGGCCGAGGATCCGCTGCATGCGCGGCTGCTCGGGGCGGACAGGCGCCTGAGCTCGGATCACCGGTTGGTCTGGGTGGAGCTGGAGATCGACTGAGTTGCGATGGCGCAGGATCCTCGCGGCACGCGAGGATCCGCAGCCGGAGCAACTCCATGGACGCAGGCAGCGCGGCCGAGGGGCACGGGGTCGGCCGAGCGAAGCGAGGTCGCAGTGGGCGGGCGCGCTCGTCGTAGACTCCGCGCGATGCGTGCGCAGTTGCGCGCCGAAGGACGAGGCAGGCCGTTCGTCCTGTTCGACCGGCTGGCGCTGACGCCATCGGAACAGGATCTGCTGCCCGGGACCCAGATCGTCGAAGTGCTGGCTGCGCAGTGTGCCGCTGGGTGCCTGCTGCAGTTCCATGGCGACGATGGCGAATGCGAGCTGTTCGTCGACGAATCGCTGCCACCGGAGCTCGCCGCGGCAGCCCGCTGGTCGGTGGAGGGCGCCATGCTGCGGGTGCCGAGTGGGACCCTGCATTGGTCGCACTTCGTAGACCTTCCTTGGGACGACACGACCAGGCCGGGTCCGTATCGACCTCCTGCCAAGCGCTCGACTCGCATCGACATCGCGCCTGGCAACTACCGGGTGAGCTGCGGCAGCTTCGACGGACTGGAGGCCGAGCGAGCCCAATGGCTGCGGCAGCTCACGACCGCCGCAGACCGTCGGATCCGCGTGTTCGGCGAGGTCGTCGGTTGCTACGCCGTGTTCCTGGGTGGACTGGGAACCGTGCTCACGCTCGCCCTGGGGTGGTGGGAAGGCAAGCTCGCGCACCGCTGGCATTTCCCGTTGATCTGTGCCGCCGCGGCTGCGGCGGGCTGGCTCGTGCTGTCTCTGACCGCGCGCAGCCGCGCGCTCGTCCGTCGGGCCGAGCAGGAAGTCGCCCAGGCGCTGCCGGAGTTTGCGATCTGTCTCGAACGACTGCCGGACGACGTGATCCCACCAGGTGCCCGCGGCGCCGACTGGCTCCTGGATTCCGATGGCGACCAGGAGGGCGGCGCGGGCGGTGAACCTGCGCGATCCTGATCAGCGGCTGCGCAGTTTCGCAGCCAGCTCCTGGTGCGCTGGATGCAGGCGCGCACCCTGTTGCCAGGTCTTGCGCGCGGCGTCCGCGTCGCCGCGCTGCTCGAGCAGATTGCCCAGGTACAGATAGGTGTCCGCGTAGTGCGGCTGCTGCGGCCCCCGCTCCTGTTGCGCCACGAGCTGCTCGAAGTGCGCGATCGCCTCCTGCTTCTTGCCCAGGAAGTCCGGCCAGAACGTGTAGCTGACCGCCTTCGTGAAGCGCGCCTGCCAATGCGTAGGCTCCAGCTCCAACGCCCGGTCGAAGCAGCGGTCCGCCTCGAGCGCCAGCTGCCACTTCGCCGGTTCGTAGTCGAGCTGCGCCAGGTAGGCCGTCGCGAGCGCGACCTGCGCATCCGGGACCATCGCGTTCTCCTGCGCATGCCGCTGGAACCGGGCGATCAGCTCGTCGAGCTTGCCGGCGTCGTGGACCCGCTTCCAGCGCTCCGATTCCGACCAGGGATCCGAGTCCTTCAGCTCGGCGAAGGTCCGCTCCAGATCGAAATCGGCCGGCACCGCCGCCGCGCCATCCGGCGCGTGTATGCCAGGCTGCAGGACCTCCGCGAGCACCCGGCGCACGGTCTCCTCGATCGCTTCCGGCGCCAGCCCGCGCGCTGGCGCCGCTGCCGGTCCACTGCTGCGCTGGGCCCGATCGAGTTCCACGCGCAGCTGCGCCAACTCCGTGCGCAGCTGCGCAAGCTCCTCGCCCGTCGCGCCGGCTGGCTGACCTGCGACCACCGGCTCGCGCAGCGCGAGCGACACGAGCAGTGCGGTGCCGGCCGCAGTGGCGATTGCGAGAACCAGTTCGAGCCCGCGCACCATGCGCCGGAGTCTACGCGCGCAGGACCGGCGCGTCTGGGTGGGCCGCGGTAGTCAGGGGCTGCGCGCGCAGCTGCGCGGGTATGCGCGGTGCGCAGCTGCGCGGGTATGCGCGGTGCGCAGCTGCGCCGGCCGGCGGTACCGCCCGGCGGGCGGCGCTCAGTAGCGGTAGTGCTCCGGCTTGAACGGCCCCTCCGGCGCGATGCCGAGGTACTCCGCCTGCGCCGCGGTCAGCTTCGTCAGCTTCACGCCCAGGTGCTCGAGGTGCAGCGCGGCGACCTCCTCGTCGAGCTTCTTGGGCAGCGTCGTGACGCCGACCTTGTAGTTCTTCGCGTGCTGCCAGAGCTCGATCTGGGCGAGCACCTGGTTGCTGAAGGAGTTGCTCATGACGAAGCTCGGGTGGCCCGTCGCACAGCCGAGATTGACCAAGCGGCCTTCGGCCAGCAGCACGATGTGGCGGCCGTTCTTGAGCTCGAACCGGTCCACCTGGTTCTGGATCGTCACGCGCGCCTTCGCGTTCTGCTTCAGCCAGGCGACGTCGATCTCGATGTCGAAGTGGCCGATGTTGCACACGATCGCGTCGTTCTTCATGACCTCCATGTGCTTGCCGGTGATCACGTCCTTGCAGCCGGTCGCCGTCACGAAGATGTTCGCAACCGGAGCCGCCTCCTCCATCGTCATGACTTGGAAGCCCTCCATCGCGGCCTGCAGCGCGTTGATCGGGTCGATCTCGGTGATCAGCACGCGGGCGCCGAGACCGCGCATCGACTGCGCGCAACCCTTGCCGACATCGCCATAGCCGGCGACGACGACCGTCTTGCCAGCGACCATGACTCCGGTCGCGCGCTTGATCCCGTCCGCCAGCGATTCGCGACAACC
>CAZABP010000014.1:32507-92575 GCA_964483245.1 uncultured candidatus Brocadiaceae bacterium | reverse complement strand
CGCGGGAGGGGGGAACGCGCTCGGGACCTGGGTCCAGAACGCACCGTTGAATTCCCACGTGTCGTTCAGCGTGCCTGTCGTCGCCGAGAAGCCGCCAAACAGCACGATCGTGTTGCGCACGGGATTGAAACACATCGCGTGATTGCGCCGCGCGGGCGGACCACCGGTGCCGCGGAGGAACCAGAAGGTTCCGTTCCATTCCCATGTCTGCTGCGAGTCCGCGCCCGTGGCATCGACGCCGCCGAACAGGATCGTGACACCGCGCGACGGCATGAAGACCATCGCATGGCCCGTGCGTTGTGGCGCAGTCGTGGACATCAGGGTCCATGCCGTCGTCGCCTGTGCCGAAACGTGCGTGAACGCCGGGGCGACGAGTCCCACGACGGCGAGGGCTCCGAGGATCCGAATCTGTGTGTGCATGTCTGCTCTCGTGTGCTGGAGGTTGCCGCAGTTCGTCAGGACCCGCGGCGGACATGGGTCGGTTCCCGCTGACGCTCGCGCGACGCACGAATCGGGCATGCGCAGCGAAGCCACGGGGCTTCGCGCGTCCGCGAACCCGTCGGTGCGTGAGACGCATGAGTTTTTCCACTTCCATGCAACCACCGCCGCCGCGTCCGAACGAACCCGCGATGGCGTTGCAGCCCCGGGTTCGCCTCCATGCGCGGCGTGCCGCGAAAGCGCGCCGCTCTGTCGGCGGACCGCCCCGCTACGCTCGTGGCGATGCGACCGCCCCTGCGTCCGCTTCCCCCACCGCCCCGGCTCTCCGCCGACCGGTCGGCTCACGCTCCGTGGGTCGTCACCGTTCGCGCGGAAGCCGGATGAACCGGGATCACGACCTCGTCCGCCGCGCGCTGCGCAGGGAACCGCAGGCCCTCGATGAGCTGGTGAGCCGGCTCGGCTGCGTGGCCCGGATGTTGGCTGCCCGCAACGCCCGCGCCGGCAGCCCGCTGCATCGGAACGAGCTGGCGGAAGTCGCGCAGGACGTACTGGTCAAGGTCTGGGAACATCTCCCCGCCTTCCGCGGCGACGCCGCGCTGGAAACCTGGGTGTTCCGGTTCTGCGAGTTCGGGCTGATGAACGCGGCGCGGCAGCGCCGCCGGCTCGCGGCGCCGATCCCGGACGAGGTCCCGGTCGAGGGTGAGCCGCCAGGACTGGAGACCTCGGAGGTCGAGCGCGTCTACACCGCGCTGGAGCGGCTCTCGGCCGAGGAGGCGTGCGTGATCCGCCAGCGGCACTTCGAGAACCTCAGGTTCGAGGCGATCGCGGCCACCGCCGGCGAACCGTTGACGACGATCAAGAGCCGCTACTACCGCGCGCTGGAAAAGCTGCGGTTCTGGCTGGCGCCCATCATCGAGGAACGTGGCAGATGACTCGAGAACAGGACCGGACGGAGTTGTTGGCGCGGCTGGCGCGCGGAGATCTGACGCCGGACGACCCGGAGGTGCAGGCGGCGGCCGCCGACGACGTGCGGCTGCGCGCGCACCTGGCAGCCCTGGCGCAGACGCAGGAGCTGCTCGGCAGGACCGCGGATGAGGAAGCGGCAGCCGTCGCCGCCGCAACGCGCGACGCACCGGACGTGCCGGCGATCGATGTCCGCGCGACACTCGGCGAGCGCGCGTATCCGCGCCGGCCGCGGGTGTTCGACCGTCGCCTCGCGGCGGCGGCCGTGCTGCTCGTCGCGATCGTCGCGGGATGGTTCCTGTGGCAGGGCACCGACCCGGGGCCGAGCGCGATCCGGCTCGGCGGCGAGATCGAGATCGCGACGCCGGAGCGCGCCGCGGATCGGAGGCTGCTGCTGCACTGGAGCTTCGCGAACCCGCGCGTCGTACGGTATGCAGCGTCGCTGCGGGAGCCGGACGAGCCGCGTGAGCTCGCCGCGGCGCCGCGCCTGCCCGACCCGCGATGGCTCCTGGATCCGGACACCGCCGACCGCCTGCCGGCCAAGGTGCGCCTGCAGGTCCAGGCGTTCGATGCCGCCGGCGACCCGCTCGGCGATGGCGAGGCGCTGCTGACGCTGCCGCGCTGATGCTGCTGTGCACGGCTGCGCTGCCAGCGCAGCTCAGCCAGCAGGTGCGGGAGCAGATCGCCGGCACCGCCGCGGACCAGGGGGTCGCCGCGGCGGAGTTGCTCGACCGGCTGCGGTCCGGCGCCGAGCAGGGTCCCGAACAGACGCAGGCGATCCACGACCTGGCGCTCGCGCTTGCCGAACGCCGTCTGCAGCTCGCCGCGACCCTGCCGGATGCTGAGTCCCTGACCCGCATCGCGATCGAAGCGGCCCGCACGCTGGGGCGCGCCGATCTCGCCGTCGACGCGGCGCGCCGGGCGTCGACCGCGCAGGCCCGCGCCGACGACCTGCCGCTCGCCCGTCGCCTGGGTGAGCTCGGGCTCGCGCCGGAGCTGGACGCCGACAAGAGCGTGCTGCGGCTGCACCTCGCCAGCGTCGCACTCGCCGCCGGCGAGCTGCGGCGCGCGGAGATCCTGCTGGACGAGGTCGAGACGGCACTCCCGGCACTGCCGGACCGGGTCCGACCGCAGTACGAGCTCGCGTTGCGCGAGCAGCAAGGGCGGCTCGCGCTCGACCTCGGCGTGCTCGATCGCGCGGCGGCCTGCTTCGCGGCCGTGGCTGCCGTGCTCGGGCGGGAGCACCCACGCGTGCGTCTGTGGGATCTCGAACTGGCGCTGGCCGCCGAGGACTTCGCGCATGCCGCCGGGCTCGCCGACGAGCTGGCGAAGCTCGAGCGTCCGCCGCTTCCACTGCACGAACTGCAGCTCCGCGCCGCGATCGCAAGACAGCGGTTGGCCCATGACGATCCCGCCGCGCGCGACGCAGTGCGCACGCTGCTCGAAGCGGCGCTCGCGCGCGCACAGCGGCCGGCGACGCGCGCGCGGCTGCAGCTGCGCTTGGGAAGGTGGCATCTGGAAGCAGGGGCTCTCGTCGTCGCGCGGGAGTACTCCGACTCGGCTGCCACGCTGTTGGCTGCTGCCAACGGCGCCGAGCTCGTGCAGGATGCATGTGCATCTGCCGTGCTCGCGGCGCAGATCCTGCTCCGCAGCGACCCCGCCGACGCATCCGCGGTGGCGGCAGCGCGCGATCGGCTGCATGCCGCACAGCAGCAGCAACTCGAACGCTGGCGGAGCCATCCCGTGCGCACGGGCGGGTTCGGCTACCTCAACCATGTGTTCCGGCGCGACCTGATCGCGACGTTGATCGCCTGTGAACTGCGGCTGCGCCCCGAGCATCCCGAGCATGCGCTCAGGCACCTGTTGGAAACGCAGGTGCTCGGAACGGCTGCCCGAAGGCTGAAGCTCGCAGCACCGACTCCCGAACAGGTGCGTCGCGAGCTCGTGCCCGACCGCGGCGGCCTGCTCCTCTATCTGCCATCCAGCGTCGGTTCGCATTTGTTCGTGTTGACGGCCGAAGGCTGCGAGCACTACGCGCTCGCACCGCTCGGTCCAGTCCGCGAGCGGGTGCGGACCCTGCGCACGCTGCTGCAGCGGACCCCCGCGACGATGCCGGATCCGCGGCGGGAACAGACGATCCGGGAGCACGCGGAGTTCATCGCGACGGCGCTCCTGCCCCCTGCGGTCGCCGTTGCGATGGCGCAGTGGAGCGATGTAGTCGTCGTAGGGCGCGACCTGCTCGCGGAGCTTCCGTTCGAAGCGCTGCCCGGGGTCCGCGAGCCATGGCTCGGTCTCGACTTCGCGATCTCATATCTCCCATCGGTTCCTGTCGGCATTTCGCTCGCGCAGCACCGTGACCCGCGCCCTGGCAACCGGCTGCTGTTCCTGGCAGCGACGGAGCCGGTCGATCCGTTCCCGCGCCTCCCGCTGTCGCACGCAGAGCTCGTGCAGTGGTCGACGCCCTTCGTCGAGCATCGGCTCCTGCACGGCGCGGAGGTGACGCGTGCTGCAGTGTTGGCGGCTGCGCAACCGGAGTTCGGCACCTGGTGCCTGCTCGCACACGGCGCCGACGAACTGCCGCAGATCGCGGATCCACGTACGGCATCGTTGGTGCTCGCCGCGGCTGCACCGGACGACGCCGCGCGGCTGCGCTGCAGCGACATCGAGCAGCTTGCGTTCCCGCCAGATGCCGTCGTGCTGGCATCCTGCGGGTCTGGCCGAGGCGCCGCCCGCCGCGGCGATGACCAGGCGATGCACGTTGCCGGCGCCTTCCTGGCCGCCGGGACGCGAGCCGTGATCGGCGCGAGCACCGACCTCGAGCTCGCCACGGCGCAGCGCCTGCTACCGGTGCTGCTGCGCGAGCTCGCCGCCGGCACCCCGGTCGCCGAGGCGTTGCGCCGCGCGCGAGTCGAACTGGTGCAGGTCCACGGCCTCGGCGACCCGGCACATCACGCGACGCTGCACGTGCTCGGGCTCGGTCGTGCCGCGATCCCGGTACCGCCACGCACGGACTCGGAACCACGACGGAATCGCGCGAGCGTGTGGTGGCTCACCGCGCTCGCGCTGCCATTGCTCGGGTTGCTGGCCTGGTCGCGCGCGCGACGGACCCGCGTGAGTTGAGGAGCTACTGACCCGAGCTCTGGGCCGGAATCGGCCCAGGCGAAATCGGCGGCGGCAGCAAGATCTCGATGTATCCGCCGGCGCGCTCGCCACCGTCGAGCTCGTCATGGAACAGCACGTAGTCCGCAGGAGGAGTGGGGAAATCCACCTCGATCTGATCCCAACCACTCTGGTTGCCTGTGAAGATCCCCGCCGCCGGAGCATACGCATCGACTACTACGCCGCTGTCGATCCGGACGCCGCGCATCCACAGCAGGTAGAAGCCGGTGCGGTCGAAGCCAGCCATCTGGATCTGCGCAAACGGCTCGTTTGGTGAATCCAGCCGCCACGACTGGACTGGTTCGACCACCTGATACTGTCCCTCCCCGTTCTTGAAGACACGCCACACGATGATCTCGATGTCGGTGGCGTCTACGGGCACGTTCATGGTGTCGAGCGTGAAGGTCAGGACGCGGTCGTACTCCGTTTCACCCAAGTGCAGCCCGTCGAGCAGCCTCGGGCAGGTTTCGCCTGGATCGTTGTCGAGCGCGCGGCCGAGCACGATGACGCTTTGACTCTGCACTCCGTGTACGAGGTCCGCGTCCCGGTCCCCATCCACGTCGATCAGCAACGGGACGACCTCGTTCACGGGCGGCACACCGGACCCGGGCAGCAGGATCCTCTGCGCGTTCTCGTACGAGGACTCTCCGGAGTCGTGCAGGAACAGCAACGCGGCATGCTCATCCCGTTTGCTGAACACGATGTCGTCGTCTCCGTCGGCGTCGATGTCGCCCGCGGCGCCGGCGATCAGGTCGTGCCCGCTGAACGTGAAGTTCTCCTCACTGCCAGGAGTCAGCCAATGGAACGAGTTGCCGGCGGGCCCCGACGTACACCAGACCAGGCCCCAGCCGACGTCGGTTCGCACGGGCAGCAACGCCACCGTGCTCGAGTGCTGGCTCACCGTCACCTCGGTCACCTCACCCAGATCCTCGAGCACTTGGAACAGGGAACTCCCCACTGCCACGAACACGCAGCGCGACTGTCCCCATTGGACGGCTGCGCAACGTTGGGCGACTCCTGGCAGCTCGAGCATCTCGGTCTCCCCAGCCCCGACTCCGAGCCCCCACGTGACGCGCAACTGAGTCCCCCCGGCTTGGATCCCGATCAGATCTTCCGCGCCGTCCCCATTGAGATCGAAGCTGCACAGGCTGTAGGCGTTGTTCCAGCCCGCGATCGGCAATGGAATCGTCGTCTTGCCGATCATCGGGTCGAAGTAGAACAGCCTCAGGCCGTACTGGTCCGTGATCAGCAGTTGCTGGCGATCAACGGGCGCGCCGCTGTTGCGGGCGACCATGCCCGTGACACCGCTCCACGTCCCGGGCAGCAACGACAGTTCGCCACCGAGCCCCGGGCAGGCGAAGAGATACGGCAGCCCGCCAATGACTTGTGCGGCATCGGCGTAGCCACTGCCGGTCAGCTTCCCCGAGACCGCGAGCGACATCGAACCCGTCGGTGCCGGGATCGTGTGCTGCTGCATCTGGAAGTCATCCAACTGGGCAGGAAGTGTCGCGAGCGGCAGCATCGGCGCGACGACGAGGGGGAGCAGGCGCAACAGCGTCATGAGTTTTTCCTGGAGGTTCATGTCCTGGGCGACGCGCGGTTCGTTCGGGTCCAGAAGGTCGAGACGCAGGAATTTCCGGGCGATCCTGCGATCACCCTCGGCGCCCAGGCGGGCGCGGCCCTCGTACTCCGCTCGTTGCCTCCGGTCCAGCGATCCGCTGCGCCCGCGGGCTTGTCCGGCTAAACCACGCGCATGCTGCGCGCCGTTGCCATCGCGATCTGCGTGCTCGGGGGGTCAGCCCCACCGGACCTGATCCCGCCGGGACATCGCAGCGCGCGGCACGAGCTGCTGATCGCGACGGACGACGTCAGCCGCGACCTGCGGCTGTGGATGGCGCCGGTGCACGGTTTCGGCAGCAGCACGCGCGTCAAGCCCTCGCGCGCATACCGGTTCTCGACGAAGTACGGCTCGCGGCTGTGGATCCTCGGACCGGATGAAGAACCACCGGCACGGCTCGAGGATGCGTGGCGCGAGACCCACCGCTCGATCGAGATCCCGTTCCACGAGATCGCGTCGGTCCCGGCCGGCAGTCCGGTCACGCGGATCCTGACCCTTTGCCGCATCCGGCCCGACGCGCAGGGAACCCTCCAGCTGCACCCGCTGGCCGAGATCCAGTTCGGCGCCGATGGCCAGCCGCTCGCCACCGGCTTCGTCTGGCCCTGGCTGGTCGGAATCTCGCTGCTCGGTCTGCTCGCGCTGGTCGCCCGCGCGCGCCACGAGCGCCGGAGCGGATGGTGATGCTGCCGGCGCTCAGCGGGTATCTGTCGCTGTTGGTGATCACGCTGGCCGTCGAGCTGGTGGTCGGCTGGCTGCTCGCGCCGAAGCCGCGCCGCCGCACGGTCACGCTGACGCTGCTGTACGCCAATCTGCTGACGCATCCGCTGGCGACGCTGCTGATGACTGGCGCTGGCGACCGGCTGCCGTTCTTCGCCGTCGAAGGTGCGGTCTGGCTCGTCGAAGCGATCGCGCTGCAGCTGGTTGCGCGGCCAGGGCCGCTGCGCGCCGGCGTGATCACGGCGGTCGCGAACGCGCTGACAGCGGCGCTGTCGTTCCTGCTGGCAGCCGCGTGAGCGGGTCTCGCTGGGCGCAGGCGCTCGCGCAGCGCGCGCACCGCATCGAGCCGCCACTCTCACGCCGGTGGAGCCTGCACATGAGCTGGCACGAGCTGCTGTTCGCGCACTGGCCGCTACCGGTCGCGGACGTCGCGGTGGCCATCGCGCGCGCGTGCGGCGGGCGCATTCCGGACGGGCTCGAGATCGACACGTTCGAGCAGCGCGCGTGGCTCGGGATCGTGCCGTTCCGGATGTCGCGCGTGGGGCTCCGCTGGCTGCCGTCGTGGCTCGGCCCGCACCGGTTCCCGGAGCTGAACGTGCGCACGTATGTGACGATGCGCGGCCGGCCCGGCGTGTTCTTCTTCAGCCTCGATGCACCGAGCCGGCTCGCCGTCCGTGCAGCGCGGGCGTGGTTCTCGTTGCGCTACTTCGATGCACGCCTCGAGGTGTCGCGCAACACCGCGCAGGTCGACTACGGGTGCGTACGGGTCCATCGCGGCGCGCCCCCCGCTGAGCTCGCGCTGCGCTACGCACCCGACGGGGACGTCTTCCAGGCGGCGCCGGACTCGCTCGAGAGCTGGCTCACCGACCGTTACCGGCTGTACGCAGTCGATCGGCACGGTGGCGTGTGGGTCGGCGAGATCCATCACGCGCCCTGGCCGCTGCAGCCGGCGCGTGCGGAGATCACGCACAACAGCTACGCCGCTGCCGCCGGGCTGCAACTCGAAGGCGCACCGGCCCTGCTGCACTACGCACACGAGCTGGACGTCGTGGCGTGGGGTCCGCGGCGCGTCGAGTGAAGAGTGCGCGGCCGTGGTTCAGATCCGGATCTCGCGGAACTCGCACACCGGCTCCCAATTCTGCAACTCTTGCACCGCCTCGATCCGGAGTTCCAGCGCAATCGAACCAGCCGGCTCCGGGAGCGGCACCTGCAACTCGAACTCTCCATCTACGCGCTGTGCGCACAGCTCGCGTTCACCATGCAGGATACGCAACTGCGTCGCGCCCCGTGTCGAACCGCGGATGGAGAGCATTCGCGCTGGACCGGGCACGACCACGAGCGGAAGCAATCCACCGACAGGGATCCTCGGTTCGCCCCCGGAAGTGACCGGGCCGATGCGGGTCCAGTCTAGAGTCGCCGCAGTCAACGGTCTCGCCGGCGAGACGGCGACGCAGCAGAACGCTGCCCGCACGACCAGCAGGTCCGGATGCGACAGTTCCGGCTCGCAGGCGAGTCCGGTCGTCGCCCCCGCGCAGAGCGCCTCGTGGTTCCGCGTCAGCAGCACGTGCCGGTACGGCGTGCGCTTCCACTCCTGCCAGAACTCGGCACCGGCGGACAGCAGCAGGCCAGCCGCCAGCATCGCGGTCGCGACACGTGCCGCGCGGACCGGAATCCGCTGCAGCACGAGCAGCGCCATCGCGACGGCCGGCGCCGCCAGCGTGACGTAGCGCGGCGCGTCCGGCTGCACGATCCGCAGGTTCAACCGGCTGTGCGTGATCGCGAGAGCGGTCGCGAACAGGAACACGAACACCCCCGCCGCCACATGGTCGCGGGTCCCGGTTCGCAGCGCGCGTAGCAGGCACCAGGCGCACAGCAGCAGCAGCACGACACCGAGCCCCAGCGTCGCGGCGTCGCGCCCGCCGTCGGAGAACACCCAGATCCCATTCGCCAGCATCACCAAGAAGTGCTCAGCGAATGCGAACGGCTCCCGCAGCAACGGGAATCCGCCGGACAGGCCCGGACGTCCCTTCGCGATCGCCTGCAGCCCGAGGTAGATCGCGATGCCGGCGCCCAGCGCCAACAGCCAACCGACCCCGCGGCGGCTGCGCCGATCGAGCCACGCCAACATCAGCGTGGTCCACCCGAACACGAACGGACCGGCGCCGTGCGACAACAGCGCCAGCAGCGCGTACAGCACAGCCGCGATCCCATCGCGCTTGCGCCGCGCCGACTCGTACCGCTCGAGGCGCCACATCGCGAGCAGCAGCAGCAGGATGCACAGCGGAAACGCGAGCTGCATCGACCAGTACAGGTTCTCCCACTGCCGCGGCGTCCCCACGGTCGCGACCACCGCCGCGCCGACCAGCCATCCCCGCCAGCCGGCTCCCTGCACGCGCAGTCCGGCGGCCCGTGCAGCCAGCGCGAGGATCAGGACCGAGCCGAACATCCAGACCGTCAGCGGCACGGCGGCGTACGCCGAGAGCCACAGCAACGGCTTGACCGTCACGTACGGATGTCCATTGTGCGGCGCCAGGATCTCGCCGAGCGGGAACTCGCCGTGCAGCGCTGCCGCGTACACCGGCCAGAACTCGAACTCGTCCTTGAACGGCGTCGACACGCCGGCGCGCGCCACCAGCCATCCGAGCAGCAGCGCGACGGCGATCCCGCCGAGCAGCGCGTGCAGGCGGATCCAGCGCGCAGGCTGCGGCGGACGGTCGGACATCGGGCGGCGCTGCGTAACCGGCGCGCACGCCGCTCGCAAGCTTCGTCCGCACGGCGATCGGTCGCGCAGTCCTGACTTCGCCAGCGCGCCGGGCTAGCTTTCGCCGCGATGCAGGCCCTGCTGCGGCTCGCCGGGTGGATCGATCGCTTCCACCGCACCGTCGCCGCGGGCACCGCCTGGCTCCTGGTGCTGATGATCGCGGTCGGCGCCTACAACGCCGTCGCACGCTACGTCGAGCGCGGCGTCGGGCTGCGGCTGTCGTCGAACGCGCTGCTCGAGCTGCAGTGGTATCTGTTCAGCCTCGCGTTCCTGCTCGGGGCGCCGTACGCGCTGCGCTGCGGCGACCACGTCCGTGTCGACGTGATCTCGGGCGGGCTCCCGCCGCGCGGCCGGTGGTGGCTCGACCTGCTCGGGACCATGCTGCTGTTGGTCCCGTTCTGCGCCGCGGCGATCTGGCTCAGCATCCCGTTCGTCGCGGAATCGTTCGCGATGCGCGAGGGGTCGAGCGATCCAGGCGGTCTGCCGCGGTGGCCGTTGAAGCCGGTGGTGCCGCTGGCATTCGCGCTGGTGTTGCTGCAGGGACTCGCCGAGGCGGTGCGGCGGTGGGCGTGGCTGCGCGGCAGCGCGCCGCCGGACGAAGCCGGAGCGACCTGACGTGCCGCACGAGCCGCTCGGGCCGCTGATGTTCGCGGTCGTGTTCCTGCTGATCTTCGTCGGCTATCCGGTCGCGTTCGTGCTCGGCGGCATCGCGATCTGGTTCGGTGGGATCGGAATCCTGGCCGGGGCTTTCGATGCGAGCTACCTGCAGCTGCTCCCCGAGCGCGTGTTCGGCGTCATGTCGAACCAGGTCCTGCTGGCGATCCCGTTCTTCGTGTTCATGGGCACGATGCTCGAGCGCTCACGCCTGGCCGAAGACCTGCTGCGGACGATCGGCCTGGTGTTCGGTCCGCTGCGCGGCGGACTCGCGCTCGCCGTCGTGTTGGTCGGCGCGCTGCTCGCGGCCGCGACCGGCGTCGTCGGCGCGTCGGTCGTCGCGATGGGATTGATCTCGCTGCCGGTCATGCAGCGTTACGGCTACCGGCCGGAGCTGGCGACCGGCGTCATCTGCGCTGCCGGGACGCTCGGGCAGATCATCCCGCCCAGCGTCGTGTTGGTCGTGTTGGCGGATCAGCTCGGCGAGAGCGTCGGGGACCTGTTCCTCGGCGCACTGCTGCCGGGACTGCTGCTCGCGGTGCTGTACGCGATCTACGTCGGCGTGCTGGCATGGCTGCGGCCGGGCGTCGCGCCGGCGCTGCCGGCGGCGGAGCGCCACGCCGTCCCGCATCTCGCGCGCGAAGTGCTGCTGGTCATGGTGCCACCGCTGGTGTTGATCGTCGTCGTGCTCGGCAGCATCTTCGCCGGCATCGCGACGCCGACCGAGGCGGGCGCGCTGGGTGCCTGTGGGGCGATCGCGCTGGCCGCCGCGACAGGCCGGCTGGACCGCGCGACGCTGCGCGGCACGGCCGACGCGACGCTGCGCATCAGCAGCATGGTCATGCTCCTGTTGGTCGGCTCGACGGCATTCGCGCTGGTGTTCCGCGGCCTGCACGGCGATGCCTGGATCGAAGGCCTGCTGACGAACCTGCCGGGCGGGCGGATCGGGCTGTTGGTCGTCGCGAACCTCGCCGTGTTCCTGCTCGGGTTCTTCATCGACTTCTTCGAGATCGCCTTCATCGTGCTGCCGCTGCTGGCACCGGCCGCGCGCGCGCTCGGCATCGAAGGGGAGCAGATGATCTGGTTCGGCGTGGTGCTGGCGATGAACCTGCAGACCAGCTTCCTGACCCCGCCGTTCGGCTTCTCACTGTTCTACTTGCGCGGCGTCGCACCCCCCGCGATCCGGACCAGTGCGATCTACCGCGGCGTGGTCCCGTTCATCCTGCTGCAGCTCGTCGCGCTCGGCATCGTGATCGCCGTGCCGGAGCTGGTGACCGCGCTGCTGCCGTGATCAGTCGCGGCGGTGCACGGCGTCCGCGTACGCCAGCTCCGCAGTCGCGTGCCAGCGGAACGACTCGCGGCGGAATGCACGCCAGTGCTCGAGGATGCGCCGGTACGTCGCGTCCTGTGCCGCCTCGTCGTCGAGCAGCGCTGCGGACGCCGCGCGCGCCTCGCGCATGATGTCCGCGGCGAACGGCCGCAGCTCCACGCCGTGCGCGAGCAGACGCTCGAGCGCGGGCGGATTGAGGCGGTCGTAGCGGCGCTGCATCGTGCTGGCCGCCTGCTCCGCGGCCGCGGCGAACATCGCGCGGTAGTCACCCGGCAGCGCGTCCCACGCAGCGCGCCCGACCAGGAACGACAGCGAAGGTCCCGGCTCCCACCAACCCGGGTAGTAGTAGTGCTTCGCGACGCGGTAGAAGCCGAGCTTCTCGTCGTCGTATGGACCGACCCATTCCGTCGCATCGATCGCGCCGCGCTCGAGCGCGGTGTAGATCTCGCCACCGCCGAGGAGTTGGACCGACACCCCGAGCCGGTCCATGACCTTGCCGCCGAGACCGGGGATCCGCATCCGCAGTCCCCGCAGGTCGGCCAGCGACTCGACCGGGGTGCGGAACCATCCCCCCATCTGCGCGCCGGTGTTCCCGCACGGGAAGTTGACGATTCCGAAGTCGGCATAGACCTCGCGCAGCAGCTCGATCCCGCCCGCTTCCATCAGCCAGGCCATCTGCTCGCGCGACGTCAGACCGAACGGCACGCAGGTGTCGAGCGCGAGCACCGGGGCCTTGCCGGTGTAGTAGTAGCCGCCGGTCTGCCCGACCTCGGCCGCGCCGCTCTGCACCGCGTCCATGACCTGCAGCGCCGGCACGAGCTCGCCGGCCTGGTGACACCGGATCCGGAACGCGCCGTCGCTCATCGCCGCGAGCTGCTGCGCCAGGACTTCGGCCGAACCGAAGATCGTGTCGATCGCGCGCGGGAAGCTCGACGCCAGCCGCCACTCGACCTGCGGCCGGCCGGTGGCCGGGCCCGGACGCACGACCTCCCGGCGGAGCGCACCGGCGGTCGCGGCGCCGACGATCCCGGCCGCCGCGCCGGTCAGGCTGCCGGTCAGGAACGCGCGGCGGGACGGGCTCGGCGTCTGGGGCATGGCGCGGGAGCCTACAGGCGGAGGCCGCGCCGGCCGGTCGCCCGGTTCGCCGACTTGTTACTTCGGGAGCCGTTCCTGCCGACGTATGGGTAGCTTCCGACCACACTTTCCGAGGAACTCATGCAGATCCGAACATCGGCCGCAGTCGCGGCAGTCCTGCTGGGCACGCTGCTGCCTGCCCAGGAAACCCCCAAGCCGGTCCTGCCGACGCCACCGCCGCAGGAGCCGAAGGCAGCTGCGCAGGAACCGAAGGAGACTCCGAAGGTCCTCGAGCTCGGCGCCGTCGTCCCCAAGGAGACGAAGCTGACCGACCTGGAGGGCAAGGAGTTCACGTTCGGCGAGCTGCGCGGCAAGACCGTCGTGATCCACTTCTGGTCGATCACATGCCCTTGGGAGAAGGCCGCCGAGCCGAAGCTGATGAAGATCGCGAGCGACTACGCCGACAAGGACGTCGTCGTGCTGGCGATCAACTCGAACCAGAATGAGATCGGCAAGCAGCCGGAGGCCGCTGCGTTCCAGGCGAAGGAGGCGAAGGAGCGGCCGTATGCCGACATCCGCGCACACGCCGACGAGGTCGAGTTCAACCACAAGATCCTGGTCGACCATGGCGGCGACGTGGCGCACTACTTCGCCGCGAAGACGACGCCGCACTGCTTCGTGCTCGATACGACCGGCAAGCTCGTCTACACCGGCGCGCTCGACAACGACG
This sequence comes from uncultured candidatus Brocadiaceae bacterium, assembly GCA_964483245.1. Taxonomy (GTDB): domain Bacteria; phylum Planctomycetota; class UBA1135; order UBA1135; family UBA2386; genus CAZABP01. The sequence continues at coordinate 79,131 of CAZABP010000014.1, read as the reverse complement.
GCCGCGACACGTTGGGCGACAAGGCCAAGCGCTATGTCCGTGATGCGGTCGACGCCGTGCTCGCAGGCAAGAAGGTCGAGACCGACACCACCAAGCCCTACGGTTGAATGGTCAAGGCAGGCGCGCCCCGTGCGGGCGCCCGCGGCCGTGGCCGTGGCTCGGAAGGGAAGTCGGACAAGTGATCGCTCGCGGCCGCGTCCTCGCTCTGCTCGCGGGTGTCGCGGCTGCAGCCTGCGGCGGCGGGTCGGACTCGCCGCCGCAGGTGCCCGCGCCGGTGACGGCGCCGGAGCCGCGCCTGCTGCGGCTCGACGAGCTCGAAGTCGCCGTCAAGCGCAACCTGCAGCGCGGTGCGCTGGTGAATCTGTGGGCGACCTGGTGAGCACCCTGCGTCGCTGAAATGCCGCACCTCGTGCAGGTCGCGGCGGAATTCGCGGCTGACGGCGGGCAGGTCCTCGGGATCTCCGAGGATCTGTTCGTGCCGGAGGTCACGCCGGAGCAGGCGCTGGCGCGCGTGCGCGCGTTTGCCGAGCGCCGGCAGATCCCGTTCCCGATGTTCGTCCTGAACGACGAGACGCTGGATGGGATCAACGCGCTGTGGGACCTGCCGGGACCGATTCCGGCGACCGTGGCGCTCGATGCGGAAGGCCGCGTCGTGGACATGCAGGCGGGCGGGGCGGATCTGGGGCGCTTGCGCGAAATGATGCGCCGCGCGCTCGGGAAGCTGCCGCCGGCGAAGTGAGCAGCGCGAGCGGCGCGCAGAGCCCGTTCCTAGCGCACCGCTTCGAACCCGAGCAGCTCGATCCGCGGCGACCAGTAGTCGTCCCGCGTCGGCTCCGCGCGGCACAGATCCGTCGACAGGTATTTCTTGTTCGAGTCCGGTAGCAGCGTGACGACGCCGGACGCGCCGTCCAGCTCTTCGACGATCTGCGCGGCGCCGAGGAAGTTGGCGCCGGACGAGATCCCGACCGCGAGCCCGAGCTGCCGCGCCAGCATCTGCGCCATCAGGATCGCGTCGCCGTCCCACACGTCGACGATCGCATCGAGCTGCTCGAGGTCCACGACCGCCGGGACGAACTCGTCGGAGATCCCCTGGATCCGATGCGTGCCGCTCTTGCGGCCGGTGCGCAACGTCGGCGAGTTGGCCGGCTCGAGCGGGTGCACGCGCACGCGCGGGAACGCCGCACGCAGAGCACGGCCCACGCCCATGACCGTGCCGCCGGTGCCGACTCCGGCGACGAACGCCACCGGCCGTTCGCCGAAGGCTTCGAGCTGCAGCAGGATCTCTGGGCCGGTCGTCGAGGCGTGCGCGCGCACGTTGGCCTGGTTCTCGAACTGCCGCGGCAGGAAGACGCCGGTCTGGTTCGTCGCCACCTGCTCCGCGAGTTGGACCGCGCCCCGGAACCCACCCTCGTCGCGCGTCACGAGCACGACCTCCACGCCAAAGCTCGCGATCAGCTTGACGCGCTCTTCGCTCATCCAGTCCGGCATGTAGATCCGCACCGGATGGCCGAGCGCGCGCCCGAGCGCCGCGAACGCGATCCCGGTGTTGCCACTGCTCGCCTCGACGATCAGGTCGCCGGGCCGCAGCTCCTGGCGGGAGTACGCCTCGGCCAGGATGTGGCAGGCCATGCGGTCCTTGACGCTGCCGGTCATGTTCAGCGACTCGTACTTGGCGTACAGCCGGCGCTCGCGACCCGCGTAGCGGTAGTGCAGCTCGAGCAGCGGGGTGTTTCCGACGAGCTGGCGGAGCGAGGCGACGTGGCGCGGCATGGCCGGGCGGGAGAGGTGGAGGGTCATGGCGGGGCGAACGTAGCTGGCCGGCACGCGCCGGGCCGTGGTCGGAGCCGGAGCAACTATGGACGCAAGCAGCGCGGCCGAGGGGCGCTTGGTCGACCGGGCGGAGCGAGGTCGGCCCATTCCTCGCGGCCGCGAGGTCGCGCTGGTCCCAACCGCGGAAACCTCCCCGGATTACAGGTCAGTTCGCCCGCATGCCGATCTCCGCGCGGGACTACGACGGGGGACCCGTGGAGACCACGCACGAAACCTCGGCGCCGCCGCCGGCGCCCACCAAGCAGCCGTTCGGACGCGCGCCGTCCACCACCGGGCCGGCCATGTCGGCACCGCAGATCGACGCCGACGTCGAAATCGAAGGTTCCGGCCGCGTGACCGCGGGAGCCATCGCCGCCGCCGTCGGCACGTTCCTCCCCTGGCACGCGGTCGAGATGCCGCAGATGAGACTCGCCGTGACCGGCCTCGACACCGGCCCCGGGATCGCTGCCCTGTGCGGCGCGATCGCCTGCGCCCTGCTGACCGGCGCCGAGCGCACCAGGATCCTGCCGATCGAGCGCAACCACCTCCTCGTCGGCGCCATGTTGACCGGCGGTCTGAGCGCGCTGATGTACGCGATCCACTGGAACGACACGCGCAACCCGATCTTCGGCGCGCTGATCGGCACGACCGCGTGGTTCTATCTCGCGTTCGCCGCCGCCGTCGCCTGCGCCTGTTTCGCGTTCGGCCGCATGCGCAAGGCCTGACAGATTGGCGGTACCAAAGGGGTCAGACCCCTTCAGTACCACTCAGGGCTCGTACGCGTCGACGTCCCAGGCCACGTCGAAGCTGCCGGTGATCGAGTCGCCGCCCAGCATCGTGATCGAGAACGTGCCGGCCATGCCGGTGCCGTCGTAGCGCGAGACGGTGATCGTGCCGCCGGTCGCGGAGACGTCGTTCTGCGCGGCGTCGGTGACGTAGCCGACTTCGACCTGCACCTGCGTGCCGACATTGAACGTGCCGACGCCCAGGCCGGTCGGCGTGAATGCGAGCTCCAGGAAGATCGACCCGTCGCCGAACGACACTTCGACCTGCGTCAGGTTCGTCTTGGCAAGGTCGTCGTATTCGCGTGCGCCGACCGCCGTGGTTCCGGAGATGTTCGCCGGCTGCCCCATGACGGTGCCGCTGACGGTCATGGAGCCGTTCGGGCTGAAAGGCACCATCCGGAACGTCCCGGTGAACGGCAGGCCGGTCACCGACACGGTGCCGGTGGGATTGCCCGTCCCGGTGGTCCCGCTCAACACGAGGTCGTAGCCGAGGAAACCGGGATACGTGACCTGGAACGAGTCTCCGTTGATGGTGCCTTGGATGTTGGCGCCGTCGATGACGGTCCCGTTCTGCATCAGGAAGATCGGGTAGGGCCCGATCTCGTCGCCGGTCACGTTCATGAAGAACTGCCAGTTGCCGTTCAGGTCGCCGGTCCCACCGCCGCCGCCGCCGCTGCTGCTGCCACCGCTGCACGCGGCGAGCGCCAGCACACAGACCCCGGATACGAACCGACGCATCACTCTCGAGCTCCCCATTCGGACACCCCCTGTTCCGCGCCGTGGATCGGCATGTGTCGCATCGCCGCTGCAACGTGACTTCTCGAAATGGAACTCACGCTTCGTCCCGAACGGGGGCCGCGGAACCTCCGCTGGCATCGCGCGCACGCACCGGCGCCGTCCGTCGGCCGGCACCGCGCGTATCCACGCGACTATCCTTGCCGCCGGAGAGAAGCCTTTGCACGGCCCGGCGCGGCCGGGTCCGCGTAGAGGCGGGAGAGCAGCCATGGGTCCATCCGCTGCACGCACGCACACCTTCAGCATCCTGCTCCTGCTCGCAGCCGCGGGCTGCAGCTCGGGTGGCGAATCGGGACCGACCTATGCGCGGCTGACGTTCCCTCCGCGCGGCCCGAGCGCGGGCCGCATGGAGCTGGCGGCCGCATATCCCGGCCTCCGCTTCTCATTCCCGATCTTCGTGACGCAGGCGCCGGACGCGACCGACCGGCTGTTCGTCGTCGAGCAGGCAGGGCGGATCTTCGTGTTCGCCGACGATCCGCAGACGACGCAGGCAACCGTGTTCCTCGACATCCGCAGCCGCGTCACGGCGAGCGGCGGTGAGGAGGGTCTGCTCGGGCTCGCGTTCGATCCGGCCTATGCGACCAACGGCTTCTTCTACGTCCACTACACGACTGCCGTCCCGCACCAGTCGGTCATCGCGCGCTACCAGGTGACCAGCGACCCGGACGTCGCTGACCCGGCCAGCGAAGCCGTGGTGTTGACGGTGCTGCAGCCGTTCGGCAACCACAACGCCGGGATGCTCGAGTTCGGTCCGGATGGGATGCTGTACATCGCGTTCGGTGACGGCGGCAGCGGCGGCGATCCGTTCGGACACGGACAGGACCGCACGACGCTGCTCGGCAGCATGCTGCGCATCGACGTCAGCCAAGGGCTCCCGTACCGCATCCCGCCGGACAACCCGTTCGTCGGCGCCGGCGGCGGCGTGCGCGAAGAGATCTGGGCCTACGGCCTGCGCAACCCGTGGCGCTTCTCGTTCGACCGCGATACCGGACAGCTGTGGGTCGGCGACGTCGGGCAGGGCATGCGCGAAGAGGTCTCGTTGCTGGCACGCGGCGACAACCTCGGCTGGAACGTCTACGAGGGTGAGGTCCCGTTCCGCAACCCGGGCAACCTGCCGCCGACCGCGTTCCGGCAGCCGCTGCTCGCCTACGACCGCGAACAGGGCGCCGCGGTGATCGGCGGCTACGTCTACCGCGGTACACGCCTGCCGGAGCTGTTCGGCTCGTATCTGTACGGCGACTACGTCAGCGGCCGCCTGTGGGCCATGACCCAGCGCGACGGTGTGCTGCAGACGAACGCGATGCTCGGCGGCCTGGTCAACGTCGTCTCGTTCGGCCACAAGCGCGACGGCGAGGTCCTGCTCGTCAGCCACCACGGCACGATCTACCGGCTCGAACGCGGGACTTCGGGCAATGCGCCGTTCCCGCGCCTGCTGTCGCAGACGGGACTGTTCCGCGACCTCGGCGTGCTCGCACCGGCGGCCGGCGTGCATGAGTACTCCGTGCAGGCCGAGCTCTGGTCGGACGGCGCACACAAGCGTCGCTTCGTCGCGCTGACGGGCGGCGTCATGGACTTCACGCCGGAGGAACCGTTCACGCTGCCGCAGGGCGCCGTGCTCGTGAAACACTTCGAGCTCGAGACGCGCGTCGGGGATCCGAGCAGCCGGCGGCGCCTGGAGACCCGCGTGCTGGTGCACGAGCAGGCCGGCTGGAGCGGCTACACGTACCGGTGGAATCCGGCGCAGGACGACGCCGAGCTGATCGGCGCGCGCGCCACCGAGTCGATCGAGATCGAGGATCCGAGCGCGCCCGGCGGTCGGCGGACGCAGCTCTGGACCTACCCCGCGCGCACCGACTGCACGACCTGCCACAACCCCGCAGCCGGCACGCTGCTCGGCATTCGCACGCGCCAGCTCAACCGGCCGATCACGGCCGGCGGCAGCACGAAGAACCAGCTCCAACACTGGAGTGACCTGCGGTTGCTGCGCGGGCTGAGCGATCCGCAGCAGCTTCCGGCGTACGCGGATCCATCCGACCAGGCGCAGCCCCTCGCCGCGCGCGCGCGCGCATATCTCGCCGTCAACTGCGCGCTCTGCCACGCACCCGGCGCACCGGCACCGACGGACCTGGACCTGCGCATCACGACGGCGGAGCAGGATCTGCGCGCAATCGACGTGCGCCCCTCCCACGGCGACCTCGGACTGCCGGACGCCTGGCGGATCCGATCCGGGTCCAAGGAAGCCAGCGTGCTGTGGGAGCGGATGCGCCGCCTCGACGCGACCCGGATGCCGCCGCTCGCCTCGCACCTGGTCCACCAGCAGGCGGTCGATCTGATCGGTGCCTGGATCGACGCCCTCCCGTAGCGTTTTCTTAGGAACGACTCAGGGATCACGGAGGAAGAGCGCCGCGCGCCGATGCCGTAGGTGTCTCTCGCGATGAGAGACGCAGTCCGACGTGCGGCAACGATGCGGGTCCGGCTCGCGACGGCGACCACCGCCCTGCTGCTCGCCGCGTGCGGCCCGGAGCCGGCACCCGCCCCGGCCCCGCTGCCGGCGCGCCTGGCCGACACCGGGCTGTATGCGGGCAGCGCGAGCGAAGTCCTCGCCCCCGCCGTGCTGGCCTATGCGCCGCAGTATCCGCAGTGGCTCGATGGCGCCGAGCTGCGGCACTGGATCCGGCTTCCCGACGGCGCCTCGATCGACGCCACCGACCCGGACCGCTGGCAGTACCCGCCGGGTACCCGCCTGTGGCAGCAGCTCCGCCGGCCCGCCGGCACCGAGACGCGGTTCAGCGAGCAGCTGGCCGACGGCACCTCGCGCTTCGCCAGCTACTGGGCAGCGGCGGGCGCCGAGGATGCGACGCTCGTGCCGCCGGCCGGCGCGGTCCATGCCGGTGTGCCTCCCCGCAGCGACTGCGCCGCCTGCCACATGGCCAGCTGCTCCCCGGTGCTCGGTTTCACGGCGCTGCAGCTCTCCTCCGATCGGGACCCGCTCGCGCCGCATGCGGCACTGGCGAACCCGGCGACGATCGAGCAACTCGCTGCGCGCGGCATCCTGCGCGGCGCATCGGCGGCCTTGCTCCAGCGGCCACCGCGGATCGCTGCGCGGACCCCGCGCGAGCGCGCCGTTCGTGGCTGGCTGCACGCGAACTGCAGCGGCTGCCACCACCCGGCTGGTGCCCTCGCCGGGATCGGCCTCGATCTGAGCTGCCGGACCGGCGACGAAGGCCCGGTCCTGCCGACGGCGATCGGCGCGCCGAGCCTGCTCCGCCCGCGCAGCTCCGCAAACGCGTGTGACCGCATCACGCCCGGCGCGCCGGAGCAGAGCCTGCTCTGGCTGCGCATTGCCACCGACAACCCCGCGCTGCGGATGCCGCCGTTCGGCAGCCGCACGCCCGACCTCACCGCGGTGGACCTGATCCGGTCCTGGATCGCGGAAGACCTCAACCCAGACGCAACGGAGTCGATTCGATGAAGAGCCTGCTGATCCTCGGTTCGGTGCTGGCCGCCAGCACCGGTCTCGGCCTGACGATGTTCCCTGTTGGCGATCCCGCCGCGACGCAGGTCGAGCGCGGTCGCTACCTGACGGCGATCGCCGGCTGCGCCGACTGCCACACGCCGTGGCGCCTCGGCGCGCAGGGGCCGGAGCCGGATCCGGACCGCCATCTCTCCGGGCACCCCGAGGCGATGACACTGCCGCCGGCACCGGCGCTGCCCGAAGGCCCCTGGGTCACCCTCGCCTCCGGCTCGATGACCGCATGGTCCGGTCCGTGGGGCGTCAGCTTCACGGCCAACCTGACCCCGGACCGCGAAACCGGGCTCGGAGCTTGGACCGAAGAACAGTTCGTCCGCACGATCCAGACCGGTCGTCACCTCGGCACCGGCCGCCAGGTCCTGCCGCCGATGCCGATCCCGGCGTACTCCAACATGACCGAGGCGGACCTGCGCGCGATCTACGCCTATCTGCAGAGCATCCCGCCGATCCGCAACCGCGTGCCGGAGCCGCTGCCGCCGGCGATGCACCGCTGAACGCCGAAGGCACGGCCGTGATGCATCGCTGATCCGCATCCGTAGGATCCGCGGCCGCTGTGCCGCTGCCGCTGTCCGCTTCGCTCGCTGCCTTCCTCGAGTCCGGGATCTCGGTCCAGGTCGGCACGGCGGACGCGGCCGGACAGCCGGAGGGCATGCGCGCGCTCGGCGCGCGCGCCGAGCCCTGCTGCACCGACGTCACGGTGTTCGTGCCGGATGCGACGTCGGCGCGGACCCTGGCGAACCTGCGCGAGAACCCGCGCATCGCGGTCTGCTTCTCGCGGCCGCGCGACCACCGCTCGGTCCAGATCAAGGGACGCGTGACGGCGGTGGCGCCAGCGGCCGCGGCGGACCGCCAGCGCATCGAGCGTTACCGGCACGGCCTGGCCGAAGAACTCGCCTGGCTCGGGCTGCCGGAGCGGCTGACGCTCCGCGTCACCTGGTGGCCGTGCCATGCGATCCGGCTGGAGGTCGAGTCGATCTACGACCAGACGCCGGGACCAGGCGCCGGCGCGAAGCTGGCGCGGAGCGAACCTTGACCCGCCCGCTCGCCGAACTGGAGGCCTGCTTCCAGGGCATCGTCCCTTCGGTCATCGCCACCTGCAGCCGCGGCGGCGAGCCGAACGTGACATATCTCTCGCAGGTGCACCTGATCGACGACCGCCGCGTCGCGCTGTCCTGCCAGTTCTTCAACAAGACGAAGCAGAACCTGCTGGAGAACCCGTTCGCGTCGGTCGTGCTGTACGACCCGGTCACGTTCGAGGCGTGGCATCTGCGGTTGCGGTTCCTGCACGAGGAGACGTCGGGGCCGCTGTTCGACCAGATGGCGCTGCGGATCCAGGCGATCGCGACGCACACCGGGATGGACGGCGTGTTCCGGCTGTTGTCGGCCGACGTGTTCGAAATCCTCGCACTCGAACCGATCCCGGAATACCTCACGCCGCCGGACGGCGCTCCGCAGGCCGCGCTGCCGGCAACCGGTCCGGGGCCGTTGACCGAGATCCGCAGTCTGCAGGTCGTGTCCGATCGGATCGCGCGCGCCTGCCACCTCGAAGCGCTGCTCGGCAGCACGCTGCAGGCGCTCGCCGAAATGCTGGAGTTCGAGCATTCGATGATCCTGCTCGCCGAACCGGACGGTCAGCGGCTGACGACGATCGCGAGCCATGGCTATGGCGAGCACGGGATCGGTGCCGAAGTCCCGGTCGGCGTCGGCCTGATCGGTCAGGCGGCGGCATCACGCCGGATGCTGTGCGCGCGCGGACTCGCCGCCGATCTGCGCTACGCGCGGGCCGTGCGCGCCCGCGTGCAGCAGAGCGGCCTGCCGATGGCGCCGGAGATCCCGCTGCCGGGCCTGGCCGACGCCCAGGCGCAGCTGGCGCTGCCGATGCTGGTCGGCGATCGGCTGATCGGCGTGCTCGCCGTCGAGAGCCGCGACCCGATGCGGTTCGATCCGTGGCACGAGTCGTTCCTGCAGATCGTCGCGAACCAGATCGCGGCCGGCATCGAACGGATGCAGCAGCCGGAGGACGACGAGGGCGCGCCGGCGCCGATCGCCGCGACGAATCCACCGCAGCACGCACCGGTGCGGACGTTCGTCTACTACCGCAACGACGACTGCGTGTTCGTCGACGGGGAGTACCTGGTCCGCAACGTGCCCGGCCGGATCCTGTGGAAGCTGCTGCGCGAGCACGGCGCCGACGGACGGGTGGAGTTCACCAACCGCGAGCTGCGGCTCGACTCGTCGCTCGGCCTGCCGGCCTACAAGGACAACCTGGAGAGCCGGCTGATCCTGCTGCGCAAGCGCCTGCTCGAGAAGTGCCCGGACGTGCAGCTGGTGCCGGTCCGCCGGGGGCGCTTCTCGCTGGCGCTGACCTGCCGGCCGAAGCTGGTCGAGAAGGAATCCGGCTGAGCGTTCCGCGGCGGCGTCAGGCCGCCGCCGGCCAGAACCAGCCGAAGATCAGCGCGGTCAGCAGCGCGTAGACCAGGCCGTCGAACAGGAACTTCAGCGTGACGCTCCACGGGATCGCCTTCCAGATCGAGTCCATGACGCTGCTGAACCCGTAGCCGAGGAACGCGACGGCGCCGGTGACCCGGAACACCTTCATGAACTCCTCGCCCGGCGCCAGCGTGAGGCGTCCGAGATAGGCCACGAACACCCCGATCAGCACGCAGTACAGGAACCACTGCAACAGCGACTTTCCCATCGTGATCGGGCCACTCGGCCGCACCGTCATCATGACGACCGGACCGCGCCGCATCTTCTCCTGGAACTCCGGCGTCCCCAGCTCCTGCATCGAGCCGCAGTGCGGCATCGCGAAGTTGCCGGGGGGCACGCCGACGTTGCGCAGCGCGTCCATGACCTGCGCTTCGTTCGGCAGTTTCTGGAAGTCGTTCTTGTGGATCGCCAGCACCATGTGGACCACGGAGCTGGCCATGAAGACGGCGACGGCGGCCACCAGGATCGGCAGCCACAGATCTGCAAGTGACATCGGACCTCCTGCGACGAGGCGCGGGTTCTACGCGCCCCGCCAGGCGGTCGCCACTGTGCAGCCGGGATCCTGCTGCAGCCGACCCGGCCGGCTCAGTAGTCGCTGCCGAAGAAGAACCGCGAGTACTTCGTGTCGTACCCCTCGACCTTCTCCCCGCGGCAGTAGGCCAGCGCCGTCTGCGTGATCTCGATGACCTGCGGCGTCTTCTCGTCTTTCAACAACGCTTCGAGCGCCTCGACGCAGTCCGGTGAGCGCTGATTGCCGAGCACCCAGACCGCGAGGGAACGCGTGTCCGGGTTCTTCTCCTTCAACAGCGGACGGACCGCGTCGGCGATCGTCGAGTCCGGCTTCAACCATCCGAGCGCGACCAGCACGCATGCCTCGAGCTGATTGGAGGCCCCTTTCAGCGCCCGCACGCAGGCCTCGCGCGTTGCGCGATCGCTCGGCGTGCAGCGTGCGGCAACCCGCAGCAGGAACCCGCGCACACGGTCGCGCCGCTCGCGCTTGAACGCTGCCAGCGCCGCCGGGGATGCGTCCGGGATCTGGATCGTCTCCAGTGCGAGGGCGGTCTTGATCACGATCCGCGCGTCCTTGTCGGTCAGCAGCTTGCCGAGCGCCTCCACCGCCGCGTAGTTCCCCTTGCGGCCGAGCGCGCCGATCGCCGCCAGCCGCGTCGGATCGTCGCGGTTGCGCTGGGTCTCCTGCAGCACCGCCGGCAGCGCACGGTCGTCATCGGCGACGGCCAGCTCGCGCAGCGCCGCTTCGCGCACCTCGAGGTTGCGGCTCTTCAGGTCTGCCAGCCAGCCGTCGACGCGCACACGGTCGTCGTCGACCGCCACCCGCGCCGTCGGGTCCTTCGTCAACTCGTTCAGCGTCGCCGCCATGCACTTCCACAGCGTGTCCTTCGGGATCAGGTAGACCTTGCGCCGGATCACGTTGCCCTCCGGATCGCAGAACACGTGCTGCGGTGCGCAGACCTCGTCACTGGTCAGCCAACGGGCGCGTGCCTTCTTCTCGATCGCGCGGTGCTGCGCACAGGTGATGCCGGGGAACTTGCCGCAGTTGCCCCCCTCGCCCGGATGCTCACCGAGGCAGCCGGCCAGGCACACGAACTTGCGCGAGATCTCGACGATCTGCGGATCCGGGTAGTGCTTCTGGATCGTCTCGTCGTTCGCCGGCTCATCGTCCATGAGGAACGCGACCAGGATCGGCTTGCTCTCCTTCTGCGCCCGCTGCAGCGCGGCGTCGAAATCGTTCTCCCATGCGATGTGCGTCGCGGCCCCCGCATCCTGCGCCGGACATTGCGCAGGAATGCAGAGCGGGAGCAGCGCCGCGCCAACAGCCAAGGTCCGGAGTCGATGCACGTGATCCTCCTGCCTGGTAGGCGACGGGTGTCGTGCGGCAGACGATCTTCCGCAGGCAGGATTCCGGCCTGGGAAAGATTCCCGCGTCGATCGGCGTACCCGGCTGCAGACGCGACGCGGTCACGTCGCACTGTCCTCGCCCGGCAGCGCACTCAGGAACCGACGCACCGCCGGTGGATCCGCCAGCCGGTAGTCCGCGAGCGAAGTCGTCGTCTCCGGACCGACCCGGATCCCGGCGCCGCGGCCGCCGAGCATCGCGAAGGCATCCTCGTCGGTCTCGTCGTCGCCGATGTAGATCGCGAACGCCGACTCCCGGTCGATGCCCGGGATCTCGTCGAGGATCCACTGCAGCGCGCGTCCCTTGTTCCAGTCGATGTCCGGCTCCAGCTCGAACACGCGCTTGCCGCGCCGCATGCGCAGGCCGCGGTCGCGCGCCGCGGACGCGACGCCGGTTTCGATCTGCGCGACAGCGCCCAACGACGCCACGAGCCGGTAATGGATCGCGACCGAGAAGCGCTTGCGTTCGAACAGCACCCCGTCGATCCCGGCGAGCTGCGCGCGCAGCTGCTGTTCGGCATCTGCGACCGCGCCGCGCGCCGCCTCCGCTTCCGGCAGCGTCTTGCGCAGCTCCGGCCCGGCGATGTCGAAGCCATGGTTGCCGGCGATCAGCAGGTCCGGCAGTCCGACGCGTTCGGCGACGTCGGTGCGATCCCGCCCGCTGACCACGGCCACGGGCCACCGCGCCGCGAGGTCGACCAGCACATCGCGCATGCCGTCGGCCAGGGCAGCCCGCCCTGGGTCTTCCACGATCGGCGCGAGCGTGCCGTCGAAGTCCAGGAACAACGCGAGCGGACGGCCGGCGCGCCAGGCGGCGAGTCCCTGCCGTTGCTCCTGCGCATCCGGCAACCGGCGGCGGAACCGCACCCCGAACACGTCCCGCACGACCGCATCGGCGCCTGCATCCTGCAGCCGCAGCTCCTGCTCCGCATCGCCGCGCACGACCCCGACGACGAGACCGAAGCCCGCGTCCTGCGCGGCGCGCACGCCGCTCGTCGCGTCCTCCAGCACGACCGCCGCCGCCGGGGAGACCGCGAGCTGCAGCGCCGCCTCGCGCAGGATCGCCTGCTTGCCGTCCGCCTGATCCGGCGGGGGTCCGCCGACGATCACGTCCGCGACCTGCTCCAGTCCGGCGATCTGCAGCACCCGCCGGCAGTTCCGGCTCGCCGAGATGATCGCGAGCTTCTGTCCACCGCGCCGCCAGCGCGCCAGCGCCGCCCGTGCATCCGCGAACTGCTCGACTCCGTCACGGGCGAGCATCGTCAGGAAGATCCGGTTCTTGCGGTTGCCGAGGCCGCAGATCGTGTCCCGCTCCGGACCGTCCTCCGGCTCGCCCCGCGGCAACTCGATGCCGCGCGAGGCCAGGAATCCAGCGACGCCTTCGTAGCGCGGCCGGCCGTCGACGTGCAGCCGGTACTCCTCGCTCGTGAATGGCGGCTGCCGGCGTTCGGCCAGGAACGGGTCGAACATCTCCCGCCAGGCCCGTTCGTGGACGCCCGCAGTGCGGGTCAGCACTCCGTCCATGTCGGCGATGACGGCCGTGAACACCTGCTCGCTGGTCACGAGCACGCGCTCCCGATCGCCACGCCGGTCTTGCCGAGGCGCGGGTTCAGCGTCACGGTCACGATCCGTTGCGCAGCGCTCATCGCTGCATGCGGCTCCCCTCCGGCGCGATCTCGAATACCCGCTCCTCGCCCTGCCGCATCGGGAACACCTGATCGCGGAACCCGATCTGCACGCATTCCGAGCAGCCCTGGTCGAACCGGACGTGCAACCGGTCCTGCGCGATCCGCAGCGTCAACCAGTGGCTCCGGTACCGGATCCGGCAGGCGAGCCCGGGCAGCTGCCGCGGCAGGCGGGGGTTCAGCCACAGCACGTCGTCGCGCATCTCGATCCCGGTGTAGCAGCGCTGCACGAGATCGACGCTGCCGGCCATCGCGCCGAGATGGATCCCTTCGCTGGTCGTGCCACCCTGGGTGTCGGTAAGGTCGCTGCGCAACGCCTGCAGCGCGAGTTCCCAGGACCCGCCACGGTCGACGCGCGACATGACCCACGAGTGCACGACGCGGCTCAACGTCGAGCCGTGCGACGTCCGCTGCACGTAGTAGTCGATGTTGCGCGGGATCATCTCCGGCGGGAACGGGTAGCCCATGCCGGCGAACAGCTCCTGCAGCTCCTCCCGCGAAAACAGGAAGAACAGCATCAAGACGTCCGCCTGCTTGGTCGCGCGGTAGCGGTTCACGTCGTCCCCCTCCGCCTCGAGGATCCGATCGACGCGCTGGAGGTCGTCGTAGCGCTCGCGGTACGCGTCCCAGTCGAGCTCCTCGAGATCCTCCCAGCCGGAGAACTGCAGGATGATCCCGTCCTGCTGCGGCACCAGCAGCCGGCTCGCGATCCGTTCCCACTGCTGCAGCTCCTCGTCGCGCAATCCGATCGCGGCCGCCAGCTCGGCCTGACGGTCTTCTGCCAGCCGCGCGAACGCCTCGCCGGCGCGGCGCAGGCACCACGACGCCATGACGTTCGTGTAGGCGTTGTTGCGCAGACCGCGCGACTCCTCGCCGGGATAGTGCGTGTGGAATTCGTCCGGTCCGACGACATCGTGGATCCCGTAGCGGTCGGTCCCCGCCTCCGGCTGCGCGATGCTGGCCCAGAAGCGCGCGATCTCGAGCAGCATCTCAGCGCCGTGCCCGGTCAGGAACTCCATGTCGCCGGTCGCCTGGAAGTACTGCCACACGTTGAACGCGATCGCGGCGCCGACGTGCCGCTGGCGGTGCGTCCGGTCGGGGATCCAACGTCCCGAGCGCGGATTCAGGTGCACGACCTGGCTCTCCTCGCGCCCGTCGCTGCCGCTCTGCCATGGGTACATCGCGCCGGCGTAGCCGGCCTGCTGCGCCATCCACCGCGCCTCCGGCAAGCGGCGGTAGCGGTACATCAACAACGAACGTGTCAGCTCCGGCAGCCGCAGGTTCAGGAACGGGAAGATGTACAGCTCGTCCCAGAAGATGTGCCCGCGGTACGCCTCGCCGTGCAGGCCGCGCGATGGCACGCCGACGTCGCGGTCGATCGTGTTGTCGGAGGTCGTCTGCAGCAGGTGGAACACGTGCGCGCGGAGCGCGAGCTGCGGCTCCGGGTCTTGCATGCCGAGCAGCTGCAGATCGGCGCGGCGCCAGTACGCGCCCCACGTCTGGCGCTGCGTCGTGACCAGCTCCTCGAACCGCGGGATGCGCTGCACCTGCGTCGCCGCGGCGATCCCCGGCTCGCTGATCGCACGGTCGCGCGACGCGTGGATCGCCACGAGCTTTTCGATCCGCAGCGGCTCGCCGGCGCGGCAGCGGACCGTCGCATGCTGCCAGATCGCGGCCGGACCAGCGTCGGTGCGCCAGTCGACGTCGAGCGGCGCGTCGGCGCGGTGGATCGACGTCCGTGCCGCCTGCGACATCCGCAGCCGCGACTGCACCGTGCGCGCCGTCAGCGCGACCGCGCCGGAGTCGAACTCGTGGCAGTCGGTGACCTCCAGATGCTGCCCCGCCAGCTCCTGGTACCGCTCGACTCCGGAGTTCGTGACGCGCCCATCCAGGCCGGTGCGGACTTCGATCTCGCCGCTCCAGTCGAGCGGCGTCAGCAGCCACTCGAGTGCGGCACGATGCGGGTCGTGCATCGACACCAGCCGCCGGCTGACGAGCCGCGTCGTCCGTCCGGCCCGGTCGCGGAACTCCAGCGCGCGCCGCAGCAGCCCGCGCTGCAGGTCCAGCTCCTGGCGGAACGACTGCAGCTCGACTTCGGCGACGTGGAACCACTCGCCACCGGCAGGTCGGAACGACAGCGGCAGCCAGTTCGGCCAGTTCACGAGGTCTTCGTTCTCGATGACCCGGCCGGCGATCTCGCTCTGCAGGCGGTCGTAGCCGCCGTGCAGGTACGTGCCCGGGTAGTGCACGCCGCCGGCCGTCTCCTCCTCGAACGCGCCGCGGGTCACGAAGCAACCGTTGCCGAGCGCGCACAGCGCCTCACGCAGTGGCTGCAGGTCCGGCACGAAGCGTTCGTAGACGAGCTGCCAGCCGGCGGCGTGGAACCGTTCGCGCTGAGAACCTCGCGGCGACCCGGAGTCCGTGAACGGTCGCGCCGCTGCCCTGCCCACGGTTCGCTACCGGCCTCGACGCACAGGCCGGGCCCCGGACCGCCGCGCTGTCCGCCAAGTCACCAGTTCGCCGCCGGAGCTACCTGCCCGACCCGCCGCAGCACGCGGATGGTCCGTCCTTCGCTCGCCGCAGCCGGCGCGATCGCCTTGCGCCGGGCCTGCAGCTGGCGCGCCCGGCGCTCGCCGGTCGCCCGCGCCAGCGTGCGCAGGAACGCGTCGGCCCACGCATCCACGTCGTGCCGCCGGACGTACTCCCGCATGACCCGCATCCGCCAACCGGCCTCAGCGGGATCCATGCTGACCGCGCGTTCCATCGCGTTTGCCAGCGACTCCAAATCGTGCGGATTGACCAGCACGGCGTGGCGGAGCCCCTGCGCAGCGCCCGCGAACTCGCTCAACACCAGTCTGCCGCTGTGGTCGAGGCGCGAGGCGACGAACTCCTTCGCGACCAGGTTCATCCCATCGCGCAGCGGCGTCACCACCAGCACGTCGGCGGCCAGGTAGTGCGCGACCAATGCGTGCGGCGGCAGGTTCTCGGCGATCCACTGCACCGGTTCGCGCTCGCCACCGCCGAACTCCTCGTTGATGCGCGCCGCCATCTGCTCGATGCGCCGCGCGAGCGTCGCATACTCCGGCACGCGATGCCGCGTCGGCACCGCGATCTGGATCATCGCCAGCTCCTCGGCGCCGCGGCCGCGCGCCAACAGCGCAGCGAATGCCTCGAGCCGGTGGTCGACACCCTTGGTGTAGTCCAGCCGGTCGACGCCGAGCAGGAGCTTGCGTCCGCCCGCGGCGGCACGGATCCGTTCGGCATCCGCACGGACCTCTGGATTGAGTGCGAGCTCTTCGAAGCGCTCGACGTCGATCGAGATCGGGAATACGCCGAGTTCGACACTGCGGCGGTTCCACGACAGGCTCGAATGGCGGATCCCGGGGCGGGCCATCGCCAGGTGCCGCGCCGCGCGCTGGAAATTCCGCGCTGCGTCGCGGGTCTGGAATCCGATCAGATCGGCGCCGAGCAGGCCTTCGAGCAGCTCGCGTCGCCACGGGAGCTGCGCCATCAGCTCGAGCGGCGGAAACGGGATGTGCAGGTAGAACCCGATCCGCGCATTCGGCACACGCGCGCGGATCATTCCGGGCACGAGCTGCAGCTGGTAGTCGTGGACCCAGATCACGTCGTCCGACCCGGCCTGCGCGATCGCCGCGTCGGCGAAGCGGCGGTTCAGGCGCACGTACGCATCCCACCACTCGCGCCGGTACGCCGGCAGCCGCAGGCTGTCGTGGTACAGCGGCCAGATGCTGCGGTTGCAGAAGCCGTCGTAGTAGTCCGCGAGCTCAGCGGTCGAGATCGAGACCGGTTGCAGATGCATGCTGTCGTGGTCGATCGACCGCTCGCGCGCAGTCGTCGCATCGCCGAGCCAGCCGACCCACGTACCACCCCGCCGCGCGAAGATCGGCTGCAGCGCGCTGACGAGTCCGCCGGGGCTCAACTGCCAGCTCTGCGCTCCGTCGCGGCGCATGACGCGCCGGACGGGCAGGCGATTCGAGACGATGACCAGACGTTCGCCGGCCGCCGGCGCAATCGCGATCCTCTCTACCGGATTCATGCGTGGGCCTTTCTGCGCAGCAGAAAGGCAACCTCCGTGCCGCCAAAGGGATGCGTGCGCCCATGCGTGCGCGCGCCACCGCGAAAGCTCGCCGCGCGCGACCACCGCGAGTTCCTCAGATTCTCTGCACACGCTTTCCACGCGATGCAGTTTTCAGGCGCGTGCAGACCTTGCATGCCGCCGTTGCAAGACTCGCACGGCGTGTGCGCTGTGGGTTCCTGAAACTCTGGCCCGCTGATTCCGAAAACTCTGGCACTCGAATCGAGGAGAGGAGTGCCGTCGTCCTTGGGGTTCTTGAGGTGGCGCGTCCGGTAGGACGTGCCGCGTAGTTCGATGAGCCTACCGCGAGCGAGGACGCGGTCGATGATGGCCTCAGCGAGGTCCTTGTCGTGCAGCACGGCGGCCCACTTCTCGAGCGGCTTGTTGGTCGTGATGACGATCGCCTTCTTCTGCAGGTAGCGCTGATTCACGACCTGGAAGAGGACGTTGGCGGCGTCCTGGGGGTAGGTGAGGTAACCGAGCTCGTCGATCACCAGCACGTCGGTGTGCAGGTACGGCTCAATGGCCTCGCGCAGCGTGCCACGACCGGTCGCCTCCGAGAGCTCCTCGATCAGGTGGTTCGCCTCGCGAAACACGGCGGCGCCGCCGTTCTGGATCGCGCGGTAGGCGATGGCGATCGCGAGGTGCGTCTTGCCGGTGCCCGAGGGGCCGCAGAGGACCATGGTTCTGCCCTCGCTGATGAGCTCGGGT
Organism: uncultured candidatus Brocadiaceae bacterium; assembly: GCA_964483245.1. Taxonomy (GTDB): domain Bacteria; phylum Planctomycetota; class UBA1135; order UBA1135; family UBA2386; genus CAZABP01. The sequence continues at coordinate 61,314 of CAZABP010000014.1, read as the reverse complement.
CCGAGAGCAGAGCCCAGGAGCGAGAGTTTCACCGAGGATTGGAAGGTGAAGTCGAACTCTTCGATGGTCGCGAGGAAGGGGAAGCGCGCTTGGTGCACGGATCGACGTACACGCGTCTGACCGCGATGTGCGACCTCCTCGGCGATCAGGATCGCGAGGTAGTCGCGGTAGCTCATCTCCTCCTTCTCGGCGCGCTCCTCGAGGACGGCGTATAGCCGGCGCACGGTCGGCAGGTGCAGGCGGCGCAGCAGCTGCTCGAGATCAATCGATGCGGGCTTCACACGACCTCCCGATCGAACAAGCTGGTGACGTAGAGCGCGGCGAACTCCTTCTGCCGCACGGCGACGCGCAGCGCGTTGCGCAGTCGCTCCTGACCGAAGGTCTCGAGCAGGTCGAACAGGATCTCGACCTCGCCGTACCAGCTGCGCGGATGCCGGTGCACGATCTCGGTGAGCAGCGTCTCGGCGTCGATGCCTAGGCCGAGGATCTGCTCACGCTTGAAGTAGCGCTTCGCGCGCTCACCCGAGACCAAGGACAGCATCTCCGCTCGATGCGCGCCGTCGACGCTCTCGCTGCCCTTGGGCTGCCGCGGATGCTCCGCGACGTGCGAGCCCGCGACGATGCGCACGCGGTCGGCGTACAGATGCAGCGTCGCGCTCCAGCCGATGGTCCTCGGCGACATCGAGTAGAGGGCTCCCTCGTAGCTGACGCGCGCCGTCGGACCGACGAACACGGGCACCTTCAACGCGTACTCCGCCGCCGGCATCGCCATCGGCCGCAGGCGCGCGCGCTCAGCGGCGAGCAACTCCTTCGGCGGTACTCCCGTCGCTCGCGAGGGTCGCACTTCGTTGACTTCATGCAGCCATTCCCCGAGCTGACGGTCGAGGTCCGCTCGATCGTGGAAGCGACGCACCTTGAAGAAGCCGTTCTTCACGAAGCCGACCAGGTTCTCGACGGCGCCCTTCTGATTCGCGCGACGCGGCGAGCACAACTCCGGCGCGAAACGGAAGTCGATGGCGACCCGGGCGAAGGTCTCGTTCCACCGGATCTCCTTGCCCTTGCGCCCGGCCACGACGGTCTTCGGGTTGTCGAAGACCGCCATCAGCGGCACGCCACCGAAGCTTTCGAATGATGCCAGGAGTGAGCGGACCAAAGATTCGACGCGCTGGTCAGGCGTGACGTGCACGGCAGCCCACCGCGAGTGCTTGAGCCGCGACGCGAAGAAGGTGATGCGCTCCTCTTCGCCGCTGACGTACTGGACGTCGACGACGCCGAAGTCGTGCTGACTGAACTCGCCGGGCAGCCCTTCGAAACGGACCAAGGGCGTCACCCGCGTCGGTCGCAGCTCGCGCACCAAGTCGTAGAGCGCCGACTTCCCGCCGGAGTAGCCGATCTGCCGGGCTCGGTGCAGCACCTCCAGCGTCGGCAGCTCAGGCTCTGCGGAGAGCAGCGCGGCGACGAACGCACGGTGCGCCGCGACCTTGCTCGGACGACCAGGTCGTCTCGTCGTCGGCCTTGAGCCGCTCGTGACCTCGGGCTCCTTCAAGACGCGTTTGCTCGTGCGCAGAGAGACCGATGCCTCGCGCGCGATCTGGTGATGGGTCTGACCGGCTTTTCGTCGGATCTGGATCTCGTGTCGCTTCATGGCTCCGTACATCCGTGGCTCCCGTCGCCGCTTCGCTGACGTGGCGAAGACGACTCAGGAGATGGTCACGGACGGCGGCGCCGCTTCCCCGAGCGAGTGCCAGAGTTTCCGGAACGGACGGTGCCAGAGTTTCCGGAACCGACATGCGCCAACGGTGACGTCGCGCTCCGGATTCGGCTCTCAGAGCACGCGCAGGAACGTTACCAGCGCAGCCTTCTCATCTGGCTCCAGCCGCAGACCGAGCACGAGATTGAAGAACTCCACGGTGTCCTCGAGTGTCAGCAGCCGACCGTCGTGATGGTACGGCGGCGAGTCCTTGATCCCGCGCAGCGCGAACGTCTTGATCGGTCCATCCGGGATCTGCAGATGCGCCGCCACCTCCTCCGGTTGGTAGAAGCGTTCGAGATGGAGATCGTGCATCCGATCGTCGAGGAACGCCGGCGGCGGGTGGCAGGTCGCACAACGCGCCTTGCCATGGAACAACTGCTCGCCGCGTAGTTCCTGCTCGGTTGCGAGCGCCGTGCGCAGGCGGCCGAACTCATCCAGCTTCGGCGCTGGAGGGAAGTCCAGCATGTTCTGCATCTGCGCCATCATCGCGACCTGGCTGGCGCGGTCCGGCAGGTGGACACCCTTCTTCGCCGCGGTCACGTGGTCGCCGTCGAAGTACGCCGTGCGCTGCTCGAACTCGGTGAAGTCCTCGACCGAGCGCAGCGAACGCTTCGAACCGTGGATCTGTTGGTTGAACATCCCACGCAGGCTGACCGTGTCGAGGCGTAGGCGAGCCTTCTGCGGCCGCGTGTCGGGATTCAGGTGGAACGCTGCGTTCGTGTGCCCGTTGGCATGGCAGTCCAGGCAGGTCACGCCGAGCGACGGCCCGCGCACCTTGCGATCCTCGGTCTGGTTGAACTGCTGCTGCGGGAACGGCGTCAACAGCAGCCGCAGCCCCTCCATCTGCACCGGCGTCAGGATCCCGTTGAACAGCTCGTAGTAGTTCGCGATCGACAGCAGCTTCCCCTGCGAGACGTCCCCCAGATCGGGGCGCGACGTCAGGAAGATCGGCGGCGGGAACTCCGGGGTCAGATGCGCAGGGAGGTCGAATTCGACGTCGAAACGGTCCAGGTCGCGGTTCTCGAGCTGGCGGATCGCGTCGATCTGCTCCTGCGGGAACACCTGCCCGCCGACCTCGTGCTTGACGTGCGGCAGTGGTCGGAAACCGCGGGGGAACAAGCCGCGCTGCTTGATCGCATCCGGCGTCATCGCGGCAAGGTCGGCCCAGCTCACCTCGCCGTGCAACTTCACGCGCACCCCTTGCTGCACCGCCTTCCGTCCGCCGGACATCATGACGGTGGCAGGCTGGTCACGCAGGTCGTAGCGCTGCTCGAGCAGGCTGCGCTGCCGCTCGAGGATTGCCGGTCGCGCCTCGGTGTCCTCACGCAGGATCTGGTCGAAGTCTTTCTCGAGGACGACCGGCAGGTACGTCGCCGGGTCGTCCCCCTTGGGTACGGGATCCGGCTCTTGGGCGGGCACGGAGCTGGCAAGCAGAACGAAGGCGCACAACGACACGAGCCACGTGACCGCGGGAATCATCGCCGGCACGTTGCACGTGACGTGCCGGCGGTGCCGCGATCAGCCGTACCAGGTGCAGGGCGGCGGCTCGAGCTCCGGCGCGCCGGCAGCGAGTGCATCCGCTGCATCTGGTGCCTGCACCCCGAGCAACTCCGGTCGGCTGCTTCGCTGCGCACGGGTCGCATCGATTCCACTAGCAGCTTGCGCGAACAGCTCACGCAGCTCGCCACGCAGTTCTTCGTCGTCGGCCGGCATCGCGATGCGATCGACGACCACGTCCCCCTCAGTCGTGCGGATCTCGATCCGGAGCTCCGTCACTGCGCGGCGCTTGCGGATCTCCACTTCACAACTGTCGATGCGCCGCGTGCGTGGCTGCAGCGTGCGCGCCGCCTGCAGGCAGAAATCGATCGTGGCATCGTGGGCGGCGCGGCCGATGAAGACGACCTCCACCGAAGGTGGATGGGTGGTGCTGGGATTCATGGGTGGACGACTCCTCGTCGACCGGCGAGGCAATCGCCGTGCCTGGACGATCGAAGTCCCGCGCCGCCCGGCCACCACGACCCCGTGCGCCAGCGGACCCGCCGCCAGGGTGCTCGACGGGCACCGGTGCCTGCACGGGGAGTGGCGATTCGCAGGTCGGCAGCGCTACGTTTCCCCCTGCGCCGGATCACCTGCCAGACCACGGTCGCGCCCCCCTCGTTCCTCCTGAGTCTGCAACCGATGCGATACCTCATCCGTTCCGGCGCCGCGCTGCTCGCGGCCGGCGCCCTCTCCCTGTTCACCCCGGCCCAGGACGTCGTCCTGCGCTGGAACCACGCCGCGCTCGATTCGATCCGCACCGATGGCACGCCCCCACCGGCAGCGGCGCGCAACCTGGCGATCCTGCACGCGGCGCTGCACGACGCGCTGAACGCGATCCACCCGCGCTACGAGCAGTACCTGGTCAAGCCGAACGTGCCGGGTCCGACGTCCGGTGAGGCCGCCGTGTCGACCGCCGCACACGACGTGCTGGTCGCGCTGCACCCGGCCCAGAAGGCCAAGTGCGACGCACTGCACGACTCGATCCTGGCGACGATCCCGGATGGCACGCCGAAGTCGAACGGGATCAGCTGGGGCGCGGAGACTGCCAAGCAGCTGCTCGCCGCGCGCAAGGGCGACGGCTCCGACAACCCGGGCACCTACGCCGGCTCGAACGAGCCGGGCAAGTGGCGCCCGCACAAGTCGTTCGGCGGGATCGTGCGGCCGGCGCTGCTGCCGAACTGGGGCAAGGTCACGACGTTCGCGGTGCCGCGCGCCGACTGGGTTCGTCCGCCGGCGCCGCCGAACCTGCGCAGCATCGAGTACGCGCTCGAGACCTGGCAGGTGCAGCTCCTCGGCCGCAAGGACAGCAAGCTGCGCACGCCGGATCAGACGCAGATCGCGAAGTTCTGGGGCTACGGCCCCAAGACCGCGACGCCGCCCGGCCACTGGAACGAGATCGCGCAGGAGCTGGCGAAGTCGCAGCACAACGAGCTGCACGAGAACGCGCGGATGTTCGCGCTGCTGAACTTCGCACTCGCCGACTCGGCGATCGTCTGCTGGGACTGCAAGTACGTGTACGGCCTGTGGCGCCCGATCACGGCGATCCCGCTGGGGCATACTGACGGCAATCCGTTCACGCTGCGGGAAGACGGCTGGGAGCCGCTGCTCGAGACCCCGCCATTCCCCGAGTACACGTCGGGCCACAGCACGTTCAGTGGTTCGGCCGCGGCCGTGCTCGGCGCGTTCTTCGGCAAGCTGGTGCCGTTCTCGGTCGGCTCGGACGACCTGCCCGGGATCAAGCGGTCGTACGCGCACGTGTACGACGCGGCCTGGGAGAGCGGGATGAGCCGGATCTACGGTGGCATCCACTACCTGTCCGGGAACTACCAAGGCCTCTACACCGGCTTCGTGACCGGGATCTACGTGCAGCAGCACTACCTGCGGCCGCTGCGGAGCTGACGGAACGCAATCGCTACGCCAGGAACCGCGCGCGCTCGGCCGGTGACGGGATGCGGCACGCATCCCGCTTGCCGAACCAGCGGTAGCGGTTGCGCGCGATGACGCGGTAGACCTGATCGCGGAGCACGCGCGGCACGACGCGCAGCAGGACTGCTGCGCGCCGCCAGCCGCCGACGCGGCGCCAGATCTCGATCGCCGCGTCCGAGCGTTCGTGCCGGCCGCGTTCGTCGACGTAGATCACGGTCCATTCGCGCGGATCGTCCGGTGGTGTGGGCAGCATCTCGCGCGCGGTCACGCCCTGCAGCGTGGCGAAGCGGAGCCTGCCGTGCCGGTCGGCGCGCAGGATCCGATCGACGAAGCGGTTGCACAGGCCGCAGACGCCATCGAAGAACACGATCGGTTGCGTGATCCGCGGCGGAGCGGCGGGCGGCGCAGTCAGCTCAGGCGCACGATCCACGGGCTTCGTCCCTGCCGAACCGGCGTCCACCATCGGAATTGCCCAGGCCTCGTCACTTCTGCCGCGGTGGCTCGAGGCCGGCCGACGGATCCGGCTGCCGGCCGGCGCGCAGGTCGCGGACCGTCGCGACCAGGCTGAGAGCGGCGTTGCGGGCTTCCTGTTGCACCGCGCCATCGGCATCCAACTCGTCGTGGCTCGTCGCGTACGGCGCGTAGTAGCCGACATAGCGCCCGATCGACGCGAGCGGCCCCGCCTGCATCAATCCGAGGTCGGTCAGCCAGTCACCCAGGTTGCGGGTCAGGCTCTCGACGCCGGCGGCGTCCCCGTGCACGACGACCGCGAACGCGCGCCCGGCGAGGTGCTTGGGATAGTCCCAGCCTTGCAGCTCGAGTGCTTTCGCGCGGGCCGGGTCCTTGCCGTGCGTCGTCGTCGGGTCCGGGTTCCCGCCGTCGGCGCAGATCAGCCGGTCGATCATCAGCTTCAACACCGAAGGAGCCTGGTACCAGTGCACCGGGCTGACGATCAACACGCCGTGGGCGGCGGCCCAGCGCGGGTACAGCTCGTTCATCCAGTCCTGCGCCTGTCCGACCGCGTGGTTCGGATAGCAGGAGCAGGGCCAGTGGCACAGCGGCATCGCCGTCGAGACACAGGCCTTGCACGGATGGATCGTGCGGCCGTACTCCGAGACCAGCACCGACAGGTCGAGGAAGTCGACTTCGCAGGCATCCTGCTGCTCGATCGCCTGCTGCGCGAGGCGCGCGAGGCGGTAGGTCTTCGACATCTCGCCGGGGCAGGACTGGTCGCTGCGCGAAGCGCCGTTGATCACGAGGAAGCGCGACGGCGCGCCCGCGGCGTTGCGGCGGGCTTCGGCTTCCGCGATCCGCCGGCGCGTCTCGAGCCATTCGATCGGCAGCTCGAACTCCTGCTCCGCGAAGCCTGGACCGGCGCGGCGCTTGCGCGGGCTCTTGTGGTACTCGTGGTATGTCTTCCAGGCGACCTCGGCGACGGCATCGAGCTGCGCGCGCACGGAGTCGAACGCCGGGTCGTAGAACTGCGCCCGGAACCGCCGGTCGAACTCCTCACGCGAGAGCTCGACGCTCGGCATGCCGGTCACGACGCGGGGGGATCGGGGGTCTGCGGAGTCCTGGTGCGGCATGGCGCTGCTCCTGCGGCGGGCAGGCTAGCGGATGCCGCAGAGCGCGGGTGCCGCGGGGATGGGTGGATGCGCAGTTCGCGGCTCAGTTGCCGGCTGCGGCTTCGGCGCGGATGCGGGCGAGGCGGGCTTCGAGCAGAGCGATCTTCGCCAGCTCGATTGCCTCACTCGAGGCCCTGCCAACCGCCTTCAGGGATTCCAAGTCCTGATAGATCCGCTCTCGCAAGGTCTCGATCTCCCGCAGCACCGCAATCTCTTCCGCAGTCACCCGCCGTTGCGCCGGCTGCGCGGCACCGCCGCCGGGACACTGACAACCGGCCAGCGCGAACCACAGACAGACGATTGCGAGCTTCGAACGTCGGACGACCATGGCCTGTCTCCTCGGAAGACGGACGGCGCACTCTACCCCGGCGTGATCCAGTCCTCCCCTTCGACGTCGCGCAGCTCGATCCGGAACCCGTACGCCGCGAACAGCATCGTGCTGAGCCACGCGCCGAGGAACAGGAACATCAGCTCGATGACGCCCACCTTGAACCCGCCGAGCGTCATCTGCATCACGAAGTAGCCGAGCAGGCCCAGCAGCGACGACCCGAACCGCCCGAGTCCGCCGCGGTGGATCACGAATCCGATCAGCGCGCCGGCGCCGGCGCTCGCGCCGGTCAGGAGCAGGAGCTTGCCGAACGACAGCAACAACAGGTTCGCGCAGAACAACGGGATCGGGAGGAGCATCGCGCACTCGCGCATCAGCCGCAGCGCGCGGCGGCGGCGCATGGCGTCCCAGCGTGCGGGCCGTGCATCCTGCTGCGCCCACACCTGGCGCAGCCGCTCCTGCTCGGCCGCCGGCAGCGCCGCGAACCATGCGTCCTGCGGATCCGGCGCGGCGCCGGCAGCGCTCTTCTTTTGCAGCGCTGCTCGGAAGGAATCGATGTCGTGGACGCGCATGCCGGCCGGAGACCTGATCGGCGCGCGGCGCGCTGCCGATTGAGCCACCGTGCACCGGGGAACGTCGCCCGACCGTGCAATCGCCGGCAGGGCCGTCCCGCATGCACGGCTAGACTGCCGCGATGCGTTCCGCGGGCTGGCTCGTCCTGGCCTCGGCCGTGCTGCTGCTGGCAGTGGCATGGCTGCTGCTGGGACACACCGATCCGGTCCGCATGGCTCCCGAGGACGCGACGGCAACCGCTGCCCGGGAATCGGCGCCCGCGCCCGAGCATGCGGCGCCCGGTCAGATACTGCGCGACATCGTGCGGGAGCCGGTGGCATCCGCGCCGGCGCTGCCCGCCGGACTTGCGCTCGAGCACGAGTTCGAGTTCACGCTGTCCTGCCTCGTCGTCAGCGCGGACGGTCTGCCGGTGCGCGACGTGCAGCTGGCGTTCGCGCCGGCCGGCGGAACCCCGCAGGCGTGGCCGCAGCGCACTGGAGCGGATGGCACCACGATCCTGCGCTGGCGCGGCCGACAGCAGACGATGGAGATCGACCTCGGGATCCTGCCCGCAGGCTCGTCGGATGCGCGCGTGCCTGCGGAGCTGCGTCGGTTGCAGGTGCAGGCCGGCGCCACGCAGCGGTGGACGTTGCTCGGTGAGCCGGGTGGTGCAGTCGAGGTACTCGAAGCGCGCCAGCTCCTGGCAGCCGAGTCCGCGGGGCCGGTTGCGGGTCTGCCAGAGTGCGCGCATCCGGGCGTCTCGTTCGCCGATCGGATGCTGCTGCGTCTGGATCCGGAGCCGGTGCTCCCGACGGTGCAGCAGACGGATCCGCAGCGCGTGCTCTCGAACGCGCTGGCGCGCACGCTGTTCGCCCAGATCTCGGCAGCGCATACCGTCCGCATCGACCAGGAAATCGTGCTCCAGCTTGCGACCGCGCGCGCGGCCCATGGCAGGGTCGCGCCTGCCGAGCCGGTCCTCGCCAATGCAGCCACGCGCAGTCACGCCTTCCAGGCTGTGCTGCTCTTGCATCTCAGCGGCCGTCGGCCGGCTGCTCCCAGGGCCGGGATCGAGGGGCGCCTGCTCGACGCACGCGCCACGCCGGTGGCGGGTGCAACCGTCTGGTGCCAACCGGCCGCGGGCGGCGAAGCGCTGACGGCGACGTCCGACGAGCAGGGGCGGTTCTCCTTCTCGTCACTGCAGCCGGGCCGTTGGCGCATGCGCGCCGGCGGGAGCGATGCCGGCATCGCCGAGGGCGAGGCGGTCGTCGCCGCGCAGGCCAAGACGTCGGTCGATCTCACGCTGCAACGCGCAGCCATGATCGCCGGCCGCGCGTTCGGTGCAGACGGCACGGCGCTGCACGGTTGGCGCATCGTCTACACGTCCATCGACGAGCAGTGGGTCGATGCCTGCACCGTGCAGGAGTCCGGCGAGTTCGTGCTCCCCAACCTCCCGGGCGCCGGCCGTCTCGAGCTGTTCCGCAACGATGGCCCCTCGCTCCCGGTCGCGATGCTGCCGTGCGTCCTCGCCGGATCGCTCGACGTCCGGTTCGATCTGCGTGAGATCGCGTGCACTGGCGGTGTGCGGCTCACCCTCGACATTCCGCCCGCATGGAACGCCGAGAGCACCGTGTGGATCTGGCATCTGCCGAGCGGGCGCGGCATCGCGATGGCGCCCGATGCGGAGGGCGCATTCGAACTGGGCGGACTCGGCGTTGGTTCGTACCGGATCGACGTGCGGGTCGATGGGATGACCCTGCGCGAGCTCGGCCCGCTGTGGGTCGACGGGAAGTCCCAGCTCGACCTCGGCCGCGTCACGCAACCGGCGCCGGCGCGCGTGCGGTTCCCGACGCAGGGCGGCGAACGGGCTGCGGTGTCCGACATCGAGCTCTACCTGCGACGTGCGGACTGCGACGTGCGCGCGAACGGAGACCATCTGCATCCCGGCACCAGGTTCGCGGTCGCGGCCGGGCATTGGCTGTGCCTGTACCGCAGCAGCAACGGCAGGCTGCACGGCTGCGAGTTCCTGGCGCGCGAAGGAGCAACCGTCGATGTGCCGCTCCAAGCAGCCGGCGCGGAGCGCGCGAAGTAGCGCGCGCGAGTGGGATCACGGCCGAGCTGTCGCCGCCTGGCAAGCTGACGATCGTGGATCTGACGGACTCGTCAGGATCGGCGGACGCGCCGCGCCTGCGCGCGGCTGCACCCGCTCACGCCGGCGCCGAGCTGTTCCAGGCCTCGACCCCGCCGTCGAGCACCTTCGCATTCGTGTAGCCCATCTTCTGGAACTTGGCCGCCCGACCGACGGCCGTCGCGTCCTGCGGTCAAGCGCAGAAGAACACGATCTCCTGGCTCTTCGGCAGGGTTGGCAGCTTTGCCTCCAGTTCCTGGAACGTCATCGAACCGTCGAGCGCGAACTGCTTGCACTTCGCAGGATCGTCGTAGGCGCAGACGAACATGGTTTCGTTGCCCTGTGCGAGCTTGCGCCGCAGCTCGTCGGCATGGATTCTCGGTGCGGTTGCCATGGCGCCTGCGTACGCCGCAACGGTGGCGTCACAAGGGTGCGCGGCGATCCGTCAGCGACCTGAGCCGGTGCTCCGTGGTTCCGCCGATTCGCGGTACGTCGATGGCGGAAGGATCAGCTCTTCGAGGTCCTCCGGCGGCGTCCAGAGGAAGCCGCGGGCGCGCGCTTCGGTACGGAAGGACTGCAGGCGCTGGTGGGTCCGCGCCCATGCCTCCGCCCGCACGGCGAGCCAGCTCATGCCGTCCTCGCTGGTGAAGAACGCCCCGATCGCACGCGCCTGCTCGGGCGTCAGCCACGCGGCGCCGATCGTCTCCGCCAGGATCGAGGGGCTCGCAGAGCCCCCCTCGACGATCAGCTGAATTCCATGGGCAATGTCGCGGCGCGCCGAGTCGCCGACCCGTGCCGGATCGCTGAAGCGCTCGGCGCGCTGCTGCGCCTGGCCTGCGTGGTGTGGGTACAGACCGATCGCCCACAGTTCGGCCTGCACGAACGCGTTCCCGGCGTCGCTGCGCAGGAACTCCAGCGCCGGCGCCGCGGCGGATTCCGTGGTGAGCTCGAGCACCAGCTTCACCGCCTCCGCATCCTGTTGGTCGCGCTGCTCACGCAGGAAACGCGTGCGTTGCAGCGGATCGCCGACCAGCTTGTCGACCGGCGACAGGCGCAGCATGAACTCGAGCGCTTCGCCGCCGCCGAACGCCGGGTCCGCGGCGGCGACAGCCTCTGCCCAGTGTGGCTGCGCGCATGTGGTGAGCAGGACCAGGAACAGCAGGACCAGGACGGTGCGCATGCGGATGACGATGGAACGCACCCGTGACCTCCGCATCAGAACTTCCAGCGCTGCAGCGTCTGGCTGGCAGCGGTTGCGATGCGCGGAACCGGCGATGCGGCGAGAGTCTCGAGGGATGCTCGCAATCCCGGGATCGGATGCGGCGCCAGGCTCTTCAGCGTGTGTTCGAGCAGCAGGTGGCAGCGTTCGTCGCGCGCCCAGTTTTCGAGCAGCGGCTGCATTTCCCTTGCGACCGACGCGCCGGCACGCGGGTCGCGATTGAGTGCGTTCACCATTCCGGAGGCGAGGCCGCCCTGCATCTGGATGTCCCTCGCCGACCGGGGCGGCCTCGCGAGGTGCACGCCGGCTTGCGTCGCGATGGCAACCAACGTCTCGGCGTCCGCCAACCGGCCGAGGTTCACGAGCGCCATCTCCTGGATCAAGTCGTCATGGCTGTCCGCCAGGATCTGCTGCACCCGCGGGATGGCTTCGACATGGTCGGATGCCGTGGCTGCCACGAGAATGACGAACATGTCGGCGCCTGTCTCCTGCGTGGGTGCCGCGCGGAGGAGCGCATCCACCCACGCCTGACGGCGCTCCGCGCTGAGGTTCTGCAGAGTCAGCGCGAACATCTGCGCCGCGGACATGCCGCGCCCATAGAGCCCCTCGTTGGTTCCGCTACGCGCCTGCACGTTGCGGAACACACCGATCAGCTGCGTAGCCGAGGAACTGGGCTCTGCGAGTTCGAGCATCAGCTTGCGCATGTGATTGGCGCGATCCTTCGAGCCTTGCACGATCGCCTCCTCGAAGATCTGCGTTGCGACCGCCGTCGCGAGCTCCGGATCCGTCGCGAACAGGGCCCGCAGGAGCCGCTCGAGCTCCTGCGGATCGATCTCTTGCCAACGTTCGAGCAACGAGCGCCCGACCTCGCGCGACGCCTCGGCACCGGAGGACGCCTGCGAAGCTCCGACAATCTGCTCGCGCGAGTGCGAGGCCTGGGCAGCCGGAGCCGAGCCTGCGTTCTGGGGCGTCGCTGCCGGAAATCCGCTCCGCGCCTGCGCGGAGGATCCACGTCCCGCGTCTCCTGTCTCGCTCCGTTCCAGCCAGAGCATCGCCGCGAGTCCGATGACCGTCGCGCTTGCGAGTCCGATCGTCACGGCGCTGCGTGGATTCACGTTCATCGGGGCTGCTCGCGGTCCTCAGATTCCCGCGGCGACGAGCGATCCGGAATGGTCCGGCACGCCGTAGCCCACGGCAAGGGTCCGTGCGCGTCGCAGACCCGCATGGCTTCCAGTCGCTACTCAGCCGCGGGCCTCGCTCGCCGGCCGGGCCGCACCCACCGGGCCCCATCGCGACGCATCGGACGGCGGGTAGCCTCTGCGCGCCAGACCGTCCCCATGAAGCCCCGCAGCTCGCTGTTCTTCAGCATCGTCCTCCTGTTCTGCCTCGTGCAAGTTGCGTGGTGGACCTGGTTCCAGCTCGAGCAGTCCGCCGAGCTCGAGCGGGCCGGCGAGCTGCTCGCCGCGGGTCAGGTCGAGCAGGCGGCGGTCGCGCTCGGCGGCACCGACGTCGCGTCGCTCGGCGAAGTCGGACGCAGGCGGCAGCGGATGTTCCTCAGCGAGAGCATCGCATTCGGCGTGCTGCTGCTGTGCGGTGCGGCGCTGTCGTACGCCGCGCTGTGGCGTGAGGCGCGCACGCGGCGCCACCAGGACCGCTTCCTCGCCGGTGCGGCGCATCAGTTGAACACGCCGCTGGCGACGATCCGGCTCGGCCTCGAATCGATGCAGCGCGGTTCGCTCGACGAGACGAAGCGCGAGCGCTACCTGCAGGCGATGCTGGACGAAACCGCCCGTTTGGAACAAGGCGTCACGAACCTCCTGACCGCCGCCGGACTCCGCGCCACCGGCCGCAAGCTGTCGCTCGAGCGTGCCGACCTTGCCGACGACGTCCGCGAGGCGGTCGCGGCGATGCAGCCACGCTGCGTCGCCGGGAGCGTCACGATCCGCGCTTCGCTGGAGGCGAGCCCGGTGCGGCGCGACCGCGACTCGATGCGACTGATCGTCGAAAACCTGCTCGACAACGCGATCAAGTACGGCGGTCCCGCCGGCCAGGTCGAAGTCGAGCTGCGCAACGTCGGCGCGGTGGCGCAGCTCCGCGTCACCGACACGGGACGCGGCATGACGCCGCAGGAGTGCGGGCGCGTCTTCGATCCGTTCTATCGCGCGGTCGACGACCACATCGGCGGCGCCGGTCTCGGGCTGCACCTCGTGCGGGAGCTCGTCACGGCGCATGGTGGCACGGTGCGCGCAAGCAGCGCCGGCCGCGGACGTGGCAGTGAGTTGTGTGTCCGGATCCCACGTGCGGAGCAGACTGCATGACGCGGCATTGCCTGGTCGTCGAAGACGAGCGTGCGCTCGGCGAGATGATCTGCGACAACCTCGGTCTCGACGGCCATGGCGCCGAGCTCGTGCGGTCCGGAGACGAGGCGCTGACCCGCCTCGAGCGCGGCGGCGTGGATCTGGTCGTGCTCGACATCATGCTGCCCGGCACCGACGGGTTCGGCGTGCTGCGGCGGATGCGCGCGCGCGGTGACGAGACTCCGGTCCTGGTCCTGTCGGCGCGCGCCAGCGACGCCGACCGGATCCGCGGCCTCGAGTGCCAGGCGGACGACTACCTGACCAAGCCGTTCCACCTGCGCGAGCTGCTGCTGCGCGTCGCGGCACTGCTGCGCCGGCACCGCCCGCCTGCGCCAGCGGCCGACCTGCTGACGTTCGGCGGCAACGAAGTCAACCTGCGCAGCCTCAAGGCGCGGACCTGGCGTGGCGACGAGGTCGACCTGACGCTGTCCGAAGCACGCCTGCTGCGCCTGCTCGCCTCGCGCGAGGGGACCGTCGTGCCCCGGCGCGAGGTCGTCGAGCAGATGTTCGGGCGCGCATCCGCGCCGACCACACGCACAGTGGACAACGTCGTGTTGCGGCTGCGCAAGCTGTTCGACCGGACCGGCGGCCCGAGCCATCTGCACACCGTGCGCGGCGTCGGGCTGCGGTTCACGCGCTGACGCGCGCGCTACTGCATGCGGACGCGCATCGCGTAGCCGAACACGGCGACCTTGTCGGCGATCGCCGCGGTCGCGCTGCCGGAGTGGCTGACCGTGAACATCTGCTCGCTCAGCGGCGACAGCGTGCCGAGCGTGACGGTCCGCTTGTCGCTGAACACCAGGTTCCACGGTGCATTCGCGCCCGCGACGATCGAGATCAGCTGCGAGTGCACGGTGAAGCTGTTCAACGCCGGCGTCGCCGGGACGGCCACCACCGAGCTCGGCGTCCACTCCGGGATCGCGCCGCTCGCATTCGCCTGCTGCGGCAGCGTCATGTCCCAGCTCGTGTAGACGTTGCAGGTCGTGAACGGTACGGCGAACGGGAGTGCGCCGAGCTGCGCGTGCATCGTGTCGCTGGCGCCGAGCATCGTGACGACCGGGGCGTTCGCACCGAGGTTCTGGCCGTAGATCGAATGTGCTGCGCCAGGCGCGTGGATCCCCTTGGTCAGGATCGTTGCGGCAGGCAGGTTCGCGCCGGCCGAGCAACCGGCACCGAAGCTGTTGGCCGAGCCGTCGACCGGTCCGCCGCTGCCGAGCTGTCCATCCAGCATCGCATGCGCGCGCGCGGCGATGTCGTTGCCTTCGATCAGCAGCTCGACGACGAACCAGCCGCCTTGAGGAATCGCGATCGGCACCGGCGCCGCGAACGGGAACGTCAGCGTGTCGTTCTGACCACCCCACGGCTCCGGCATGCGGCTCCCGTTGTCAGGCCAGTACGTGACCTGCTGGTCGAACGCCGTCGCGAGCGCCGACGTCAGGTTGTCCGCGAACACCGACTGCGGCTGCCCGACCGTGCTGGTGCCGACCCTGACGCGCAGGCGCTTGATCGTGAACGGCCCGGGCAGTCCGACCTGCGGAATCGGCCCGTCGAAGCGCAGCGAGATCCCGGTCGCGACGAACGCGGGCGTGCCGGTCTCCGTGGCGCCGTAGAACGCCTGCACGCGCGCGTCCGGCTGCATCAACGGGACCCAGTCGTACCGGTTGAGCTCGTTCTGGTTCGGCGAGAACGAGGCAGGGAGGTAGAGATGGCTCTGTGCCGAGAGCGCGGTGAGCAGGGCCGGCGCGATCCACGCCGGTGCGGGGAGGAAGCGAGACATCAGGAGTTCCTTTCGATCGATTGCCTGAAGGCGCGGACCGTACGGAACGCGTTCCCGCCCAGTGTCATCCCAACGTCATTGCGCGCGGAACGCCTGCTTGCTGTCGCAGCGCGCGCTAGCCTGCCGCGATGCCGACCGCGACGTCGCAGCCAGACCCGGTGCACTACCTCCCGATCGCGACGACGCTGCTCGCGGCCGCGTTCCTCGTCGTGCTGGTGCGCCGACATCACGAACGAGGTGGCACGCACCTGCTGTGGTGGAGCATCGGTGTGTTCACGTACGGCCTCGGGACCGCGCTCGAGAGCGCGATCACGTTGTGCGGCAACTCTGCATGGCTGAGCAAGGCCTGGTACGCGGCCGGAGCCGTGCTCGGCGGGTACCCGCTGGCGCAGGGCACGATCTTCCTGCTGCTGCAGCGCCGGACCGCCCGGGCGTTGACGTGGGTGAGTCTGCCGCTCGTCGCCGTCACGGCTGCGCTCGTGCTGCTGTCGCCGGTGCGAGTGGAGGAGCTGCAACCGCACCGGCCGGGCGGGGCCGCGCTCGAGTGGAGCTGGCTCCGGCTGATGACGCCGCTGATCAACAGCTACGCAGCGATCTTCCTGATCGGCGGAGCCGCGCTCAGCGCGTGGCGGTACGCGCGGCGGGACGCGTCGCGCGCGCGCGCAGTCGGCAATGCTCTGATCGCGACCGGCGCGCTGCTGCCCGGCATCGGCGGCGGCATGGCGAAAGCCGGCGTCGTCGAAGGGCTGTACGTCGGTGAGCTCGTCGGGTTGGTGCTGATCTGGCTGGGTTACGCGGCATGCGTGCGGGCGCCGATCACGGTCGCGCAGGGGATGCCGCAGCTGACGTAGGGATCTGCTGCACGCTGCACGGCCGAGCTACCGTCAGCCGTCACTTGCCTTGTGGAATGCGCAGCTCGACCCGCGCCTCGCGCGGTTCCTCAGGAACCGACACTTCGCCGAGCCGGATCACCAGCTGCTGGCGATCCTCCGGGGTCGTCGCCGCACGCGCCGCGGCGTCGAAACCGACCGGATAGGTCAGCACGAGGATCGGCCGCGGCGGAATCGGGTCGACCGTGATCCAGCCATCGGCATCGCGCTCGGGGTCATCGACCGAGATCGCGCCACGCAGCAGGAAGAGCCGCTGCGTCGCTGGCGTCCCGTCGGCCTCGAGCAGCCGCAGCCGCAGGATGCGCCGGCGGATGTCGAACACCTGCTCCACGACTGCGGCCGCGCTGACCTCGACCGGGTGTTCCGCGAATGCGAGCGACCTGGACGCATCGTCGGCGCGCCGGAGTTCGAGCCAGTGGCGGCCCGGATCGAGTTGCGCAGAGAAGCGGCCTTCGTCGTCGGTTCGCACGTGCACGTCGCCGAGACGGGCCTCACCGCGGCGCCATGGCTGCCCCTCGAACCGCACAAGCCCGTGGACGCGCCCCGGCTGGGTCGCCGCAACATCGAGATCGAGCCAGTGCACACCGCCGTCGGTGAGCCCGGGCAGCCGGACGAGTTCGAGTTCCCGGCTGCTGCCCCCGCGGTTGGCGACGTCGATCCAGTACTTGAGCGAAATCCGCCAGTCACCGGCTGGCACGTTTTCGAAGCGGAACCCGCCATCCGCGGCGATCGGCGCACCGAGAATCTCGCCCAGCGGCAGCCGCCGATGCTCCCCGTCGATCTCGATCAGCCACAGTGCCGGTGCGCGCGGACGCCGCCACGCATCCAGGTCGCCCTCACGCCCTGCGGCTGCGCGGAGATCTCGATCGCTGGGGCGCAGCTGCTCGAGCACGCGCTGCGGGAACAACCTGCCCCGGATTGCAGCACCCTGCGCAACCTGCAGCACCAACACCGCGCCGCCCGGCCTCGATGCGATCCCATGCCGGATGACCGGAGCATGCCCCGGCCCAAGTGCGCGCACTGCAACGATCTCTCCTCCCACGCCGCGCAGCACGACCGAGCCGTCTGCCCCGGTGACCGCAGCGTCGACCACCACACCATCGTGCGGTCCAGGCTGCCGGCTCGAGTATGTCTCTTGCACGGTCATCGTCCGGCAGCCGAGCCGCAGTTCGGTGCCGTGCTCGCTGCGCAGAAGTTGGACCTGGCTGCCTGCAACCGGCGTCCCGTCGGGAAGCTGGACGGTCACGCGCAGCGGCACAGGCTCCGTCAACGCGATGCGCAGCTCGGCCCCGTCGACGAGGTTCCAGTCGACGGGCGCGGTGCAACCGCAGCTCGCGTCGCTCGGCAACACGGCGATCCGGTAACGGTCAGGCGGCAGATCGCTCAACCTGAGCACGTGCCCCTCGAGTCTTCGGCGTACCTCTTCGATCGACAGCCGGCGGACCTGGCTACCGTCGACGGACTGCACGCGCGCGGCGAACCGTGTCACCGGCGCACCCTGAGCGTCGACGACGGCGATCCTTGCCACGGCGGGTCGGAGCACGACCAACCTGATGTCGTGCGTACCCCACGGGTACGTCGTCTGCGCATCGACCAGACGAAAGCCGCGGCCCGCCCGGACTCGGACGGGTTCCGCCCTGCCGTGGGTGTTGCGGAACATGAACGAGCCATCGGCTCTCGTGGCGGCCGTGAGAAGCTGCGGTCCGTCGCCGGACGCGTACAGCCGCATGTTCGCCACCGGAGCACCGTGTGAATCCACGACCGTGCCG
Source organism: uncultured candidatus Brocadiaceae bacterium (assembly GCA_964483245.1). GTDB lineage: Bacteria > Planctomycetota > UBA1135 > UBA1135 > UBA2386 > CAZABP01. The sequence goes on along the minus strand of CAZABP010000014.1, from coordinate 43,454 downwards.
GAGATCGCAGGCAGGTCCTCGGCGCGACGCACCAGGACATCCAGCGTGATCGCCGCGCTTGCGGGTGCGACTTCGACGAGTTGCGGATTCATCAGGCGGTGCCCGCTCGTGCACGCGAGATGCCAGGTCCCCGCGACCAGGACCTGATCGCAGTGCAGCGTGCCGTCGGAAGCACTGGAGACCGCAGCGGTCTCCACGCGCCAGTCCGCTCGGTCGCGCAAGCTCCACAACAGGCGCACGCCGCCAACCGGCAAGCCGCCTTCATCGACGCTACGCCCACGCAGGATCGCTCCTGGCGTCAGCGGCACGTCGCCACAATCCAGCTCGCCCGCAGTGCTGCGTGACCACTCGCGGCCCACGCGTCCGCGGTGTGCGGCGTCCACGCGCAGGTGCAGACGGGATGGCTGTGCCAGAGGCCACTGCAGCTCGAAGCATCCATCCGACCCCGTCGTCACGCTCACATCTGCGTCGCGATCGCCGGCAAGCGCGATTTCCTTGGCATCCGGGAACACGAGCAGCTCGACGCGACAGCCTGGAAGCGGTGTGCCGTCCTCGGAGGCAATGCAACGCCCCCGGATCAACAGGAGGTCCGACATCGGCGCTGCGGTGCGCTCGGTCGTTGCATTCCCAGCGCCCGCCGCGGCGGCAGCAGTCGTGGCTTCTCCTCCTGGCGGCGCGACTGCCTGCGCGAGCGGAGGCGCGTCGGTCACCGGCAGCGTCTCCGATGGCGGCTGTTGCGGGACCGCAAACCACACCAGCAGCGCTGCCAGAATCACGCCGATCCCACCGATCAGCAGTTTCGTCTGCATCGTCATCAGCACTCCTCCGACCGCCACCAGGGCTCGCGCTTGCTCGCCGAAGAACGCTGCCAACGGAACCGCCCAGGCCCTACGGCCGCCGCACTGTCGGTCGAGGCGCGCACGAAGCGTTGCGAGTCCGCGCCTCAGGCGCGTGCGCGCGGTCTCGAGCGGCACACCGCAGCGCTGCGCCACCTCCCGCATCGACAGGTCGTCGAAGTAGTGGAGCAAGAGCGTCGTCCGGTACGGCTCGTCGAGAACCAGCGTGGCTTCGACGACGAGCCGGTGCAGTTGAGCTCGCTCGACGACATCGGCCGTCGCACGGACCGCTTCCGGGCGTGCCGCGCCTTGCTCGCGCCGCTGACGCCGGACGTCCCGCCTTCGCCGCAACAGGGCCAACCGGCGCGCCACCGTCCCCAGCCAGGGCCGCAGGCCTGTACGGACCTCCGGACGTTGTTCGAGCGCGGCGACGAGCACGTCCTGCGCCAGATCATCGGCTGCAGCGGCACCGACGAGCTCTCGCGCGAGACGCCGCAGCCATGCGCTCTCGGCGAGCAGGCTCGCAGGGTCTGGCCCGTTCATCGCAGCGTTAGGCTCAGACGGCTCATCGTCATGCATCTTGCCGTGCATCGCGAACTGGGTTCAGGATCCGGCTGGATGCCACGGCCCACGCACAGGCGGTCATGGACTACTCTGGCATCCCGTCTGTCCCCGCAGACGGACACCTGTCTCGCAGAGAGCTCAGCATCGGACACCTGACTCGCTCCGCCGCGTGCCGCACAGGGCGAACGGCCCGGCTCCGCCCGGCCCGGCGTTTGCCGAGCGGCGCCCGCATGACCAGGAAACTCGCGGTCCCACTCGGTCTCGCCCTGCTCGGGCTGATCACACTCAACAGCCTCGTGTTCGCGCAGGAGAAGTACCGCGTGCGCTCGCACCAGGGGCCGTACCGGGTCGTGATCAGCAATCCGATCGTCGGCCTCGGCTACACCGCAGGAACGCTGTACCGCGAGCACGAGTACCTCGGCGCGATGTTCAACGAGCTGGACAAGAACGGGCTCGTGCCGCTGCTGACGAACGTGATGACCGAGGTCTACGACGGGCAGTCGCAGGACCGGCTCCTGGTGATCTGCCGGCAGCAGTGAGCGACGCGCGACAGCTTCCCGGCGCGCCCGCTGCGACACGCCGGCCGCTGCCGCAGCTACCGCCCCCCGGATCGCAAATCAGAGCAGCCGCCGGTTCGCGGCTGCCGGTGCAGATATCGCGCTCGTCGCTCGCGGCGTCGTGCCGATCGGCACGAAGCGCCGCAAGCGTCGCTGCTCTGCGCCTACTTCTGCCGCAGCAGCCAGACGAAGCCGGTGCGTTCGTCCCGGACGAATGACGCCCGTTCCTTCTGCAGCGCCTGGTAGTCCTCCTGGAACTGCTTCATGTCCGCATTCGAGACCGTTCCATTCGTCACCTGGCGCGACTTCATCAGCTTGGCCAGCGCTTCCTCCCACTCGGCGACCCGGGTCTTCACGTCCGCCTCGTCCATGCCCTTCGCCGGGAAGTGGAGCGTGACCGTGTCGCCGACCAGGAGGTCGAGCTTGCCGTCGCGATCGACGTCGGCCACCCACACGCGGGTGTCGCTCTGCGGCCCGGTCAGGTGGGCGTCGCCGAGCTGCAGGTCACTGGTCCGTTGCACGGGCGCCAGCAGCGTCGTCTGCGCACCGAAGCTCGGCTCCGTCTGCGAGCCTTCGTTGCTCCACAGGAACACGCCGCCCCGCGCCGAACCGCTGACGAGGTCGTAGTCACCGTCCCCATCCCAATCGATCAGGAACGGATCGCTGTGGGCCCCAACACGCAGCGGCTTGTCGCCAGGTCCCATCAACAACGTGTTGGTCGGCGCGAAGCGACCCTCACCTTCGCCGGCGAAGAAGCCGAACGTGCCGCTGAAGTTGCCCGACACGATGTCCAGCTTGCCATCGCCGTTCAGGTCGACGGCGAACGGGCGCGTGCAGATCTTGTCGGTCACGTTCTCCTTGCCGTCGCGGGTCTTGCCGGTCGCGAGGATCAGCGGCTTGCCATCGCTGCCGGTCAGCACCTCCGGCGCGCGGAACGTGCCGTCCGCTTCACCAAAGAGCACCTGGAACAGACCGGCCATGTCCTTCTCCTTGCGCGAGTAGGAGCCTGAGAGGATGTCCATCCTGCCGTCGCCGTTGACGTCCACCAACTGTGGCGTCGAGCTGGTGCATCACCAGACGCCGGGAACCTGGGCGACCTCGCCGCCCGCCTCGAGCCATTCACCGGCTGCCAGCTTGCCGTCGCCGAGCCCGCGATGGACCTTGATCTTGCCTCCGTTGAACTGGCCGACGGCCAGGTCCTCGCGGCCATCGCCGTCGACGTCGAACCAACCCGGGCAGGCGTAGCCGGGACTCTCGACGCGCACGAACTCCTCGCCGGCCTGCAGGCGCACGGGGGAGTGGAACTGCGGCCCCTCCTGGGGAGTGACGACGCAAAGCAGTGAGAGCAGTGTGTTCAGCATGCTGGTTCTCCTGGCCGCCCCTGCGGCAGTGCCGGCAGCATACGCGGTCGCGGGAGCGGCGAAGGCCTGGCCCGGTCACAACGGGCGCACTTCCTGGAACTGCTCCACGTGCAACGCGCGGTCGCAATCGGGCGAATGCGGCCGCCGACGCGCGGCCCGGTATTCAGTCCCTGCGTCGTGCCAGTGCGGCGGCAGCGCACCCGAACAGACCACCGACGGCCATCGTGAACGCGATCCAGAACGTCGCCTGTGGCATCGCCAGGAACATCGTTTTGTCGACGTCGGGAGGCAGCGCGAATTCTGGCGGCAGCTTGGTGTAGTGCGTGTCCCAGTCGTTCGAGACGGAGAGGAACGTGACCACGATGATCGGGATGCGCGCGAGCACGGCATAGACGAACAGCGCCAGCGACAAGCGCGGCCAGGCCGCGAACGCCATGGCGATGGAAGCGAGGACGATGCCCACGGCCCAGACCATGCCATCTGGCACGCCGGGGGCCTGCTCGGTCGGCATCACGATGAGCCCGGCCGCCATCGCGGCCCAGAAGGCCCCGAACAGCACCGCTGCGGCGAGAACGTAGAACAGCGCCGCCTTGCCAGCATGCGCCGGTGTGCCGGTGCTGCGCCGCAACCGCCAACCGAACCACAAGCCGAAGATCGGGATCAGCAGCGTGATGCCGACCAGACCCTGCGGGCCGACGAGCGTTTCGCTCCAGCCTTGCAGCTCGCCGACCACCCGCAGGATCGTGATGACGAGGGTGATGGCGGCAGCGACGAGGACGACGGACCAGATGCCGGGGGGCTTGTCGGACATCGCGGCAGGCTATCCGGCGGTCGCCTGCGATCGTAATTCGCGTGGGTGGGCGCGGGTGACAGGTCGCGGTTCCGGTTGGCGGGGCCGACGGATGGGTACTGCCCCGGTCCGCGGTTGAGGCGCAACGCCACGTGTTCGACGCAGACCCAGCGACCGCGCGGGGGGCGATAGAGTCTTCTCCGTGATCGAGCCGCAGGACTCGCTGGAGGAAGCAATGAAGCTACCCCCGGAGGCGCGTGTTGTGCTGGCCAGGAAGCTGCTCGCGAGCGTCGACGTGGAACGGCATGCCGACGCTGAGGCCGCGTGGGGCGCCGAGCTCGAACGGCGGATGCGTGAGATCGACCAGGGAAGCACAGAGCTGATCACTTGGGACGAGGTCCGACGCAGAATCGGCCGCTGATCCTGCTGCGTGTCCGCTTTGCAGCCGCGCCGTCCGGGCACTCGATTCGCTGCACCTTCCCTGCCACCACGCCCCGGCCCTGAACGCTGCCACCTTCGATCTCACCCGAACCACGGGGTCACGTAGAGTGCCTGCATGGGTGGTGTCCGAGCCCGCGTGCAGAATGGCCGACTGGTTGTCGACGAACCAACCTCGTTGCCCGAGGGGACGGTTTTGGATCTCGTGCTCGACGACGAGGGTGACGACCTCGATGCAGCCGAACGCGCTTCCCGCGACGACGCAATGGAGCGCGCCTGGAAGCAGGCTCAAGCCGGGCTCGGACGCCCGGCCAGTGAGGTGCTGAAGGAATTAGGGCGTCGTTGATGGAGCAGGTCTCGTCCCCCTACGAGCCCACTCCGAAGTCACCTACAACGAAACGCGCGCGCCGCACATCGCGCCGCAGGCCGCACCACATCGGCCCTCCCGCCTGGCCCCGCGCGACCCCGCCTCTCGGCGCGTCAACCACTCGCACCAGAGCCGTTGTCCGCTTCCGCAGGCAGTGGCTCCCCGAGCAAGACTCGAACTTGCGACCCACTGATTAACAGTCAGTTGCTCTACCGACTGAGCTATCGGGGAGTGCGTGCGTGACGCCTCCAAGGCCTTGGCGGCCGTTGGAAGGCGCGGCAACGTAGCTGCCATCGGCGGGCGATCAAGCCCTCCTTGAGCGCCGCTCCCCGTCGCAACCCCCGCTCGCACGGCCGCAACCGAGGCTGCTCACCCGGGTTGGGAACCGATCGCTGCCAGCAGCGTCGTGCCCCCACCTCGGTCGCGACGACGCGGAGAACGACGATGCAGAACACACGAGCTTTCACGACTCTCGCCTTGCTGGTGGCGCTGGCGCCGGCGCAAGGCATCCGGATCGGGCCGGAGCCGGCCCCGCCGACGCAGCAGGAGCAACCGCAACCGCCGGGCGCGACGCTCCGCGACGGCCGCCACCGCCCGCCGCACCACGGCCCGCGGGTCTGCCTGACGGACATGAAGGTGACGGTGACGGTGGTCGACGGCGCCGCGACGGTGGAGGTGCGGCAGACGCTGCGCAACGAGGGGAACCAGGTGGCCGAGGCGGATTGGATCCAGCCGATCCCGCCCGGCGCGGTCGCGGACAAGTTCACGATGACGGTCTGCGGGCAGGAGATGGCAGGCGAGGTCCTCGACGGGCCGAAGGCACGCGCGATCTATGACGACATCGTGCGCCGGCGCCGCGACCCGGGCCTGCTGGAGTACGCGGGCCACGGCTGTCTGCGCGCGCGGATCTTCCCGATCGAGCCGAATGCCGAGATCCCGGTGGTGGTCCGCTACCGGCAGCTCCTGCCGCTGAGCGGCACGCTGCACACGCTGGCAGTGCCGCTGCGCGCGGCCGGCCACACGTTCGGGATCCCGCGGAGTCTGGTCATCGACGCGACGATCCGCTCGCGCACGCCGCTGAAGAGCATCTGGACACCCCTGCCGGGCGCCGACGTATCGCGCCGCAACGACCACGAGGCGCGCATCTCGCTGGAGCGGCGCGGGCAGCAGATCGAGCAGGACCTGCAGATCTTCTACGGGGTCTCGGAGAAGGACTTCGGCCTGGACGTGCTGACCTGGGCCAAGGCGAACGAGCCGGGCTACTTCCTGCTGTTGCTGGCGCCCCGCCACGAGTGGCCGCAGCTCCAGCAGCCGAAGCGGATCACGTTCGTGATCGACACGTCCGGCTCGATGAAGGGGGAGAAGATGCAGCAGGCGCGCGCGGCGCTGAAGTTCTTCGTGGAATCCCTGCAGCCGCACGACCTGTTCGACGTGGTCCCGTTCTCGACGGAAGCGCGGCCGTTCTTCCCGGCCGCGGTCCCGGCGAGCGCCGAGAACCGCGCGCGCGCGCTGGAGCTGGCGAACAGCCTCGAGGCCCAAGGCGGCACCAACATCGAAGATGGCCTCGCCAAGGCGATGGAGCTCGCCGCCGGCGCAACCGGCGCCGAGGTCCCGATCACGGTGTTCCTGACCGATGGGCTGCCGACGGTCGGCACGACGGACATCGACACGCTGCTGGCGCAGGCGACGCAGCGCAACACGAGCAAGTGCCGGGTGTTCGTGTTCGGCGTCGGCAACGACGTCAACACGCGTCTGCTCGACTCGCTGGCCGACCGCACGCGCGGCGATCGCGACTACGTGCGCGAGCAGGAGAGCATCGAGCACAAGACCGGCGTCCTGTTCGAGAAGCTCGCGCACCCGGTGCTGACCGACGTGGAGCTGCGCATCGACGACATCGAGGGCTTCGATGTGCTGCCGAAGACGACCCCGGACCTGTTCAAGGGCAGCCGGCTGGTCGTGGTCGGCCGCTACCGTGGCGCCGGCAACAAGGCGGTCCGCCTGCGCGGCAACTTCGACGGCAAGCCGCGCGAATACGTGTTCGAAGCATCGTTCCCCGCCGACCAGCAGACGCACGACTTCGTCCCGTCGCTGTGGGCGCAGAAGCGGATCGCGTTCCTGCTCGACCAGATCCGCCTGAACGGCCAGCGCACCGAGCTGGTCGAGGAGGTGACGCGCCTGGGCAAGCAGTACGGGATCGTGACGCCGTTCACGTCGCACCTGATCGTCGAGGAGGGGATGCGCGTCGCACGCGCGGCGGGCCGCGGCGGCAGCGACGAGTGGACACCCTCCTTTGGCGAAACTGCGCGCGACCGCGCGGCTCTCGGCGAGGAACTGCGCCGCGCCGGGGTCCCCGCCGCGGAAGCAGACGCCCCGGCCGCACCGGAGGCAGCCAAGAAGCTCGACGACGAGCGCGTCGAAGCGAAGGCCCGCCTCGCCCGCCTGCGCCAGCAGGACAGCGGCGCCGGCGCGGTCGACAACAGCGTCCTGCTGCTGGACATGGCGCGCGCCGCACCCGGTTCGGTCACGGCGACCGGCGCGGTCGCGAACCTGCTGAGCCGCCGGGTCAAGGAGCGCACGTTCTACCTCGCTGGCGACGTCTGGATCGACGGCACGATGCGCAGCGAGCTGCTGGCGTCGATCGAGAAGATCCCAGCGTTCTCCGACGCGTACTTCGCGCTGCTGACGGCGAACCCCGACCTCGCGCCGTACCTCGCGTTCAGCGCGCGGTTGATCCTGGTCGTCGACGGCCGCGCGATCGAGATCACTCCGCCGGCGGAGTAGGCTCGACCAGCAGCTCGTGCAGGACCGCGGTCGCATACGAACCGCGGTCCAGCACGAAGCGCAGCCGCACGACGTCCGCTGCCTCCGCGTCGACCGCGACCTCCTGGACGCGCATCCGCAGCGGCCGCCGCGCGCCCTCGTGCGAGTCGCGCGGCATCCGGCCGAACAGGTCGGCATCGATCTCGAGGCTCGCCAGCGCGACGCGCTCGATCTCGGCGGCGGGCCCCTCCGGCCAGCGCATCTCCGGCCCGGGCAGCGGCCCGGATGGCGACAGCTCGAACGCGTCGCAGCGCGCCTGCTCGGCGGCGACGTCGCGCACCAGGAACACGGCGCCGTTGCGGTGCAGGAACGCGAGATCCCCTTCCAGCAACGTGTCGATCCGATCGAGCCGCGCCGCCAGCACGCGGTTGAACACCTCGCTCTGCACGGCCGACACGACCAGCGACAGCAACCCGCGCGGCATCCGCTGCGCGGCCCGCCGCGGATCGCCGTGCAACACGCGCAGCCCCTTCTCCAGGTTGCGACCGCCGCTGCCGAACCGCTGCGCACCGAACCAGTTCGGCGCGCCGTGCGCCCGCAGGAACTCGAGGTTCTCCCGCAGCGCGTCCGCACCACCGGCCGGCACGCCGCGGATCCGCAGGTCGAACCGGTTCCCGCGCAGATGCCCCTTGCGCAGCTTGTTCTGATGCCGCTCGACGCGCAGCACGCGCACGCCGTCCAGCGCCAGCTCGCGCACGGCCGCCGGATCGACGTGCTCCAGCGACAGCCACTGACGCGTGACGGCCTCCTTGTCCTTCAGCCCCGCGAATCCGAAGTCGCGCTCGCGGCGGCCGAGCGCGCGCGCGAGCTGCTCGATCGCCTCCGGCGTGCCGACGCCGCGCTTCTCGATCCACAACCAGACATGGTCGCCGGCACCGCACGGCTCGTAGGCCGGCAGCTCTTCGACGACGAAGTCCTCCGGCGTCGCCTTCCAGCTCCCCGGCACCGCCGGCGCCGGACCGCCGCGGCGGACCAGCGCGATCGGCTGCGGACTCAAGCCTCTTTCTTCGCGCGCGCCTTGCGCGCGCGCGGCGCCGGCTCGGCCGCGGGGGCGGGCGCCTGCCCGTTCGTCTCGCCGCTCCCCGACCACTGCTGCTGGAACGCCAGCACCGGATCGCGCCCGAGCGCGTAGGCCAGGATCCGCGCCAGCTCGTCGCGCATCTTGTCGCGCGCGACGAGGCGGTCGAGCTGCCCCTTCTCGAGCAGGAACTCGGCGCGCTGGAATCCCTTGGGCAGCTCCTTCTTGATCGTCGTCGCGATCACGCGTGGCCCTGCGAACCCGATCAACGCGTGCGGCTCCGCCAGCAGGATGTCGCAGACCGACGCGAAGCTCGCCGTGACGCCGCCGGTCGTCGGATGCGTCATGACCGAGATCGAGAACCCGCCGGCGGCGTTCAGCCTGTGCAGCGCGCTGCAGGTCTTCGCCATCTGCATCAGCGAGATCGCCCCCTCGTGCATGCGCGCGCCGCCCGAGCAGGAGAACACGATCAGCGGCACCTTGCGCTCGCTGGCCAGCTCGGCAGCCAGCGCGATCTTCTCGCCGACGACCATGCCCATCGAACCGCCGAGGAACGAGAAGTTCATGACCGCCAACACGCAGGGCAGCCCCTTGATCGTCGCGGTGCCGGTGATCGCGGCGTCCTCCTCACCGGTCTTGGCCCGCGTGTCCTCGAGCTTCTTCGCATACGGGACGCGATCGACGAACCCGAGCCGGTCCTCGGCGAGCAGCCCGGTGAACATCTCCTCGAACGACCCCGGGTCCGCCGTCACCGCGATCCGCTCGCGGCCCGGCAGCGTGAAGTGGTAGCCGCACGAGCTGCAGACCCGGTTCTTCGCCTCGAACTCCTTGCGGAACAGCATCGCCCCGCAGTTCTCGCACTTGATCCACAGCCCACCGGGCATGTCCTTCTTCTTGCCGAACCGGGTCCATGCCATTGCGAGATTCCTTTCGAACAGAGCTCAGGAACGCGCGGCCAGGATACCGCCGCGGCCTGGAATGTCAGCCGCGGGCCTGCTCGGCCTTGTGCCGCAGCTCGGCGATCCGTGCGTTGACGTCGGGCGCACGGAACACCGCAGTCCCGGCCACGAACACGTTGGTCCCGGCCGCCGCCGAATGCGCGATCGTGTCCGGTCCGATCCCCCCATCCATCTCGATCTCGCCGCGGAAGCCCAGCTCCTCGCGCAGCACGGTCACCTTCTGCGTGACCTCGGGCAGGTAAGCCTGTCCACCGAATCCGGCGAACACGCTCATGACCAGGACCAGATCCACCTCCGCCAGATACGGCGCCAGCCGGTGCACGTCGGCATCCGGGTTCAGGGCCAGGCCGCTGCGCGCGCGCTGCCGGATCCGGCGCAGCAGCGCCATGCCGTCGCCGCGCTCGGCAACCTCGACGTGGATCGACAGCACGTCGGCGCCGGCGTCGAGGAACGCGTCGGCGTAGGCCCACGGATCGTCGATCATCAGGTGCACGTCGAGCGGCTTCGTCGCGACGGCGTGGATCGCGGCAACGACCGGTGGGCCGATCGTCAGGTTCGGCACGAAGTGCCCATCCATGACGTCGACGTGCAGCCAGTCGGCGCCGGCCTGTTCGACGCGGCGGATCTCGTCGGCGAGATGCGCGAAGTCGCAGGCGAGCAGCGACGGCGCGATCCGGACCGGGTGCGTCACGCCAGTGCCGCGACTCCCGGCAGCACGCGTCCCTCGAGCAGCTCGAGGCTGGCGCCGCCGCCGGTCGAGACGTGCGAGATGCGGTCCTCGACGCCGACCTGCTCGACCGCCGCAACCGAATCGCCGCCGCCGACGACCGACCACGCGTCGCTGTCGGCGACCGCGCGCGCGATGGCGCGCGTCCCCTCGGCGAACGCCGGGAACTCGAACACCCCCATCGGCCCGTTCCAGACGATCGTCTTCGCCGCCGCGATCCGGGCGCGGAACTTCTCGACCGTCTTCGGCCCGATGTCGAGCGCCATCAGGTCCGGCGGCACGTCCGGACCGTGGACCGACGGCTTCGCGTCGGCCGAGAACTCGGCGGCGCAGACATGATCGACCGGCAGCTCGAGCGCGACGCCGGCAGCCTCGGCAGCAGCGCGCACCGCGCCGGCTTCGGCCAGCAGTTCCTCTTCGAACCGCGACCTGCCGATCCCGATGCCGGCCTTCTGCAAGAACGTGTACGCCATCGCCCCGCCGATCAGCAGCGCGTCGATGCGCGGCAGC
>CAZABP010000014.1:0-32497 GCA_964483245.1 uncultured candidatus Brocadiaceae bacterium | reverse complement strand
GACCTTCGGCAGCAGGTTCTGGATCACCGGCAGCTTGTCGCTGACCTTGGCGCCACCGAGGATCGCGAGCAGCGGGCGCTCTGGATCACCGAGCACGCGCTCGAACGCGTCCAGCTCGCGCTCCATCAACAGCCCCGCCGCGTGCGGCAGCAGCTCCGGGACGCCGGCGACGCTGGCGTGCGCGCGATGCGCGGTCCCGAACGCGTCGTTGACGTAGACGTCACCGAGCGCCGACAGCGCCAGCGCGAACGCCGGATCCCCCTTCTCCTCCCCCTTGTGGAACCGCAGGTTCTCCAGCAGCAGCACCTCCCCCTTGCGCAGGTCGCGCGTGCGCTGCTCGATCGCCGCCCCGACGCAGTCGGGCGCGAACCGGACCGGCGCGCCGAGCAACTCCTGGAGCACGGCTGCGACCGGGCGCAGGCTGTAGCGCTCCTCCGGCTCCCCTTTCGGCCGCCCGAGGTGCGACATCAGGATCGGCTTGCCCCCGGCGTCCAGGATCTTGCGCAACGTCGGCAGCGCAGCGCGGATCCGCGCGTCGGACGTCACCTGGCGCTGCTCGTCGAGCGGGACGTTGAAATCGACGCGCACCAGCACGCGCTTGCCGGCGAGCTGCAGGTCGGACAGGCGTCGCGTCATCGGCTCAGGCCTTGTGCGCCAGCTCCATCAGGTCGACGACGCGCGTCGAGTAGCCCCACTCGTTGTCGTACCAGCTCACGACCTTCACCAGCTTGCCGCCGTCGCAGACCATCGTGGCCCCACCGTCGACGATCGAGCTGTGGCTGTCGCCGATGATGTCGGTCGAGACGATCGGGTCCTCGGTGTAGGCGAGGATCCCCTTCAGAGGGCCCTCGGCCGCCTTGCGCAGCGCACCGTTGACCTCCTCGACGGTGACCGCGCGCTTGAGGTTCGCGGTCAGGTCGACGACCGAGCCGTCGGCCACCGGCACGCGCAGCGCGTAGCCGTCCAGCTTGCCTTTGAGGTCCGAGATCACCTTGCCGACCGCGCGCGCCGCGCCGGTCGTCGTCGGGATGACGTTGATCGCGCCGGCACGCGCGCGCCGCAGATCCTTGTGGATCATGTCGGCGATGTTCTGGTCGTTGGTGTAGGCGTGCACGGTCGTCATCAGCCCGCGCTCGATCCCGAACGAGTCGTGCAGCACCTTCGCCAGCGGTGCCAGGCAGTTCGTCGTGCAGGACGCGTTCGAGATGACCTTGTGCTCCTTGCTCAGGATCTTCTCGTTGACGCCGAGCACGACCATCGCGTCGACTTCGTCCTTGGGCGGCACGGTCAGCAGCACGCGCCGTGCGCCGGCCTGCACGTGCTTCAGGCAGGCCTCCTTGGTCGTGAACACGCCGGTCGACTCGACGACGAAGTCGACCTCCATCGCCTTCCACGGCAGGTTGGCCGGGTCCTTCTCCTTCGAGGTCTGGATCCGGTTCCCGTCGACCTGGATCACGTTCCCGTCGGCGCTGACCTCGCCGGGATACCGCCGATGGACGCTGTCGTATTTCAACAGCATCGCCAATGCCGAAGCATCCGCGAGGTCGTTGATCGCGACGACGTCATGGCCGCGCTGCTGCAGGATCCGGAACACGAGGCGGCCGATGCGGCCGAAACCGTTGATCGCAACTCTCATCGAAGTCGAAGCCGCCCGGGGCGGCCGCATGCAGAATGGTGTGGCTTCCGACCGAAAAGGGCGCGCAGTATAGCGAGCCCCCTGAGCCCGAACATGACTCCGCTCGAAAGCCTGGCGCAACAGGTGACGCGCTGGCTCGCGCGTTACGAGAGCGTCGTCGCGCGTCCCGGGTTCCTGGTAGCGCTGTCCGGCGGACCGGACTCGACCGCGCTCGCGTTCACGCTCGAGCACCTCGCGAGCACGCAGCGAATCGCCGGGCCGCTCCTGCTCGGGCATGTCGACCACGGCCAGCGTCCCGACCACGCGGCAGTCGCCGCGCACGTGGAAGCGCTGGCATTGCGCCTTGGGCTGCCGCTCGAGCTCGCGCATGCCGACCTGCCGCCGGATGCGTCCGAGCAGCGCCAGCGGGACGCGCGGTATGCAGAGCTGGCACGGATCGCACGCGCCGCTGGGATCGGGACGATCCTGACGGCGCACCATGCCGACGACGACTTCGAAACGATCCTGTTCCGGCTGCTGCGCGGCACCGGTCCGTGCGGGCTGGCCGGGATCCCACCGATGCGCCGGCTCGACGACGACCTCGTGGTCGTGCGGCCGCTGCTCGGCTGCCGCCGCCGGGAGCTGGCCGACCTGTGCGCGCACTACGGGCTGCCGGTGGACGAGGACCCGACGAACCGCGACCCGCGCTTCCAGCGCAACCGGCTGCGCCACGGGCTGATGCCTGAGCTGCGCACGCGGCTGGGCGACGGGCTGGAGAGCTCGCTCACCGCGCTGCAACGCAACGCGCGCGCGACGCTCGAGCTGCTGCATGCGCGCGGCGTCCGGATCCTGCGCGAGCGGACCGAGTGGCCGACTGCGTGGCGCGCCGAGGTGGACCTGCGCGGGCTCGTCGAGGCGGACCTCCCGTTCCTGGAAGCGGCCTGCGCGCTGATCCACGAGCGGCTGCGACCGCGGGCTCCCCCCGCGGCCTGGGGTTGGTGCCGGCGCGTCGCGGAGCTGTGGCACCAGCCGGATGGGCGGCGCGTCGAGGGGCGCGGTGGCACGTTGCTGGCGGAACGCGCCCGCGACCGCCTGCTGGTCCTCGACCCGGGGGCGGCCGGCGTGCCGCCGCCCGGCCCGCTGCTGCTGTCCCAGGAGCTGCAGCGGTTCGGCAGCACGGAATGGTCGCTGCACGCGATCCCCCGCACCGGGCGCGATCCGGCGGCGGATCCGGGCGCCGGCAATCGGCTCCGTGTCCGGCTCGCGGTCGCGCCCGAAGCCCGGCTCTCGGTGCGCACGCGCCGGGCGGGCGACCGTTTCCAGCCGCTCGGCGCGCCCGTTCCGCTCGGACTCGCGCGGTTCCTGCAGGCGCGTCATGTGCCGCGCTTCGACCGCGACCGGCTGCCGCTGGTCGTCGACGCCGCGGACCGTCCGCTGTGGATCCCCGGCGTCGAGATCGCCGCGCCAGCCCGCATGCAAGCGGACACGACTGCGCATACCGAGGTGATCGCGCGGATCGGGTAGTGGCGGCTCCGCGCGGTGGCGGCCATACTCGCCCGCTCGTTGCGCGCGCTGGCGCCCGGTCCGCAACGCACACCAGCATGGCAGAGTTGATCCTCGAGACGGGTCCCCGGACCGGGACGAAGGTGACCCTTTCCGCCGACGAGCCCTGCACGATCGGGCGCGCCGGCGACAACCGCGTGATCCTCGACGATCCGGCCGCGGCGCCGCACCACTGCGTCGTCAAGGCGCTGAAGGACGGCGGGTTCGGGATCAAGGCCCTGGGCGGACCGCTGCGGGTCAACGGCGCCGACCTGCAGGCGGCGCGCCTGACCGACGGGGATCGCCTAGAGCTCGGCGCGACGCAGCTCCGCTACCACGCCGACGGCCAGCGGGCCGCGGTGCCGGAGCGGATGCTCGGCGGGTTCCGGCTGCTCGACGTGCTCGGCAAGGGCGGCATGGGGATCGTCTACCGCGCCGAACAGGTCAGCCTGCACCGCGAAGTCGCGCTGAAGGTGCTGTCGAAGGAGCTCACCAGCGACCCGGTGTTCGTGGCGCGGTTCGTCGCCGAGGCGCGTGCTGCCGCGCGGCTGTCGCACCCGAACGTCGTGCAGGTGTTCGACGTCGACCGCGACGGCGACACGTACTTCTATTCGATGGAGCTGATGGCGGCCGGCTCGCTCGAAGACCGGCTGCGGCGCGACAAGAAGATCCCGGTCGACGAAGCGCTCGGCCTGATCCGCGACGCCGCGCGCGGCCTCGCCTACGCCGAGTCGCTGCGGATCGTGCACCGCGACATCAAGCCGGACAACTTGATGCTCGACCAGCACGGGCACGTCAAGATCGCCGACCTCGGGCTCGCGCAGACCGACGAAGAGCAGCATGGCAAGCTGCTGGGGACCCCGCACTTCATGGCGCCGGAGCAGGCGCTGCGCAGACCGCTCGATCACCGCACGGATCTGTACGCGCTCGGCTGCACGTTCTACCGGCTGGTCACCGGACGCACGCCGTTCCAAGGTGCGACCAGCCGCGACATCCTGCGCGCGCAGGTGCAGGAGACGGCGGAGCCACCGCACAAGGTCGAGCCGACCGTGCCACCGGTCGTCGGCGGGATCGTCGAGCGGCTGCTCGAGAAGGACCCGGCCGAGCGCTACCAGAGCGCCAACGAGCTGATCGCCGACCTCGACGAGCTGCTGGCGCCGGCGGCGCGGCGCGGGATCTGGATCGCCGCCGCGATCGCCGCGGTCGTCGTCGCCGCGATCGCATTGGTGTTCGCGCTGCGCGAGCGCGAGCCGACCGTGATCACGAAGGAGACCGTCGTCACCGACCCGTTGGCGGCCAAGCTGCAGGAAGAGATGCGGCAGAAGGACGCCGAGCTCGCGCGGCTCAGCGTCGAAGCCCGCGGACTGCAGGACGCCGCGCTGGCGGCCGCGCTCGAGGAGATGGCGGCGGCGCATCCGGACACCGATGCGGCGCGCACGGCGCAGCAACGTGCCGGCGAGATCCGCGCCGAACTGGACCGCCGCGCGAAGGCGGCCGCCGCGCGCGCGCAGGCGATCCGCGAGCTGGTCACGTCCCGCACGGAGGCCGTGCGCGCCGCGCTCGGCCGCGGCGAGCTGACGGCGGCGCTGGCGGCCGCCGATGCCGAGGTGCAGGCGGAGCTGACCGACGCCAGCGAGGTGACGAAGCTGCGCACGACGCTGCGCGACGAGATCGCGGCGGTCGCCAAGGATCGGATCGGGCAGCTGCGCGAGGCGCTGGCCAGCGCGCTGGCCGAACGCCGCGAGGCCGCGATCCCCGCGGCCCGGGACGCGCTGCAACAGGCGCTGCAGCAGTGGCCGGAGGCCCTCGTGCCGCAGCGCGCCGAACACGAGGCGCAGCTCGCCGCCGCCGACCGGCTGCTCGGCGAACTCGCCGCGGCGCGGCAGGCGGAGCTCGAGCAGGCGGCGTGGCAAAGGTTCGCCGCGGCGTGGACCGGGCCGGACTCCGTGCTCGCGGCCGTGCAGCAGTGGGACTTCGCGCGCGCCGCCGAGCGCGCGCGCGCGGCGGCGGCGGACACCGGGGATGGACCGGCGGCCGCCCACGCGGCGCAGCTCGCGACAGCGGCTGAGGCCGCGGCGGCGTACTGGCAGCGCTTCCAGGCCGCGATCGCGGCCGGCAACGTGCAGCTGAACCACGGCGCAGAAGCCGCGCCGCGCCAGGTCGTCAGCTTCACTCCGACCGGGGACGACGCCGGCGTCGTCGTCCGCGTCGACCCGCGCGTCGCGAGCCGGACCGAGCGCGTCCCGACCGCTCAACTGGGCGACAGCGAGTGGCTCGACCTGCTGCTGCAGACCGGCGAGGACACGCCGGGGAAGCCACAGCAGGCGGCGTTCCTCGGGCTGCTGGCGCTGGGTGAAGAGCTGCGCGCGGCGCGAGCGTATCTCGGCCGCGTGCAGCCGGACGACGATCAGTCCGGGACCGGCGCCGGGGCGCACGCTTCACGCCGGAGCTGGCTGGCGCGGGCCGAGCTGGCACTGGCCGGCTGTCCGGCCGGGTGGTGCGACGCACTGGCCGCCGAAACCACCGCCGCGGCGGCGCTCGACCGCGCGTTGCGCGCGCTGTCGGACAAGCGCAACGTCAGTGCGCATGGCCACCTGAGCCAGCTGCTGGCCAACGCTCCGCACACGCTGCTGGTCCTCGCGCTGCGGTGAGCACCACCGATCCGGCGGCGCTGATCGAGGCTGCCTCGCAGGGAAGCGTGCTGCGCGTGCGCGTCGCGCCCGGCGCGAGCCGGGAGCGGATCGTCGGCCCGCACGGCGATGCGCTGAAGGTCGCCGTCGCGGCACCGCCGGAGCGCGGCCGTGCCAACGAGCGCGTCGTGGCGCTGCTCGCGGCGGCGTTCGAGCTCCCGGTCGCGCGCCTCGCGGTCGTCGCGGGCGCGACGAGCCGGAACAAGAAGGTCCTTGTCAGCGGTGTCGGCAGCGCGGATCTTTGCCGGCGCTTGGCAGCGATCCTCGGCAACCTCTGATGGTCGGTCCTCCTTCGATCAGCGTCCGCCAGCGTGCGACCCAGGCAGCCCAGGAGCTGCTCGATCGCGCCGGCCTGCGCCCGCGCGTCGCGATGATGCTCGGCACCGGGCACAGCTCGATCTCCGGCCAGCTCAAGGAGAAGGTCGCGATCCACAGCCAGGATCTGCCGGTCGGGCTGCGCTTCGCGCAGGGGACCGGGCTCGTGCTCGGCACATTGGACGGCATCCCGGTCGTGTTGTCGGACGCTCCGCTCGCCAGCTACGAGGGATACTCGGCCGACACGGTCACCTATCCGGTGCGTGTGCTGCGCGCGATGGGTGCGGAGCTGCTCGTGCTGACGGCAGGCGCGGCGAGCCTGACCAAGCAGCTCGAGCCGGGCACGATCGCGGTCATCGAGGACCACATCAACCTGAGCGGGATCCACCCGCTGCAGGGTCCGAACGACGATCTGCTCGGACCGCGCTTTCCGGACATGTCGGATCCGTACACCGCGCACTGGCGGCAGGTCGCGCGCGAGGTCGCGCACGACGCAGGCGTCGCGCTGCTGCCGGCGGTGTTCGCGGCCGTCGCCGGGCCGAGCCTGCCGACGCTGGCGGAGTACCGGTTCCTGCAGCGTGGCGGCGCCGATCTGGTCGGGATGTCGCTGGTGCCGGAGGTCCTGGCCGCCGTGCACTCCGGCTTCGAGCTGCTGGCGCTGGTCGGCGTGACGCAGAAGATCAGCCTCGACGTGCGCGAGCCGGCGTCGATCGAGGCGATGATCGACGCCGCCGACCTCGCGGCGCCGCGCATGGCCGCGCTGCTGAGCGGGCTGATGCGGCGGCTGCGCTGATGCCGGCACCGCGCACGCCGCGCCTCGGCGTCCTGCTGTCCGGCGGAGGACGCACGCTGCAGAACCTGCTCGACCGGCGTGCGGCCGGGAAGTTCTCGGCGGACGTGACCTGCGTCATCGGCAGCCGGCCGGATGCCTACGGCCTGACGCGCGCGCGCGCAGCTGCAGTGCCGCGGTACCACGAAGTGGAGGACGCGCGGATCTTCGCGCTGCTGCGCGCGCATGCCTGCGACCTCGTCGTGTTGGCCGGCTGGCTGCGGCTGCTGCGGATCCCGCCCGACTTCGACGGCCGGGTGTTGAACATCCATCCGGCGCTGCTCCCGAAGTTCGGCGGGCGCGGCATGCACGGGGATCACGTCCACGCCGCGGTGCTCGCCGCCGGCGAGCGCGAATCCGGTTGCACCGTGCACCTCTGCAACGAGCGCTACGACGACGGCCGGATCCTGCGGCAGCAGCGGGTGCCGGTGCGGCCGGAGGACGACGTCCCTGCGCTGGCGGCGCGCGTGTTCGCCGCCGAGTGCGAGGCGTACCCGGCGGCGATCGAGGACTACCTCGCCGAGCTCGGCGGCTCCGGTCGCGGCAGCTCGCCGACCCAGCGCTGACCGCCGCGCGCGAGCCGCTCGCGCTTGAACACCGGCAGCTCCGCCTTGATCCGGTCCATCAACCAGCGGCAGGCGTCGAATGCCGCCGCCCGGTGCGCGGCCGCGACGACGACCGCGATCGACGCCTCCCCGATCGGAACCCTGCCGACGCGGTGCACGATCCGCACCCGGCCGATCGGAAACTGCTCGGCGGCTTGCGCCAGCAGCCGATCCGCGACGCATTGCGCCATCTCCGGATACGCCTCGTAGTCCAGCTCGAGCACGGCCTGCCCGTCGTGGTGGTCGCGCGTCACGCCGGCGAACGTCAGCACGGCCCCATCGGCATCGCTGCGCACGGCCTGCTCGAGCGCGCGCAGTTCGATCGGCTCGCGCTGCAGCGAGAACTGCAGGCGCGGCTGTGGTGCACCGCCGCTGATCGGCGGGATCAGCGCG
Organism: uncultured candidatus Brocadiaceae bacterium; assembly: GCA_964483245.1. Taxonomy (GTDB): domain Bacteria; phylum Planctomycetota; class UBA1135; order UBA1135; family UBA2386; genus CAZABP01. Next base: position 24,508 of record CAZABP010000014.1, on the reverse strand, counting down.
ACCTCGTCGCCGTCCCGCAGCTCATCGTCCGGCGCGGCGTACGCCAGGTTGCGCGCGTAGGCGACCTCGAGGCGTGCGAGCTCCGGCTGCCGGGCGCGCAGCTCAGCCTGCAGGCCGGCCAGCGTCGTCCCCGGCGGGAGCTCCAGCTCGAGGCGTTCCGTGCCGAACAGCTCGCGGACCGCGGCGAAGCACCGGACCTGGATGCGCACGCGGCGGCTCGGGGGACCTACAGGAACGCGTCGAGCGGCATGCCGGCGGCTGCGGCCGCCGCGTCGAGCGGCTCGCTCGACGCGATCAGCTCGTCGAGCCACCAGTTGGTGCCGTGATACAGACAGGTCACGCCCGCGCACTCCTTGCTGGCGTCGAACCGCTGCAGGATGCCGGCGGTCTCGTGCGACGTCGCGGTGACGGCTGCGGCATCGCGGAACGCATCGGCCGTGCTGATCCGCGCGCGCTCGACGCCGCGGTGTGCTGGGCAGTTGAACAGCCCCATCGGCGTCAGCACGTGGCGCAGCGCCTGCATGTGGCAGACCTTCGGCTGCCGGCGGAGCTGCCAGCCGGTCCCATCCAGGAACACACGCAGGTTCGTGCTCGCCAGCACACGGAAGCCCGGCCGCTCGAACCGCCGGGCTGCCTCGAGCCCCTCCTGGATCCGTTCCGCGACCTGCGCGACGCCCGCCTCGGCGTGCTCCGGCTCCAGCACCTCGGAGCCGTCGTGGCTGCGCTCGAGGAACGGCTTGAACGAGATGTAGTCGAACCCGGCGTTGCGGGCGCGGGCCGCGGCCGCGGCCATCTCCTGGATGTTCTCGATGACCTTGACGTCGTCGCGCGTGCCACCGTGCCACGTGATCACGAACGAGAACCCCAGCGTCAGCGCCGGGTTGGATGCCTTGATCTTCGGGATCCAGCCGCAGATCTCGTCGAGCGTCAGCGTCTTGCGCGACGGATTGTGCATGGCCACGAACGTCTCGTTGCTGCCGGCGTCCAGCGACAGCCGCACCCAGTCGCCGGCCGTGAACGACTCTGCAGCGGCGAGGATGCGGTCGTTGCGGCTGCCGTTGCTGACGACGGCGACCTGCAGGTCGAGCTGCTTCAAGAACGCGACGAAGTCGACGAACCCCGGATACAGCGTCGGCTCACCGCCGCCGATCAGGATCACGCTCTGCAGCCCGCGCGCCGCCATCTCGCTCAGCGACTGCCGCAGCACCTCGTCGGAGTGGCGCACCTTGCTGTTGAGGATGTCCCAGTCGATGCAGTGGTCGCAGGCGTAGTTGCAGGCGGTCGTCAGGTCGAGGTTGATCGACAGCGGCACCAGCGCCGGCGGCTGCGGCGCGGCCTCGCCGGCGGCCTCCGCCGCGGCGAGGGCACGGCGCCAGCGCACGTAGTCGACGACGTACGGCCACAGCTTCGGCTGGCGCAGCTTGCGCGCGAAGTCGTGCACCGGCTCGGCGCGGCGCGTCGGCTCACCCGCCTGGCCAGGCGTCGAGGATCGCGTCGTAGGCTCGTGCGCGGGCTTGGATGGCTCGGGCTTCGCTGCGGAGTTCGTCATCGTTTCGGCGCCGGACCAGGTCGGCGAAACGATACACGAGCAGCTGCAGAGGATCAGCCATCGGAATCGTGCGCCCACCGCCGGTGAGCTGCATCCGGTACTCCGGCATCTGGATCGACCGATCCGCGCGGCGGCCGTCGAGCGCGAACCATGCCGGCCGCGGGCTCTCGGGACCGCGCACCAGCTCGAGCCGGCCCTGCAGCGCGGGGCGGTCCGGCGGCACGAATTGGCAGCGCAGCTCGATCTCCGTCGCTGCGTCGCCGGCACCGCGGAACCGCACCCGCGCCGGTTCGGCGGGTGCCTGGAGCACCGCCTGCACGAGGCTCAGGAAATGCGACAGCGAGTCCTCGACCATCGCGCGGCCGCTGCCGGTCGGCGACAGCCGGAGCTCGACCGACCGCGTGACCGGGCGCGCACCAGGGAACAGGCGCTCGTAGTCCGGCAGCACGTACGGCCATTGGCAGTTCTCGATCAACAGGATCCCGGCGGCGGCGAACTGCTCGACCAGCGCGACCGCGTGCGCGGCGCCGCCGTACGGCAGCAGCGGCTTCTCGCACAGCGTCGGCACGCGATGCTGCAGGGCGGCGGCCAGCGCCTGCGCATGCGCCGCCGGGGGTGCCGCGACGATGCAGGCCTCTGGCCGCACGGCGGCCAGCATCGCAGCGGGATCGCCGTACGAGGCCACCTCGTGCCCGAGCGTGGCACCCAGCTCACCCGCGACCTGTGCGGCACGCGCTCCGTCGCGCCCGCTGACCGCTACGACGCGGCAGCCGGCCGCTTCGGCGTGCTGTGCCAGGAACGGACCCAGCCCCTGTCGGGTGCGGCCGGCGCCGACGATGGCGACCGTGAGGTCCGCGCGCATGCGGCGAGTATGCCAGCACGCGGCACGCCGGCCCGCCGATTCTGCCGGGCTACTCCGGCGCCAGGATGCGCCGCGCCATCTCCAGGATCTTGGTCGGGCTGAACGGCTTGGTCATGTACTCGTCCGCACCGACCTCGATGCCGTGCTGCTTGTCGGCATCCTGGCCCTTCGCGGTCAGCAGGACGATCCGCACGCCTTGCAGACCCGGGTCGCGCCGGACCTCCTGCGTCACCTCGAAGCCGGTCAGCTTCGGCATCATGACGTCCATGAACACGAGGTCCGGGCGCAGCTCGCGGATCCGCGCCAGCGCCTCTTCGCCGTTGCGCGCCTCGACGACCTCGTAGTCGTCCTTGCGCAGGACGAACGACAACGAGCGGATGATGAACGGCTCGTCGTCGACGACCAACACTGTGAAACGACGCTTGTCCCCCATTCCGCCCTGTCAGCCCGCCTTCACGACGAGCGCGGAGATGTCATCGGCACGCCGGCCCCCCTGCGTGAAGTCGGCGACGGCCTGGAAGATCCCGGCCAGGATCGCCCCCGCGCTGCCATCGGCGTTTCGCTCGAGCCAGCGCGCGAGGCGTTCCTCGCCGAACATCTCCTGCTCCGGGCTGACCGCTTCGGTGACACCGTCGGTGATCAACACCAGCGTGTCGCCCGGCGCCAGCTCCAACTCGAGCAGCGCATACGTGGCATCCGGCAGGAAGCCGAAGATCGGATCGGTACCGGAGTGGCGCTCCACGCTGCGCGTGCGCGCGCGCCAGACGAACGTGTCGAGGTGCCCGGCGTTGGCGATCTGCACGCGGTGGTCGCGCGGGCGCAGGTGCAGCCCGGCGGCCGTGATGAACTTCTCGGTGCGCACGAGGTCGCCGTGCAGCGCGCGGTTCAGCTGCGCGAACATCACGTCGATCCGCTGCGTGCGCTCGGCCAGCACGCGCAGCGCTGCGCGCGCGCTGACCATGACCATGCCGCTCGCCAGGTTGTGCCCGGACACGTCGGCGATCAGCGCATACAGGCTGCCGTCGGCCGCCGGCACGAAGTCGTAGTAGTCCCCCCCGACGTCCCCACTGGTCGCACAGCCGCCGGCAAGATCGAACCCGGCCAGGCTGACGCCGCACGCCGGTCGGATCTGCCGCTGGATCTCATTGGCGGTCTCCAGCTCCTTGGTCAGCTCGGCGACATACCTGGTACCGAGCACGGTGCCGAGCATGCAGGCGACCGAGTTCGTGAATGCATGCTGCTCGCTGCCGAGCTCGGCGCTCGCGCCGTAGCCCTGCCGGCTGCGGTCGATCGCCAGCAGCACGCCGAGCGTGCGCATCGCAGGACCGCTGCCGTAGCGGACCGGGATCGCGATCGCCCCTTGGCGCGCGAGCGCCTCCGGGCTGTCCGGCTCGGCACAGAAGTCGGCGTCGCCGACGCGGACCATCAGGCCGGCGTCGCTGGCCTGCGCCGCGCGCCCGACCAGCCCGGCACGTGCCGGCAGCTGCGGATCGAACGGATACGGGCGCGCGATCGCGCGCAGCTCATGGCTCGCCATCTCGACGTAGACCAGGACTTCGGCCCGACCGCCGCCGTCCGGCAGCCGCACGAACAGCGCGCGCTCCAGACCCGCCGCGACGACGAGCTGCTCCAGGCACATCCGCGCGATCTCCGCTTCGGACTCCCCGCTGCCCAGGCGCGGCAGGGTCTCGTCGATCAGCGAGATGACCTCGAGGTAGTACGCGGCACTGTCGGACATCGCGGCGATGTCCGCTTCGAGCTGGTGCGCCTCGAGGACCCATTCGCCGAGCGCGTGCACGGCCTGTCCGAGCACCGCATCGACGGCGGCGTCCCAGGTCGCGACGACCTGGTGCGCGCCCGTACTGCCGAGCAGGACATGGCGCCGCGCCTCCGGGACGACGACGCGCAGGCGGTCGGCGGCGAGCGCGATCGCGGCGCCGTCGTCGAAGCCGATCCGGCGCGTCACGCTGCCATCCGGCCCGACCCAGTGCAGGCCGACCTTCCCCGGCAGCGTCTGCACGAGCAGATCCAAGGCGGCGGTGCCGGCCTGGCTCATGCCCGTCAGCTCCGCAGGCGCGCCGCGGGGGTGGCCGGGTGGACCGACCGCATCATCGTCAGGACGTTCCAGTCACCGTCGCGCTGGTAATCGATGCTCTCCATGACCGCCTTCATGATCAGGATCCCGAACCCGCCCGGGCTGGCCGGCAGGTCTTCGGCATCGACGTCCGGTCCGTGCGCTGCGAGCGGATCGAACGGCGGTCCCTGGTCGCGCAGCGTGATCTCGATCCCGCGCGGCTCGGCGACGAACTGCAGGCGGACCGGCTTCGACTCGTCGCCACGGTAGGCGTGGCGCAGCACGTTGGTGACCATCTCCTGCAGCGCGAGCAGGATGTTGTAGCGCGTGCCTTCGGGGTCCTCCTGGAACGGCACCGAGCCGAGCAACGTCTCGCCCACCTGCCACACCAGGCGCAGGTGATCCATCGTGCCGCGCAGCTCGAGGTCGACGATCGCTGTCATGCCAGTCCCGGTCCGAGAAACCCTTGCGGCTGGTATCGGCATGGTCGTGAGACCGGCTGAACCCTGGTTCCGGTGGACCGCGCCCGGACCCGCACCGGCGCGCTGGCATCGGCGCGCCTGGATGGCTAGCCTGCGCGTCACTGCGGCCTGGGAGGGCCACCGAATGCGTTTCCTGTCGATCCTGCACCGCAGCGCGGTCGGCTGCGGATTGCTGTTGTTCGTGACGTCTTGCGCGGCGCCGCCGGCGCCGATGCGCGGCGAGTCGCCGGCTCTGCACATCGCGAGCCCGGAGGAGATCTTCGCGCCGCTGCAGGGCGACGGCGCGGTGGAGCTCGTCACGCTCGAGGAGGCTGGCCGGTCCGACCTGCAGACGCTGCGGCGCGCCTGGATCCTGATCCAGCGCCGCCGCGGCGACGAGGCGATCCAGGTCGTGAACCGGATGATCCACGGCATCCCCGCGCCACCGCCGGCGCTCGTGGCCTACGGGCACTACGTGCGCAGCGCCGCTCATGCGCAGTGCGGCGATCGCGAGCGGGCCGCGTTCGATCTCGAGCAGGCGCGGCTGCTGGCGATCGACCAGGCGCTGATCGCGCGCCTCGATCGCGAGGCTCCGCGCCCGGCGCCACCGCGCGCCACGGCAGCGGCGACGATCCAACAGCTCGATCGCGCCCGCTGGGGTGCGCGCACCCCCGACCGCGGCAACCTCGATCCGATGGGTCGGATCTGGCGCGTCACCGTGCACCACTCGGCGATGCTGGCGCGGCCCGGCGCAGCGCAGGTCAGCGCCGCGGCGATCCGCGCGATCCAGCAGCAGCACATGGAGGGGCGCGGCTACGGCGACATCGGCTACCACTTCCTGATCGATCCGACCGGCCGCATCTGGCAGGGGCGCGACCTGAAGTTCCAGGGGGCACACGCATCCGGCGCCAACAACGAAGGGAACGTCGGCATCTGCCTGCTGGGCAACTTCACGACCGGTCGCGACGGGCAGGAGCCGACCGATGCGCAGCTGCGCTCGCTGCAGACGCTGCTGCGGCAGGTCTGCCAGCAGCACCGCCTGCCGGCACGCGAGATCCACACGCACCGCGAGTTCCGGCCGACCAGCTGCCCGGGCGAGCACCTGCAGGGGATCGTCGAGCGGATGCGCGCCCAGTGGGCCGCGGCGCCGGGTGGGATCCCGGCCGCGACCGCGGCCCCGGAGACGGCCGGAGCGCTGGCCCAGCCGCAGGCCCTGGCGAGCCGATAACCGGCATGTGACCGCAACCGCAGCACTGCTCCGCGGCGGCTGCGCCGTCCCGGAGCGGGCGCCCCGCGCGCCAGCGCAGCCGTGACGGCTGCTGTCCCGCACCTCGCCGACGCCGACGCGCCGGAGCTCGCGCCGCGGCGTGGCTCGCCGATCACGGCGACGCGCACGAGCTGCGTGCTGCTGACCGTGATCACGGTGGTGCTGGCGTTGTTCTCCGACGATTGGCGCGTCGGAGTGCTCGTGCGGCCGCTGTACTTCGCGCTGCTGTTCGGGTTCCTGCACGGGATCGGCCGTAGCGAACCGAAGCTGGTCCGCCTGCCGTTCCGGCTGGTGCAGAGCGGCTTCCTGGTGCTGACGCTGGCGTTCACGGCGAGCGCGGCGATCCACCTGGAAGTCCTCCCGCTCGAGCCGCAGTTCGGCGACTCGCTGCTGGACCAGTGCGAACGCGGCGCGGTGTTCCTGCTCGCGCTGAGCCTGATCGGTTACGGGATCCTGCTGTGGATCCCGGAGCTGCTCGAGAGCCAGCGGATCCTGCGCGCGAACTTCCAGCGCGCGCGCGGCCAGCTCCGCTTGTCCGAGCGCGCGCGCGACAAGATGGAGCTGCGCCTGGTCGATGCCGACCGGCTGCGCGCCGTCGGCGAGATCGCTGCCGGGGCCGCGCACGATCTGCGCAATCCGCTCGCGATCGTCAAGGCGGCCGCGGAGTCGCTCGATCAGGAGAGCGCACCCGGCCTCGGGGAGTACATCGATGTGATCCGCCGCAACGTCGACCGCGCGGAACGCACGATCCAGAGTCTGCTCGACCTGGGCAAACCGGCACAGCTCACGATCGCCGACATCGACGCGGCCGCCGTCGTCGAAGAGACGCTGGCCCTGGTGCGCGTCGAAGCCCGGCGGCGCGATGTGTCCCTGCAGATGGCGATCCAGCCGGGACTGCAGCTCCGCGCCGACCGCAAGCTGCTCGTGCAGGCCCTGCTGAATCTCGTGCTCAACGCGCTGCAGGCGAGTCCGGCCGGCACGCAGGTCGAGCTCCGCACGCGCACGTTCCATGCGCAGGGCACGTCGTTCGCCGCACTGGTGATCGCTGACCGCGGCAGCGGGATCGACGCGCAGGCGGCGAAGCGTTTGTTCACGCCGTTCCACACCACGAAGAGCGATGGCACCGGGCTCGGCCTGCTGAGCAGCCGGCGGATCCTGGAAGAGCTCGGCGGGCGGATCGGGCTGCGCCGGCGGCCGCGCGGTGGCGCCTTTGCGACCGTCGTGCTGCCGCTGGCACGCACGCCACACCTCGCGGAGTCGCGATGACGGCGCCGCGGATCCTGATCGTCGACGACGAGCCGGACATGCGCTGGGTGTTGCAGCGCACGTTCGCCGACCATGGCTACGACGTCGTCACGGCGGCCGACGGGGAGCAGGCGATGCAGGCGCTGCAGGGGTCGCCGAACGCCCCGTTCGACGTGATCCTGACCGATGTCAACATGCCGCACGTCAGCGGCACCGAGCTCCTCGCGCGCGTGCAGCGCAGCGACCGCGAGCTGCCGGTCGTGCTCGTTTCCGCCGTCGACAAGATCGAGCTCGCCGTCGAGGCGATCAAGCAGGGCGCCTACGACTGGGTGCAGAAGCCGTTCGACCAGCGCCGGCTGCTGACCACGGTCGGGCGCGCCGCCGAGCAGCGCCGGCTGCGCCAGGAAGTCGCGCGGCTCAAGCGCGGCAGCCACGCTGCGATCACGTTCGGTGCCTCGGCCCCGGCGCAGGAGCTCGAGCGCACGATCGACCTGGTCGCGGCGCGCGGCCGGCTCAGCGTGCTGCTGCAGGGCGAGTCCGGGACCGGGAAGGAGGTCGTCGCGCGCGCGATCCATGCGCGCTCCGATCGTGCCAGCGGCCCGTTCGTCGCCGTCGACTGTGGCGCGCTGCCGGAACCGTTGATGGAGAGCCTGCTGTTCGGGCACCGCAAGGGGGCGTTCACCGGCGCCGACCAGGATCGCGAAGGGCTGTTCCGCACCGCGGACGGCGGCACCCTGTTCCTCGACGAGCTGGGCAACCTGCCGCTCGCGCTGCAGAGCAAGCTGCTGCGCGTGCTGCAGGAGCGCGCCGTCGTTCCGGTCGGGGGCGGCACGCCGATCCCGTTCGACGCGCGGTTGCTGGCGGCGACGAATGCCAATCTGCAGCAGGAGATCAGTGAAGGACGGTTCCGCACCGACCTGTACCACCGCGTCGCCGAGTTCCTGGTGTCGATCCCGCCGCTGCGTGCGCGCCGCGACGACATCCTGCCGATGGCGGCCCGCTTCCTGGCCGAGGCCTGCGACGACATGGGGCGGCGGATCGACGGCTGCACGCCGGCCGCGGAAGCGCTGCTGCGCCAGCACGACTGGCCCGGCAATCTGCGGGAGTTGCGCAACGCCGTGCGCCGCGCGGTCGTCGTCTGCGCCGGCCGCGAGCTGGAGCCATGCGACTTCGCCCTCGAGACGGTGGCGGCGCAGCCGGCACCGGAACCAGGCACCGGCGACGGCCAGCTCTCGCTGGCCGAGCGCGTGCGCCATGCCAGCGAGAGCCTCGAGGCGGAGATCCTGCGCCGCACGCTGGAGGAGCACGGCGGCAACAAGGCCGCCGCCGCGCGCGCGCTGCAGATCGACTACACGACCCTGCACCGCAAGCTGAAGCGCCACGGCCTCGCGGGGCGCTAGCCCACGGCCCGCGGCTGCCTACAGCAGCAGGTTCAGCCGCTGCTCGCGCTCCTGCTTCTCGGGGAAGACCGGCGCCGGATCCACACCGAAGTGCCGTTCCAGGATCTCCTTGTAGATCGAGCGGAAGTCGACGTCGTACGGCGTGTGCTCACGCAGCAGGTCCTCCTCGGTGTGCTCCCGCCCGTAGACGCCGCCGCGGACCGCCCCGCCGAGCAGCAACACCGGGTTCGAGCTGCCATGGTCGGTGCCGCGCGAGCCGTTCTCGTCGTTGCGCCGGCCGAACTCGGAGATCACGGCGATGACGCAGCGACCCCAGGCTCCCATCGCCTTCATGTCCTGCGCGAACGCACCGAGCGCCGAATCGAGCACCGTGAACAGGCCGGCCTGGCTGCCGGTCATGTTCCCCTGGTTGGAGTGCGTGTCGTAGCCGCCGGTCTGCACGTAGAAGATCTTCGTGTCGAGATCGGCCTGGATCAGCATCGCCGCCTCGCGCAACCGGCTCGCCAGCGAGTTCTGCGGATACGTGACGGTGCTGTTGTAGTTCGAGACCACGGTCTGCATCCGGCGCACCTGCTCATACGCGGCGTTCAGCGCGGCCTTGATCTCCCCCTTGCTGCCACCGTCCGGCTGCAGCGCCAGCAGATCGGCGACGGTCTTGTTGCGCAGCGCGCTGCCGCCGGAGTACTTCGGATCCTCGGCGAACCCGAAGCTCGAGATCGCGCTCAGCACGAGGGCCGCCGTATCGCCGCCGGCGAAGTCGAGCAGCCGGCCGGTGCCGAGGCCGATCACCTCGAGCGAGCCGCGCGCGTAGTGGTCCTTGTAGCGTGCGATCCAGCCACTGTCGGGTGTGGGGATCGTGCGCAGCCCACGGCTCCAGATCTCGGTCGACTCGGCGTGGCTCAGGTCGGGGCGCGGGTAGCCGACCAGATTGACCACCGCGACCTCGCCCGCCTCGTACAGCGCCGCGACGTTCGTCATCGACGTGTGCAGCGCGTAGACCTTGTTCGGATACGGGCCGACGTCGAGCGACTTCGCCGCGGCCGGTGCGATCCGGATCGTCGGCCGCACCTTGGCGTAGTTCAGATGCGTGATCGGGATCGACAGGTTCAACCCGTCGTTGCCGCCGCGCAGGTTCACGACGACGAGGAACTTGCTCGCGGCGGCCGGAGTCGGATTCACGGCGCGCAACGGGTTCGTCACCAGCCCATGGCTCAGTGTCGCCAGGGCACCACCGATCGTCGTGCCGAGGAAGGCGCGGCGCGACGGCAGGATCAGGTCCGAGGTGCGGGGTGTCATGGTCAGCGCAGGTGGTACTGAGGGTGTTGGGACAGGATGAACAGCAGGCCGCGCACCCGTTCGTCGAGATGACGGGCGTTGCTGCCGCTGAACGGGGATGCCTTGACCTCGAGCTGGCCGTTCTTGACCGCGCCTTCCGAGTTCAGGAACTGGATCAACATCTCACGCTCCGGCGCCGTCAGCGGGATCCGCAGCCGCGCGGCGAGCGCATCGACGACGTTCGGGGCCGTGCGGTCGTCGCCGGACGGGATCAACTGCGTGATGCCACGCCCGAGGATCTGGTGGTACTCGCGCGCAGTCAGCATCTCGTTGACGACATTGCCGCGCTCGAGCACCGGTTGCGCGCCGAGCCAGTCGGCGCCCTCGGCCCAGCCGAACACGCTCGGCGGCATCGTCGGGACCTGCCGCATGCTGATCAGGATCTCGTAGGTCTCGTCGACCGGCAGCTCGAATCCGGTCGTGCGCATGAAGCCGACCACGTACTCGATCGGCATCTTGATCCAGCTGCGCTGCGACGTCGCGGAGAAGAACGCCTTCGACCGCAGCAGCACCCGGAGCAGCGGCTTCACCTCGTAGCCATGGTCGCGCAGCAGCCGCGCCATCTGGGCCACGACCTCGTCGCTCGGTTGCTGGTGGCAGAAGTAGCGGAACAGCCGGCGGGCGAAGTGCTCGGCCGCCGGCCGCGCCTCGAACGTCCAATCGACGAGCTCGCGGTACCCGAAGTTCGCGGTCCGGCCGAAGATCGTCTTCGGTGTGCTGTCGTGCAGGTCCGGATCGAACAGCGAGAAGTACTCGTTGGTCTTGCTGTCCTTGATCAGGCGGTAGCCGGTGAACGCGCGGGACGCCTCGACGATGTCCTGCTGCGTGTAGCCGTTGTTGCGCCCGAGCGTGAAGATCTCCCAGAACTCGCGCGGGAAGTTCTCGTTCGGCTTCTCCTTCGTGCTGCTGTAGCCGTCCAACCAGACCAGCATCGCCGGATCGATCGCGAGCTGATAGCTGAGCTCGCGCAGGTTGCCGGCTGCGTTGCGCCGCAGCAGCGTCATGTGCTGCAGGTAGAAGCGCCGCGCCTGGTCGTCGAGCACGTTCTGCGACACGGCGAAGTGGTCGTGCCAGAAGAACGCGAGCAGCTCCTGGAACGGGTTCTCGCTGCGCAGCATCAGGAACAGCCAGTAGCGCACCAGCTCGTCCATGCGCGGGTACTTCAGATCGTGGATCTGCAGCTCCGCGGCGCGTTCCTCCGGCGTGTCGACACGGAACGTCAGCATCTGGTCGACGTACCGATCGAGCCCCTGGGCGCGGATCGCGGCGACCTGCGCGTCGTTGCCACCGAACTGCGTGCGCTCCAGGAAGTAGCGGATGTCGGCGTCGCTGAGCGGGAGGTCGTGCGGATCGAGCGCATTCGCGTTGACGTCGCCGCCGCCGCCGCCGCCGCCGATCGGCGCCGAACCGCCGCTGCCACAAGCAGCCAGAAGTGCGACCGGGATTGCGATCAGCAACCGGGGCAGCAGCGCGGACAGACCGCTGGCCGCAGAGATCCTTCGATGTTGCATGTGCCAGTCCTCGGCGCCGCGGCGCAGCGTTGCGCGGGGGGATGCGCGGATACCGCCGGTCGCGCGCGATGCCTGTGGGGTTGTTTGCTTCCGAGAAGGTGTTTCGCCGCCACCTACGCAGCCTTGCCGCAGCGGCGGCCACGGAATCCTGCTTCGACGTTGTGCATCCGCAGTTCGCCGATCGCGTTGTTGCTCGCAGCCGCAATGGCAGCCACGCCACGGACCATGGCATGCGTGCCATGGCGGCGGCGCACGCGCGCGCGCGGAGTCACCGGCGACGCGGGACCATTGCGCCGATGGCATCGGGTGAGCGCGCATTGCGCTCGCACGCGCCCGGGTTGGCAAGCCGGTTGCTCCATGTCGGCCGGACCATCTCTCTCTCTCTCGCTGACAGGCCGGCCGCCCTAGTGGCGGCCGGCGGTCTTTCCGGGCCCGCGTTCCGCTGCTCGCGGCGTTCGAGCTGTTGCGCACGGCCGAATCGCTACTATCCCGCGCCGATGAGGCGGTCGGCACGGCGCAGCTCCCTGGCATGGACGGTCCCCATCGTCTTGCTGGCAGCGTGCGGCGAGCCGGCGGACCCGACGCCAACCCCGGCGGGCCGAACCCCGGTCGCACCGCGCCGGCACGACTTCGGCGTGCTGCGGCACGGAGCAATCGCCGTGCAGGACATCCCGCTGTCCGAGTTCGGCGACCACGCCGGGTTCTTCGTGCGCGGGTTCAGTGCCGGCTGCCCGCTCTGCGCCTCCGGGAGCCTGTTCCTCGAGCGGCGCGATGGCTCGCGCACGCCGCTGGCATCCGGCGGCGCGATCACGCCGGAATGGACGATCCAGCCGGATCAGCGCGTCGTCGTGAGTCTGCGGATCGACACCAATGCCAAGGAGGCGCAGGACATGCCGCCGCTCGAGACGCGTGCGTTCGCGGTCCTGCGCGGGCCACCGCCGGCAGAGCGGGATCTGGAGCTGCCGTTGTTGTTCACGTTCGCCATCGATGCGCCGATCGAGGTCCTGCCGTTCCCGCACGTGCCGATGGGGCAGCTCGCACGCGGAGCCAAGTTCACGCAGACGCTGACGCTGCGGGGCGATGCGAAGCATCCGAACATCCGCTTCGGACCGGTGCGGACCTCGGAGCCTGCGCTGCAGGCGACGCTGCGTCAGGAGGAAGGGGAAACCCTGCTCGACGTCGCCTACGAGATCCCGCCGGAGCGGTACGACGGCCCGCTGCCGCCGCTGTCGATCGGGGTCGGCACCGACCTCGCGGAGCCGTACGAGCTGCACCTGCCGGTGTCCGGCGCCGTGCTCCCGCGGTTCGTCGTCGAGCCGCCGTATGGGGTCCGGTTCGATCGCGCCGAACGCGGCCGGGAGTCCACCGGCTACGCGAACGTCCTCGACCACGATCCTGGCAGCGGCTCCGGGCTCGCGGTCCTGCGCGTGCGGGATCGTGAAGGACAGGACCTGTCCGAGCACTTCGAAGTCCGCATCGAACCAGTCCCCGGCATGACACGAACCCTGCGCGTCCACATGCGCTATCTAGGCACGATGGAGCAGAGCTTCTTCGGCGCGGTGGATCTGTGCCGGCCCGGCAAGACGTCGCCGCTGGCCTCGGTCGAGTTCCGCGGGTTGCAGCGGTGATCGCGCGGCTCGCTGCGTGCCTCGCGCTGCCGCTGGCCGCGCTCGTCTGCACGCGCCCGCAGGCGGTGCCGTCCGTGCGGATGTCGATCGGCGGGCAGCTCGCCGGGCGGCTCGAACCGTGTGGCTGCGCCAGCGGTCAGCTCGGCGGCCTCGCGCGCCGCGCGCACCATGTGGCACAGCAGCGCGACCGCTACGCGCTGCGCCTCGAAGGAGGGAACCTGATCGAGCACGCGACCGAGCTGGATCTGTGGAAGCTCGACACCGCGCTCACCGTGCTCGGGATGGCGCGCTACGACGCCGTCGCGCTCGGTCCGCAGGATCTCGAGCTGCCGGCGCAGGAGTTGCTGCCGTTCCTGGCCGCGTTCTCCGGCAAGATCGTCGCGTCCGACCTCGTGCCCAAGCAGGAGCTCGATGCGTGGCCGGCCGTCGCCTCGGCCGAGATGCGGACGCCCGGCGCCACCGTGCGCGTCGCTGCGTTCGTCGGCGCGCTCGGTGAAACGGGTGCCAAGTCGTTCGAGCTGCTGCCGGTCGCGGAGGCCTGGCAGCGCGCGCTCGCCGGCGCCGAGCCACAGACCCTGCGAATCCTGTTCGTGCACGCGGGCGCCGACGCGGCGCGCGCAGCTGCGCGCCTGACGCCGAAGCCGGACCTGATCGTGCTCGTGACCCCATCGGTCGGCGAGCCGCCGACCGCACCGCAGATCGTGGAGGGCGTGCCGGTCGTCTGCCCCGGGATCCGCGGCCGGATGCTGCTCGACGTCGAGCTGACGCGGACGCCGGATGGGCCGAAGGTCACGCACTACGGCGTCGTCAAGCTGGCCGACAGCGAGAGCCGGCCGGGCGCCTATGCCGATCCGGACGCCAAGGAGGCGATCCTCGCGCACCGCCACATCGTCGCCGAGGAAGGCCTGCGCGAGAAACTCGCCGGCCAACGCCCGGCGCCCGACGCGCGCAGCTACGTCGGCTCGCAGAAGTGCCAATCCTGCCATCCGGCCGCCTACAACGTCTGGCTGAACAGCAAGCACGCGCAGGCCTGGACCACGCTCGTGCGTGCCGAAAAGGGGGAGCTGAAGGACAAGACCGGCGTCGCCCGCTACGGCTGGCCGGTCACCAAGTATCCCGATTGCGTCGCCTGCCACGTCGTCGCGTACGGCGAGCAGAGCGGGTTCGTGAATCCGGAGCAGACGCCGGATCTCGCCGGCGTCGGCTGCGAGCAGTGCCACGGCCCCGGCAGCGCACACATCGTCGTGCCGATCAAGGACAACATCCTGCGCGGTGGCCGCGGTGCGTGCGCGCAGTGCCACGACTTCGAGCAGTCACCGGACTTCGACTACGAGAAGCGCTGGAAGGAGATCGAGCACTACACGCCGAAGTGAGGGCTGTGCTCGGACGCCAGGCAGCACGTGCGTTGCTGCGTCGAGTGCTCCTCCTGCCTACTTCGACGACCTTGTCCTGAGCATCGCATCCGACTAGCTTGCGGCTGTCGGCGGCGGGTGCGATGGCAGAACAATCGGAAGGTGGTGCACATCGGTTTGGTGGCAAGTGGACCGAGACGAAGCTCCAAGTGCTCGCGGACTACCTGCGGAGCTATACGACTGCACTGAAGAACAAGCCGTCGAGAGCGCGGCCATTCCGCAAGTCCTACATCGATGCCTTCGCCGGAACCGGTTACCGAGCAGGCTCGCCGGCCAGCGGAGCCCACGGCCCCATTCAGTTGTCGCTGCCCGATCTCGCGGAGCCTGAGCCGCAAGCGCTCCTCGACGGTTCGGTCCGACTTGCCCTGAGGACGATCCCTCCCTTCGACCACTACCTCTTCATCGAGCGCAGCGAATCCCGGTGCGGAGAGCTGGAGAAGCTGAAGGCTGAGTTCCCCGACCTCGCGCCCGGCGTCGAAGTCCGACGTGGCGATGCGAACACCGAGCTGCAGGGACTCTGCCGCGAGGACTGGCGCTCGAGGCGAGCCGTGCTCTTCCTCGATCCGTACGGGATGCAGGTGGAGTGGCCGACGATCGAAGCAGTCGCGCGAACGCAGGCGATCGACATGTGGATCCTTTTTCCCCTCGGCATCGGCGTGAACCGACTGCTCACGAGATCCGGGGACATCCCCGAGGTCTGGCAGCATCGACTCGACATCCTGTTCGGGACGACTGCCTGGCGCGAAGAGTTCTACCGCGTGCGGAAGACCACCACGCTGTTCGGGACGGCGGAGGAGCTCGTGAAGCAAGCCACTGCGGACACGATCGGGCGGTACTTCGTCGACCGCCTCGAGTCCGTGTTCTGCGCCGTAGCCGAGCGCCCCCGGGTGCTCACGAACTCCTCGAACTGCCCGCTCTACCTGCTCTGCTTCGCAGCAGGCAACCAGAAGGGCGCCCCCATCGCACTCAGGATCGCGAACCACCTACTCGAGAGAGGCACCAGCTGATGGCCCACGGATCGAGCATCGAGTGGACCGAGTCCACGTGGAACCCCGTGACTGGCTGTACGAAGATCAGTGCTGGGTGCAGGTTCTGCTATGCCGAGCGCATGGCGGAGCGGCTGCAGGCCATGGGGCAGCGCAACTACCGGAATGGTTTTCGAGTCACACTGCAACCGCAGCTCCTCGAGCGTCCGCTCGACTGGAAGCGGCCACAGAGGATCTTCGTCAACTCGATGAGTGACTTGTTCCATCGCGACATTCCGACCGACTACATCCTGGCGGTGTTCGACGTGATGCGCCGTGCGGACTGGCATGTGTTCCAGATCCTCACGAAGCGGTCGGACCGCTTGGCCGAGCTCGATTTGCGGCTGCCATGGGCCGCCAACATGTGGATGGGCGTGAGCGTCGAAAATGGAGCCTGCCGTGGCCGGATCGACGACCTTCGACGCAGTGGGGCCGCCGTGAAGTTCCTGTCGCTCGAACCGCTGCTCGGACCTCTGCCGGAGCTCGACCTGCGAGGGATCGACTGGGTCATCGTCGGCGGCGAGTCAGGTCCTGGCGCTCGCCCGATGGATGCCGCATGGGCAATCGGCATTCGCGATCAGTGCCAACGGACCGGGGTGCGGTTCTTCTTCAAGCAATGGGGCGGCACGAACAAGAAGCGCGCTGGTCGGATGCTGGAGGGACGGACATGGGACCAGATGCCTTCGGTCCCAACTGGATGAGCCCGCCTCTGGGCGCGGATACGCGTTCTTCGCGGACGCCTCACACCAACGCGTGCCGCGTCACCACGTCCCACAGCGTGATCCCCCACGCCGTGAACAGCGCCTCGTAGCGCGGCCAGTCGACGCGCAGCGGATCGAACAACAGCCAAGGTTCCGGGCCGTAGTACAGATCGCGACGCGCGAACTCTTCGGCGAACTGCCGCACGCGCTGCTGGTCCTGCGGATCCAGCAGCCCGCGCACGTACGTGATGTCGAACAGGTAGCCGAGGTCTTTCGTCACCAGCTCGAGCTGGCGGCTCTGGTAGACGTAGCCGTCGGTGCGCAGATTCGCGTCGGTCAGGCGCGGGCGCCCCGGCCAGCGGGTCGGATGCAGGTCGTCGATGACTTCACGCGCGCCGTAGCCGTTGCGGAAGAAGCCGCGCGTGAATCCGGTCAGGTCCACTTTTTCGGGTGGCAGCGGCACGTCGGGATGCGGCCCTGCGCCGCGGGATACGGCGTGGTCGAGGAACGCGCGCGCGGCCTGACCATCCCGGACCTCGCCATCGTGAAAGAACAGCCCGGTCAGATCCTTGAACGGATGGTTCCCGCGCAGGTCGCCGATCATCCCCTGGAACGGCATGAATCCGACGCCGAGCGCGCTGCAGTACTCGATGTGCCGCTCGTACAGCGCGAGGTCGCCCGGCTGCCCACCCTCGGTCGCGAGGATCGGCTTCGGCCGGTCCGAGAATGGCGGCAGCGCGACACGGCGCGCCATCCGCGTCCACTCGGCGACGTTGGTGAAGAACATCCCGTACGGATGGAACGACAGCACGTCGTGCGTCGGGTGCGCGAACAGCGGGTTCGTGAACGGGCCGCCGAAGTCGAGCAGCGTGGCGAACCCGATCGTGATCTTGTGCGCCGGGTTGGGATCCCATTGGCGGATCCGGTCGCAGTAGTGCTTGAGCCAGGCCTCGCGCACCTCCGGCTCGTTCATGACGTCCCACATGAACAGCGCCGGGCTGTCGCGCCCCGCCTCGACGACCGCCTTGACGTAGGCGTCGCCGTTGTACGGATTGCCCGGATCGGTGGCCCAGTCCAGCGTCAGCTTCGAGCTGTGCGGGTTGCGCACCCAGGCGACGATGTCGTCGTACGGCGTCTCACTCGGCTCGAGGAACCGCTCGTCCCACAGGATCGGCATCGCGTAGATCCGGTGCTGCTCGCACCGCGCGAGGAAGTCGCGGAAGTTGGCGATGAAGCGGTTCTCGGCTGCGTCCTGATTGCGTTCCTCGTGCTCCCAGACCGCGTGCGACAGCCAGATGCGGACTGCGTTGATCCCGATTCCGCGCAACCAGCCGAGCTGCCGGTCGACCTCGCGTGAGTCGTAGAACCGCCAGATCGCGACCGACGATGCGACACCGCGGAACTCCAGGTGCGGCGGCAGGTCCGGCGGCTCCTCGAACAGCCGCGGATAGGTCGGGACGTAGTTGATGCCGTGGATGTTGGAGTAGTCCGGCAGGATCTCCGGCCAGGCGGGCAGCCGGAGTGCGAAGGATCCGGTGACGGCGTGCTCGCTCTTCATCGCTCGGGGGCTCAGCGTGTCCTCCAGGCAGCTGTGCCGGAGTTCTAGCCGCTCTTCCCCTCGACGTGAGCGAATGCCCCTCGTTGGTCAGCGCCAGGTCAGCGATGCGCTCGCACCGGAGACGTTGCCGGTCGCGTCGAGGGTGATCCACTGCGCGTGCAGCGGTTTCGGCAGCTTGGGACCAGCAGGCAGCTCGAGCGCGGCGCAGCCTCGGTCGATGCCGGCGAGACCGATCGGCAGGACGCCGAAGAGATCCACCGAGTTGTGCAGCAGGCAACCCGACAGGCCGATCAGGTCGAGTGGGATCGGCAGTGGGTACCCGCCCCAGTTCACGGTCGAGAGTCCCAGCAGCAGCACGCCGTGTCCGCCGGGCGGAGCACCGGAGAGATGGATCCGCGCGCGGTCGGGACCGAGCGCGCGCCAGCCGATCCAGGGTCCGGGTCCTGCAGCGCCGGCACAGCGGGTACCGCGCGTGCTGACTGAACTCGGGATAGGCAGGTACATCCACTGCCTGCCGACGTACTGCAGCGGAGTGTTCGAGTTCCCGTATGCGCCATCATTGACGACGAGCGGCGGGAACGGACTGTCCGGTCTTTCCGGAGCACGGAACACGTATCCGGGCCAATAGGGGGAGTCGCCAGGGCGCGGAATGAAGCCGATCACACGTCCATCGCGGCCGGAGAGGAGGTCGATGCGTGGCGTCCGAGTCGCGTAGTCGCCGGTTCTGACCGCAAAATCGAGCACTCCATCCCGATCGAAGTCGGCAACCGCCACGTTGTAACCACCGAAACTCCGCCCCGGCTCCGTCTCGCGCCAGGAGTGGATCGGCGAACCGTCTTTGCCGGAGAAGACGCGAAAGTTCGGGTTCGTCATGAACCCATGGCTCAACGCCATGAAGTCTAGAACACCATCGCGGTCGACGTCGCCACAACCCCGGGCCATGATCGATCCGAGTCGGTCGTCCGGTCGCTCACCGTAGCCGCTGACGAGGATCTGCCGCGTTCGCCCGGAATAGACGTGAACGACCCCGTCGGTGGTCCGCCCGATCGCCGTCGCCAGGACGAAGTCGTCATGCCCGTCGCGGTCGAGGTCACCCATCTTTCCGAGACCGCCCTGTGGCCAAAGGTCGACATTCATGCGGAACAGCAATGCCCCGCGGTGATCGAAGGCGCGAAGCACGCCCCGCCAGCCCGGCATCCAAACCTCTCCCGGCGCGTAAGCGAGCAGGTCGGGCCGTCCGTCGCCGTTCAGGTCAAGGTCCCCGACTGCGGGCCAGCCGAACCAGTCCTGGAACTGCTGGCCTTGGACCCACCAGAGCATCTTGCCGGTGCGTCCGCTGTAGCAGGCGATGACACCAGCAAGGTTGCACCTGCTGTCGGGCCAACGCCGCGCGTAGTCGCGGATCCCGTCGGCGTCGATGTCTCCCAGTTCGATCACCTCCTCCTCGTCCCAGCAGAGCTCGGGTCCAGGGCGCAGCTCGAGGATCCGACCGTCCCGTCCCGAGCGGATCGCGGTCAGGCTTCGCGGATTGGACGTCGGGTGTACGAGCGCCCGCCCCCATTCAGCCAGATCCGGATAGCCATCGAGGTCGAGATCGCCGAGGAACGCGATGGGTCCACCGAGCTGGATCTTGTCCTGGAACCCCGTCTGCACCCACACGACCTGCTGCGCGCCCAGCGGCGCGCAGCAGGCAGCGATCGCGAGCGACAGGAAGCGCATCGCTACACGATCCTGACCCACGCAGCGACGGAGGGCACACCCTGATCCGTGAGCAGGAACAGCATGTAGTACCCGCGCGGCAGCACGTAGTTGTTCGTGGGCACGTCGATCATCAGCGTTCCATCGCCGGGATTGTTCACAGTCAGCTCCACGATGCGCTGGTTCCCGTCGCTGTGATGCGTCACCGAGCCCGGACGCGCCAACACGGCCCGCGTCACTTCGACACCCAACGGCAGCGGATCGAACGAGACGATGTAGTTGCCGCCATAGAACCAGTCCCATGCCGATCCGGGAGGCGAGGTCGGGTTGATCACCGGCCTGGGACCGCGGAACAGGTACGGTGGCTGGAAGATCTGGTAGTCGACCGCGTGCGCCATTCCAGGAGGATTCTGCGGCGGCGGGTTGCAACCGTTGGCCCCGGTCGCGAGGTACTTCCGCCATTCACCTCCTGCGACCAGCACGTCACCGCTGGGCAAGAGCAGGGCCGTCGAATGGTAGTTGCGGTGGATGTCGGTGGTGGCCATCTGCGTCCACGTGCCGCCTGCGTACAGCTCGGGTGTGTTCGCGGGAACTTCAGCGCAGCCGATCGTCGTCGATGTGCGTTCGCCACCGATCGCGAGCACGGAGCCGTCCGGTAGCAGCACCGTGTTCAACAGCCAGCGCGGCTGCGCCAGAGAAGCAATCGAGCTCCAGCTCGGATTGATGATGTTCGACACGACGCAGGTCTGGGCTGAACCGAGGATCGTGCCGCTGGCCCAGACGATGCCGCCCAGACTCAGGACGTTGTCCTGCACACCACTGACGATCGAGATCGGGAACAGGACGCTCGATCCGTAGATGCGCTCGCTCGACTGCTGCCACTGTGCCGACAGCCACTTCTGGTTCCACGGCAGCAGGGCGTTGTGGTGCTCGTTGTACGCGGAGCCGATGCGCATGCCCGCCGTCACGCCGCGGCCGGCTGACGTCAGATGGGCACGCGGGTAGTCGCCGAGTGCGTAGGAAGCACCGCCACCGGGGCCGCTGAACGTGAAG
Organism: uncultured candidatus Brocadiaceae bacterium; assembly: GCA_964483245.1. GTDB lineage: Bacteria > Planctomycetota > UBA1135 > UBA1135 > UBA2386 > CAZABP01. Next base: position 3,729 of record CAZABP010000014.1, on the reverse strand, counting down.
CTCAGCGGATTCTGTACCGCGATCTGCCAAGCACGGGGACTGACGGGTGGCGTGCCATCCCACCATGCCTGATACGAGTTGATCGACGTTCCGTTGTGCGTGCCGCCGAGGACAAGGTAGACATTCTCGTCCTGGAAGATGGACTGCGGGAAGAGTCCGAGATCCAGCACGGTCGGATACCAGCGCTCTTCCTCCAGGTCCGGGAGTGGGACCCACGGCGTGACCGTCGGGTTGCCTGGCTGGAATCTGATCGTCGGGTCATAGAGGTACGCGAGCTTCGATCCTTCCCAGCCGTTGCCGATGCCGGAGCCTCCATGCGCGCCAGACCCGCCCATCACGATCAGGTTGCCGTCGTCGCTCCACGCGTGGCCCGCGCAGAAGAGATCCCCCTTGTGCAGCGGCAGCACGCTCATGAAGTTCAGGAACGACTTAGGCGTAGGCACCTGGTCCAGAATCGACCAGAAGATCACGCGCGCCTGGTTCGCAGCGGGAACGAAGTAGATGCCGTTCTGCGCGTTCTGCCGCCAGGGGTTCTGGTGGCCCCAGATCAGCACTTTCCCCTGGTCCAGCCCACGCGGGATCAGCGACATGTGGATCGCGTTGAATCGCCCGACGTAGGTCGGGTTTCCCCACATCTCGAACATGTCGGCCGGGTTCACGTCCGGCACAAAGGTCTGCGACGGGGGCTTGGTCGGATGATCCTGCGGACCAGCCGCGTGATCGAACGGCGCAAGCCACTGACCTACCGTCGACGGTGGGTCGACGATCTGAGCCCTCAACTCAGTGGCGCAGAGAGAGAGAGAGAGAGAGAGAGAGAACCACCAGCCGGTGGCACACCCTCGACGAGACGAGTCGATCAAGGAACTCACTCCTGCCGCGGCATTTCCCATCCGCGAGCGGTTGCCGAGGCTACGCAGGCCAGCACATCCGCACCACCCCCCGAGAACCGCTACCCGACGACCACGTACGCCACCTTCCGCTTGCCCACCTGCAGCAGGTACCTGCCCCGCTGCAGCACGTGGTTCTGCTCGGTCACGACCTGTCCTTCCAGCTTCACGCCGCCGCCGGCGATCAGGCGGCGCCCTTCGCCGTTCGACGTGCAGAAGCCACACAGCCGCATCGCCTCGGCGAGCAGCACGCTCCCCTCGCGCATCGCGCTCTCCGGCACGTGCACGTCCGGGATCTCGTCCGGCAGCCCGCCTTCGCGGAACATCCGCGCGAACTCGGCCGCCGCGCGCTCGGCGGCGTCCTCACCGTGGTGGTCGCGCACCAGCGCGCGCGCCAGCGTGTCCTTCGCGACGCGCGGATGCCCGGCCAGCAATGCCTCGACGTCCGCCTGTGCGCGGTCGGTCAACAGCAGGAAGTACTTCGCCATCAGCGGGTCCGGGATGCTCATCGCCTTCCCGTACATCTGCTGCGGGGAGTCGTGCACGCCGATCGCGTTGCCGAGCGACTTCGACATCTTCTGCACGCCATCCAGCCCTTCGAGCAGCGGCAGCGTCAGGCAGATCTGCGGCCGCTGCCCTTCGCGCCGCTGCAGCTCGCGGCCGACCAGCAGGTTGAACAGCTGGTCGCTGCCGCCGATCTCGACGTCGCAGTGCAGCTCGACCGAGTCCCAACCCTGCATCAGCGGATACACCAGCTCGTGCACCGAGATCGGCACGCCGTCGCGCATCCGCTCGGCGAACGAGTCGCGCTCGAGGATCTGCGCGACGGTGTAGCGCGCGGTCAGCTTGACCGCGTCCATGAAGCTCATCCGGTCGAACCACTCGCCGTTCTCGCGCTGCACGACGCGCTCCATGTCGAGGATCCCGCGGATCTGCTCGGCATACGTGCGCTGGTGCTCGATCACCTGCGCGCGCGTCAGCTGCGGGCGTGTCTTGTTGCGCCCGCTCGGGTCGCCGACCATCGCGGTCGCGGTCCCCCACAGCACCACGACCTCGTGGCCCAGGCGCTGGAAGTCTCGCAGCTTGCGCAGCGGCACGGTGTGCCCGAGGTGGATGTCCGGGCTCGAAGGATCGATCCCGAACTTGACGCGCAGCGGCTTGCCGTGCTCGCGGCTCTCGGTCAGCCGCTGGCGCAACTCCGCCTCGGCGACGACGTCGACGGTACCGCGCAGCAGGGTCGCGAGCTGTTCTTCGACCGGCGCGAACTTCATCGGCCGCCGCTCTGGCGGCTCCACCAGCGCAGCCACCCTTCGCGGTCGTCGAGCCCCGGCCCATCCGGGTGCAGCACGCGCAGCCCGGCGATCGCAACGCGCCGCGTGCCCGGTTCGGCGAGCTGCACCAGCCGCATCAACAGCGCGGTCGCATCGTCCCGCTCGTCCGGGCCGAGGAACGTGCAGGCGAGGTACAGATGCGGCCAATGCGCGGCGTCGCCGAGCGCCAGCGCCGCGCGCAGCGTCTTCATCGGCTCGTTGCGGATCGGCGCCACGCCGTCCGGATACAGGATCCGCGTGAACGACTGGCACAACACGCGCTGGTATGGCACGCGCGTGCCGGAGAGTTCCGCTTCGCCCGGCAGCAGCTCGGCGACGAGGTCGAGCTGACGCACGACCGCGGCGTCGGCCGGCGCCACGATCCGGATCGGCAAGGACAGCTCCTGCACCGCCAGATCGAACGGATCGCGCACGCGCAACACGTCGCTGCCGCTGCGCCGCGTGACCGAGCCGAACACGTCGGTGTCGCGCAGCTCGAACCGCACGTGCAGCGCGAACCCGGCGCCACCGATCCCGACCCGGGTGCCGTCGCCGCCGCGCGGCGGCACGCGGAACGTCACGTCGAGCGGCGCGCCGAGCGGCACCGATTCGTCGGCCAGCGCGAACGCCCCCTGCCGCGTCACGTGCCGCTCGAAGTCGATCGCCAGCAGCGTCAGCCGGTGCCGCGCGATCTGCGGCTGCACCCACTGCGGCAAGTCGGCGCGATCGTGCAGCTCGAGCAGGTCGGCGAGCCGTTCGCGGTTGCGCTCCGCCGCCGCCTCGCGCATCTGCATGACGATGTCGCGGTAGAACTCGTCGATCGGGCCGGACCCCTCGCCCCCGGGAGCGAGCGGGATCACGACCGCCCCCTGCGCGAGCGGGGTAGGATCGTGCTGCGGCTCGAGGATCGTCGTCACGCAGCCAGCCAGGCCGGTCGCGAGCAGGCACGCGGCGATGCCGCGCGCCTGCCTGCCCCGCGCCCGTGGCGGCGCGTCAGCTCGGCTGATCGGACTGCGCATCGCGCGCCTTCATCCGCTCGCCGAGTCCCTTCAACTGATCCGCGAGCGCGCCGAGCGGCGCCGGCCGCGCCGGCTGCTCCGGTGTGGTCGGCTCCGCCTCCTCGCCGAGGTCGAGGTTCGCCTGGATCAGCGTCAGGCCGATCTTCCGCTCCTCCGGATCGATCTTGATGATCCGGACCTCGACGCGCTGGCCGGCCTTCACGATCTCCTCGGGGTTGTCGACCTTGTGGTCCGCCAGCTCCGAGATGTGCAGCAGGCCCTCGAGCCCTTCCTCGAGCTCGACGAACACGCCGAAGTTCGTGATCTTCGTGACGGTGCCGAACACGCTGTCGCCGATGTGGTAGCGCGCCGGGATGTCACCGGCCCACGGATCCTGCGACAGCTGCTTCAGGCCGAGCGCGATGCGCTTCTTCTCCTGGTCGACCGACAGCACCACGCACTCGATCTCGTCGCCCTTCTTCACGATCTCGGACGGGTGCGTGACCTTCTTGGTCCACGACATGTCGGTGATGT
>CAZABP010000013.1:59695-93884 GCA_964483245.1 uncultured candidatus Brocadiaceae bacterium | reverse complement strand
CGAGGATCTCTACTACCGGCTCAACGTGTTGCAGGTGCACCTGCCGCCGCTGCGCGAGCGTGGCGACGACGTGCTGCTGCTGGCCGAGGTGTTCCTGGCGCGCGCGCGCCCCGGTCGCCGGCTTTCGATCTCGGTGGCGGCGCGCGACGCGCTGCGCCGGGCGCCGTGGCCCGGCAACGTGCGCCAGCTGCAGAACGAGATGCAGCGGCTGGTGGCGCTGGCCGAAGGGCCGGAGATCCGCGTCGAGGACCTGAGCCCGGAGCTGCGCGGCGGGTGAGACGCTGAGCCGGATCCCCCGGTGGTGCCGGGGGTTGCGGGTTGGGCGGCCGGTGCGGGGCGGCGAGTTCCCCGCGCGACAGCAGCCGGACCCGGATCGGGTCGGGACCCTGCCCGCGGGATCGGGGCGGGGGGGACGGGGGCGCCCCCGGCGAGCGGAAAGCCAGCCCACCGGACCCTTTCCGTCGATCGGGGCATCGCGCTAGAGTCCCGCCTTCGCCGTGCCGCCCGCAGGCTGCGCGAGTCGTAGGCCTGCCCCGTCCGAAGGCTGATCGCGGTTCATGTTCACGTTCCAGGTCCTGGATCGAGGGGAGAGCTTCTTCGTTCCACTCGGCGCCGAGCCCGCCACCATCGGTAGCAGCGGCAGTGCCACCATCCGGCTCACTGGTCCCGGCATCCTGCCGGTGCACGCGCGCGTCGAGCCGTTCGCGGCCGGCCTGAAGCTGGTCGTGGTCAGTGACGATGCGACCGCGGCTCCGGTCCGCGTGAACGGGGAGGAAGTCGGACGCGTCGGACTCGTGCTCGGCGATCGCGTCGAGATCGGCGATGCCGTGCTCGTGCTCGGGCAGCGCGTCGCGCGTGCCAACACGCCGGACGACGTGCTCGAACCGATCGCGCGCGCCACGCGGCGCGAGCGCACCGAGAGCGGCGGCGGTCTGCCGCGCTGGCTGCTGGCGACCGTCGGCGTCGGCATCCTCGGCATCGTGGTCGGTGCGATCCTCGTGCAGGGGGCGCAGAAGGGACCGCCGCGCTTCGAGCTCGAGCGGATCACGTCGGCGCGCCGCGTCGGGGACTTCGAACAGGCACGCGCCGTGCTCGCGGGGCTGCGGCGCGACTGGGTCGGCACCGACCCCGAGCGCGCGAGTGAAGTGGACCGGCTCGCGGCCGAAGTCGAGCGGACCGAGCAGTCGTTGGCTGCGCTGCGCGCCGAGGTCGTCGCGGCAGCGGCGGCGCAGACGACCGCGGAGCAGCACGCGTTCCTGCGCGAGCGCCAGGCGTCGGGTGATCCGGCGGTCGGGGAGGCGGCACGCATCCTGCTGGCCCAGTTGCCCGAGCTGCGCGCAGAGGGGATCGCGCAGGCGCCGCCGCCGACCACAGGTGGGCCGCAGCGCCCGGTCGCGCAGGTCGCGCCGCCCGAGACCGGGGCCGGTGATCCGGGCAAGCGCGCAGAGGCGCCTCCGGGTGTGGCGCCGGAGCCGCCCGCGCTGCCCGCATCGCTGACCACCGAGTTGCAGCGGTTGGCCGCTGCCGGCGAGCACGCGCAGGCGCTCGAGCTGGTCAACCAGGCGCTGGCGAGTGCCGCGAGTCTCGACGAGAGCCGTGAGCTGCGCGATCAGTTGCAGTCCGTGCGCACGAACGCGCGCGCCGAGATGGAGGCGCTGCTCGCCAGCGCACGCGAGGACGCCGCGGCCGGACGGCTGGAGCAGGCGCTGACGCGTCTGCGCGCGCCGGCGCAGAGGTTCCCCGCCACCGGCGAGCTGGCGACGCTGCACCGCGAGATCGACCGGCTGCAGGGCGAACTGGATGCGCAGCGCGCGGCCGAGTCCGTGCTCGCAAGCGCGCCGTCGGCGGGCACGGGCGCCGGCGAGACACGGGAGGCGGCGCTCAGCGAGATCGCCGACCTGCTCGCAGCGCAGCGCAAGGCCGAGCTCGTCGGAGACCTTGCCGGCGCGGCGGCGAGACTGCGCGAGGCGGGCGCACGTGTCGAGACACGCGACGTGCTGTTCGGAGCGCTGCTGCGCGAGAAGGCGGCGGACCTGGACCGCATCGTCGAGTTCGCAGCCGGTGTGCGCGGGCGCGTCGAGCAGCGGCCGCTCGAGCTCGAGCTGGCGACCGGCCCGGCGCAGCTGACCGGGTTCCGCGAACAGTGGCTGCAGGTCACGACCGGCCTCGGTGAGCAGGAGATCACCTGGCTCGACGTGCCGAGCTCCGAGCTGGAGAAGCTGAGTGCCGGCCTGCCGGGCGAGGCGCAACTCGGGGCCGCCGTGCTCGCATACCGTGCCGGCGACCGGCCGGTCGCCGAGCGCCTGCTCGCGCGCGTGTTCGACGCGCAGAAGGGGCTGCAGCAGGAGATCCAGGGGATCGTCCGGCGCGGCCGCGGCGATCGGATCGATCCGCTCGGCTACGTCCTGGTCAAGGGAGAGTTCGTCCCGCGCCGCGTCATCGAGGCGGAGAAGGCGAGCCGGCAGATCGAGCAGCGCCTCGCGCGGGCCCTGTCGCAGCAGCCGGCACAGCGCGACAAGCTGCTCGAGGAGATCCTCGCCGGCGGACCGGATGCACTCGACGCACTCGTGTTGGCGCTCGAGCGCCTGCAGATCAGCGTCGCCGAACGGATCGACAAGAGCCCGGCCAAGAAGGGCTGGGAGAAGCTGGCGCAGGCGCGTGACGAGCTGGATGGCGCGCGCGCGCGGGCGAAGGCGCTGATCTTCGACGAGCAGAAGTACTTCTATCCGTACAAGCCGCCGGCCGTCGATCCGGACAAGGCCGCCGAGTATCCGGCCGTGCAGCGCGAGGTCGACGAGCTCGTCGCAGGCGTGCGCAAGCTGTGGCAGGCGAAGTCGTGGAAGGTGACGGTGCCGAAGAAGCTGCGCGAGGACGAGGCCGCGTTCCGCTGGGTCACCAAGGTGTTGGCCGACTTCGGCGAGCGCGCCCCGGACGTCGAGGCTCGCGTGGCGTGGGTCGGGAGCCTGCCCGAGCGCGAGCTGACGCTGCAGAACTTCGCACGCGACGCCGCCGAGCGGGCCCAGTTCGAACTGTGGGACCGCATCGACGGCCTGAACCAGAAGCTGTCCATGCTCCTCGCGCCCGGCGAGCGTGAGAACGTCGCCATCACCAACGAGTACCGCCGGATGTTCGGCCACCGGCCGCTCGCCGTCAGCCACAAGCTGGCGCGCGCCGCGCGCGAACACTCCAACGAGATGTCCCGCCTGGGCTACTTCGGCCACTTCTCGCCGACCCCCGGCCGCCGCACCCCGATGGATCGCATGCGCGCCGAGGGCTACACGCATCCGATCGGCGAGAACTGCGCGCTCGCCGACGGCGCCCAGGCTGCGCACGAGGGCTGGACCCATTCCTCCGGCCACCATCGCAACCTGCTGATGCCCAGCCACACCGAGTTCGGCGTCGGCGGCGACGGCCGCAACTGGACGCAGAACTTTGGCTCGGGCGACGACTACGCGAGGGAGCAGGGGTTTTAGGAAGGGGAAGGGTTGGACGGGAACGGGGCGGGCCCGGGCCCGGGCTGGGGCTGAGGTAGGGCGAGGAAAGGGAAGGGGACATGGGCTCACGCGGAGCTGCGCGGTGGGGTGCGGTCGGCGGGCGTGTGGATGGCGGGTGAGCCGAGTCCATTGGGCCGCAGGTGAAGCGAACCTTCGCGGCGCGCGACCGCTCGCGTCACGTGGTTTCATCGCGGTGGCGCCGAGATCGCCGGGGCCGAGCGGCACCGGAGGCCCCCAGGGACACCATCGCCGGCGGCCTCTTCTGGCCGAGCGAAGCGAGGCGCAGCCGTTGGCTGCCCGGCCGTCGGCCGCGATGGGCCAAGGCGAGGCGTCGGTGGGTCTGTGATCTTGCTTGCCGGCGTGGTGGTCACCGCGCGGCGGCTCGCCGCACAGGGGATGCATGCAAGACTTCGATCACCGGCGGCTGGCCGTCTATGGGCTCGCCGTCGATTTCGCAAAGCTGGCCGAGCGCGTGACAGGGGCGGCCCGCGGAGTGCATCCGAACCTCGCGGACCAGCTTCGGCGCGCAGCGGCTTCGATCTGCCTCAACCTGGCGGAGGGCGCGGGTGAGTACCGCAGCGCCGAGAAGGCGCGGCTCTACCGGATTGCGCGCAGGTCCGCTGCCGAGTGTGCCGCGGTGCTGGATCTCTGCCGCGCGCTGGGCCTCGCGCCCGCGCCACTGCTGGACGCATGTGAGCCGCTGCTGCGCAGCATCCTCGCGATGCTGACGCGCCTGATCCTCAACCGCGAGCGAGACGCATCGGCGTGAGACCCGAGGAGTCGTACCCGCAGGAGAGAGATCGCGCGGGTAAGGCCCCGATCGGCCCACGCGCGCATCCGAGCTACCACCCGGGCCAGTCCCCAGTGGGCCCACGCGCGCATCCGAGACACGAACCGGGCCAGATCCCAGCCGGCCCCCGCCGCGCATCCGAGCTACCAACCTGGTCAGTCCCCAGTGGACCCACGCGCGCATCCGAGCTACCAACCTGGTCAGTCCCCAGTCGGCCCACGCGCGCATCCGAGCTACCAGCCGGCTCAGTCCCCAGTCGGCCCACGCCGCGCATCCCAGACATCACCAACGGGCCGGCTCCCTTCAGCCCACATGCGCACGCGTTCTTCGATCCGCCTGCGCCCCTTCCCGTTCCCATTCCCTTTCCTCGCCCTACCTCAGCCCCAGCCCGGGCCCGGGCCCGTCCCCTTCCCGTCCTTCCCCTTCCCTTTCTCCGCACCCTATCCTCCGCGCAATGGCCCGTCTGGAACTCCTACTGGCAGGTAGGAAGCGCGTCTTCGAGCTGCTCGACGATCGGTTGACGGTCGGCACGAAGCCGGAGAACGAGCTGCGTGTGCCGGGCGGCGTCGAGTTCGTCGTCAGCCGTGCGGTGCAGGGGTTCCGGCTGGAGGCGCAGACTGGCGGACCGATCCGCGTGAACGGCGTGGAGTGCGGTGAACACGAGCTGCAGGACGGTGATCGGATCGAGGTGGGGGACGTCGTGCTGGTGTACCGCGACGAGCGGACGAAGCGGACGGGTGTGGAACACGGGTCATCAGCGCCGCCATCGCGGCCAGCCTCGGAGCAGGCCAAGCGGCCGCAGCCGCAACGGCCACCAGCGCAGCCGCAGCAGCAGTCGGCGCAACCACAACCCAAGGCACCGCCGGAGCCGCCAGCGCAGCCACCACTCGACGTCGGCAAGCTGCTCGAACAATCCGCGCGCAAGCTGGCGCCGTCGGCAGTCGGCGCGGGCCCGGTCGCCGCGGCGGCGCGGCGCCGGGGACGGCCCTCGACGCGCGCGCCGGGCGGGATGCCCGGCTGGCTGTGGTTCAGCTCGCTGGCATGTGTCGCGGCGGTGTTGGTCTGGCTGTTGGTGCAAGGACTGTCGAGCAGCGCGTTCTCGCGCACGCCGAAGGATCTGCTGGCGCTGGCCGAGAACCAGCTTGCGCAGGGCGCGCCGCAGCGCGCGCTCGCGACGTTGGACCTCGCGCTGGCGGATCCACGCATCGACAGCCTCACGCGGACGCAGGCCAGCAATCTGCGCCAACGCGTCGCGACCGCCCTCGAGCGGCAGTCGGACGCCGCGACGCTGGCCAGTGCAGACCGCGGGCGGGATCTGTTGGTGCTGTTCGTCGACCGCGAACAGGCGCGGGCGCCGGCGCGCGCGTTCGCCCGCACGGTCGTGCGCCGCGCGGACTCGTGGCTCGCGGAATACGGCGAGACGGTGCGCCGGCACCCGGACGCGCGGGCGTGGGCCGACCAGGTCATGGCGCTGCGCGAGCGCTTCGCGCCCGCGGCGCGCTTGAGCGAGCCGGACGACGCCGAAGACCTGCTGTATCGCGCGGAGCTGACGTCGCGGCAGTCGAACCGGCCCTACCGCGAGCTGCTGCAGGCACTCGACGCGTACCTCGCATCCGCGCCAGACGGGCCGGACGCAGCGCGCGTCCGCGACGCCCGCGCGCGTCACCTGCGCGAGGCGACCAGCTACGTCACGGCGCGGCTGCGGGAGCTGGCGCGGGGCGTCGAACGCGGGCGCATCGCCGACGTCCGCGCGGAGCTGGACCGCCTCGAGCGCGACAGCGCGCCGGCGGAGCTGCAGGCGGAGATCGACGCCCTGCGCGCGCGCCTGCCGCAGTGATCGCGGCTCACAGCTCGCTGCGCCCGCGCTCGCGCAACTGCTCGGCCGACGTCTTCCACCGGTCGTGGAACCACGGCCACTGCTCGGGATGCCGGCGGATCTCGGCTTCGAGCAGCCGGCTCCAACCCTCGGTCAGCCGCCGCAGCTCCTCTTCGCGCGGCGCATGCGGATCGGCGATCAGCTCGCCGAGGTAACGGACGAGCAGGCGCCCGCGCACGCGCAGGATCGCGACGACGCAGATCGGGACCCCGGCCGCGAGTGCGAGCCGCGCGGGTCCGATCGGTGTGTAGGCCGGGCGGCCGAACAGCTCGACGAACAGCCCGCCGATCTTGGGAATGTCCTGGTCCGGCACGACGCCGAGCACCTCGCCGCGCCGCAGCACGCGCAGCAGCTGCGAGGACGGCTCGTCGCGGTACAGCGTCTGCACTCCGTGCGCCTCGCGCCGCGATGCGATCAACAGGTTGAGCTTGCGGTTCGATGAGCGACGCGCGACGACGGTGATCGGCCCGACCCGGTCCTGACACCACTGGGCGACGAGCTCCCAGTTCCCGAGGTGGCCGGTCAGGCCGATCAGCCCGCCGGGATGCGCCGCGCGCAACGCAGCGACGCGCTGCCGTGCCTCTTCGTCATCGAGCCTCGAGTGCCAGGCGGTCGGCCCGCGCCTGGCGAACACGAGCGTCTCGGCGATTCCATCGGCGAGGTGCAGCGCCATCCGCCAGACGATCCAGCGACGGCGCCACGCCGGCAGTCCGGGGCCGAACGCGAGCGCCAGGTTGTGGCCGGCGCGCCAGCCGACCACCGCACACAGCACCGGCGCGACCGTGGCGTGCAGCCCAGCGCGCAGCAGCGGCAGCGGCAGCCGCTCGAGCAGCGTGATCAGCAGCCGGGCGACGCCGGCGACGAAGCTGCGCCGGGCATCGCGGAACCATCGCCGCGGCCCGCGGCGCCGGGATGCCGTGTCTGCCATGCGGCGGCGCGCGCCGCGGAACGCTGCAGCAGGTTGCGGCTCGGAGTCGGATGCTGCAGACACGCGAGGGCGCGAGTATAGCCACGCAGGAACGACCACCGCAGCGCGCGCGCGTGCGACACACCGGCCGCCCGCAGCGCCGCTTCGAGCCGCCCGAGATCGGCCGCCTCGCCGCGACGATCGGTCGGCCGTTTGAGTCGGACGCCGTCCAGATCCACCGGCACGAACTGCTCCCCGTCGTGCACGAGGTTTTCGAACTTCAGATCGCGGTTGCGCAGGCCATGCGCGTGCATGCGTCCCAGCGCCGCTCCGAGCCGATGCGCCGCCTGCCGCGCCGGCGTCAGCTCGAGCCGGGGCAGCAGCTCCGCCGCCGTGGCACCTGCGATGCGGGCGAACACCACGACGCCTCGTCCCGGTGCGCAGCACAGCGCGACCGGTTGCGGCACCGGCACGCCGGCGAACGTCAGCCAGTACGCCGCGCGGAACAGGTCGGTTGCGCGCGCTGCGGTCCGCAGCTTGGCGACGACCTGTGCGTCGAGATGCACGGCGCCGCGGCGGCCGGCCTTGTCCGGCGGCGGGCCGGTCCCGGCGAGCACCTGCACCGCGATTGCCTGCGCCGCCGGATGCAGGGCCTCGGCCGGTCGATGCCAGTACCACCACTGGCCACCCGATCCGCGTTCGAGCCGTGTGTGCCGGCAGGCCCGCGTCGCGCGGCGGCCGAAGGCACGCAGCGCCGCGCGCCGGAGCCGGCGGTCTTCGCGCATTGCGCGCGCACGCAGCGCCGGGTCGGCGCCGTAGGCGGCGAGCAGCGGCCGCGCCGCGATGTCGGCGACGCCGCACGGCAGATCGAGACAGAAGAACGCCAGCCCGCGCGCGCGCCGCAGTTCGTCGAGCGGTTGTCCGATCCGCGCCGCCGTCAGGTCGAGCAGGCGCAGCGCGCCGCCCGGCTCCGCCAGCACGTTGGCCGGGTGCAGATCGCGCGCCTCGAGCCCGGCGTCGTGGACCGCGCGCAGCAACCGACCGGCCGCGGCGGCAGTGACTGCGTCGAGGCTGCCGCGTGGAAGCGGGGTGCCCGGCGCCGTCGCCGTGATCAGGAAGCTGCGGGCGCCGCTGCTGCCGGACTCGACCGCACAGGCGAGCGGCTCGACGCATGGCAGCCCGAGCCGGCGCGCCGCCAGCAGCCGTTGGAACTCCTGGCGCGCGCGCGCGCCGTACACGGCGTCACGCACGCGATCGAGCAGCTTCGCCGGCCGGAACGCCTTGACGTGCACCGGCCGTGGCGGCGCACCCGGGAGCGCGGTCGCCCACACCCGGCGCACGGTCGACTCCTTGACGAGGCTCGCCTGCGGCGGGGCCGCATCCGGTGCCTCGACCAGCCGGGTCACGAGGGCCAGCAGTTCCGCACGGCGGTCGGCCGCCGCCGCGGCGATCCAGACCGTGCAACGTGGGTGATCGGCCCGGATGATGTCCGGTCGTTGCTCGGCGTCGTTCAAGCGGGATCGAACCTGCGTGTGGAAGCTGCACCGATACTACCTGAAGGAGGTCGCTTCGGCCTCGCTGCTGGCGTTCGCGATCCTGTTCGGGATCGTGCTGCTGTCGCTGATCGCGCGCGGCCTCGAAGAGGCGCGCGGCGGCGATCTCAGTGATGCCGCGCTCGTGATCCTGCTGTTCGCGGCCGACGTGTTCCCGCTGCTGCTCGCGCTGGCGCTGCTGTTCGGCGCCGTGTTGACGTTCGCGCGCGCGGCGCAGGATCGCGAGGTGACCGCCGTGCGCAGCGCGGGCGTCAGCCCGCGGGTGCCGATGACGGCCGTGCTGATCCTCGGCGCCGCGGTGTCGATCCTGGCGCTGTGGTCGACGCACTACCTGATCCCGAGCGCGCACTTCAACAAGTACCGCGTCGTCGAGGAGGTCCTGCGCGGGCTGGTCGACTCGACGCGGCTGACCGGCGACATGCTGGAGCTGCAGGGCTGCAAGATGACTTGGGATCGTCGCTCGGCGGAGGGGCGGTTCGAAGACGTCGTGATCCTGCAGGGTGGAGATCAGCTCGTCGTCGCGCGCGAGGCGTGGTTCGAGATCGATCAGCAGCGTGGGCTGTTGACGCTGCAGTTCCGCGATGCCTACGAACCGGCCGAAGGGGTCGTGCTGGCCGGGACCAGCATCACGCTCGACCTGCGCGCCGTCGCGGACAAGCACCGCCGCCATGAAGGAGATCGCGACCTCGGCAGCGATCAGCTGCTCGCCGAAGTGCACCGCGGCGTGCATCCGCGGCCGGGCGGCGCGCGCTACACGGTGCACCGCCGCTCCTGCTTCGGCCTGCTGCCGCTGCTGCTGGCGCCGATCGGATTCTGCATCGGCGTCATGTCGCGCGACCGTGGGCGCGTGACCGCGCTGGTGTTCAGCCTGCTGCCGATCCTGCTGTGCTATGCCGGCGACGTCGCCGGCGACCGGCTGATCCAGCAGATCGACCTGCCGTGGCTCGGCTGGCTGCCGGCCGTGTTCCTCGGGCTGTTCGGCGTGCCCTACTGCTGGCGGTTGCTGCGCGGCTGAGATGGGTCGACTCGATCGCTATGTCACGGCGACGCTGGCCGGGTCCTGCATCGGCGCGCTGCTGTTCCTGCAGTTCCTGTCGATGTTGATCGACCTGGTCGCGAAGGGCCCGGACTACTTCGCGGCCGGCGGGGAAGCCGGCCGCGGCGGCCTCGAGGTGCTCGGCTCCTGGCTCGCGTTCCACGCGTTCTTCGCGCCGGTGCTGTTCGTGACCGTGGCGCCGTTCGCGACCGTGATCGGGGTCATGTTCGGGATCGCACGGTTGATGGCCGGCAACGAGGTCGCGCCGATGCTGTTCATCGGGCGCAGCCTGTTCCGTGTGCTGCGGCCGGCGGCCGTCCTCGCGGTTGCCATGGCGCTCGCGATGGTGGGCGTCTGGCAATTCGTGATCCCCAACCTGGCCGAGCCGCTGCGCGAACGGCGCGCCGAGCTGCAAGGGAAGGAGCACGAGTTCGTGCTGCAGCAGATCATCGTGCGGGTGCCGGGCCAGGAACGCCGGATCCTGACCGCGAGCGCCTATGAGCACGCGAAGCTGCAGCTGCGCGACGTCTATGTGCTCGACCGCGGCGTCGATCCGCAGGACAGCGGCCTGATCCGTGCGGCGCGCGCCGAGTGGAACCCGGAGCAGCGCGTCTGGGAGCTGACCGATGGCTTCGAGCGGCGCGGCGAGCAGATGGTGCCGGTGCAGAGCCTCGCGCTCGGCGGGCTCGATCCGGACCTGCTCGTGCGTTCCGAGAAGGAGGCGCGGCAGGTCACCGAGCTGTCGTACACCGATCTCGCCGAGCTGCAGCAGATGCGCCCGGGGCGTGCTGACTACAAGGTCGCGTTCCACCAGCACATCACGCACCCGCTCGCGAACCTGATCCTGTTGCTGTTGGCCGTGCCGTTCGCGGTCACGTTCGAGCGCGGATCCCGGATCGCCCGGATCGTCGCCGCAGTGGCGATCTGCGCTGCGTACTTCGTGTTGACGCTGGCCTGCCAGAGCCTCGGTCAGCGCGGATTGGATCCGCTGACGGCGGCCTGGGCACCGACGATCCTGTTCGGCTCGTTCGGTATCGTGCTGACCTCGAGCATCCGCACGTGAGGAGCGACTACGAAGCGAAGACGGCGCGCGGCCCGTTGGTCGTGCTGGCGATGGCGCTGTTCGTCGCCGTGCTGGTCGTCGCGATCTGGCTGACCGCGCGCGCGATGACCGGGCCGGGCAAGGTCGAGCGCGCGAAGCCGACGTTCCAGAAGCCGGGCGGGCACTGAAGGGTCGGTATGCATCGGTCCGAGCTCCTTGCAGCTCAAGCGCCGCAGCTTCGGCAAGGAGGCGTGGACCCGCATGCATCGGTACGCGAGCGATTGCGGTTCGTGCTGATCCGCGCTGATCGCGCGACGCTGACCCTGTGATGGAGAAGTCCGATCGCGGCGAGTTCACGTTGAAGACGTGACCAGTGAGAACTTGCAGCGCTCTGCTCGACTATGCTCTTCTCCGAAACGGGATCACAGGGTAGTCTCAAAGTAGGAGGTACGAGCTGCTGGCAAAACCGAAAAAGGCCCTCAGGCGGCTTCGCCTTCGCGATGTAGGCGACAAAAACCGGTTGCTTCTCTACGTCCTCGCTGCCGGGCGTTGCGAGTTCGACGGTTGCCAGCGCTACCTTATCGAGCATCCGCTCACGAGAAGCCGCGGCAACTTTGCCCAGGTTGCGCATATCTGTGCGTTCAGCAGCGGGGGACCTCGCTCGAACAAGAAGCTCGACGCAAAAGCGGTCCACTCTCTCGATAATCTGATTCTCCTTTGTCCGCAGTGCCACAAGCAAGTGGATGACGACCCGCAGCAGTGGACCCTCGCCGTTCTCCGCCGCCACAAGAAGGCGCACGAGACGCGCATCTACAAGCTGACCAGCACGCGGCCAGACCGCTACACCGTCGCGCTCTGCCTCCGCGGACAGATTCACGGGCGCCTCCCGACACTCTCACTCGCAGAGATGCAGGAAGCTGTATCTCCGCGGCACGTCGGCGAGCGCGACGTGCACGACATCGACCTCACCGAGCATGAGGACGATTCGTCGGACACGTACTGGAAGCAATCAACGAAGGTGATCGGAAGCAAGGTTGACCGCTTCTATGAGCAGACCTTCGACTCGGGACCTGTTCGTCACGCCTCCGTCTTCGGTATGGCCAGGATTCCTCTTCTTGTGTTCCTCGGAAGATGCCTATCGGATAAGGCTCCGAACACGCTTCACCAACGCCATCGGAATCCGAAGACCCGAGAGTTCACCTGGCGATGGAAGAGTCGCGGTCGCGTTGCGCAGTATCGCACGCGAGTACAGCAGCGAGGTTCCGACGCTAGCCGGGTCGCCTTGCTGCTTTCTCTCAGCGACCGCATCCATCTGAAGAGTCTTCCAGCAGACATTGATAAGAGCTTCTCAGTCTACGAACTCACGCTCGACGGCCAGAAGCCGAACTACTTCTTCCTGGACAGGGAAGCCTCACTGGACACCTTCACGCAGGCGTACCTTGCCACCCTCGACGACGTCATCCTCGATGATCACCCAGGGCTAAAGGAGCTCTGCGTATTCCCTGCAGTTCCAGCGCCTGTCGCAATCGCAATGGGTCGGGACCTTATGCCTGCCCGGCATCCAACACTTGTAGTGTACGACCTCATCAAGCAAGGCGACACGCGCACCTACATCCGAACGATTGACGTAAACGCACGCGTGGAAGGTCGGACATGACAGACTTTGGAAGCGCACTAGAATTCGTAGCGCAGTCACTCGACATCTCCGCGACCAAGTACTCCGAGGCGGTCCAGCACTACACCGCGGTGGGGCAGTGGCTCGATGCCGACGACTCGCCACTGAAGACCTATCGGCCAAGGGTCTACCCTCAAGGCTCGTTCCGCCTTGGAACAGTTGTCCGTCCAGTGACAGGTGGCAGAGAAGCTGACTACGACATCGACCTGGTTTGCCAACTCCACATCCGGAAGGACACGGCCACGTCGAAAGGCCTCAAGCACGCCGTGGGCGACCGCCTCAAGGCCCATCGCGGTTATGCCAGAATGCTCGACGAGGAAGGTCGCCGCTGCTGGACGCTGAACTACGCCGAGTCGGATGGTATCGGCTTTCACCTCGACGCTCTTCCGTCCATTCCGGAGACAAGGGAGTTCCTCAACGGGCTCGTTGCTGTCGGCGTGAGCCCAGAGCACGCGCAACATGCCATCGGGATCACTGAGCGCCAGCCGGACAAGACATACCTCTGGGTACCGGGAGGCTCAAACCCCGCGGGGTACGCCGCTTGGTTCGACGATCTGAATGCCGCTGCAGCGAGCGGGGTCGCGAAGTTCCAGAAACGGAATCTGTTTGAGGGCAACCGCTCTCTCTACGCCAGCGTGCAGGAGGTGCCGGATGCTCTCGTTCGGTCGCCTCTTCAGCGCGTCATCCAGCTACTGAAGCGACACCGAGACGTTCGGTTCTCTGGCCACGAGCGGGAGTCGGAAAAGCCCATCTCGATGGTTCTCACGACCCTTGCGGCGCGGGCCTACCAAGGAGAAACCGACATCGATGCCGCGCTTCTCGGCATTCTGGAGAGCATCGACGACTTCGGAAACACCGGTGTCATCGAGCGACGCGGTGGCAAATGGTGGATTCCAAACCCGGTCAACCCCGCCGAGAACTTCGCCGACCGTTGGAACGACCGAGGAAGCCATCGGCCTAAAACTTTCTTCGATTGGGTCCAGTGGCTTCGCCAGGACCTCGCTCTCGCCGAGGCGGAGACTGCAACGGCGAACGCGCTTGCCAAGTGCTTCGGGGTCTCGGAGAGCTCACTGAACAGCAAGCCCTCCTCCGGGACGCTCATCGCGCTTACTGCCGAAACGGTCCCAGGCTTGGCCGCTGCGTCGCACTGCCAATCGCCGCCGTGGTCGATGCAACAGCAGAGCCGCGTGAACGTTACGGCATCAGTTCACAAGGCGAGGGGCGCAAACCGCCTCTGGCAGCTCTCGGCGCGGTCGCAGCCCAAAGACTTCTGGATTCGCTTCAAGGCCAACACGGACGCGCGCGCGCCCTACGAGGTAGTGTGGCAAGTCGTCAACACCGGCGCTGAGGCCGAAGCTGCTGGACATGGGGGACTCCGCGGCGGCTTCGAAGACGGCACGGGCGACTGCGGCGGAGTTCGTTGGGAACGCACGGCCTACCGAGGCACCCACTGGGTCGAAGCGTTCGTGATCAAGGACGGCAACTGTGTTGCTAGGTCCGGACGAATCCTGGTTCGCGTTCGATAGATTCGCTTGCGTTTCCTAGCCGTTCCGGCGGACCGTAGGGTCGCGTTTGCCTCGGCCCCCATAGAAGACCCGGATCTCGGGGTGCCCCGCGAACTTCAGGATCCAAGGGTACGGCCCACGACCGCGCCGACGCGACGCATACTCGAACGCTCCGAGGGTACTGGGTGGTTCACCAGCGTCGGCCGGCCAGTGCGCGAGCGCGTCGTTGATGACTCGCGAAGGAACGTCCGCCAGTTCGAAGACCGCCATCTGGTCGTCGAGCACGGCAGCCGGCTCTCGCGTTGGCTCAACCTCCTCAGCATCGACCTCGACGGACTTCGCATCAGCCTCGGAAGGTGGGTGTTCCCTGAAGCTCTTTACCGCTGAGCTGCCTTCGGCGACCACGGAACCCACGCCGAACTTGGTCAACCGGACTCCATTCATCGCGTAGGCCAACAGTGCCACACCAGATATTGCCAGCGCCGTGGCAACCCCGCTGATGTCCGACACTGTGCGAGAGGACTTCACCACTGAGCCGTCCGACGCCCATTCGTAGGCCGTTGGGAATCGTGCCAGCACAGCCGCGATGCTCAGGCCAGCCAGAACGAGGCCGAGCACGAACGATGTCCGCCTCGTGCATGGGGTGAGGAGGATGACCTCCGCCGGGCCCTTCTGCTGCTTGTCGGCCACGGAGATCATTCTGCAAGGCGAGCGGATTGGAGTCCAAGCCAGATCCCCCACTGCACACATCTCAGCGGTCGCGAATCGCTCGGTGTGCGAGCTTGGGAATGCGGCGTCAAAAGTCTTCCTCCACTCGTACTTGGCCGGCCATTCTTCGTTCGGGTCGGCGGTCTCGTGCTTTGTCACCTGAATGCCGATGTTCTGGCGACGCTTGGCCCTGTCCTGGGAATGATCCTTCTCCGCGTAGGCCCACTGTCCACTACCAGCAGCCTTCCAGAACTCCTTCTCCTTGTCCTGCGGTCTCGTGCTTCGACCCTGCGCGAGATCATGCACCACTGATCAAGGCGCAGGTATGCGCCGGCCGTGCGAGCGTCCGGAATGACCCGGCAGCAACGCGCGCCTCCGCGCGTGCGTTTTCCTACCGCAGCTTCCCGACCAGCTCCGCCAGCTTCTGCAGCGCCGCGAGCGGCGTCATCGCATCCACGTCGAGCGCCGCCAGCTCGCGCAGCACCGCGTCGCGCGGATTCTCGAACAGTGCGAGCTGCCGTTGTGCCCCCGCCCCCGTCGCCGCGGTCGCCGGCGCGCCGAGCGCGTCGCGGACGTGCTCCCCTTCGTCCTCGAGCCGCGTCAGCACCTCCTGCGCGCGGGCGACGACGCGCTTGGGCAGCCCGGCCAACCGCGCGACGTGCAGCCCGTAGCTGCGGTCGGTGCCGCCCGGCTCGATCCGGTGCAGGAACACGATCTCGTCGCCCCACTCGCGGACGGCAACGCGCAAGTTGACGACGCCGGGATGCGTCGCCCCGAGATCGGTCATCTGGTGGTAGTGCGTCGCGAACAGCGCGCGGCATCCGATCTTCTGGTGCAGCTCCTCGGCGATGGCCCAGGCCAGCGCGAGGCCGTCGTAGGTGCTGGTTCCGCGCCCGACCTCGTCCAGGATCACGAGGCTCCGGTCGGTCGCGTGGTTGAGGATGTTGGCGGTCTCGACCATCTCGACCATGAACGTCGACGCGCCGCGGCTGATGTCGTCGGCGGCGCCGACGCGCGTGAAGATCCGGTCGACGAGGCCGAGCCGCGCCTCGCGCGCCGGGACGTAGCTGCCGACCTGCGCCAGCAGCGCGATCAGCGCGACCTGGCGGATGTAAGTGGACTTGCCGGCCATGTTCGGCCCGGTGATCAGCGCGAGCCGGCGCTCCGGCGGCTCGAGGTCGGTGTCGTTCGGCACGAAGGTCCCGGCCGCGTGCGTCGCCTCCAGCACCGGGTGCCGCCCATCGGCGATGCACAGCGCCCGTGACTCGTCGAGCAGCGGCCGCCGCCAGTCCCGTTCGCGCGCGACGACGGCGAGCCCGACCAGCACGTCGAGCTCGGCGACCAGCGCCGCGGCGGCCAGCAGGCGCCCGGTCTCGGCCGCGATCGCCTCGCGCAGCGCGGTGAACAGCGCGTACTCCCGCTCCCGCGCGAGCTCCTCGCTGCGCAGGACCTTGGTCTCGAACTGCTTCAGCTCGTCGGTGACGTAGCGCTCGGCGTTCTTCGTGGTCTGCTTGCGCACGTATTCCGCCGGCAGCGCGACTTCGCGGTTGCCGTGCGTGATCTCGATGTAGAACCCGAACACCTTGTTGAACCCGACGCGCAGGTTCGTGATGCCGGTCCGTTCCACCTCGCGCGCCTGGTAGCGCGCCATCCAGTCGCGGCTGTCGCGACCGATCGTCGCGAGCTCGTCCAGCTCGGCGTCGAACCCCGCGCGGATGATGCCGCCGTCGCGGATGGTCTGTGGCGGCTCGTCCACGATCGTCGCCAGGATCCGTGCCGCCAGATCCGGCATCGGATCGAGCGCCCCGATCGCCGCGAGCCGTTCGCTGCGCGCGTCACCGAGGCGCGCCAGCAGCAGCGGCAACGCGTCCAGGCTGCGTCCGAGCGCGAGCAGATCGCGCGCGTTGCAGCGCCCGGTCGAGACGCGCGCAGTCAGCCGTTGCAGGTCGAGCACGGCGCGCAGCTCGTCGTGCAGCACGGACAAGCGTGCACCGTCGGCCAGCAGCTCGGCGATCGCGTCGTGCCGCGCCGCGATCGCAGCGAGCTCGACCAGCGGCGCCAGGATCCAGTCGCGCAGCAGCCGGGCGCCCATCGGCGTGCGCGTGCGGTCGGTGACGGCGAGCAGCGGCATGCCGCCGTCCTGCCCGCGCATCGTGTCGACCAGCTCGAGGCTCTGCCGCGTCGCCCGGTCGAGCACCATCCGATCGCGCCGGCGCTGCCGTTCGATCCGCGCGATGTGCGGCAACGCCGCGAGCTGCGTCTCCTGCAGATACGCGATCAGCGCGCCGGCCGCGCCGGTCGCGAGCCGTGCGTCGGCGAGATCGAACCCATCCAACGTCCCGACCCCGAAGAACCGCAGCAGCAGGTCCTGCGCGGTCTCGAACCCGAACTCGTACGGCGCCCGCCGCGCAATCGCCGCACCGCACGCGCGCCGCAGCTCGCTCGCGAGCTCGTCGTCCCCTTCCGCCAGCAGCAGCTCCGCCGGCTCGATGCGCTGCAGCTCGTCGGCCAACTGCACGCGCGCGCACTCGGTGACGCGGAATGCACCGGTCGACAGCTCGACCCACCCGATCCCGGCCAGGTCGCGCTGCACGACGACGGCGGCGAGGTGGTTCGGCCGCCGGTCGTCGAGCAGGCTGTCCTCGGTCAGGGTTCCGGGCGTCACGACCCGCGTCACCGCGCGCTCGATGACCCCCTTGGCTTCGCGCGGGTCCTGCATCTGCTCGCAGATCGCGACCCGGAAGCCGCGCTCGACGAGCCGGCGCAGATACGTGTCGACGGCGCGCACCGGCACCCCGGCCATCGGGATCGCATCCGGTCCCTTGTTGCGCGCGGTCAGCGTGATCCCGAGCGCGCGGCTCGCTTCGCGCGCGTCGTCCCAGAACAGCTCGTAGAAGTCGCCCATCCGGAAGAACAGCAGCGCGTCCGGGTGTTGGCGCTTGGCTGCCTGGTACTGCGCCATCGCCGGAGTCGCCGCCGCGTCACTCACGGGCCACGACTCCCGCGCCGCGGCGCCAACCGCTGCAGCTGCCCGATCGCGTCGCGCAGGATGGCGATCGCGCGCTCGATCTCCGCCTCGGTCGTGATCGCCGCGACCGACAGCCGGATCACCTCGCGCCCGACGCGCCGCGGCATCCCGATCGCCTCGTGCACGTGGCTCGGCGCGTCGTCGCCGGCGTGGCACGCGGCGCCGGTCGAGAACGCGAGCCCACGCGCGGCGCATTCCTGCTGCAGCGTCTCACCGGTGATGCCCGGCAGCCGGACGGCCAGCACGTGCGGGAGCCGCGGCTCCTCGCCCAGCCGTTCCGCCCCTGGGCACAGCTCCACCAGCGCACCGAACAGCCGTGCGCACTGCGCATGCATCGCCGCGGCATGCGCACCGAGGTGCGAGAACATCCACTCGGCGGCATGCGCCAGCGCGACGGCACCGGCGACGTTCTCGGTGCCGCCGCGCATGCCGTGTTCCTGGCCCCCGCCCGCCTGCAGCGGGGTGATCCGCGTCTCGCTGCGCAGCGCCAGGAATCCGATCCCGCGCGGCGCGTGCAGCTTGTGCCCGGAGACCGCGACCGAATCGACGTCCAGGTCGTCGATCGCGAACGGCACCTTGCCGAAGCTCTGCACGAGATCCACGTGCACGTGCGCCTGTGGCGCCGTCCGCCGCACGAGGCTGCCGATCTCGGCAACATCCGCCAGCGTGCCGAGCTCGTTGTGCCCGTGCAGGATCGACACGACGCGCACATCCGGCCCGAGCAGGTCGAACCACTGCTCCGGCGACGGCACGCCGCCCGGACCGACCGGCACGCGGACCAGCCGATGGCGCGTGCGCGCCAGGGCCGGCTCCAGCGCCAGCACGGCGGCATGGTCGGCCGCGCCGGCGAGCACCCGGCCGGGCGCGCGCGCGATCGCCGCGCCGAGCACCCCGAGCAGGTCCGCTTCGGTGCCGCCGGACGTGAACACCAGCTCCGACGCGCCGAGCGTGCCGCGCAGGAACTCACGCGCATCCTCGAGCCGGCGCCGCGCCTGCGCGCCGAAGCCATGCGTCGACGACGGATTGCCGAACGCCTCCAGCGCCGCTGCGGCCCCGGCCTGCCAGGCCGCACCCAGCAGCGGTGTCGTCGCCGCGTGGTCGAGATAGAGCCCGGAGGTCACGGCAGCCGCAACGCGCGCAGCGCTCCGCCGCCGGCCATCCACGTGAACTCGGCGACGGCGCCGACCGCGATCGCGCCGCGATCCGCCGCGTCGATCAGCCGCGCGGCGTTGCCCGACGTCACGCGCGCGAGCGTCCACGGTCCGATCCCGGGGAGGAACTGCCGCAGATTTGCCGCCGCCTCCGCCATCGTCAGCGCCGAGCCGGCGAGCCGTCCCTCCGGATCACGCACGGCCGGCCCGCGCCGCACGACCTGGGTCCCGGCGAGCGTGTACTCCCCATCCGGCATGCCAGCCGGGGCACTGCTGTCGGTCGTCAGCAGGAACCGCTCCGGTCCGAGCACGCGCCAGGCGAGGCGCACGATCGACGGCTCCACGTGCACGCCGTCGGCGATCAGCGCGCAGGTCAGGCGCGGTTCGTCGAGCGCGAGGCTCGAGAAACCGGGCTCGCGATGGTGCAGCCGATCCATCGTGTTGAACAGGTGCGTCACCATGCGGGCGCCGGCCGCGACGCACTCCGACACGCCGGCGGTCCCGGTGCCATGCCCGAGCGAGACGGCGACCCCCGCGCTGCGGAACTGTGCCACGGCCTGCGCAGCGCCGGGCATGCCGGGCGCCAGCGTCACGAGGCGCAGGCGTCCCGAGCTGGCTTCGAGCAGCTGCCCGATGCGTTCCGGCGTCGGCTCGAGCAACGCGTCGCGCGGGTGCGCGCCCGGCACCTGCAGGAACGGTCCTTCGAGGTGGATCCCCAGTGGTTGCGCATGCGCGTGCCCGCCGCGCGCGATCCAGCTCGTGACCGCGGCCAGACGTGCGCACAGCGTGTCGAACGGCGCGCTGATCAGCGTCGGCAGGAATGCCGTCGTGCCGCCGTCGGCGATCGCCTGCGCGACACGATCGAGGCTCGCGAAGTCGCCGCTCGCGACGTCGGCGCCGCCGGCGCCGTTGACCTGCAGGTCGATCGCGCCCGGCAGCAGCGTGCCGGCGACCCCGACCTGCTCGTCGGCGTCCATCCGGCCCCCGATCGCGACGATCCGCCCATCGCGCACGTACAGCGGCGTGGCCACCGCCACGCGGTCCGGCAATGCGATGGCATGCGCGTCGATCCGAAGCGTGACCACGGGGGCAGAGAAACTAAGATCCGGCCCCGCGTGCGCAAGGATCGTGCAGCCGGCTGGATGCGTGGTGCGGCCGGCTTCGGTGGAATCCTGCTCTGGACCTGGTGTGTGGCACCGGCGTTCGTGCTGCCCGACGGACTGCTGGCCGAGCGCGGGTTCCGCGCGCAACGTCCGCTCGATGCACCGCTGCTGGTGACCGCGGAGAAGCCGTTGCGGCTGGCGGCCGCCGTGTTCGGCGATCACGACCTGCGGATCGAGTTCGAGTTGGACGCTGGCGCCGAGCTCGACGTCGTGTTGCGCAAGGCCGAGCCGCGCGGCCATCTGCTCGGCACCAGCAGCCCGTTCCACGGGCGCTTTGCCGTGCTGCGGTTGTCCACGCAGCGCACCGGAACCCCATGGCGCTCGCGGGACGACGTGCTGTTCGGCGACGACGCGGGAGGTGCGCAGCTGCGCAGCCAAGCGCGTCACGAGCTCGGCGTGCGTGCGCGCGGGCACTGGCTGGATGCGACCCTCGATGGTGCGCCGCTCGGCGCGCACGCGGTGGCCGACGTGTGGGGGGATCTCGCGCTGGTGGTCCGTGGGGGACCCGAGGCGGCAGCGAGGATCTTCGATCTCGCGATCGAGCCGACGCCGGCCTTGTGGTTCACGTCGCGGAATGCAGCTCTGCTGACCGGTTGGCTGCTGATCGCGGCGTTGGCATGGCATTCCGTCGGCGCGTTGCTCGTGCTGCTCGGCGGCGCGCTGATCGCGCGGTGGATCTTCGTGCCGGAGCTCGCGACCTGGGCCGTGCCGAGCGGCAGCGGTGCGTGGTTGGCGCTCGCGTGGGGGCTGCCGGTGGCCGCCGCGCTCGTGTTGCGCCGCCGCTGGCTGCTGGTTCCGGGTGTCCTGCTGGCTGGTGTGATGCTGGCTGGCGCGTGCTACGTCGAAGCACCGCGTCTGACGCGCGCGGCCGATCCGCGGCTCGACCTGCACTTCGGCGCACGCTCCGGCGAGGCGCCGTTCCATGCGCTCGCATGCCTGATCGAAGGCGCGCGCGGCGTCGCGACGCTGGGCGATCCGCAGCCGCGCGTGCTGCTGCTCGGCGGGCGCCAGTTCTGGAACCCGTTCGACGATCCGATCCGCTCGGCACCTGGCAAGCTCGAGGGGATCTTCGCCGCGCAACGACCGAAACCGTCGGTCGCCGACACCGGCACCGTGCTCGCGAACTGCCACCAGCAGTACCTGCTGTTCCGTCACCACCTGCTGCGCTACCGGCCGGCCGTCGTCGTGTTCGGGATCAGCGCGTTCGAAGCGCTGCCGGATCTGCCGGCGACCGCGCGCACGATGGCGGCGGAGGTCGCGCCACCATCCCCGCTGCGCGTGCTGCTGCCGGAGCCGGTGCCCTCGAGTCCGCCTTCGACGCCGCCGGAACTCGTGCAGACGTTGGACGAGCTGCACGCGCTGTGTGCGCGCGAGCAGAGTGCGTTGATCCTCGCGACGCAGGAGGGATTGCCGGAGCCGTACCTGCAGGTCGTGCAGCAGTTCGCGCGGCGCAGCGCGACGCCGCTGTGCGAGCGGGTCATGGCGGCCGATGGCAGCGCGGAGGTCACCGCGTTGGCGGCCGCGATCGAGCGTGCGCTGGCGCGCTGAGACGTAGGGCCTGCACCCAGCCTCTAGATCCTTGCCACTGCGTCCAAACGCCGCTAGTCTCGACCGCAGTCCATGGATCCTCGTCCTCGACTAAGTGATCCGCGCAACCTCACAACCCCTGGAGTTTAGGGTCATGAATCCAATGCTGCCGCTGTTTTCTGCAATTGCGCTCGCAGGGTTCTTCGTGGGCATTGGCGCGCATGCGCCTGCAAGCGCTGCGGCAGCTTCGGATGCGCCGCCCTCAGCATTGCTCCGGAACTGCACGTGCAAGATCAAGCAGCTGTTCAACAATGTGACTCAAACGCCGTGCCCTCCCAATGGGTCGTGCGTCAGTCCCACAGTAGTAAGCTGGACGGATGGCTCCAACGGCCGATGTGTTCTCCCGAATGATCCATTGTGCAGTGAACCCAGGTTCTGCTACGCCGGAGGTCAGTCCGTGAAGTACACTTACAATGCGGCTTGTGGCGTTGGCGTTTGCTGCGCGAACGACACAGCTGAGATCGTCGTGGATGGGAAGATCGTCTCTGCTCTTGCGATTGGAGGCACGTCGATCGCGTACGCGATTGGTGGCGGACCGATCGGCTGTGGCCAGACAAACGTCTGGGATCACACCATCCAATGCAGTGGCGGTGGCAACGTGCTTTACAGTCGGACAACAGCTTGGGAATGTGAGAACTGCGACTGATGGCTGTTGCGTCGCGGACACTCATGGCATTGGCGCTCGTGGTCACGTGCATTGCCGCGGCGCTGCTTGGCTGGAGCACGCACGCGCTCGGATCCGGCTCTCCTCCCCCAGCGCGGCGCCAAGCGGAGCGAACTGGAGAAGCCGACCCGATTCCCCTGCTGAGCGATCGAGTTGGAGCAGGCCGGTCGGAGACCGTGAATCCGCCGAGCGTGGCAGGTGAAGGTCTTGACTCGCTTGCCGGTCGGCTGTCCGTGCCGCACCTGGGGGTATTGAGAGGCGAGGCACGAACGCTACTGATTCGCCGCATTCAGCAGGAGCGATCCGGCACGATTCGGAATCTGGAGCATCTATCCACCGACGCTGCATTGCCGGCTCGTAGCCTCGAGGCCGGCGAGTTCGTGGCGATGTTGAAGTATGATGCCGCCGCGAAGCTCATCGAGGAGGATTGGTACTTTGTAGTCGATTCGGCGCTCGGCTTTCTTCCGAAGCGCGCAGCAGACCATTCGCTCGATTTCATCGCGTTTCAAATGGTCCGCGGGGAGAACGGTGCGGTGGTTGATGTGATCGTCCCGATCTCCTTGGCGCGGTTTCCTGATATTGCAGCCGCCAGCGGAGTCTGGGAGGAGATTCGCCATCATGAGCGCAGCGAAGGCTTGGAGGCACGCATCAAGGCGTTCAATGAGCTGCCACTCGATGAGCGGCAGCGGCAAGTCCGCGCCCATGAGAATGTGCTGCGCTCGCTCGAGCGACTTGGAGATGAGTTCCGCGATGGAAGTGTCGACGCCACCACCTACGCGAAGCGGTACCGAGAACTCGTCCGAGAGCGCTTGCCGGCGGGAATGGCAGTCGAACTGGATGGGTGCAGAGCTAAGCGAGTCGCAACCCGGTAGCCATGGACCGGCGCTGTCCGCACAGCCGATGTGCGGCGAGCGTCTGCATGGCTGGCGCTGGGGATCGCGTGGGGCCTGCGAGCAGGCTGGTCGCGGCGTGCGTGCATGGAGCGCGTGGACAGCATCGGCCGCTTGGCCCTCGCGCTGAGCCGGCGAGCCGGCTGCTCACTCGTCCACCGCCACCATCCCTGGCAACCGCCGCAGCTCGACCGGACCGGAGTCGGTGCGCAGCACCGCCTCGACCGGCGCGGTCCCCTCGGCATGCACGGTTCCGACCGAGGTCAACTCCCGCTCCGGACCGAGCTGCTGCTGCGCCTCCCATTCGATCAGGAAATCGCTCTTCAACCGGCCGGTCATCGTGTGCCACGCCAGCTCCATGCGCCGGTCTTCGACCATCTCGACGAAGATCGGCGCGCTGCTGGTCGTCGCCGTCAGGTGCACGAGCCCCTGCTCTGCGCGCGGCAGGATCGCGTCGATCTCCCCATCGGTCGACGTCAGCTCCGCCGCCGTGTAGCTGCCACGCAGATCGATCCGACCACTCGTCGTCGTGACCGCAACGCGACCTCCGGCAATCCGCGCGTCCACCTCGCCGGTCCGCGTGCGCACGACGAGCTCCCCGTCGAACCCGCGCACTGCGACGCGCGCGTCGTCGGTCTGGATCGACAACGGCACGTGCCGTGGCACCTCCAGCCGATAGCGGATGCTGGCGGCACCGAGCGGAACGTCCGGGCCGGCCGTGGTCCGGATCCGCGTCGGCCCGTGCTGCGGCTCGTCGAGTTCGATCCCGATCTGGTCGGCGATCGCGTGGGCCTGCTCCCGGGTTGCGGCATGCACGCGCACGTCCACTGCGCAGGTGAGCTCGCGTCCCGGCAGGACCAGCACGATCCCGCTGTGCAGCCACAGCTCGAGCCGCTCCGTCACCGGCCGCCGGAACGTCACTTCGACCGGCACCGACACGAGCTGCGCCTGTGGCGGTTGCCAGATCGAGGTGCATCCCGACAGTGCCGCCAGCAGCAGCGTGGGACCGACGACGCGGCGGGTCATCGCGCCGAGCCGGTGAACACCGGCAGCGTTCCCTTCTTCCAGAACAAGATCGCGAAGCAGGTGTTGTCGAGACCGCCCGGGTAGACCTCGCCGGTGCGGCGCTGCCAGGCGAGCAGTTGCGTCGCCCCTTCGAAGTACCAATCGCGATCCTGCAGCAGCGCGACGCGCGACAGCTCGCAGGCCCGCTCGATCGAGTACAGCCAGTACGTCCGCCAATGCGGCCAGGCCGGCGCGAAGCCCGGATTGGCGCGCACCGTGAACTCCTCGCCGAGCCACGCGAACCCGCTGCGGATGCCTTGGCGGATCCGGTGCAGCAGCGTTTGATCCTGTCGTTTGAACCGCAGCAGCCCGGCCTCGCACAGCGTCAGCCCGGTGACCCCGGCAGCGGTCATCGATCCGGTCGGTGGGTGGCCGTTGGCCTCATAGGCGAAGCCACCCGGCTGCGTGCGCCGCCCGGCCGACGTCGAGACAGTCTCGCCCAGCAGCAGGCGCTCGTGGTCCGTCAGCGAGAGCAGGCGCAGCGCAACCATGCGGCCCTTCTCGAGCTGCTGCTCCTGCAGCCAGTGCTCCGCCGCGGTCTGCCAGACCGCCGGTGAGATCTCGATCCCGCAGAGCGCAGCGGAATGCAACCCGAGCAGCGCGTACTGCGTGTTCGAGTTGTCGAAGCGTGGCCCTGCGACGTAGTTCCAGCGCCGCCGGTAGCCGGCATCGATCCGGGTGTCGACGTTGGCGAGCAGCCGCGCGACCCAGTCCGCCATCAGCGCGCGGTCGCCCTCCGGCAACGTGCGCGGCAGCGGCGTCTCGATCCGACCTGTGAGCAGCAGCTCCCGCTCACCGGCCGGCGCGTGCAGCTTCTCGAGCGCGAGGATCGCGCTGGCGAGGCTGTACGTGTCGCGCAGCTCGCGCTGGCGCAGCTCGGCGAGTGCTGACTGCAGCGGCTCGCGGTTCGGATCGCGCCCGGCCTGCAGCAACGCAAACACGACCAGCGCGAGCCGGCCGGAGCCGAACGTGCGGTGTTCCGCGTCCTCCTTCGGCGCCATGTCCGGATTGCGCGTGGCTGGCAGCTTCGACTCCAGCCAGTCGGCGGCAAGCCGGATCCCATCGATGACGCGCGTCTCGAACTCCTCGCCGCGGTTCGCGATCGTCCGTGCCTCGCTCCAGTCCTCTTCGATCCGGAACTCGGCGCGGCGGCGCGGATGCTCGGGCGGATACGTGATCTCGCCGGTGAACGTTGCGCGGAAGGCGCGCACCAGCCCGGCTTCGGCATCGAGCTCGCGGTCGATCTCGAGCTGCGCGCGCAGCGTGTGGCGCGTGTCGTGGGCGAACCACCGCTGCACGTCCGCCTTGCCGTCGCGGCCCGGGTCGACCGCCGTCTGCACGATCTCGGCGACGAGGCGCTGCTGCCCCGCGTCCGGCTTCTCGGCGCGCAGAGAGACCTGCAGGTCGCCGAACGGCAGCAGGCGCGGCACGACGAGCTTGCGCCGCCCGCCGCGGAGCGTCGTCGGATCCAGATCGCAGGCGAGCCACTGCGTCAGGTCGCGGAGCTGGCGCGGTGGCACGGCCCAGGTCTGTGTGCGCGGATCGATCTCGGCGGCGAACAGCAGCGGCGGGTTGTGCGGGCCGGTGAACACCCACAGGTCCGGGTTCTCCGGCGGGGCCGGATCCTCGCGTGTCTCCAGCACCCGGGTGGTCAGCTTTTCGGTCCGCTTCCACTCCACGAGACCGCGCGGCGGGATCTTCCAGGTGATCGCCTGTGCGACCGCCGCGGCAGGGGACAGCAGCAGGCATAGCGCCACATGAATCAGGGGGATTCGTTCGCAACGGTTCATGGGCCGCACGGAGCGCACGGACGATACTCCGCGGTGGCTAAGCTGCGGCCGTGCGCACCTACCTCGGCCTCGACTCGGGCGGAACGAAGACCGCCTGGGCGCTGCTCGACGGTGCCGGGGCGTGTCTGGGTGAGGGGCGTGGACCGGGCGTGCAGCTCGTCGAGCTCGGGCCGGCTGAGGCGGGGGCCCGGCTGCGTGCGCAGCTGCGCACGATCCTCGTGGATCGGCCCGCGCCTGCGGCCGTCGTGCTGGCCGTGGCCGGCGCCGGGTCGCCGGCCGCGCGCCAGTCGCTGCGCGATGCCGTTCCAGACTGGCCTGCGCCGGTGTGCGTGACGGGGGACTTCGTCGCGGCGGCCGCGGCGGCCCTGGCCGAAGGGCCGGGCGCCTGCGTCTGGGCCGGGACTGGCTCGTTCGCGGTCGCCCGCAGCGCGGCTGGCCAGCTGCACCGGGTCGGCGGACGCGGCCCCTGGCTGAGCGATGACGGCAGCGCGTACGAGCTCGTGCGGGAAGCAGCGCGCGCCGCGGTCCGGGCGCTCGACCAGCTCGGCCCGCCGACGGAACTCACGGACGTGCTGCCAGCGGAGTTCCGCGTCACGGAGCCGCTCCGGCTCGGAGTCGCGCTGCAGCGGGTCCCGTCCGCGGAGCTGGCCGCCGCGCTGCCGGTGGTGATCCGCACGGCCGAGCGTGGAGATGCTGTCGCCGCCGAGCTGCTCGCCACCGGCGGGCGGCGACTGGCGGGCCTCGCGCTCGGCGCCGCGCGCACGGCCGGGCTCGAGCCCGCGCAGCTGGCGGTTTCGTTCGGCGGCAGCGTGCTGCAGCACGTGGCAGGGGTGCGGGAGTCGTTCACGCGCGCGCTGGCAGAAGCCGGGGTCGCGGCCCCGCCGGTTCCGGTCGCACGCTCGGCCGCAGCCGGTGCGGCGCTGCTGGCGCGCGCAGTTGCGCAGCGGGAGCAACCGCTCGCGGGGTGGCTCGATGCGTGACCTCGTGTTGCCGGACGGACGCCGGCTTCCGGCGCGGTTGCTCGATGCGCGCTTCACGACCGGCGGCGGTCCGGGCGGCCAGCACGTGAACAAGGTCGCGACCCGCGCCGAAGTGCGGCTGGATCTGGCGGCTGCTGCCGGAATCCTGCGCGACGACGAGCTCGCGCGGATCCGCGCGCGGTTGCAGAACCGGATCGTCGCCGACGGCAGCCTTCGGATCGTGCGCTCGCTGCACCGCAGCCAATCCCGCAATCTCGAGGATGCCCTGGCCGGTCTCGAAGAGCTGCTCGCAGCGGCGCTGGCACGGCGGCGCCGGCGCGTCGCGACCCGGCCGACGGCCGGGGGGAAGGCGCGCCGCCGCGAGGGGAAGCAGCGCCGCTCCGACGTGAAGCGCCTGCGCCGCCCGCCGTCCGGCGACGGCTGACCTGATCCGCAGGTCCGCGCATTCCAGACCGGCTTCGGCTGCGCCGTCGCGAATGCCGATCTTCCGTTCCGGGGAATGGCCAAGACCGAACTCGACCTGCTGGCGCGCACGCGGGCCGATCTGCGCCAGCGGATCGACCGCGGCACGCTCGAGCTGCCGCTGCTGCCTGGAGTCGCGCACGAGCTGGCGGCGATCTGCGCATCGGCAGAGACCGCGGTGCGGGACCTGGTGCCGGTGATCCAACGCGACCCGGCCTTGGCCGGGCACCTGCTGCGCGTTGCCAACTCGCCGCTGTATCGCCCGGTCGAGCCGATCGTGACGCTGCAGCAGGCGGTCAGTCGGCTCGGCTCGCGCAAGCTGGTCGAGATCGCGTTCGCGCTCGCCGTGCATGGGCAGGTCTTCTCGCTGCGCGCGCATCGCGAGCTGGTCGAACGCATCTGGCGCAGTTCGGTCGCGACCGCGCAATACGCGCGCGAGATCGCGCGGCTGCGCCGGCGCCACGTCGAGTCGGCGTTCCTGTGCGGGCTGCTGCACCAGATCGGCAAGCCGGTCGTGCTCGGCGCCCTCGCCACCCTCGCAACCCGCGGCACCGGAGCGCACGAGCCGGCGCTGGATGCGGCCCAGATCGACCAGATCGTCACCGAGTTCCACCGCGAGGTCGGCGGTCGCGCGGCCGAGGTCTGGAAGCTGCCGCCGCTCGTCACGGCGACGATCCGCGGCGACGACGGGGCGCACGAGATGCAGCAGTTGCTGGCACTCGCGCGCGAGTTCGCCGACGCGACGCTGGACGGGGGCGACACGCCGGCTGGCGACGAGGCCATGGCAGCGGCTGCCGGCCTGAACCTGTATCCGGAAGACCTCGAGCGGATCGCGGCGCTGCGGGCGCAGGTGCTCGCGGCCGTAGAGGCGATCGCATGAGCGGCGCCTCCTCGAGTGCATTCGAAGTCATCGTGATCGGTGGCGGGCCGGCGGGACAGAAGGCGGCGATCGCCGCCGCCAAGGCACACCAGAGCGTCCTGCTGATCGACAAGGAGCCGGCGGCCGGAGGGGAGTGCGTGCTGCACGGGACCATCCCGAGCAAGACCCTGCGCGAGACCGCGATGCGGTTCCGCGTGCTGCACGACCGGCTCGGCGTCGAGCTGCCGGGCGACCGCAAGATGGCGACGCTGCTGAGCCGGCTGGACGAAGTCGTCGACGCCCACCGCCAGTTCATGACGGCGCAGGTCGAACGGAACGGGATCACGTTCTGGCACGGCCGCGCGCGTTTCCTGGACCCGCATCAGGTCGAGATCCGCGGCGTGCGCGGCGAACGCCGCGTGGCGCACGGCCGGCAGATCCTGATCGCCGCCGGCTCCCGGCCGCGCACGCCCCCGGAGGTCGCGATCGACCACGAGCATCTGCTCGACAGCGATTCGATCCTGTCGTTGCCGTTCCTGCCGCGTTCGCTGCTCGTGCTCGGCGGCGGCGTCATCGCCTGCGAGTACGCGACGATCTTCGCGTCGCTCGGCACCGCCGTCACGATCGTCGATCGCGCCGACCGCCCGCTGGCGTTCCTCGATCCGGAGCTGTCGGCGGAGCTCGTGGCGCGCCTGCGCGCACAGCCCGGCTGCAGCTATCGCGGCGGCCGCAAGGTCGAGCGGGCCGTGTTCGACGGTGCCGAGGCGGTCGTGCAGCTCGACGACGGCAGCGAGCTGCGCAGCGAGAAGCTCCTGTGCGCGCTCGGCCGGGTCGCGAACCTGGACGGACTCGCGATCGAAGCCGCCGGCCTGCGCGCGAACGAACGCGGACTGCTGCCGGTCGATGCGCAGCTGCGCACGCCGGTGCCGCACATCTTCGCCGCCGGCGACGTCATCGGGCCGCCGTCGCTCGCCTCCGCCTCGATGGAGCAGGGACGCCGCGCCATGTGCCATGCGCTCGGCCAACCGGTCGCCTGCAGCGAGGCGCCGATCCCGATCGGGATCTACACGATCCCGGAGATCTCCTGCGTCGGCATGACCGAGGCGCAGGCGCGTGAGCAGCACGGCGACGTGCTGGTCGGCCGGGCGCGGTTCGGTGAGGTCGCGCGCGCGCAGATCGCCGGGGTCACCGAGGGGCTGCTGAAGATCGTCACCGACGCATGCGGTGCCCGGATCTTCGGCGTCCACGTCATCGGCGAGGGTGCGACCGAATTGATCCACGTCGCCCAGATGGCGATCGCCGGCGGCCTCGGAGCCGGGGCGTTCGTCGACAACGTCTTCAACTTTCCGACGTTGGCGGAGGCGTACCGGATCGCCGCGCTGGATGTGGCGCGGCAACAGCGGGCTGCCGCAGCAGCCCGCTGACGCCAGGCAGTCGGGCAGGCCCTACTGCGTCGTCTGGTAGTACAGGATCACCGTGTCGAAGCCGGTGAACGGTCCGCTCATCGTCGGCTGCGGCGAAGCACTCGTCGACGTGTCGCCGTTGCCGGCGAAGTACGCGTAGCGCCCCTGGCTGACGGCCGGGTTCAACGAGACCCAGCCGAACGTCGCCTGCGACAGGTTGATCGTGCCCTTGACGTTCGGATCGAGGAACGCCGACTGCACCGAGACCGGCAGCCCATGCAGGCCGGCCGGAACCGTCCCGAACGAGTAGTTGACCGGGAAGTTGGTCGGCGCCGGCAGCGACCACGTCGGCTGCACCCACAGCGCGCAGTTCGCATCGAAAATCGGGCTGCCGAACAGCGTGTTGAGAGGCAGGCCCGGGTCACCACCGAACACTGTGTTGTGCTGGAAGCCGACCAACAGCGCGTGCGCCGTCACGGTCGTGCTCGTGTTGTTGATCGTGACCGAGAACGGCAGGCCTTCGGCCAGCGTGCTCGGGTTGATCCACGGGATCGACGAGTCGGGCGACGGACAGCCGAAGCCGCGGATCGTCGTCTGCGCGTTCGAGTTGAACGTGCGGTCGACGTTGTAGCCGGTCTGCACGTTGATCTGGGTCGACGCGACGTGCCGGACCTCCAGCAGGAGCGGGACCTTCGCGTTGTACTTGTGCCCGACCGTCAGCTTGTGGATGTAGGTCGGGATGCCGTCCGGGCCGGGGGACTCGTAGCCGGGCAGCGTCCAGTTCTTCAGCGCCCAGTTCGGCGTCGCCGGGATCGTGCCGGACGCGTAGTTGGCAGCGACGTTCGTCCCGAACGCAGCAGCGCCGTCGGCCAGACGCACTTCGGTCAGATCGAACAGCACATCGGGGGCTTTGTAGACCGCCGTGTTCAGGTTGCCGGTGACCACACCGAAGTTGCTCTCGCGCAGGAACGAGACACCGATGATCGTCGCGCCATCCGGCACGGCGACGTCACCAGGCACCATCCACTGCTGCCAGATCTGGTTCGTGTCGTTGTAGGGCTTGAAGTGCCAGGAGGCGCCCTGGTTCTCCTTGTTGGAGGCGGGGACGACCGTCTGCTGGGCGATCGTCGTACAAGCGAGCAATGCAATCGCGACGGGGATGAATTCGTGTCGCATGGACATTCGTGGTTTGGATGTGTAGTTGGGAAAACGAATGCACGGCGCCCGCGCGGACGCCGCAGGAATGGACCGGAGCCGGTCCCGCGAGCCCGCGGCGGCTACAACAAGCGCTCCGCCATGACGTGCGGGAGCCGTGATTCGCGACGCGGCTCGCGTCCGAGCGGGAGCCACGGCGACCAAGGTGGTTACGTCGCGCGCCGCAGCGGACCCACGTGCGCGGCGCGCAAGAACGCGCAGCTGCGGCATGCAGGAACTGCACGCGGGGGTGATCGGTACGGCAAAACGCCCCGCCCGGCGGGGCCGGACGGGGCGTTCGAGTCACGTTGCGGTGACGAAGCGGTCGGTTACTTCGCGTAGTAGAAGATCACCGTGTCGAAGCCAGCGAATGGGCCGAGCAGTGTCGGCTGCGGCGAGGCGCTGGTCGACGTGTCGCCGTTGCCGGTGAAGTAGACGTAGCGGCCCTGCGTCGTCGCGGGGTTGTTCATGACGAACGCATAGGTCGCTTGCGACATGTTCAAGCCGCCCTTGACGCCCTTGTCGAGGAACACCGACTGCGTCGTGACCGGCAGGCCGTGCAGACCCGCTGGCACCACGCCGAACGAGTAGACCAGCGGGAACGTCGTGCCGGCCGGGAGCGACCAGGTCGGATCGACCCACAGCGCGCAGGCCGGATCGAAGAACGGCCCACCGAACAGCGTGTTCAGCGGCAGCCCCGGAGGACCACTGAAGACCGTCTTGTGCTGGAAGCCGACCAGCAGCGCGTGCGCCGTGACGGTCGTGCTGGTGTTGGTCACCTGGACGGCGGCCGACACGCCTTCGGCGAATGCCGTCGGGAGGATGTACGGAACGGTGTTGTCACCGGCCGGGCAGCCGAAGCCGCGGATCGTCGCCTGCGCGTTCGAGATCAGCGTGCGGTCGACGTTGTAGTTCGTGACGACGTTGGTCTGGTTGCCGGCGACGTGCCGCACTTCGAGCAGCAGCGGGACCTTCGCGTTGTAGACGTGCGGCACCGTCAGTTTGTGGATGTAGGTCGGGACACCGTCCGGGCCGGGGGAGGTGTAGCCAGGCAGCTTCCACCCCTTCATC
Organism: uncultured candidatus Brocadiaceae bacterium; assembly: GCA_964483245.1. Taxonomy (GTDB): domain Bacteria; phylum Planctomycetota; class UBA1135; order UBA1135; family UBA2386; genus CAZABP01. The sequence continues at coordinate 61,991 of CAZABP010000013.1, read as the reverse complement.
GCCCAGTTGGGCGTCGCCGGGATCGTGCCGCTGGCATAGTTGGCCGCGACGTTGGTGCCCAGCGCTGCTGCGGCATCGCCGAGCCGGATCTCGGTCAGATCGAACACGACGTCCGGCGCGACATAGTTGGCCGTGTTGAGGTTGCCGGTCACGGTGCCGAAGTTGCACTCGCGCACGAACGAGACACCGACGATCTTGACGCCATCGGGCAGGTTGACGTCAGCCGGCGTCATCCACTGCTGGAACACCTGGTTCGTGTCGTTGTACGGCTTGAAGTGCCAGGACGCGCCTTGGTTGTCCTTGTTGGCGGCAGGCACGAGCGCCTGCTGCGCCACAGCCGAGCAGGCCAACGAGAGGATTGCGATGGGGAGGAGTGAGTTGCGCATGAAGCCTCAGAGCGGAGTCGGGGGGAGGGGCAAGCGGAGGATCGGGGGTCGCCCGACCGGAGTGGACCGACTCATGGACGAGGAGCCCTGGTCGGATGTTCAGCCGAACTCTACGGCGTCGGGAGCGCGCAGCACGCCAGTCAGCGCGCGTTCCGTGCGGTCGGGAAGATCGCCCCACCGGAGCTCACCAGCCATGCGCCCTTGCTATCGGCCCATCGCGCCTGCAGGTCCGCGGCCAGGCGGCGCGACATCCGCGCACCGAGCACGACCGATGGCATCGCCGCGAGCGGGACGACGCGGTCCTCACCCAGCAGGTGGGCATGGCCGACGACCACCACGACGAGGCGGTCCGGGTCGCGTTCGGCCAGTGCACGCACGCGGTCGGCGATGATCCGGTCGCGGCGCTCGAGCGGCAGCCGTGGTACCGGCTCGAGCGCGTGCATCGCGATCCGATGTTGGCGCGCGAATCGGAGCAGCTCCGCATAGAACGCGCGGTCGAGCTGCTCGCTCTCCAGCCAGGAGTCGCCGATCCGCAGCATGTGCCGCTGGCGCAGCTGCGCCAGCGTCTGGTGGCCGGCGAGATACAGATGCAGGTCGTCCTCGTCCTCGCGGCCGAGGAACTCGACCGCGAGGCAGAGCTGCCGCTCCCCGAGCAAGCGCGCCAACAGCCGCATGAACCCCGCGTGCAGCTCGAGGTCCTCGTGGTGGTCGCCGAGGTACAGCACACGCGCGCGGCCGATCGCATCGAACAGCTGTTGATCGCTCCAGGCGGCAACGAAGTGGTCGCCGAGCGCGCGGTAGTGCACCTCCTTGTATTCCGCGAGGTAGGCCGGCCCGCGTGGCTCCGGATCCAGCTTCGGTGGCGCCGGGGGCGCCGGCCGGCTCGCGCAGGCCGCCAACAGCAGCAGGCTCGTGCTGATCCAGCCGCGCATCGAGCAACGTTGTGGCTCCGCCGCGGCGCGGTTTCAAGCCGGGCGCAGTACAAGGCGTGCCCATGAGCTTCGATCTCGACGGCAGACGCGCGATCGTCACTGGGGGTGGCAGCGGAATCGGGCGGGCGATTGCACTCGCATTCGCCCGCGCGGGGGCGGACGTGGCTGTGGTCGGCCGGCGCGAAGCGCCGCTCGCCGAGACGGCCGCTGCGATCACTGCCGCCGGCCGGCGCGGCTTCGCGCGCAGCCTGGATGTCACCGACCGCGCCGCCGTCGCGCGAACGATCCCGGCGCTCGCGCGCGAACTCGGCGGCCTGGACCTCCTGGTCAACAACGCGGGCGCCGGTGGTCCGAACGCATGCGCGCTCGACGGGCCGGACCGCTGGGACGTCGTGATCCGGACCAACCTCGATGGAATGTTCTTCGCCACCCAAGCCGCAGCCCCCCTGCTCGCCGACCAGCGCGGCCGCGTCGTCAACATCAGCTCGGTGTTGGGCCGCTTCGGAGTACCCGGCTACACCGCGTATTGCGCGTCCAAGCACGGAGTCATCGGCTTCACCAAGGCGCTCGCGCTCGAGCTCGCGCCGCGCGCCATCACGGCGAATGCGATCTGTCCGGGATGGACGGAGACCGAGATGGCGCGCGAAGGGATGGAGCTGATCGCGCGTGGGATGGGGGTGGCATACGAGGAGGCGCGGAAGAGCGCGCTGGCGCAGGTCCCGCTGCAGCGGATGTTGGCGCCGGAGGAGGTGGGGGAGCTGGCGGTGTACCTGTGCAGCGACGCGGCGGCAGGGATGACGGGGCAGGCGGTCGCGTTGTGTGGGGGGGCGACGATGTGGTAGCGCAGCCGCGGGAACTTCGGGTGCCGAAGGCACCCGAAGTTCGTGCGGCTGCGCCCGGCCAGGCACGCCTGACGGCGCGCTTGGCCTGGGAAGCCGCTCGCTGCGCCTGGCGGCGCAGCGAGCTGGGACCGCAGAC
>CAZABP010000013.1:58797-59595 GCA_964483245.1 uncultured candidatus Brocadiaceae bacterium | reverse complement strand
GGCGGCACAGAGTCAGTGTGCAGAGATCAGATCATCGGAAGCTCGATGTCTATCGCCCCGGCCAGGCACGCCTGACGGCGCGCCTGGCCTGGGAAGCCGCTCGCTGCGCCTGGCGGCGCAGCGAGCTGGGACCGCAGACGGAGGCGGAGGCGGGTGCGGTCGGGAGGCGGGGGTCGGGGTCGGGCACCGGGACGTCGCGCGCCGGTGGAAAGAGTGCTGGGTGGGCGGAACCGCGAAGCCTCAGGCGGCACAGAGTCAGTGTGCAGAGATCAGATCATCGGAAGCTCGATGTCTATCGAGTGGCGGTGGAGTTTGTACGGCAGGCGGAGGCGGCGGCGGCGGGGATCCGTGGTCCGCACGCATATCTCGCCGAGCAGCTTCGTCGTGCGGCGACCTCCGTCTGTCTGAACATCGCCGAGGGCGCTGGCGAGTTCAGCCCACGGGAGAAAGCGCGCTTCTACCGAATCGCGCGCCGCTCCGGCACCGAGTGCGCGGCCATTCTCGACCTCTGCAGCGTGCTGGAGTTGGTGCAGTCATCGCAGCTCGATGCATGTGCCCAGTTGCTCGACCGCATCCTCGCGATGCTCACGCGCCTGACGCGCCGCCGAGACAAAGCATGAATCCGCGCATTCCCGGTCTCGCCACCCGCCACCCGCCCGCACCCGCCTCCGCCTGCGCCTCCAGCTCGCTGCGCCGCCAGGCGCGGCGAGCGGCACCCGGGCGCGGCGTGGGCGACAGCCCGGAGGGGCCGATGGGGGGCGGCCCGCCGGCGGGGGCGGGCAAGGCCGGGGGGTGGTA
>CAZABP010000013.1:0-58787 GCA_964483245.1 uncultured candidatus Brocadiaceae bacterium | reverse complement strand
CGCCGCGCTGCGGGGGGGGTATGGGCCTTTTTGTTTGTCCCGCGCGAAGCGCGGGACTCACTCAACCCATTCCGCCACAAAAACATTCGTCTCCCCCTGCTTCTCCGCGTAGCGATTGCTCGCAAACACCAGGTACCTCCCATCCGGCGAGAACATCGGGAACCCGTCGAACGTCGGGTTGAACGTCACGCGCACGAGATTCCCCCCGGTGTCGTCGACGACGAACAGCTCGAAGTCGCGGCCGCGCGGATCCGGGTCGTGCAGGTTGGACGAGAAGATGATCCGCTTGTCGTCCGGCAGCCAATAGGGGCCGAAGTTCGCCTTGCCGTTGTGCGTGATCTGCCGGTAGCCGCTGCCATCGCGGTTCACGATCGCGAGCTCCATCCAGGTCGGCACGACCATGTCCTTGGCGAAGAAGTCCTTGTACTCGGCTTCCGCGGCAGCGTCTGGCAGCACCTGTGAGCGCAGCACGATGCGCGTGCCGTCGTGCGAGTAGAACGCGCCGCCGTCGTAGCCGAGCCGGTTCGTCAACCGCGTGACGTCGCTGCCATCCGGCTCCATCGAATACAGCTCGAGATCACCATCGCGGCCTGACGTGAACACGATGCGGCCGGTGACCGGGCAGACCGTGGCCTCGGCGTCGTAGCCGGGCGTCTCGGTCAGCCGCCGCAGATCGCTGCCGTCCGGCTTCGCGGTGAAGATGTCGTAGCCGGGATAGATCGGCCACACGTACTTGCCGCGCACACGCATGACCGGTGGCGGGCACTTCTCGTCGGCGAGGTGGGTCGAGGCGTACAGGATCCGCCGATCCCCCTGCAGGTAGTAGGCACAGGTCGTGCGCCCCTTGCCGGTGCTGACCAGGTGCAGCTCTCCACTCTCCAGATCGAGCCGGAAGATCTGATCGCACGCGTGCGGCGGCGCAGTGCGCTGCAGGATCAGGCTGCGTCCGTCGTTCGACCAGTAGGCCTCGGCATTCTCTCCGCCGAACGTCAGCTGGCGGACGTTGCGCAGATTCACTTCCTCCGCAATCGCGGCGACCGGGCGGCCGGCGCGGATCGTGAACTGCTGGGTCGGAATGGCCGGCTCGTGGGCGGTCTCGTTCAGCTCGTCGACCTGGGGCGAGCTGCAGGCAGAAGCGATGCCGAGCAGGAGCGGGAGGAGCATCCGTTGCATGCGCGCATCCGATCCGGCGCAGGGCTGTGAGGCAAGCGCGCGGGCCCGCCACCCGGCGCCCCGAGCCCGGCGCGGTCCGCTACGCCTCGCCGCGTTCCGGACCGGGCTCGCGCCGGATCCGTCCGACCCGCCCCTCGCCGGGCGACGTGAACCCGAGCAGCCGCTTCTCGTCCGGCCCGAGGGCGCCGAACTGCTCGATGTACTGCTGTTGATGCTCGGTCGCGAACGCCAGCAGGCGCACGACGAGCCGGGCCGGCTCGTCGCAGTGCAGCAGCCAGGTGTCCGCCAGCTCCTGCAGTTTGCGGTTCAGGGCCGGCACCATCTGGTCCGCCGCGACCGGCACCAGCCGCGTGTCGTCGAGCCAGTAGTCGCAGCGCAGACCGAAGAACTCGATCAGCCGGCGCAGATGCGCGAGCGTGACCTGCGAACGACCCTTGCACAGATCGGTCGCGGTCTGCGGCGAGATGCCGAGCGCCGCAGCGAGCTCCCGCTGCCGCAAGCCGCGCTGCGCCAGCAGGTGGTTGATCTTCTGATGGATCGCGACCATCCCCGCAGCCAGCTTATCGCCGCCGGGTGTGGCGGTCGGTTGCGCCCGAGTCACCGCCGCGCTTTCGTCCCGTTCCTGGATCGTGGATCGGCGTCCGCAGAGCATCGGTGCAGTGGCAGCGGCGGTTGCGCTCGCGGCATTGCCTGCCTGCCTCGCGCCCGAGCCGGTCGCGATCAGCGACTGGCCGCCGTACGACTTCGAGCTGGTCCTGCAGAGCTACCAGTTGTCCGGGGACGTGTTGCAGGAACGCCAGCGCGTGCTCGTGCGGGCGGACGGGCTGCTGGTCTACCGCGAAGCGAACAGCGGCGTGGGGGGGCAGGAGCAGCAGGCGCCCTGGCTGCCGGTGTTCGACGTGGTCAGCGCCTACCGGCTGCGGGACGAATCGCTGCGGCAGCTGACCCGCCTGCTCGACGACGCGGGGCTGTTCCAGTTCGACGGCGCCACGGCGCCGCCGGCGGACTGGACCGAGCTGATCCGGATCTCGTGGCGCGCCCATGCGCGCGAAGGGACGCTCGTCCTGACCGGCAACGACACGACGCGGGCGAGCCGGATCCTGCACGTGATCAACGCGTACCTGCCGGACGGCTATGCGCTGGCGACCGGCCAGCTGGTCGGCGAAGCGGAGGTGGCACATCTGATCGGCGTGCCCGCGCCGCGCTACTCGCGCCGCGAAGCGTTGCATTTCCACTGGCTGCGTTGGTGCGAAGAGCCGCAGGAGCTGCGCTGGATGCTCGACCTGTTCGCGCTCGCGATGGCGGCCGGCGACCGTGAGCTCGCCGAGGAGATGATCCTGCGCGTCCGCGAACACCCGGCGGCGACGCGCAGTGACGACCCGGTGCTGGGGCGCGGCAGTGGCATTGCGCTGGATCAGGTCCTGGAGCGGATCCTGGCCGGATCCTGAACCCGACGGAACAGCAGGCAGGTCAGGTCGTCGATCTTGCTCGGCTCCCCGTGCCGCGGGTCCTGCATGCGGCGGCGTGCCTCGGCGGACAAGGCCGTCGCGGCTTCGCCGACCGGCCCCTTGCGCACGAACTCGACGATCTCGTCGCGCCGCAGGTTGTCGAACAGCCCATCGGTCGCGATCAGCAGCGTGTCCCGCAGCGCCATCGGCAGCGACGAGCTGATCTGGAGGTGCATGTCCGGCGCGCCGAGCCAGTTGGAGATCAGGTGGCGGTCGGCGTGGTGCATCGCTTCGCGCTCGTCCAACAGACCGGCCTCGACGCCGTAGCCGACCGGCGAGTGCCAGACCGGCTGCAGCTTCGTGCGCCCGCGCTGGCCGACCAGCAGCACGCCGGTGTCGCCGACGTGGTAGGAGCGCACCCGGTCGCGTTCGACCGCGACGACCGCGAGCGTCGTCGCGGCGCCGCTGCCGAGCTCCGACAGCGCGCGGTTGCCCAGCTCGAACGCATCCAGGATCGCGACGCGCAGGTCGGTGTCCCGCTCCGCCGCGGCCGTGACGCGGTCGACGAGCTGCTCGAGCACGAGCCGCGCAGCGACCGCGCCTTGGGGCAGGCCGCCGACGCCGTCGGCGACGGCGAGCACGAGCCGGTCGGCTCCGAGCGGGATCGCGACCGCGGCGTCCTCGTTCGCCTCGGGGTCCGACTTGTCCGGCGCGCGCTGGCTGACGAGTGCGACGACCCCGGCTCCTGTGTTCAGGAGCTCTGGTTCGACCATGTCCTGCGCGAGCAGGAGCCTCGTGTCGGTGATCGGCATCCCTCCCACGGCCGCGCCAGCCGGGATCGCGGCATCATCGGCGGCGACCGTGGTCCGGGACAAGAGTCAGGATGCGTTCCTGAATCCCTGCGTCGCGCCGGGACCGGGTCCCAGACGCGCGGTTGCAGGTCCAGCGCCTGCTGCTCGCGTCACTGCACGACGAGCAGATTCGTCTGCGACACACCGCGCGCCTGGAAGTCGGTCGCGCGCACGCAGAGGGCGGCGCCGAACAGCTTCAGTCCCGCCGGCAGACCAGCCGGATACGGCAGCGACGGCGTGATCGCAGCCGTGCGTCCGGTCAGCTCGGCGCTGCTGAAGAACCCGGCGAACGTCGTGAACACGACGTCCGGCGTCAGGCCCATCACGCAGTTGTATGGGGGCAGGGGCACCGGCAGCGCGGCATCCCCGGTCGCCGAGAGGAACACGAACGCTGCCGTCTTCTCGTTCTGCAACGCGGACGGGATGTCCTGCAGCTGGTAGCTCAGCGTGCCGCCGGCCGTGCTCAGGTTCGCGGTTGCGCGCAGGTCGACGTTGACGCAGCCCGACCCGAGCATCCCCTTGGGCGCGACCGTGATCCCGATCGCGGTCGGGTCGTCGGTCGCCGCGGTCCGCCCCATGTTGGTCAGCTCGCCCGCATCCATCGCGTCCCCGTCGTTGTTGAGGTCGCGCAGGCCGACGAACTGGCTGCCCGGATCGTTGGCCGGATCGATCTCGTAGCTGACCCAGACCGCGCCGCCGAAGCACTCGATGTCATCGATCGGCCCCCAGGCCGGCGTCGATGAGTTGCCGTCGAAGAACAGCTTGACCTCACCGGCGTCGTTGACGTCGCCGTCGTTGTTCTGGTCGCGCGCGGCGAACACGTACGGCTCGCTCGCCGTGAAGTTCGGCGCCAGGTAGACCGTGCCGTTCGTGGTGTCGACGCCGACGCGGTCGAGCTGGCCGGCGACCGCTGGCAGCATCGTGCCGAAGTCGGGGTTCGCCGGTGGCGCCGGTGCGATCACCGCCGTGGTCTTGTAGACCAGGAAGATCGACGTCACGCCGGCCGGGGTGGTGCGGAACCACATCCGGTTGTCGTCCTCGTGCCAGATCACGTCGCCATTGGGCAGGATCCCGACGGCGCGGATGTCATCGCTGCTCGCGGTGTAGGCCGGTGAGGTGCCGAACGAAAACGTCGGCGCCGCGATGACGCGTGTCGATTCGCCGGCGTCCATGAAGTCGCCGTCGTTGGTCGCGTCCTGGAACTTCCACAGTCCGGCGGTCGTGCCGCTGCCAGCACCGCATGAACCCCACCAGGTGCCCTGCAGCTCGTCGATCTGGCCGTTGCTGGCGGCGTCGAAGTCGAACAGCTGCTGGAACTCGCTCGGATCGAGCGCACCGTTCTTGTTGCGATCGGTCGCGCGCCAGATGTCGTCGCTGATCGTGTCGATCCAGTAGACGAACGGCCGGCCGTCGACGAGGCGGAACTTCAGCTTCTGCACGCTGCCGGTCGCGGTGCGCAGGTTCGTCTCCTGCGCGAGCGGACGCGAGCTGGCGCCGTCGTGCAGCGCGATGCAGTCGTAGTAGTGGCCGAGGCTGCTCGAGATGTTGGTGTACAGGAAGTCGACCTGCGCCTTGGCGCCGGCGGTGATCAGCGCGGCGGCGGTGGCGGCGAGGAGGGACGTGCGAAAGGCCTGCATGTTGGGAACTCCAGAGGTGGGTGTGACGGACGCGGGCAGGATAGGGCCGCCGCAAGGCCTTCCCAGCAGCTCAGCGAACCTTCACGCGCCGCGCGGTGCAGTTCTCTCACCGCCGCGACGCGGCGACCACAACGCCGCGAAACCGGCGGAACCTGGCGCCGCTGCGGCGGCGACGTTCACCGACGGGGCGTATGACCAGTTTCTAAGGAGTTGCACGCGCGACGTAATCGGTCAGCAGGTGCCACTGCAGATGCAGGTCGTGCTCGTCGACGTCGAGCGGCTTCTTGAAGAAGCAGGCGAGGTGCCGCAGCGGACCGCCCTCGCCGCGCTGCACGGCCAGGGCGGCGAAGCGGATCATGTCGGCCACGATCGGCGCGGCGAGGATCGCGTCGCAACCCTGCCACGTGAACTGCATCGACATCTTGAAGCCGAGGAAGCCCTGGAAGTGGATGAAGTCCCAGGCGGTCTTCAGGTCGTTCAGCGACGGCACGTAGTCGATCCCGACGTGCGTGTGCAGCGGATAGCCGAGGATCCGGCTCAGCAGGGCGTCCTTGGTCGCGATCTTCGCGGCCTTGTTGGCGGCATCCGCCAACACGACGCCGTCGCGGTCACCGAGGATGTTGTAGCCCTGCCACGACAGCACGTGCAGGTTGCGGTACTTGAACATCGGCGCGAGCGCCGACTTGACCAGCGTCTCGCCGGTCTTGCCGTCGCAGCCCATGTACGGGGTGTGCTGCAGTTCGAAGAGCTCGCGGATTGCCGGCACCAGGGCGGCGTTGGACGGCGTGAAGTGCAGGAACGGCAACGCGAGCCGCGCGGCGGCGTACGCATAGATCGCCGACGGCCGTACGGCGCTGCGCTGGTTGCGGTCGAGGGCGCGGTCGAATGCGGCCAACGTCGCGTGCGCGCGCCCATGGCGCAGCGGGGGTTCGGTCGACGTCAGGTTGACGCAGATGCAGCGCGTCAACCGATGGCGGCGCAGGAATGCGCGGATGTCGGCGCAGATGCGCTCCACCTCGGCGCGCAGCGGCCGGTCCCCCGGCTTGCCGCCGGTCAGCCGCTGGATCGTGCGCCCGGAGTTGACCAGCGTGCCGGGCCGGATCTCCCGGTCGATCCGCCGCAGATCCGGAGTCAGCTTCTGCAGCAGCGGCCACGGGATCGTGCCGGTGTTCTGCTGGATCTCGCGCGCCGAATCGAGCAGCGAGCCGTTGCGGACCTCATGCCCGCCGAACACGAGGTTGCCGAGCCGGACCAGTGGCAGCCCGCGGCACAGCGGCGTGTCGGTCAGCAGGCCCTGCGGCTCGGCGAGCCCGCGCGCGATCGCGCGCAGCCCGGTCACCAGCGTCGTCGCCAGGCCGCCACGGGCGCCGAAGATCCACACTCCGACGCGCTCGTCGCGGCGCGTGCGGCGGGAGGAGGGGCGGGTCTTCAATCAGGTCGCGGGCGGGATGCGGGCGCGGCATCCAATCACTTCGGTCGGTGCTCCGCAACGATGGCCACCGCCAGGGGTTCGCCGGGCGGCGGCAGTTTTTCGGGCGCACGGCGTGCGTTCCGGCGGCAACGGCACTTGGCGGGCGGCGGCCGATCCGGCCGCGCGACCCAGGAGAACCGACCATGAACCTCGACCGAACCCTGTTGCTCGTCCCGATCCTGAGTGTGGCGCTGGCCGCACAGGACCCGACCCCGCCGCCCGGCGGCTTTCCGATCGTCCAGCAGCTCGACCAGCTCGTGATCTGGTCCGACACCTACCAGACCCGTGTCGACATCCGCTTCCCGAACGCGAACCCGGGGCCGAACGGATGGCCCGGCGTGCAGCTGATCCACGGCGGCGGCACCAGCCGCAAGACCCCGGTCGTGCGCGAGCTGGCGATCCTGCTCGCGCAGTACGGCTATGTCACGTTCGCGTACGACGTGCGCGGGCAGGGGGACACCGTGGCGCTGAATCCGCTGATGCCGGGACCGTTCGGCGACGACCGGATCCTGCTCGATTCGGCCGAGTGCTACGCGATCGTCGAGACCCGGCTCGGCGCGACGCTGGACTCGACCCGGCTGGGCATCGGCGGCCGCTCGCAGGGTGGGACGCACTCGCGCCGCGCGGTCGCGTACTCCGGCCGGCCGCTGCCGCTGACCGGCATCGTCAACTCGTATCCGGTGATCCTCGCGGCGGTGATGGAGATCACCGGGCTCGACTCGCTCGAAGACCACCTGCCCGGTGGCCTGATGATCACGAGCCATCTGGTCGAGAACCTCGGCCAGGATCAGACGACCGCGCTGTGGGCCGACGCGCTGATCGGCCGCTTCAACGGCGTGCGCACGCTGCTGGCCGCCGATCCACTGGTCAACCTGCTGCCGCGGATCCAGACCAACAACGTGCCGATCCTGGCGATGAGCGCCTACGACGAGAAGAACCACATCCCGTCGGCGACGCTGGACGTGCTGCAGACGCTGGCGGCCGGCGTGCCGTTCAAGGGGCTCGCCTCGACCGGCGGCCACGGCTCGCCGGAGAACGACACCGAACGGATGTGGATCCGCGACACCGAGAAGCGTTGGTTCGACCGGTTCCTGAAAGGGGCCGTCAACAACGGGGTCCTCGCGGAGCCGGCCTATGAATCGGCCGTGACCCCGCTCGCGGCGGCGCCGTACCGCAGCGCGACGAGCCACTGGCAGCACCGGTTCTCGCCGGTCTGGCCGCCGGTGGTGCCGGCGACGACGCTGTTCCTGCGTGGCAACGGTTCGCTGTCGTCGGTGCCGCCGCCGGCCGCGGAGCCGAGCCCGACGATCAAGCACACGGTGCCGACCGCGTACGACCTCGCGACCTACTGGAGCCAGGGCTCCGGCAACAACCCGGCGCTGGTGTTCGCCAGCGTGCCGATGGTCTCCCGCCCGTTCGTGTCGGCGCCGCTGCCGGATGACATGGAGCTGTTCGGCCGGCCGGTCTTCACGACGGTCGTGCAGGCGCTGCAGGGGGACTTCCAGTTCAGCGTTGCGCTGCTGGCGCAGGATCCCAACGGCAACGAGCGCTACCTGGTCGGCGGGACCGGGGCCGTGCGCGGGCGGAACCCGGGCAACCACCCGGTCACGATCGAGCTGCGCGACGTCGCGACGATCATCCCGGCCGGTTCGCGGCTCGTGGTGCGGATCGAGAACCTCGATCACATGCGGCCGCCGGGGCTCGATTACGTCTACATGGCGCCGCTGCTGTTCAACTACGACCTGCGCGTGCAGATCACGCCGGGCGCGGCGACGCAGATCCAGCTTCCGCTGCGCGGCCGGCAGGCCGGACTGACGCCGCGGATCGCCGAGCAGTCGGCGGCCGGCGGGTTCTCGCATCAGATCGAGATCGATGCCGGGCCGGCGCGCGCCGGCATGAACTACGGGATCTTCGTCGGCTCGAGCGGGTTCGCGCCCGGCGTGCCGCTCGGAGGCGGTGTGACGTTCCCGCTGGTCATCGACCCCTGGACCACGTTCCTGGCCGGCTTCATCAACACGCCGTTCCTGCCGAACTACGCCGGCGTGTTGAACGCGCAGGGGAAGGCGACCGCGACGATGAACATCCCGGCCGCGGTCTCGCCGGCGCTCGCCGGTCTGCGGTTCACGCAGTCGGCGCTGCTGTTCACCGGCGCACAGACGCAGGTCGCCGGTCCGGCGCAGCTGTCGATCCTGCCGTGACGCGCGCGCCGCGCGCGCACGTGAGCGCGGCGCGTCACTCGACGCGCCGCGCCGCGCGGACCCCGACGCCAGTCTGCGTGACGTCGGTCAACACGCCGTCGCGCACCGGTCCCTCGACCAGCGCATTCGGCCGCGTGTAGCACCAGCCGCCGCGCACGGTGTGCTGCTCGGTTTCGAGCATGCGGTGCAGGCCGTCGCCGGCGCGCGCCGGGAACCAGGCCGGAGTCGCCGGCGCGAATGACTCGAGGCACCATTCGGCGACGTTGCCATAGACGTCGCAGAGGCCGAACGGATGCTCGCCGCGGAACGAGCCGACTGGCGCCGTCAGCGCGACGCCATCGTCGTACTGCATGGTCGGCACGCGCTGCGGCACCATCGCCGCGAGCAGGCTCGCGTCGCGCAGGTTGCCGATCGGCGCGGACGCGCGAGTCGGGATGCCATCGCCCCACCAGTGTCGCGACGCACGCCCGCCGCGCGCCGCGTGCTCCCACTGCGCCTCGGTCGGCAGGTCGAGGCCAAACCGCTGCAGCAGCTCGCGCGCGCGCGGCCAGCTGACCCCGTCGGCCGGATGCGCGTCCGTGCCGCAGCCGTTCGCCTCCAGCAGCTCGGTGACCGGTCCGGGCTCGGCCGCGAGCCGCCGCCACTGGCCTTGCGACAGCTCCGTTTTGCCGAGCAGGTACCAATCGAGCTGGATCGGCGGCTGCTCGGCGGCGCGGTCGAGCCCGCCTTCGTCGACTGCGAACTCGAACGGACCGCCTGGGATCAGCACCAGCACCAGCGCGCTTGCGCCATCCAGCGCGAGCGTGCCCGACCCGGCGTCGCGCTGCGGGATCGCGCCGGAGCCGTACAGCGCGAACTCCTCGAGCCCGGTGGTCCGGTCCGGCCCGAGCGGGATCAGCCCGACCTGCGGTTGCAGCACCCTGCTGGCATGGCGTGGATCCTGCGCGACGCGTGCCGCTGCTTCGCGCCAGGCGTCCTGCTGCGCGACGACGGTCTGCGCATGCACGTCGGCGGCGAGCGCAGCGTCGCGGCGGATCCGCGCGGCGAGTCCGTCCGGCGCCACGAACCCGCGCAGCGCCTGCACGAGCGCCGCGAGCTGGTCGTAGGCGACCTGCGCGTCGTCGTCGCGGAAGCGCGCGACCGTGGCGAGCGGCGCCGCGTCGGTCAACTCCCGCAGGCGTGCCTCGGCCCGTGCGCGACGCTGCTCGAGCACCGGACGGAGCAACGGGATCCGCACCTGCTGATCACCTTCGAGGCCATGCCGGCACACGTCGATCGTGGCCTGCAGCTCGGCGCGTTCGTCGTTGCGGTCCCGCGGCAGCTCGTGTGCATCGGCCTGCGCCCACAGCTCTGCCAGCGCAGCCGCATGCTCGGGGAGTCGCCGCGCCAGCGGCTCGGCGTAGCGCTGCAGCCAGTTGCGGAAGCCCTCGACGCGGCCGGGATGCGCGGGATAGAGCGCGGGAGCCGCCGCGATCGCCTGGTCGAGCAGCGTGCGGTCGGCTAGGCGCGCGAACGTCGTGCGCGCGCGCCGGGCTTCGAGCGCATAGGCGAGGCTGAGGCCGAGCCCGAGCAGCAGCGCGGCGAACGCCAGCACGGTCGTCGCGGCGAGGGCTGGGCTGCGGCGCGACCACTGCGCGAGCCGGCGCAACGGTCCGGGCGGACGCGCCAGGATCGGCTCGTGCGCGCGCAAGCGGCGCAGATCCTCCGCGAGATCACGCGCGGTCTGGTAGCGGCGGTTGCGGTCCTTCTGCAGCGCGGTCGTCAGCACGACGGCGAGATCGCGTGGGACTGCGGGGTTGCGGGTGCGCACCGGCGCCGGCTCCGCAGTCAGGATCTGCTGATACAGCTGATCCCGCGTGGCGCCGTCGAACGGCCGCCGCAGCGTCAGACATTCGTACAGCGTTACCGCCAGCGACCAGATGTCGGTGCGGCGGTCCAGCTCGATCCGCAGCGCGGCGAGCTGCTCCGGCGACAGGTACGCCGGGGTGCCGACCAGATCGCCGGTCAGCGTCACGGCCGGCTCGTCGACGTCGCGCGCGAGGCCGAAGTCCACGAGGACCGGATGACCGCGCTGGTCGACGAGGACGTTCCCCGGCTTGACGTCGCGGTGGATCAGATTGCGTTCGTGTGCCGTGTGCAGCGCCAGCGCGATCCGCTCGAACACCGCCAGCACCCGTGCGATCGCCTGCGCTTCATCGAGCGCGCTGCCATCGTCGTCCGGGCCGGGCAGCCGCACGCACAGTCGCGGATCGCCGCTGTCGTGCTGCCGCTCGGCGCGCGCGATGCAGCCGGCCAGCGTTTCGCCGTCGATGCAGCGCATCGCGAGGAACACCGACCCATCGATCTCGCCCCGCTCGAAGATCGTGACGATCCCGGGATCATCGAGGCGGGAGGCGAGCTCCGCCTCGCGCGCGAAGCGCCGCGCGAAGTCGCGACCGCGCGCGCGATGGGCGGGGAGGACCTTCAGTGCGACGGCGCGGCGGAGCCGCGTGTCTTCGGCCAGGAAGACCATCCCCTGCGCCCCGCGGCCGAGCTCCCGCTGCAGCCGGTACGGACCGAACGTCGCGCCTTCGACGAGGACGGTCGCGCTGCCGGTCCCGGTCGAGCTGCTCGGTGGGGGCTCGCTGACTTCGCCAGTGCGGACGAGCTGCTGCCACCAGCGGCGGAAGCGATCGGCTTCGGCCGGATGCGCGTCGCACAGCGCGTCGATCGAGACGCCGGGGCGGCCTTCGTGCCAGTCGGTCAGGAACCGTTCGAACGTCTCGAGCGCCGGGTCGGTCCCGGTCATCGCGTCTCGTCCTGCTCCAGCAGATCGGCCAGACGGGCCTGCGCGCGCGACAGCAGGGCACGCGCTGCGCCGGTGCTCGGCAGCTCCAGCGAGCGCGCGATCTCGTCGTGCGGCAGATCGAGGTAGCGGCGCAGCACCAACACTTCCCGTTCCTGCGTCGCCATGCGGTCGAGGCAGGCGCGGATCCGTTGCTCCGTCTCGTGGCCGACGGCCAGCTCGGACGGCGTCGGCTCGAGGGCGACCGGCTCGGCGTCGTCGTCGAGGCGCTGCTCACGCGCATGGTCGCGCTTGCGCGTGCGGCGCGCCCGCACGCGCATCAGGACTTCGCGCTCGGCGATGCGCAGGATCCAGGCGAGGAACGAACCCTCGCCGCGGTACTCGAAGCCGTCCAGGCCGTCCAACGCCACCAGGATCGCGTCCTGCACGGCATCTTCGCTGTCGAGCAGCAGGGCGCGGTATTCGGCGCCGAGCATCCGGCGCAGCGCGGCGCGCAGACGCTCGCGGTAGCGCGCGTACAGCGCAGCGATCGCATCCCGGTCGTGGGCGCGCGCGCGCCGCACGAGGATCTCGGATGGCTCACCGGCATCCAGCATGGCGCGGCGGATGATAGCCCTGCGCTGGGCGCGCGATGCGCGCGAGCGTCCGGCCGGAGCGGGCGTTCCGGGTGCTGCGTGCACGCACGTTCCCGCCGCGTGGACTTGACCGCGGGGCGCCCGCGCAGTCCGCTGCGCCCCCTTCCGGCCGCGCATCCGCGCACACCGAGCCTGGATTCCGGCGCGGGGCGCGTGCGGTGCGCCGCTGCACGCCATGCACGTCCTGTTCGACGCCCGCCTGCTGCACCGCGGCCTGTCCGGCCTCGAACGCGTGCAGGTCAACCTGCTGCGCGCGCTCACAGCGCGGCCGGAGATCACGCGGTTGCGCGCCGTCGTGCGCCGGGGCACGCGGCTGGGACCGGACCTCGCCGCCGTCGAACCGGTCGAAGTGGATTCCACCGAAGCGCTGCTGCGCGTGTTGCTGGCACCGGACCCGCGCGATCAGCCGGACATCTACCACCTGAGCTGGTTCCCAGACCGGACGCCGCGGGATCTGTGGATCCCGCAGATCGTGCCGACCTGCATCGTCGAGATGCACGACGCAATCCTGAACCGGCACCCGGAGTACCACCCCTCCAAGGATGGCTACGGCTGGTACAACGGCTTCGTGCAGCGGCTGCTGCTGCACGCGGATCTCGTGCTCGTGCACAGCGAGGCGGTCGCCGGGGATGCGGAGAAGCTGTTCTCGGTGCCGCGCGAGCGGATCATGCGGGTCCCGCTCGCGGTCGATCCGGCGTTCGCCGAACGCATGGCGGAGGACGAAGCGGCGGCGTTGCGTGCCGGACTCGGGCTGCCGCCGCGCTACTTCGTGATGGTCGGCAAGGACTATCCGCACAAGGACCATGCGACGGCGTTCCGCGCGCTGGCGCTGCTGCGGCGCACGGGCGTGGATGCGCGCCTCCTGTGTGCCGGTGCGCGGGTCTGGCACCGCGCCGGTGAGACGTCCGACGAGATCTGCGCGCGCGAGCAGATCGATGCCTACGTGCGCTGGATCGAAGGGCTCGACGACCGCACGCTGAAGGCGGTGCTGCAGGGCAGCGCCGGGCTGTTGTATCCGTCGCGCGAGGAGGGGTTCGGGCTGCCGCCGCTCGAGGCGATGGCGCTCGGCGTGCCGGTCGTGACGACGCAGGCGGCGTCGCTGCCTGAGGTGTGCGGCGAGGCGGCGGTGCTGCTGCCGCCGGGTGACCCGCGCGCGCTGTCGGCGGCGATGCGGCGGTTGCTCGAAGACCGCGCGCATGGCGAGGAGCTGGGGCGGCGCGGGCGCGCGCGGGCGGCGCAGTTCTCCTGGGCGGCGTCGGCGCGCCAGCTGGTGCAGGTCTATCGCGCGGCGCGCCGGCTGCGCAGCCGGCCGCGGCTGGATCCGCAGCAGCTCGACCTGTTGCGCAGCACGGCAGAGTGTCCGTTCGTCGAAGGGGCCGAGCTCGAAGCCTGGCGTGAGCGCTGCCTGAGCCGCGAGTTCCAGCTCGGCGAAGTCACCGAGCAGCGCGACCGGATCCTGGCCGAGCTGCAGGCGCTGCAGCGCGCCGGGGGATTGCCGGTGACGCAGTTGCCGGCCGGGCCCAAACGCCCACGTTGGTCGCTGAAGCGGCGGATCGCGAAGATCCGCGACGCGCTGCGGCGCAAGTCGTGATCAGCGCGCGGCGCGCAGCACGCCCTGCAGCGCCAGCTCGAACAGCCCCGGCTCACCCGCACCGCACGACATCCAGCGCACGATCCCCTCGCGGTCGAGGATGACCAGGGTGGGGATGCCGGCGACGCGGTAGGCCTCGTTGTTCGCCGCCGTGTCGGCGATCGCGAGCGGGTAGTTCAGCTGCATGTCGGCGTGGAAGTCAGCGGCGTGCGCCGGATAGTCGGCGGGCGCGATCGGCCGGACCGCGGCGCGCGCCGAGACGTCGTAGCCGTAGTTCTCGACCTTGCACAGGCCGAGCACCGTGACCTGGTCGCCATGCTCGCGTTGCGCCTGCACCAGCTTCGGCATCGCCTTGCGGCACGGCTCGCACCACGGTTGCCAGAAGTCCAGCACGACCACCTTGCCGCGCAGGGCTGCCAGCACGTCGTCGCCGGTGATCTCGCCGCCGACCCAGGTGTCGACGCGCAGCTGTGGTGCCGGCTGGCCGAGGAACGGTGCGATCGCGGCGACGTAGCGCCGCTGGTTGCGATCGATCGGGGAGGCGCCTTCCGGCGCTGGCTCGGCGGCGCACTCGCGAGCGAGCCTGGCGGCGGCGTCGAACTCGCCGCGGTGGACGTCCAGCGCGATCTGTGCGAGCACGGCCCATGCCTGTTGGTCGGGGTAGCGCTCAGGGTCGGCGCGGATCGCGGCTACCTGGTTGGTCGCGCCCTCGAGGTCGCCGCAGTGGATTTTCGCCACCACACCGAACGTGGCCGCCGCCGTCGTGCTCGCCGCGTCGCCCGCGTCGGCGAGCTGCGCGACGTGCTGCTCGAGTGCCTCCCAGTCGCCGAGCGCGATCAACATCCGTGGATACCAGTTCGTGCGCACCTGCAGATTGCGGCGGGCAGGTGCGTGGCGGTCCTCGGCGTCGATCAACGTGCGCATCCAGCGGGCTGCGAGCCGGTCGTCCTTGGAGTTCATCGCCGCGAGGCAGAGCTTGCCGAGCGTGTCGAAGTCCGGGGCGTCCGCGGGCGCGTGCGCGAGGGCCTTGGTGTAGGCGCCGACTGCGCCACCGTAGTCGCGCGCGGATTCGTGGACGCGGCCGAGCAGTTGGTAGGTCGCCGCCGACAGGTCGTCGCGCTGGCCGAACTCCGTCAGCAGCGCCGCGCGCGCTGCGTCGGCGCGATCCTGCAGCTGCTGCACGTCGGCGGGGAGCGCGCCGCCCTTCTCGACCTTGCCGGCGCGCCGCGCCGCCAACGCCGCATCGGTGAACGCGCGCTGCTGCTTCTCCCATGCGTCGTAGCTGCGTTGGAATGCTGCGTCCTGCTGGGCCGGCAGGGCGAGCGGGAGGAGGACGGCGGCGATCGGGAGCAGGCGGCGCATGGGGCGGGATCTTCCCGTAGGATCCGCGCCCTCGCCAAGGAGAGGCCCATGCAGGAGCCGAACACCGAGTCCCCCGATGCGCTGCCGCCGGACCAACCGACGGGTTCCGAGCTCTCGCCGCCGGCTGCGCCGGCAGCGGACGTGGCGCCGGCCCGGCCGTCGCTGGCGCGCCACACGCGGCACAAGCGCATCGCCAAGGAGCGGCATTCGCGCGTGGTGCGGGCCGCCGGCTGGATGCTCGCGGTCGCGATCCTGCAGGTGGTCTTCGGCCTGTTCGCCGGCATGAGTGCGAGCCGCGAGGCGGCCGCAGCGCATCGCAATCTGCAGCGCTTCGAGCCGGACGAACTGGTCGAGCTCGAGGACGGCACGACGATGACGGCCGGCGAGCTCGCGCGTGCCGTCGACCGGGAACGGTTGCAGGCCTACATCGTGCCGATCGGCCTGGGCATGGTGTTCCTCTTGCTGGCGTGGTGGGCGACCAAGGCGGCGCTGCCGGCGATCATGACCGCGCTCGCGTTGTTCGTCAGCGTGCATGTCGTCATGGCGATTCTCGATCCGGCGAACATCGTGCGCGGCCTGTTGATCAAGATCCTGTTCATCGCCGCGCTGCTGCGTGGATTGACGGCTGCGCTGGAACAGCGCGATGCGCGCCGCAAGCGCGCCGCTGCTGCGCCTGCATGACCGGGGCGCCGGCGCCGCTGAGCTCCTGGCACGAGCTGCGGCCTGCGCTCGTGCTCGGAATGCTGCTGCTCGCGGTCAGTGCGGCGGGCTTGATCTGGTGGCGGTTGCACGAGGACGCGTCGCCGTGGGTCGACGTCGCGATGTCGGGCGTGGATGCCGTGTTGATCGTCGCGTTCGTGCAGCGTTACGAACCCGGGCTGCGGACCTGGCTGCGGTGGTCGCATGTACGCGGGGTCGACTGGCTGCTCGCGCTGGGGCTGTTCGTCGTGAGCTGGATCGCGCTCCACTACTGGTTCGCGCTGCTGCTGCAGGTGTTCGAAGGGGTGCGCTATCTCGACGAGTACGAGCTGCATGGCTGGCCGCTGTGGAGCTCAGCCGTGTTGATCGTCGTGATGCCGGCGGTGTTCGAAGAGCTCGCGTTCCGCGGCTTCCTGCTGCAGCGGTTCGCGCGCGTCATGGCGATGCGCGACGCGTTGATCCTGCAGGCGCTCTGGTTCGCGATCTTCCATCTGATGCCGGCGGTGCTGCCGAGCCATTTCGCGCTCGGGATCCTGTTCGGCTGGCTCGCGCGGCGCACGGGCAGCCTCGTGCCGGGCATGCTCGTGCATGCAGCCTGGAATGCGTGCGTGCTCGCCGAGGAGCTGCTGGCGGCATGAGCGGTGCGGGTGCGCCCCGGCCGGAGGTGCCGTCCCGCGTCGGCGCGGTGGGTCGGGCGAAGGATGCGGCGGATCGCGGACAGCTCGTGATGCGCTCGGCGATGTGGCTGTTCGTCACCTCTGCGCTGCAGTTGGGCCTCGCGATCGAGCGATTCAACCAGCGTGGGACGGGCGAGCTCAGCACGGAGGACGTCGCTCGCTTCGTCGCCGGGTTCGTGCTGCTTGCGCTCGCTGCACTCGCGTTGCGGGCCCCGCTCCATGCCGTCGTCCTTGCGCTGATGCTGCTGATCGCAAACAAGGCTGCGACCTGGATGCACGACCCGGACCGGGTTCTCCAAGGCTTGCCGATCGAGCTCCTGCTGTTCGCCGTCCTGCTACGCGCCCTGTTCGCCGCGCTCGCCGAGCGCCGCCGCGACCTCGCACGCGCAGCGCGCGATACGGACGCATGACCGCTGCGTAGGTGTCTGACACCCGGTGTACCGGTACACCCGGTGTCAGACACCTGCGCGGCGGTCTACGGGATCAGTACCCGAGCGTGAACCGCAGCCCGTTCGTCCCGTCGAGCGCGAGCGGGGATCCGCTCGGTGCCAGCACGGCCTGCGCGGCGAACGTGACGCCGTGCAACACCGACAGCGACGGCGCCAGCCAGATGCTGGTGTTGGCGCGGCCGCGCGCGTCGACGAGGAAGCCGCCGATCGAGACCGCGCTGCTGAGGTCGACGTAGGCGAACGCGCCATGCCCGACCGCGAGTGGCGCCGACGGCAGGCTGGCGAGCAGGATGCCAACCTGCGATGGCTGCGCCCGCTCGATGCGGAACTGCATCCAGGCACCGATCACCGGATCGTCGGCGGCAAGTTGTGGCTCACGCCCGTCGGCGCCGAACGCGATCCCGACCGGCTGCGAGACGGCACCCAGCTCGACGCGGAACAGCTCGGCACCGTGCCGGCGGTCGTCCATGCCGATCAGCAGCCTGCCGTTGCTGACGATCGGGTAGGTCGGGATGCCGAACGTCCCCTGCCCAAGCTTGCCGACGAACCGTGTGCCGGCCGCCGTCCCGTCGGTCACCCACAGTTCCTTGTCCGGGACGCCTTCTGCGTGGAAGTAGACGTGCCGGCTGCCGGCGCGCGTGAACGCGACCGGCAGGCTCGAGCCGGGCTGCCGGATGTCGCGCAGCAGCTTCGTGCCGGCCGCCGTCCCATCGGTCACCCACAGCTCACGGCCGTTCTGGTCGATCGCCGAGAACACGGCGACGTCGCCCGCCTGCGTGAAGCCGGTCGGATAGCTCGGGTTGGTCCCCGCGAACACATCGGCGACGAGCTGCGTGCCGACCGCGGTGCCGTCGGAACTCCAGACCTCGTAACCGTGCGTGGGATCGTTCGCCGCAAAGAACAACCGCCCGAGCGCCTCGCCGAAGTTCGCCGGGATCGAGCTGCCGCTGCCGGCGACGATGTCCCGCACCAACACGGTGCCCTGCGCCGTGCCGTCCGTCCGCCACAGCTCCGCCCCGTGCGTGCGATCGTCGGCGCGCAGGAACAGCACGCCGCCCGCGACGGTCAGCGATTCGATCAGCGATCCACCTGCTCCCGGCGCGATGTCGGCGACGAGCCGCGTGCCGGCAGGCGTGCCGTCGGTCATCCACAGCTCCTCCCCATGCGTCGCGTCCGCTGCGCGGAAGAACACGCGGCCCTGATGGCGCGTGAACAACCGCGGATTCGAGCTCGCGGTCCCGGGCATGATGTCGGCGAGCCGCTGCGTCCCGGCCGCCGTGCCGTCGGTGACCCACGGTTCGTCGCCGGCTACCGGGTCCTTCGCGGCGAACACGACCCGATCACCGAGCTGGACCATGTAGCCAGGCAGACTCGGCGTCGGCCCCGGCCAGATGTCGAACAGCAATTGCGTCCCGGCCTGCGTGCCGTCGGAAACCCACAGCTCGTGCCCGCGCACGGAGTCGTTTGCGGCGAACAGGAGCTTGTTCCCCAGCGTGCAGAAGTTCAGCGGATCCCCCGGCCAGACTTGGCTGCCTATGTACTTGACGAGCTGCGTCCCGGCCGCAGTCCCATCGGTTCGCCACAGCTCCTTGCCCCGCACGCCATCACTGGCCGCGAAGTACGTGATCCCGTACGCATCCGTCAGATGCGCCGGGTGCGCGGACTGCGTGCTCCCGGCCGACGACAGGATGTCGCGCAGCAACACCGTGCCTGCGGTCGTCCCGTCGCTGATCCACGGCTCGGTGCCGTGCACGAAATCGTTCGCCGCAAAGATCACCCGCTGCCCGCTCGCGTCGGTCGTCAGCGTCATCGGTGTCGACGACCGACCCGGCTGCGGCGCAATGTCGCGCACGAGCTGCGTCCCGGCCGTCGTGCCATCGGTCGCCCAGAGCTCGTAGCCGTATTGGGTCGTCGATGCCGCGAACAACACCTTGCTGCCCGCGCGGGCCAGGTACAGCGGCAAGGACGAGGCTACGCCTGGCTCGATGTCCGCAACCAACACCGTGCCTGCCGTGGTTCCATCGGTGACCCACAGCTCCATCCCGTGCTGCCCATCGAACGCGCGGAAGTAGCAGCGGCTGCCGACCGCGAGCATCACTTGTGGCGAGGAAGTGCCCGGCCCTGGCTGCAGGTCGAGCAGCAGCGCCGTGCCGCTCGTCGTTCCATCGCTGACCCATGGTTCGCGCCCGGTCGCCGCGACTGCGGCTGTGAACAGGAGTCTGCTCCCGAGCGCCGTGATGCCGATCGGCTGCGAGGACTGCGCGCCCGGCGAGATGTCGGCGACCATTGCGGTGCCAGCCGTCGTGCCGTCGGTGATCCACAACTCCTGTCCGGCCGCCGGGGTCTGCGCCGTGAACGCGATCCGACCGTTCCATGCGACCAGTTGGTCCGGCACCGAACTCGTCGCCCCCGGCACGATGTCGGCGAGCAACACCGTCCCAGCAGCCGTTCCGTCCGAGATCCAGAGCTCATCTCCGGTTTGGACCGTCGTCGCCGCGAACACACAGCGGTTGCCGAGCAGCGCGAGGTCGCGCGGCGCGGACGAGACCTGCCCCACGTGGATGTCCGCGACCAACTGTGTCCCTGCAGGTGTGCCGTCGGTCGACCAGAGCTCGATGCCATGCGTGGCATCCGACGCGGCGAACCAGGCCCGCGCGCCATCGCTGACGAACGCGAGATTCCCTGACGACAGCGTCACCGGCAGTCGGATCGTTCCGCTGGCCGTGCCGTCGGTGAAGTACAGCTCAGCCGGTACCGCCGACTCGAGGGCGAACAACAGACCGCCTCCGAGCGGCGTCAGGTTCGAGAGGTTCGAGTTCAGCACGCCGGGCGACAGATCGACGACCAGTTGCGTCGTGGCCTCGGTCCCGCCGGTCCGCCACAGCTCGTAGCCGTGGTCGACCGTGGCGGCGACGAACCAGGTCCAGCCCGCTGCCGTCGTGAACCTGCTCGGCATCGAGCTCCCGCCGGCGATCGGCAGCTGATTGATGTCCTTGACGAGGACCGGCGCCTGCGCCGGCAGGAGGGCTGGCAGCGCACAGACTGCGAGCAGGGAAACGAGTCGCATACAGAGTTCTCGGAGGTCAGGGGTCTGCGGGTGCGAGAGGCGCCGCGCCATCTAGTTGCGGAGTTCCGCGCACCCAACCCGATCGGGTGAAGTTCCCGGGTGCCCGGCCGCGCCCGAGGATCCGAGCGTGCAGGGCAGCCGAGGCAGCTCCGGCGGCAGCCGCCGCCTGAGCTCGCGTGCCGGATCAGTGGCCGAGAGTCCAGCGCACGCCGTTCGTCGCGTCGAGCCCGAGCGGCGTGCTGCTCGGTGCGAGCACTGCTTGTGCCGAGAAAGTGACGCCCTGCAACACCGAGAGGGCCGGTGCGAGCCAGATGTTCGTGGTCGCTCTGCCCTGCGCGTCGGTGAACAGTCCGCCGATCGGGACGGCCGTCGCGAGGTCCACGTACGCATATGCGCCCGCACCGAACGCGACCGGCTTCGCCGGCAGGCTCGCGAGCAGCACACCGAGCTGGCCTGGCGCGGCCCGGTCGAGCTCGAACTGCATCCACTCACCGACGATCGGATCGGTCGCCTGCAGACGCGGTTCGCGCCCGGCAGTCGCGTACGCGATCCCGACCATCTGCGTCGACGCGCCGAGCTGCAGACGCCACGGCTCGGCACCATGGAATCTGTCGTCCGCGCCATAGATCAGGCGACCGTTGCTCTGCACCGGGTACGTCGGCACGCCGAGCGAGCCTTGCCCGAGACTGCCGAGGTGGCGGGTGCCGGCGGGCGTGCCATCCGTGACCCACAGCTCCTTGCCGAGCAGCGAGTCGGCGTGGAAGTAGACGAACCTGCTCCCGGTCCGCGTGAATGCGACCGGGAGACCGGGCAACACGAGATCGAGCAGCAACCGCGTGCCCGCCGTCGTGCCGTCGCTGACCCACAGCTCGCGACCGCGTGAATCGATCGCGGAGAACACGACCCGCGATCCGGCCATCGTGAAGCCGGTCGGATTGCCGTCGGCCGGACCTGGGTTCAGATCGGCGAGCAGCTGCGTACCGGCGTCGGTCCCGTCCGAGGTCCACAGCTCGTACCCGTGCAGCGGATCGCGCGCGGCGAAGTACAGCCGCCCGCGGCAGTCGGCGAGATTCGCAGCGGCGCAGCCGGTGTTGCCCGGCACCAGATCCTTGACGAGCTGCGTTTCCGCCGCAGTCCCGTCCGACCGCCAAAGCTCGTCGCCATGCACGCGATCGTCGGCACGGAACATCAGCAGATCGCCGACGACGGTCAGGAACGCGATCCCCGACCCGGCCGTGCCAGGTGCGATATCGCGGACCAGGTTCGTGCCTGCCGGCGTGCCATCGGTGACCCACAGCTCGTCGCCGTGCGTCGCATCGGTCGCACGGAAGTAGATGCGCCCGCGGTAACGCGTGAACATCCGCGGCTGCGAGGATGCCGCGCCGGCGTGGATGTCGGCGAGGCGTTGCGTGCCGGCCGCGGTGCCGTCGGTGACCCACGGTTCGTCGCCGCCAGCCGGATCCATGGCCGTGAACACGAGCCGGTCGCGGATCGGCGTCATGAAACCGGGCATGCTCTGCTGCGGGCCGGGCCAGATGTCGCGCACGAGCCGGGTCCCGGCGTCGGTGCCGTCGGTGATCCACAGCTCGTGGCCATGCTGCAGGTCGCGGCCGGCGAACAGCACCTTGTCGCCGAGCAAGCCGAAGTGCAGCGGGTCCCCGCCCGGCAGCACGCTGCCGAGATCCTTGACCAGGTACGTGCCGGCTTCGGTGCCATCCGAGCGCCACAGCTCCGTGCCGTGCACGCCGTCGTCGGCGGCGAAGTAGACGACGCCGTGGGCATCGATCAGGTGCTTGGGTGTCGACGCGCGCGTCGGTCCCTGCGGTGGTGAGACGTCGTACAAGAGCGTCGTGCCGGCGGTCGTGCCATCGGTGACCCACGGCTCGTTGCCATGCGTGAGGTCGTTCGCTGCGAACAGCACGCGCCGACCGGATGCGTCGAGCGCGATCTCCCTCGGCAAGGATCCCAGGCTGCCGGGCGCGATGTCCGCCAAGATCGCTGTGCCGGCGGTCGTGCCGTCGCTGATCCACGGCTCCTCACCCGTCGCCGTCGTCGCCGAGAACACCACGCGGTTACCGAACGGGGTCAGGCCGGCCGGCAGACTGCTGTGCGGACCAGGCGCGAGGTCGTGCACCAGCGCGGTGCCGGCGGTCGTGCCGTCGGTACGCCACAGCTCGAGCCCGGTCGCCGACGTGTGCGCGCTGAAGAAGACCGTCTGACCGGCGCGGACGAGCGCGCGGGGATTCGAGCCGGTCGCACCTGGTTCGATGTCGCGCACGATCTGCGTGCCGGCCGTGGTGCCGTCGGTGACCCAGAGTTCTTCGCCAGTGCTCGGCAGGACGGCCGTGAACAGCAGTCGCGTGCCGAACGGCGTCAGCGCACGCGGGTGCGAGCCGTTCAGCCCTGGATCGAGATCGGCGACCAGGCTCGTGCCGGCTGCCGTCCCATCACTGATCCACAGCTCGTGGCCGGCGGTCGGGTGCAGCGCGCGGAACGCGACGCGGCCGTTCCAGGCGGTCAGGTCACGCGGCAGCGATGCCGTGGGCCCGGGCATCAGGTCGGCCACGAGCTGCGTTCCGCCGGTCGTACCGTCGGTGATCCACAACTCTTCGCCGAGCTGTTGCGTGGTCGCGGTGAACAGACAGCCGCTGCCGAGCGCCGTGAACTCGCGGGGGTGCGAGCCTCCGCCACCCGGCTCGATCTCCTTCAGCAGCACGGTTCCCTGTGGGGTTCCGTCGGTCACCCAAAGCTCGTAGTTCACGCCGCCGTCGTTGGCGGTGAGGTAGGCCCGCGGCCCCACGGTCAGGATCTCCGACTGCGTCGGTACCGGAAACCGGCGCAGCAGCTGCGTGCCGGTGGCGGTGCCGTCCGTGCGATACAGGCTGCCGTCGAACGTCACGAACAGCAGATCGTTGCCGAACGGCGCGAGCTCCAGCGGCCGCGAACTGGTCGGTCCGGGCACGAGATCGACGACCAGCTGCGTCGCCGGGCCGGTGCCATCCGTGCGCCACAGCTCGGCGCCGTACGCAGGCGCGGTCGCGACGAAGTAGGTCCACCCGCCCGCGTTCACGAACTGGCTGGGGTAGGAGTCGCCGCCCGGCACCGGCAGCTGGTTGATGTCCCGGATCAGCTCCGGGGCTTGCGCCGAGCTGACAGAGAACGGCAGCCATGCCGCCACCAGCAGGGATAGGGTCCGCATGGCGGCATCCGATAGTCGCGTCGCGAGGTGTGGCGGACGCGCTCGGGAAAACTACCCGCGTGGCACGATGCGCGCCCGGCGCACCATGATCCCGAGCTCGCGTGCGTCGCCACCGAGCATCTCCTGCGGCAGCGCGCGGTCGAGCTCGAGCCGGATCGGTGGGGCGGAGCCGTTGCGCAGCTCGGCGCGGAAGGTCTGCCAACCGCCGGTCAGCAGGAACTCGCCGAGATCACCCGTGCCGGTGTGGATGCGCAGGCGGTGGTCCGGCAGCGGGCTCGCGGCTTCGAGCTCGAGCAGGCCGCCGTGCGCGACGTCGAGCAGCAGCGTCGCCTGGCGCATCGTCCAGCGGAACGGCACGCCCTCGGTCTGCTCGAGGCCGTGCCAGCCTTCGCCGAGCGCACGTTCGTCGGCGCCGGGCGTGAACTCGTGGCGCGGGTGCTGCGTCTGCAGTGTGCGCGCGAACACGGCCAGCGTCTCGCGCGCCGCGCGCTCCCAGGAGAACGTGCCGGCGCGCTGCCGGCCGCGCCACGCGAGGTCGCGGCGCTGCGCCGGGTCGCCGAGCAGTTCCGCGATCCGCTCGGCCAACCGCACGTCGTCGAACGGATCGTCGATGTAGGCGACGGCGTCACCGCCGACCTCCGGCAGCGAACTGGTCCGGGACGTCACGACCGGGCAGGCGCAGGCCATCGCCTCGACGACCGGCAGGCCGAAGCCTTCGTAGACCGACGGGTACACGAACAGCGTCGCGTGGTTGTAGAGCGCGACCAGCTCCTCGTCGGTCACGAAGCCGAGGAAGTGCACGCGCTCGCGCCAGCCGCGCTGCTCGATCTCGGCGAACAGCGCGCTGTTCTTCCACCCGGAACCGCCGGCGACCAACAGCGGTGGTGCCTGCGGGCCGAGACGCGCGTGCGCGCGCACGAGCGTGGTCAGGTTCTTGCGCGGTTCGACCGAGCCGACGAACAACAGGTATTCGCGGCCGTGCAGCAGCGACTGCACGCGTGCCGGCAATGGGAGATCGTCACGCGGCTCGAACCGCGGATCGGCGGCTTCCAGCACCACATCGACCAGGTCTGGCGCGAATCCGGCGCGCGCGACGAGCTCGCGCTTGCTGTGCTCGCTGACGGTCAGGATCCGGTCCGCGCGGCGCAGGCTCTCGGCGAGCTGCGCGCTGCAGAACTCGCGGTTCCAGTCGTCGGCGTATTCCGGATGCGTCAGGAACGCGACGTCGTGCCAGACGCAGACGAGCTTGCCCATCGGCTCGAGCGGCACGCAGTGGAACGGGGAGAAGTACAGATCCGGCGTGCGCCCGTGCAGCCAGCGCTGTGCGGTGCGGCCGCGCTGCCACAGCCGGCGCACGATCGGTGCCGGGACCCAGCTGCGCGCGCGCTGGAAGTTCGGCGCGCGGGGGCAGAACGCGCGATCGAACTCGTCGACGAAGCAGTGCCACGACCAGGGATAGATCGTGTAGCGGTTGTCGCGGTCGACGCGGGCGAGGGCGGCGACCAACGACGACGCATAGCTGCCGAGGCCGGTCTTCGGCTCGGCGGTGCGCGACATGTCGATCCCGATGTGCATCCCCGCAGCAGTGGAGAAAGGTCGGGCGAAGCCTATACCACGCGCCTCCCGGATGAAGCTCGCCCTGGTTTCCCCGCTGCCGCCGACCCCGAGCGGGATCGCCGATTACGCGGCCGAACTGCTGCCGCATCTGGCGCGCGACGCCGAAGTCACGCTGCTGGTCGACGAGCCGGCGCAGGTCGACCCGGAGCTGGCGCGTCGCCACGCGGTCCATGCGACCGGCGACCTCGCGTTCCTGTTGGCGCGGGGTGACGTCGAGCTGCCGGTCTACATGGTCGGCAATGGGCCGGCCCATGCGCGCGCGCTGCGCGGCGTGCGCACGCATCCGGGGCTGCTCGTGCTGCACGATCCGGTGCTGCACCAACTGTTGGCGCATCTGACGATCGAGAACGGCTGGCGCGAACAGTACCGCGAGCTGCTCGTGCAGGAGTTCGGCGAGCAGGCGCGCGACTGGCCGGAGCGGATCCAGGATCGGAACGAGGATCCGTGGCGGCTGTACCGGATCTACTACCGTCTGCCGTTCTCGCGCGCGCTCGCGCGCGGTTCGCGCGGCGTCGTCGTGCACAGCGAGCACGCGCGGCGCCGGCTCGGTGCGCTCGGCGACGTGCCGGTCGAAGTCGTTCCCCATGGGGCGGATCCGGTGCAGTTCGATCGCGCGGCGGCGCGGCGCCGGCTCGGGCTGGTGGCGGATCACTTCGCGGTCGGTCTGGTCGGCGGCCTCGGCCGCAACCGGCTGACCGCGCAGGCGCTCGAAGCGTTCGCGATGCTCGCGCGGCAGGCGCCGCAGGCGGTGCTGCTGATCGCCGACGCCGAGCAGGCAGAGACGCGGCGCCAGCTCGTCGAGCTCGGGATCGCGGCACAGGCACGGTTCCTCGGGCGGCCGGGTTTCTCGGAGTACCTGGCGAATCTCGGCGCGCTCGATGCCGCGCTCGCGCTGCGGTTTCCGACCTGCGGCGAGACCAGCGGCACGGCGATCCGGTTGATGTCGGTCGGCGTGCCGTTCGTGACGACCGATGTGGACGCGTATCGCGAGCTGCCGGACGCCGCGTGCATCAAGCTGCGGCCGGATCGGGAGCTGGTCGAGCGGGCGGCGGCGGCGCTGCTCGATTGGGCGCAGACGCGCCCGCGGCCGGCGGTGCGACCGGTGCCGATGGCGGAGACGGCGGCGCGGCTGCTCGCGTTCGCGCGGCGGCTGCAGCCGCGCGCGGCCGGGGGAACGGTGCCGGCGCAACCGCCGCGCGCCGCGCCGCGCGTCGAGGCGGTCGTCATCTCCTACAACGGGCGCAAGTTCATCGGCCCGGCGCTGCAGTCATTGCTCGAGCAGGACCATCCGGCGCTGCGCGTCACGGTCGTCGACAACGCGTCCAGCGATGGGAGCGCGGAGTGGATCCGGCAGGAGTACCCGACGGTGCGGGTCGTCGCGTCGCCGCGGAATCTCGGCTTCGCGGCCGGCAACAATCTCGCGTTCGCGCAGAGTGACGCGGACTGGTTCTTCCTGCTCAACCAGGATGCGGTGGCGCGGCGCGACGCCGTCAGCGAGCTGCTCGACGTCGGTACGCGGCGCGACGACATCGCCGCCGTCGCGGCCAAGATGTTGATGCAGCGCAGTCCGACGATCCTGAACTCGGCGGGGATCCGGATCAACGAAGCGGCGTGGGCGGTCGACCGGCGGATCGGCGAGAAGGACGGGGATCCGTCGCCGCTGCCGGAGAACGTGTTCGGCGCGTGTGGGGGGGCGGTGCTGCTGCGGCGCCAGGCGCTGGCGGAGTGTGGCGCGTTCGATGAGCGGTTCTTCATGTACTTCGAGGATGTCGACCTCTGCTGGCGGCTGCGCCTCGCCGGTTGGCATGTGTGGTATGCGCCGGCGGCCGTCGTGCTGCACGACTGGCATGGCGATCGCGGGGCTGGGGACCGCGCGGCGCGGCGCCGGTTCCTGTGTGAGCGCAACCGGTGGCTGTGCCTGTTCCGCAATGCCGGGCTCAAGTCGATCGTGCGGCTGTGGCCGCAGTTGCGTGCCTATGACCGCGAGCGGCTCGCGACCGTGCGGCGCGAGATCGCGCGCGGGCACGACGTCGAGTACTTCACGATGGTCGGCAACGCGATCCGGCGCGCGTGGCGGTGGAACCTGCTGCACCTGCCACGGACCTGGTGGTCGCGCCTGCGCACGCAGCGCCTGCGCCGGCGCAGCGATGGCGAACTGCGCCGCTGGATCGAGCCGGGCGTGACCGAGCCGAGTCACGTCGGCGACCTGACCGCGATCCGCGACCGGTTCACCGCGGTCGCGGTGCCGGAGCTGGTCATGGGCCGCACCGACCGCGACGCGCTCGGACCCGGCTGGCATCCGCTCGAAGGGGATCCCGGTGCCGCGCAATGGCGCTGGACCAAGGAGCGCGCGTGGTTCTACCTCTGCCCGGCGCAGGACTGCGACCGCGTCCGCGTGCGCGTCGGCGGCCGCCCGCAGCCGGGCAACGTGCTGCTCGAGCTCGACGGCGAACGCGCGCCGGCTGCCTGGCACGATGGCCGCGGCGACATCTGGCTCGAGTTCCACTCTCCGCGCCTGCTGCGCGCCGGCGCCGTGATCGAAGGCTGCCTGCTGCCGGACACGTTCGTGCCCGCCGACCTCGGCCTCGGCCCGGACCACCGCGCGCTCGGGATCCCGGTGCTCGAGATCCGAACCGGTACACCGGGTCTCTGAGACTGGCTCCGTCACTTGGTGCGGAAGAATCCGCGCGAACTGACGGAGTTCGTCTCAGAGACCCACGCCGTCACTTAGTGCGGGTTTTTTCGCGCGAACTGACGGAGTTCGTCTCAGAGACATGGCGTACCGGTTCAGGTCTTGGGTAGCTGCGCCTGCTCCGGATTCTGGAACACGATCGTCCGGTACGGGAACGGGATCTCGATCCCGATCCGGTCGAACTCGCGCTTCATGCGGCGGTTGAACTCGCGCCCGACCTTCCACTGCGAGGCGGCGCGGGTCTTGAAGCGCGCACGCACGATGACGGCAGAATCCTCGAAGCGATCCAGCCCGATGATCTCGATCGGCTCGAGCATCTCCGGCCCGAACACCGGGTCCTGGCGCAGCTCGTCACCGAGGCGGCGCAGCACGTCGATGACCTGATCGACGTCTTCGTGGTAGGCGACGCCGGCTTCGACCAGCCAGCACGAGTAGTCCATCGTCAGGTTGGAGACGCGGTTGACGGAGCTGAACGGGATCGTGTGCACGACCCCCTGCAGGTCGCGCAGGCGCACGCTGCGCAGGCTGATCGCCTCGACGACGCCGCCGGTCCCTTCGATGTTGCAGATGTCGCCGACCGCCAGCGCATCCTCCATCAGCAGGAACGCGCCGGTGATCAGGTCCTTGACCAGCGTCTGCGCGCCGAACCCGAGCGCGAGTCCGACGATCCCGACGCCGGCCAGCAGCGGTCCGATCTCGATGCCGAGCGCACCGAGGATCATGATCCCGGCGATCACCGACACGGTGACCTGGATCGCGACGCGCGCGAGCGGGATCAGCGTGCGCATCCGGTTGTTGCCGCGCCCCTGGTATTGCCGGCGTTCGAGCGCGCGCCGCGCGAGCACGGTGGCGACGTCGATCGTGACGGCTGCCAGCAGCAGGATCAGCAACACGTCGGCTGCCGCCGCGGCGAGGGCACGCATCGGCTCCGAACCGAGCAGCTCGAGCCCGCCCGCACCCCAGCTCTGCAGCACGAACCCGGCGACCAGCACCGTGATCGCGAGATCGAGCACGATCCGCACGCCGGTGAAGTACGGCGCCAACTCGTCGGCCAGGCCTGGGAGCCGCACACTCGCGCGCTCCGCCCAGTGCCGCAAGCGACGCAGCAGCCAGCGCAGCAGCAGGCCGGCCACGAGACCTGCCGCGATCGCGAGCACCGACCACAGCGTCGCCCGCAACACGAAGCCGAGCCCGCCCGGCACGCCACCCGCCCACACCGTGTAGACGCCGAGCAGATACAGGATCGCGAGCGGCCACCAGAACCCGGCGACCGCCGCGATGACGTGGCGCACGCGGCTGGGTCGTCCTCCCTCGACCGGTTCCTGCGCGAGCCAGCCCTGCAGCCCCTCACGCACCGGCCCGCGCTCGGCCAGCACGAGCCAGATCCCGAGCACGAGCAGCACGAGGCCATACAGATTCGCCAGCGTCCCCTGCAGCTCCGGGCCGGCCGCGAGCGCGCGCGCAGACGCGAGCAGGGCGCCACCCCAGATCGCCGTCGCCGCGATCCGCCGCAGGCGCCGGCCGAGCGCGGCCGCATGCTCGTCGGTCACCGGCAGCAGGCGGAACTGCGGCCCGTTGCGGTCGACCAGCAGCTCGATGACCGCCGTCGCGGCGCGGTGCAGCGCCATCGCGAACAGCAGCGCGCCCGCGACCGCGCGCGCGCCTTCGTCACGTACCAGCAGGCTCGCCACGGCGAACCCGACGCCGAGCTGCGGCAGGATCGGTAGCAGGCGCAGCGCCAAGCGCAGCGTCAGCCGCCACGGGTCGGGCCTGGCGCCGGCGTCTGTCATCAGGCGCGCGACCGGACGGCGCAGCAGGATCGCGATCGCCAGGAAGGCGGCCAGGGCCGCGAACACGCTGGCGGCGACGCGTAGGGTCGCGGCGACCAGCCGGTCGCGCCGCTCCGGTTCGCCGAGCAGCTCGCCGAGTTCGGCGAGCCGGTCCGGAATCCCGCGGACCTGATCGACGAGCGTGACCGCGGCATCCCCGATCCGTCCGGAGATGTCGGCGAACAGCGCGGCCAGGCCTGCGAGCGGACCGGACTTGGGCGGCGGCTCGGCGGCGCGACGCGCCGCGATCAGCGCCTGCAGGCGCCGCACGAGATCTTCGCGCGCTTGCTCGTCCTGCAGCAGGGCGACGGTCTCTTCGAGCGTGCGGGTTTCGACTTCGGCCGGGGGGGGTGCAGGCTCCTGCGCCGGCATTGCACAGGCCAGCAGTGCCGCGGCCAGGATCCTCGTCAGCACAGCCATCAGCGCAGTATGGCGCACGGGGCCATCGCCACGCGATGATCCGCGCGGCGGTGATCAAGTATCTCGGCAGCAAGCGCCTGCTCGTGCCGAGGATCCTCGACGTCGTGCGCGCGCTGCCGGGCGTGCGCACGGTCGCGGATCCGTTCTCTGGCACGGCGCGCGTCAGCCACGCGCTGAAGCGCGCCGGCTATCGCGTCGTCGCCAACGATCACCTGGCGTTCGCGCACACGCTCGCGACCTGCTACGTGCAGGCGGACGCCGCCGACTGGCAGCGTGATGCGGCGCGGCTGCTCACCGACCTGCAACGGCTGCCCGGGGCCCCTGGTTGGTTCACGGCGCGCTATGCGGAGCAGGCGCGGTTCTTCACGCCGCGCAATGCCGCGCGGATCGAAGCGATCCGCACCGCGATCACGCGCCTCGCCGTGCCGGAGGAGCTGCAGGCGATCCTGCTGACCGCGCTGCTGCAGGCCGCCGACCGCGTCGACTCGACGACAGGCGTGCAGATGGCGTTCTTGAAGCAATGGGCGCCGCGCGCCCAGCACGAGCTGGAGCTGCGCCTGCCGGAGCTGCTGCCGCGCGCCGCCGGCGGGAAGTCGGAGGCGCACTGCGCCGATGCACTCGAGCTCGTGGCCGGGCTCGAGGCGGACGTCGTCTATCTCGACCCGCCGTACAACCAGCACAGCTATCTCGGCAACTACCACGTCTGGGAGACGCTGGTGCGCTTCGACGCGCCGGAAGTGTACGGGATCGTGCACAAGCGCGCCGACGCACGCACGCGCAAGAGTCCGTTCAACTCGCGCCGGCACGCGCCGGCTGCGTTCGGCGCGCTGCTGCAGCGCCTGCGGACACGCTACGTGGTCGTCTCGTTCAGCGACGAGGGCTTCCTGCCGCGGGCCCAGATCGAGGCCTGGCTCGCCGGCCATGGCGAAGTCGCCGTGCTCGCGCACGACCATCCTCGGTATGTCGGGGCGCGGATCGGGATCCACAATCCGGCCGGCATCAAGGTCGGATCCATCTCGCACCTGCGCAACACCGAATACCTGTACGTCGCCGGCCCCGATGCGCGCCGGCTGCTCGGCCGATTCGGTCCCTGCTCTGCGGTAGGCTGAGGCCAGCGACGCTGCGGCCGAAGCCGCGGGCGCAGCGCGTCGCCGTTGCACCTTGCGCCTCGCCTTGCCTTTGCCCGCTCAGCTCCGCTACGGCGCCATCGTCGCCGGGATCGCCGTGATCGCTGTGCTCGCCGTGGTGCAGCTCGGCCGGCAGCTGCATGACCAGCTCTGGGCGCGGCCGCTGCCGCGGAGCACATTCACGGCCAGCGAAGCCGCGCGGATCGAGGCGCTGCTCGGCGTGCGCGCGCCGGTGCTCGGCGTGCTGCAGCGCCACGTGCCGGCGGATGCGATCGTGCTCGTGAAGCGACGCCCCGAGGCCGCGCGCGTCGCCAGCGATCTGCACCAGCTCGCCTACCCGCTGCAGCTGCTCGACGAATCGCTGGCCCATCTGCCCCGGGTCGGAGCGACGTCCCACCTGTTCGTGCTCGACCTCGCGCCGCAGGGAAACGAGGAGTGGCAACAGCTGTTCGAACCGGTCGCCACCGGCACGCAGTACTCGCTGTGGAGGCCGCGCTCCCGGTGACGCTCGGGTTGTTCGACTGGCTCTGGGTCCTGCTGCCACCGTTGCTGCTCGGCTACGGGCTGCTGCGATGGCTGCAGCTCGACGTGCGGCGCGCCGGCGTCGCGTGGCCGGCCTGGCTGTGGGCTGCGGGTGCCGTGGCGCATACGCAGTTGCTGCTGCTGTGGATCCTGTTCGGCACGCTGCCGGATGCGACGCTGCTCGCCGCGACCGAGCTGGGGCTCGGCCTGTTGCTGGTCGGCGCCGCGCGCTGGTCCGCGCGACGTGCGCTCCGGACCCCTGCTGCGCAGCCGGCGCCGGCGCCAGCTCCTCCGCCTGAGCGCGGGACCCGGCTGCTGTACTCCGCGCTGGTCGTCGGGCTGCTGTTGTTCGGGCTGCAGATCCTGCGGGCGAACCAGCACCCGGTGACGTTCGGCGACGAGGCCGCGATCTGGAGTGCCAAGGCGAAGGTGCTGTATGCGAGCGGCGGGGAGCCGCACGCGTTGCAGCAGGAGCTGTCGGAACAGGAGCAGCCGTTCGTGCTGCATCCGGACTACCCGATGTTGAACCCGCTGCTCCAGCTGCAGGTGTTCCTGCAGGCGGGCGGGATCACGCATGTCGCCAACCGGCTGCCGGTCCAGCTCGGCGCGCTCGCCCTGCTGTGTGCGTTGGCCGGTGCGCTGCGGGCGCGCGGCGCAGGGCGGACCGGTGCCGTCCTGTTGTTGGCCGTCGCCGTCTCCACACCAGCGCTGGAGATCGCGGGCCTCGCGATGAGCGACCTGATGCTCGCACTCGGCGCCGTGCTGCTGGCCGACGGCTGGCTGCGTGCACAGACGCAGCAGGACGCATCCGGCTGGCGGCTCGCGGCCATCGGCGCCGCCGTGCTGGTCTCGAGCAAGAACGAAGGGCTGCTGGTCCTGGTCGCATTCGCGCTGCTCGCCGCGATCGCGCGCCGCGGCCGCGTGCCGCGCGAACCGTGGCTCCTGCTGCCGCTGCTGCTGTTCGGCACCGGGCTGTGGTTCAACCTGCGGCACGGCCTCCGCAGCGACATGTTCGCGCCGGACCTGCCGACTGCGGTCGCGCGGATCTTCAC
Organism: uncultured candidatus Brocadiaceae bacterium; assembly: GCA_964483245.1. Taxonomy (GTDB): domain Bacteria; phylum Planctomycetota; class UBA1135; order UBA1135; family UBA2386; genus CAZABP01. Next base: position 26,286 of record CAZABP010000013.1, on the reverse strand, counting down.
GCAGTTCCCGGCGCACGGGCCGGACGTGTTGCGCTGGTTCTCGTTCGACATCCTGCTGGAGCCGGCGCATTCGTGTGGATTGCTGCTCGCGGCCGTGTTGCTGCTCGTGTTGCGCGGCCGCCGCGGCCACCGGGACGAGCTGCCGGTCGTCGCTGCCCCGGCGCTCGTGCTGGTGATCTACATGCTCGTGTTCACCGGCACGCCACACGTGCTGAGCTGGCACCTGTCGACGGCGGCGGCGCGGATCGCGTTCCACGTCGTGCCGCTGGCGGCGCTGGCGGTTGCGGTTGCGGTGGCGCGGCCGCGCGCGGCGGCGGCGGGTTAGCCGCCGCTACCGCACGTCGATCCGCGCCACGTTCGTGACCGCGGTTGCGCGCGCGGCCGGCAGATCGAGTGCGACCGCGGCGGCCCAGATCGTGAACGGGCCGACCGGCGGCAACCGCCCGAGATAGTCCAGCCGTCCGTACACCGACCCGTCCGCAGCGATCGTCGCGATGGTGTTCTGATGCACTGGCGCGGGCAGCCCGGTCGTCAACGTCGTCCAGCTGTCCCACGCGAGCGGGAACTGCAGCCCGAACAGGTTCCACGGCGCGCCGGTCCCGGACAGATTGCACAGCAGGACCGCGCGCTTGCCGGCCTGCCCCGCACCGAACTGCAGCTGGAAGTCGACCAGCCCGCCGCCGGCCGGCATCGATGCCGGCAGGAACTCGAGCGCCTGCGCGGCGGCTCCATGCTCCATCGCGCCGGCATCCACGCGCCCGCCGATCCGGCGGCTGCGCCCGAGCAGGTCCAGTTCGCCCGCACCGATCGACAGCGAGCTGCTGCCGGCTTCGATCGCGGGGCTGGAGGGCCGCAGCCGGTAGTCGAACGCCGCCGGGTCGGCGAACTCAGGATCGACGGTCCGGTTCGTGCCGGTGCCGAGCGGGCTCTGCTGGATGCACCAGCTGGCGCTGATCAGCTCGTAGGTCTGCGGCTGGTTGACCCAGTCGCCGAGCGGGTTGTTCCACAGGATCGTGCTGTCCAGATCGATGCGCACCGGCCAGGCCTGCGAACCGCCGGCGGCGAACACGCCGCGCCCGCCGTCCACGATCGTGCAGAGCTCGACCCGGACCGGATCGCAGGCGCGGGCGAGCAGGCCGATGTCGCGCGTGCAGATGATCAGGTTCGAGCGCGCGTAGTGCGTGCCGGCCGCGTTCGCATCGCCGGCGATGAATGCGACCCCGACCGTGCTGACGCGGGCGCCGGTCGCATCGCAACCGTGCACGACGTTGCGCAGCACGCGCGCGCGCCCGGAGGTCTCGATCTTGATCCCGGTGCCGACCGTGCCGACGACGAGATTGCTCGGGCCGACCGTGACGTCGTTGGAGCCGTGCAGCACCAGGATGCCGAGACCGAGCGTGTCGGCGACGACGTTTTCGGCCACGACGGTGCGCGGTGAACGCACGAGCTGGATGCCGGTCGACTTGCAGCGCGCGACCAGCGGATTCCCTGCGATTGCGGAATCGGGGCTGTCGAACAGGCTGATCCCGCCGAGGCATTCCTCGACGCGGTTGCCGGGCCCGATGATCGTCCGCGGGCAGCGCAGCACGTGCGTGCCACCGGTCGCATTGCGGCGCAGCGCCGAATCGCGCAGCCATGGCGACGGCATGTCGACGAAGCTGACCCCGTAGCCGACGTTGTCCTCGATCGTGCACGACTCGACGCGCAGTTCACGGCAGTCGAGTGCGTGGAGCCCTTCCTGATTCCCCCGCAGCTGGCAGTTGCGCAACGTGACGCGGGTCGGCTTCGCCGCCGCGGCATCGTTCGAGACCACGATCCCGGTGGCGTTGCCGGGCCCGGCCGTGCAGGCGTCGGCCAGCAGATCGACGGCGTCGTAGATCCGGATCCCGTCGCCACGGCCGGCAGCGGTCGCCGTCGCCACGACGTTCGGCCCGAGCTTGACGTTGCTGGCGCCCAGCCGCACGACGACGCCGTGCACGGCGTTGCGCGCGGCGCTGACCGAACTCACGGTCAGCGTGTTGCCGCCGTTCAGCGCGACACCGGCCGCGCGGTTGTCATCGCAGCGAGCGTTCTGCAGCTGCACGCGGTTGCTCGCCTCGAACAGCACGCCGTCGTTGCCGCAGGCCAGCGCGCTGCTCGTCGCCTGTGCCGAACCGAGCGTCAGGTCGTTGGTGCGCAGCGCGTGCAGTCCGATCTGGCAGCGCTCGACGCCGAACCACCCGATCTGGTTCTGGCCGCCTTGCTCGACCAGGATCCCTTGCGCCGTGCAGTCGGTCACGTACGCGCCACCGACGCGCGCCGCGGTGACCTGTCGCAGATGCAGGCCGGTGGTCGCCGCGGTCACGGTCACGCTGCCGAGCACGACGTCGCGCGTCGGGTCGACCAGCACGCCGGTGCCGTTGTTGGCGCGCGCGGCGACGTCGCTGCACTGGATGCGGTCGGCACTGATCCGCAGCGCCGTGCCCTGGTTGACCCGCAGCGTCAGCGGCGCCGTGACGCTGCTGTCCGCGCCGCGGAGCCACAAGCCGTTCTGCGGCGAGCCGGTGACCGCGGTCGCATCGATCGTGAAGCGCGCGCCGGAGCCGAAGCCCTTCGCGCTCAGCGTCAGGCGCGTGTTGGTCGGCAGCGCCGGTAACGCCGTGCTGGTCAGCCGGCAGGTGCCGGAGACTTCGAGCGTCACGGTCGCCGTCGCCGGCGAGTTGGCCGCGATCGCCGCCAGCGCCGCGCGCAGCGTGCCGTTCCCCGAGTCGGCGAGACTCGTCACGGCGTACTGCGCCGGCAGCGCGACGGCTGCCGCCGCCACGACCGCCAGGAACCGCAATGCCATCCGATCGATCCACACGCGAGCAGTCCTCATTGCAGGAACCGGATCCCGACCGGATTGCTGGCGAACGCGAGATCGAACGTTGCGAAGACCGCGGTCAGCTCGATGCCGGCCATCGCGAACAGGTCGCCCGGCAGCCAGATCACGTGCGTCGCGCGGCCGCTGCCGTCCAGCTGCCCCAGCGCACCCGGGTGCGACAGGAATGCATAGGTCAGCGCATCCGGCTGCAGCGCGATCAGCGGCACGCCGGACAGACGCACGCCCGGCGACGTGCCGGAGCAGCCGAGCAGCAGCACGTACGGATGGCCGGCGCGCTGTGACGAAGCATCGAGCTGCAGCGGCACGAGCTGGTTGGACACGCCGCGCACTGCACCCCCGACCACGACGAGCGACGTGCCGTCCGGCGACGGGGCCGACCATTCGTCGGCGCCGAAGTCGGTCACGTCGAGCTGCGATCCGCCGCGGCGGACCCGCTGCTCGAGATCCAGATCGGCCGCCGGCAGCCCGCCGGGCGGGACGTTCGTGCCCCGGTCGATCAGCGGTGAATCGCTGCGCAGATGAACGTCGTCGGAGCCGAGGCCGACGAACCGTGCGAAGCCGCTGCCGGAGCCGACGTAGTTGCCGCTGCCGCCACCGAACGAGCCCTGGCTGCTGCGGTATGCGCTGTAGACCATCGTCACGCTGCCCGCGGCGATGTGGCGGTCGAGCGACGTGTTGTCGGCGAAGATTCCGTTCGCGACGTCGGCGCGGCTCTGGCCGTGCACCGACAGGCCGACCGCATTGCCGGCAGCCGTGACATTGACCAGCGTCGCGTCGGCGTCGAGCAGCAGGAAGCCGGCCGTGCCAGGACCATTGTTGATCGCCGCGCTGCTCTGCACGGTGATCCGCGCGAGCTTGCCGTTGCGCCCTTCGAGTGAGAACCCACGGCCGCCGTTGCGCGCCGCCAGATTGCCCGGCCCGACCAGCAGGTTCTCGCACCCGACCGCCTTGAACCCGTCGCTGCGGAACCCGCGCACATCGTTGGCGAACAGCCGAGTGCGTGGTGCATCGAGCAGCTGCAGCCCGATCGTGCCGCTGCCGTTGCCGCTCATCCGGTTGCCGGTCACCTCGGTGTCCTGGCTGCGCTCGATCAAAAGCGCCGGCGCGTTGCCGGGCGTGAACTGGTTGCCGAGCACGACGGTGCCGCGCGAATCGACGACCGCGGCCATCGCGATGCCGTTGGTCGTCGCGGCGAAATCGCACTGCTCGATCCGCAGTCCGATCGCATTGACGGCGACGAGTCCGAAGTCGCTGTGGTCCCGCAGCACGTTGTTCGGTCCGAACCGCAGCTCGCGGCAGAACTCCGACACGACGACCCCGGCGAGGTTGCGTTCGAACCGGCAGTCGCGGAACCACGTCCCCTGCACGCCGGCCAGCGCGACCGCCGAGCCGGGATGATCACGGAACGTCGATCGCTCGACGAGCATCCAATCCGACGAGTCGTGGCACAGGATCCCCGGTCCGAACAGCTTGCCGTTGTTGGCGAACAGACAGTCGCTGAACCGCGCGCGTCGCGCGGCGATCAGATTCACGCCGGCCTCCTGCCCATCGGTGAAGTCGCAGTGGCTGAACACCGCGTCGCTGGCGCCGAGCAGCATGACCGTGTCGCCATTGCCGTGCCGCGCGCCGCCCTTGTGGAAACGCATGAACTCACAGCGCAGGAAGTCTCCCGACACCAGCAACGCGGCATCGGCGCCGGTGCAATCGAACGTGACGCGCCGGCTCGTGCTCGTGCCGGCGACCGTCAGCACGACGTGATCCGCGGTCAGCTCCGGCAGGTTGTTGGCCAGCATCACGCTGCCGTTCTGCAGATTGCTGGCGAACGTCAGCACCAGCGGGTTCTGCGCGGAGGCTTCGGACGCGCGCTGATTCGCGCTCAGGATCGCGGCGCGCAGGCTGCCGGCCGGTGCCGGCTCCGCGTCCGCGAGGGTCGTGATCCCGATCGGGATCTGCGCCGAGAGCATGGGTACGAACGGGGTACAGCCCGCGAGGGCTCGCAGCAGGTGTCGACGCAAAGGTGGTGCTCCAGGGCGCGGGGCGAGAGGGTGCAGAACCGCCGGTGGTGTGGCAAGAACCGCTACGCAACTCTTGCACAGCAGCGGCCCGAAAATCAGCCGGCCTGCGCTGGCCGAACTGCGCCTTCGCGCGCTAAACCCATGGCCCGTCCGCGCGGTTCGCAACCCTCCATACGCGATCGTGTCATCGTCCCAACCCGAACCCCCGGAGCCGGGCTCGCCGGTGCCTGCTGAATTCCTCGCTTTGCTGCTGCAACGGGAGCGGCGGTTGCGCGAGCTGACCGAGCAGTGTCTGGCTCTGCTGGACCGCCAGGCGGAGCTGCAACTCGGGCTGTCGGAAGTAGATGCGTTGCAGGCGCGCTGCCGCAAGCTCGAGTCGGAGCTGGTCGCGACTCGGCGCCACCTGCGCGCCGGCCGGGCGCGGCTGATCGGCCGCGTGTCGCAGGCCGGGGAGCTGGTTGACGTCGTGCTGTGGCCGGTCCACCAGCTCACGCGCGAGGATCTCGCGCGTTGGATGCAGGACGCGGCCCCGGACCTGGCTGCATCCCCGGAAGTCTCTGCCCTCGATCTGCTGTGCACGGCAGATCGCGAACCGCAGATCGACGAACTGCCGCCGCGCGGCGATCTTCTGCAGATCGACGGGTTCGCGCCGCCGCGGATCTGGAATCTGGCGCTGGCGGCATCGGACGCGGAGCTGGTGCTGTTCCTGGGTCCCGGCGTGCGCGCACAGGCGCCGATCCCCGGCGGGACGTTCGCGCCGCTGCGCGATCCGCTCGTGGCATTGGCGCAGCTGCCGTTCCACGCGGGCGACGCACCGGCGACGTTGGGCTATGAGGATTCCGGCCATCTGGACCTGAAGCCGCTGCCGGCGCGCGACGACGCCGCCTGGATCGAGATCGGCTTCGTCGAGCCGAGTGCGTTCGTCGTGCGCCGGGATGCCTGGTCGCAGCTGGGGGGCTTCGACGAGGATCTGCACGGGATCGAAGCGGTGCACGAGTTCGCGCTGCGCGCGCACGCGCAGGGACTGCGCGTGCTCGGACGTGGTGGCCCGGGCTTCGTGCGGCCGCCCGGCGCCGTCGTTCCGGCGCCGTTCGCGCAGGACCGGTTCGTGATCCTGGCGCGGCACCGCCCGATCGGACTCGGCGGTGCGTTGGCCGGGTACGACGAGCTGTGGAGCATGCCGCCGGACGATCGGCGCGCGTTCCTGCGCGCGGTGTTCGCGCGCGTCGCCGGCGTCGATGCCGGGGCGCAGCTGCTCGGCGACATCGTCGTGGATCTGGTCGGGCGCACGATCTCCGGACCGAAGCTCGCGGCGATCGAGGAGTGGACGCGCGACCTGCACCGGCAGATCGAGCTGCAGGCGGACGCGCGGAATCAGGCGGAGCAGCGTGCCAGCGCCGCGGACGCAGCGCGGCAGGACGCCGAACGCGAGCGCTCCGCCGTCGCCGCCGAGCTGGAACGGACGCTCGGCCAGATCGCCGGCATGGCGCAGGCCGCGCGGGAGCTCGAAACGCGCACGGCGCAGCTCGAGCAGCACGCAGCGATGCTGCAGGACCTGCTCAACCAGGAGCGCGCGCACGCCAAGGAGCTCGAAGCGGACCTGATCGCGGCGCGGACCGAACATCGTGCGCAGGAGCGCCGGGTCACGCAGCTCGAAGCGGAGCTGCGCCATCGGCGTGAGGAGTTCGACGATCTGCAGCGCACGGCCGAGCAGCGGCGCGGCGAACTGACCGTGTTGAACGCGGCGCTCGGGCTGCCGGCGTCGACGCCGCTGCCGGACGTGGCGCGGCACGTCGCCACGCAGATCGCCGAGCTGGCCGGACACGAGCGTTGGATCGTGGAGCTGCTGCGCGAGCTGACCCAGCGCAGCGGGCGGTCGCGGCCACGCGCGCTGACCGATGCGGAGCAGCGGTTCCTCGCCCAACACGAGGATCGGAACGCGCCGTGAAGCTGCTGTTCGTGCTGCATCAGTTCCTGCCGCGCCACGTGACCGGCACGGAGCAGTACGTGCGCTCGCTGGCGCTGGGGCTGCGTGCGCGCGGGCACGACGTCGATGTGTTCGCGTGGGAGCCGCGGATCGATCTCGAGGCACCCGGTGCGACCTGGTTCGCGCGCGACGAGGAGGTCGACGGGATCGCCGTGCACCGCGTCGCGGTGCATCCGGACACGGCGCCGAACCAGGAGCTGATCGCGTACGAGAACCCGATCGCGGCGGCGCTGCTCGGCGAATGGCTCGCGCGCGGCGGGTACGACGTGGTGCACGTGTTCCACCTGCACGGGATCGGCGCCGCCGGGATCGAGGAGCCGCGCGCGCGTGGGATCCCGGTCGTCGTCTCGCTGATGGACTACTGGTTCCTGTGCGCGCGGATCATCCTGCGGCGTGGGGACGGCGAACTGTGCGAGGGTCCGCCGCAGGGTGGGCTCGGCTGCGTCCCGTGCGTGATCCCAGAGGTCGCCACGGCGCTGCGCTTCGACGTCACGTCGCCGGTGTGGCGCGCACTGGCCGGTGACGGCACCGGACCGGGCGAATCGCAGCACGGCCCGGCGGCGCGTGCGCACGCGATCGTGCGGCGGCTGCCGCGCCTGCTGGCCCTGCTCGCGCGCGCGCAGCTCGTGCTCGCGCCGTCGCGGTTCCTGCTGCAGCAGTTCCGCGCCGCCGGCTACGACGGTCCGATCGAGCATCTGCCGTACGGCGTCGACACCGGCCGGCTGGCGGGGCTCGCGCCGCGGCCGGCGGATGGCAGGCTCGTGCTCGGCTATCTCGGATCGCTGACGCCGCACAAGGGGGTGCACGTGTTGGTGGACGCGGTGCGCGCGCTCGACGACCCGTCGGCCGAGCTGCAGATCTACGGCGATCCCGCGACGCATCCGCAGTACGTCGCGGAGCTGCGGGCGCGCGCCGACGAGGACCCGCGGATCCGGTTCTGCGGCGCGTTCGGTCCGACCAGGCTCGGCGCTGCGCTGGCCGAAGTGGACGCCGTCGTGGTGCCGTCGCTGTGGCACGAGAACACGCCGTTCTCGGTGCTCGAGGCGCTCGCCGCCGGGCGCCCGGTCGTCGCGTCGGACGTCGGCGGCATCGCCGAGATCGTCGCGCACGAACAGAACGGGTTGCTGGTGCCGTGCGGCGACGCGCGCGCGCTGGCGCTGGCGCTGGCCCGGCTGCGGCACGAGCCGGATCTGCTCGGGTGGCTGGCCGGCGCCGTGCCGGTGCCGACGCTCGAGCAGAACCTGGACGCGTTGGTCGCGCACTATGCGCAGCTCGCCCCGGTGGGAACCCGCCGATGACGACGCCTCGCGTCGACATCGTCGTCGCGAGCTGGAACGGCGCCGACCTGTTGCCGGACTGCCTGCAGTCGTTGCGCGCGCAGAGCGTGCCGCACCGCGTCGTGGTCGCCGACAACGCATCGACCGATGCCACGGCGGCGCTGCTCGCGCGCGAGTTCCCCGCCGTCGAGCACCTGCGGCGCACGACGAACGACTACGTGCGTGCGTGCAACGAGGGGGTGGCACGCGGGCGGGCCGAGTTCGTGCTGTTGCTCAACAACGACGCGCGTCTGCAGACCGGCTGCCTGGAGCTGTTGGTCGGCGCGCTGGATGCAGCGCCCGGCGCGGCCGGTGCGATGCCGAAGATCCTCGACGCCGAGGGGCGGATCTGGTCGACCGGAGTCGCCGAGCGCGAGGATCTGTACTGGGTCGATCGCGGTCGCGGGACTGCCGACGACGCGGGGGCGCGCGCGCCGGAGCCGGTGTTCGGGCTGTCCGGCTGTTGCATGCTGGTGCGGCGCACGGACTGGGCGGCGGCTGGCGGGCTCGACCAGGAGCTGGGGATGTACTACGAGGACGTCGAGTTCTCGCTGCGGCTGCGCGAGCACGGGCGGGAGCTGCTGTACGTGCCGGCGGCGCGCTGCACGCATCTGGGGAGCGTGTCGATCCGGCGCGCCGGCGGCGACAAGGACGCGCTCGGCGAACGCAACCGCCTGCTCGTGCTGGCGCGCCATCGGCGGGAGCGGTTCGCGGTCGAGTGCGTGCGCTCGCCGTGGTTCCGCACCGCGGACGACGCGGCGCTGCGCGCGATCGCGCCGCTGCTGGCGGCACGGCTGGGGGGTGCCGAGCCGTGGGGCACTCTGGTGTTGGGAATGCGCGACGCGCTGGCGGAATACACGGCGGCTGTCGATGCGCGGTGGGGGAAGGGCAGGGACCTGCCGCAGTTGCTGGCGCAGCGCGAGGAGTGGATCGCGAAGCTGCTGCGCGAAGTCCGGCGGTTGCGGTTCTGGCGGTGGTTCAGCGGCGGGCTGAAGGCGGGTGAGCGCGAGTTCCTCGCGCGCCATGAGCGAGGCGATGGTGGCTGAGCGACGCAAGCGGTGGATCGTCGGCCTCCTGCTGCTGGCTGCGCTGGTCGGCGGTGGCGCGGCGTTCCTGCGCAAGCAGACCAGCGAGCTGCCGGTCTACGTGACCGGCGCCGCGCGGATGTTGGACGGGGATCCGATCTACCGCCGCGACGAGCCGAAGCCGTTCACGTACCCGCCGTTCTTCGCGCTGCCGTTCGTCCCGTTCGTCGTGCTGCCGACGCAGGGACAGCGGGTGGTGTGGTACGTCGTGAACCTGGCCGTGTTGGCCCTCGTGCTGTGGCGGCTCGACCGGTTCTGGCGTGGGCGGGTGCCGGACGGCACGCGGGTGAAGTTCTGGCTGGTGACGCTGCTGCTGGCGGGGCGGCACGTGATGTCGGTGTTCGAGAACCAGAGCCACGACCTGCTGGTCGCGGCGCTGGTCGTGTTCGCTGCGGTCGACTACGCGGAACGGCGGGAGCTGCGCGCCGCCGGGTGGGCCGGGATCGCAGCGGCCTGCAAGGCGACGCCGCTGCTGTTCCTCGTGTTGTTCGTCGTGCAGCGACGTTGGCGTGCCGCGCTGTGGATGCTCGGCGTGGCGCTGGTGTTGACCGGACTGCCGGACCTGCTGCTGCCGCAGGACGGCGGGAAGTCGTGGGCCGTCAGCTGGTTCGACACGCTGCTGGTCGGGATCGCGCCCGGCTCGACCGCGGCGGTGGCCGGGGCATGGAACGCGGCCAGCTACCTGAACCAGAGCCTCAGCGGGACGCTGCACCGGCTCGTGACCCCGGTCGTCGAGGATGGCCCGTTCCTGCGCGACGTCGCCGTCGTCGCGCTCGAGCCGGGGGCACGCAAGGTCGTGATCCTGGTCGGCCAGCTCTGCGTGCTCGGCCTGGTCGCGCTCGCGGCCATGCCGCGCTGGTTGCGCGGCGCCGACGAGCGCGCAGCGGAGCAGCGGCGGTTCGCCGCCGCCGCGGCGGTTGCGTGCGGCATGGTGCTGCTGTCGCCGATGAGCAGCAAGTCGCACTTCTGCGTGCTGCTGCTGCCGATCGCGCTCGCGGTGGCCGACTGGCTGCGCCCGTCGAAGGATCGCGTCGTCACGCTCGCGCTGGTGCTGCTACTGCTGCTCGGGCCGCTGACGGTCAAGGGCCTGATCGGCGGCGAGATCGGCGAGGTCGTGCTGGCGTTCGGCTCGGTGACCGCCTGCGCACTCGTCGCGCTGCTGGTCGTCGTGCGGATCCTGACGCGGGCATCATCCGTTCAGGGCGACTGACAGAATGGCGCGACTCTTCTCGTCAGACGAGAAGGGTATCGAGGGCGGTGGCGTCGAGCGTGCGCGCGTAGTCGTTGACGTAGAGGCGGATGTGCGCGGCGCAGACGGCGGGGTCGAGCTCCTGCGCGTGCGCGGCGACGTAGTCGCGGCTGCGCGTCGGATCGGCGCGCGCGAGGTCGAGCGAGGTGCGGATGGCGGCTGTGAGCTCGGCGTCGAGCGTGCGCGGCAGGTCATGGCGGATCGCGATGACGGCGAGCGGCAGCGGCAGGCGGGTCTGCTGTTCCCACAGGGCACCGAGGTCGGCGAGCTGTTTGAGGCCGTGCGCGGCGAACGTGAAGCGGCCCTCGTGGATCACGACGCCGGCGTCGGCCTCGCCCGACGTGACCGCAGCGAAGATGCGATCGAACCGCATCGGCAGCACGCGCCCGGCCGGCGGCGCGAAGCGCTGGTACAGCGCCCACGCGGTCGTGCGCTCACCTGGGATCGCCACGGTTGCGCCGGCGAGATCGGCGAGCGCGCGCGCACTGGCATCGCGACGCTGCACGACGATCGGACCGACGCCGAACCCCATCGCAGCGCCGGCATCCAGGTGGCGGTAGCGCGCACGCAGCCCGGCGTAGGCCGGGATGCTGAGCTTGGTCACCTCGAGCGGATCCGCCCCGGCCGCGCAGGTGTTCAGCTCCTCGATGTCGGCGAGTTCCGGCACGAGCTCGATCCCGCGCAGCGGCACGAGGCCGTGCACGAGCGCGTGGAACAGGTACGTGTCGTTCGGGCATGGAGAAAACCCGAACCGCAGGCGCCGCGCGGTCATGCTGACTGCACCCCGGGCTGCAGCGACCGGCGCCACGCGCTCATCCGCGCGCTGCGTGATGCTGCGCCGGCGACACGAACGGGCTCACGCAATCCCCGCCTCCACGAGCCTGGCCAACCCCGCGTGCAGCCACGCGATCGCGCCCGCGAAATCCGCGCCCTCCGCATACCGATCGCCGGTCCGGTTCGCCACGGCGCGCAGTTGCACGAGCCCAACACCGAACCGCGCGCAGACCAACGCGACAGCGGCCCCTTCCATCGACTCGACGAGGGCGCCGGTCCGCGCGGCGATCTGCGCCGCCGCAGCGTCGGTGGCACTGCAGGCGCTGACGGTCGCGCCGCCGACGGTGCGCACGCCGAGCAGCCGGGCGGCCCGCGCGCTGCGTGCGCGATCCATCGCGAAGCGCACCTCACCGAACCCCAACCCCGCCAGGTCCACGAACCGCCCGACCTCCTGCCTCCCGTCGTCCGCGAGCACGTCCTCGACCACGACGCACAGCTCGCCGACGCCGAGCGGCACCTCCGGCGCGCGCGCCGGCAACGCGCCGCCGACGCCGTACAGCACCAACACCGAAGGTCTCCGCGCTGCCGGCACCGCCGCCAGCTCCGCGGCGAGCGTCGCCGCCGCGGCGGCCTTGCCGACACCCAGTCCGACATCCACACGATCCCCCGGCGCGCGTTCACCCGCCGCCGCGTGCGCGAGCCAGACCTGCTGCATGCGCGCATGCTGGGGATCCGCGCCGCGCGCAGCAAGCCGCACGCTGGGACTGCGCGACCCGCCGCTACGCTGCGCCCGCGTGTCCTCGTCCAAGGCCCGCCGCCATTCTCTCGACGCGTTGTTCCGCCCCCGCTCGGTCGCCGTGATCGGCGCGAGCCGCCGCGAAGGTTCGATCGGCCGCCAGATCGTCACGAACCTGCTGGCCGGCGGCTTCACCGGCCCGGTCTATCCGGTCAATCCGAAGACCGCCGTCGTGCACTCGATGCCGACGTACCCGTCGGTCGCGTCGATCCCCGGTCCGGTCGATCTCGCCGTCATCGTCGTCCCGGCCGAGCAGGTCCCGTTCGTTGCCGAGCAGTGCGGCAAGAAGGGGGTCAAGGGGCTCGTCGTCGTCAGCGCCGGCTTCCGCGAGGTCGGCGGCCGCGGCGTCGTGCGCGAGGAGAAGCTGCAGGCGATCGCCGAGCGCCATGGCATGCGCGTGATCGGCCCGAACTGCATGGGCGTCATCAACACGGATGGTGAGTTCGCGCTGAACGCGTCGTTCGCGGCCGTGCTGCCGCCGCCCGGCCGCGTCGCGATGGTCTCGCAATCCGGCGCGCTCGGGGAAGCGATCCTGGCCGATGCGGCGGCGACCGGGCTGGGCGTCGCGATGTACGCGTCGATCGGCAACCGCGTCGACGTCACGGCGGCCGACCTGGTCGAGTATTGGGCCGACGACGACGCGATCGGAGTGATCCTGCTCTACATCGAGAGCTTCGGCGACGCGGCCCGGTTCATCGAGGTCGCGCGGCGCGTCTCACGCGACAAGCCGATCCTCGCCGTGAAGTCCGGCCGCAGCGCCGCCGGCGCCGCTGCGATCGGTTCGCACACCGGCGCGATCATGGGACCCGATACCGCGGCCGACACGCTGCTGCGCCAATGTGGCGTGCTGCGCGTCGAGTCGTTCCGCGAGATGTTCGCGCTCGCCGCGGCGCTGCTGCACCAGCCGGTCCCGCGCGGCGACCGCGTTGCCGTCGTCACCAACGCCGGCGGTCCCGGGATCCTCGCCACCGACGCGCTGGTCGCGACCGGGCTGCGCATGGCGGAGTTCGCGCCGAAGACCGCGAGCCGCCTGCGCCGCGTGCTGCCCGCGGACACGACCGTGCACAACCCGCTGGATCTGATCGCGTCGGCCGACGCCGACCGCTACCGGCGCGCGCTGCAGGCCGTCGTCGCCGACCCGGGCGTCGACGCGCTGCTGGTGTTGTTCGTGTCGCCGATCATGATCGACACGGTTGCCGTCGCCGAAGCGATCGTCGAACAGACCAGCGACGGCGCGAAGCCGGTGCTCGCCTGTCTGATGGGCCGCCAGCGTGGCGACGAGGCGATCGAGCTGCTGCGCCGGCACGGGATCCCGGTCTACCGGTATCCCGAGGACGCCGTCGCGACGCTGCGCCTGCTCGTTCGCCGGCGCGAGCTGCTCGGCCGCCGCCAGGGGAAGACGCCGGTGTTCAAGGTGCAGAAGGCCGCGGCGGCGGCGATCCTCGAGCGTGCGCGCGATGGCTGGCTCGGCGCCGAGGACGTCGAGCGCGTGTTGACCGCGTACGGGATCCCGTTCGCGCGCGCCCGGCGGGTCACGACCCCGGGGGACGCCGTCGCCGCGGCCAATGCGCTCGGGTTCCCGGTCGTGTTGAAGGCCGAAGCGCGCGACCTGCTGCACAAGTCCGAGCACCGCGCGGTTGCGCTGCGGCTCGCCGACAGCGATGCGGTGTTCGCGGCCGCGAACGACATGGTGACCCGGCTCGGCCGCAAGTTCCGTGACCTGACGCTGCTCGTGCAGGCGCAGGCGCCCGGGCATCGCGAGCTGCTGCTCGGGATGACGCGCGATCCGCGCTACGGCCCGGTGTTCGCGGCCGGGCTCGGCGGGACCCTGGTCGAAGTGCTGCGCGACGTCTCGCTGCGCCTGGCGCCGATGGATGCGCACGACGCGACGCGGATGTTCCAGCGCCTCAAGGGGGCTGCGGTCCTCGGCCCATGGCGAGGCTCGCCCGCCGTCGACATCGCCGCCGCCGAGCACGCGCTGCTCCGCCTGCAGCAGCTCGTGCTCGACTTCCCGCGGATCGCCGAGGTGGAGATCAACCCGTTCCTGGCCGGCGCGCGGGGCGTCCCAAGCCTGGCCGTCGACGCGCGGTTGCGGCTGCAGGCATCCGACCGCTTGCGGTGACCGGGCCGGGCGGCCACGCTGCCGCCGCGCCATGGCGACGCGCCCGACCAAGCAGCTCGAGACGTTTGCGAACCCACGCCCGGGGCGACGCTACGAGATCCGGTTCACCTGCCCGGAGTTCACGTGCCTCTGCCCGCGCACCGGGCAGCCGGACTTCGCCACGATCCGGTTCCGCTATGTCCCGGACCAGCTCTGCGTCGAGCTGAAGTCGCTGAAGCTGTACCTGTGGTCGTTTCGCGACGAGGGTGCATTTCACGAGGAAGTGACGAACCGGATCCTGGACGACTTCGTCGCGGCGGTCCGCCCGCGGTGGCTGGAAGTGCAAGGGGACTTCCGCGTGCGCGGAGGAATCCACACCAAGGTCGTGGCAACGTTCGGCGAAGAGTCGGATTGACGGGATCTGGTGGCCTTGCCGCCCCCATGGGCGCGTAGCAGACTTCCGCCCTCCCGGCCTCCCCGAGTCCTCCCTGCGCTCCCGCTCCATGAACCGGATCTTCGCCCTGCTCGCGCTGTTGGTGCCCCTTCCCTTCCTTGCCACGTCGCTGTTCTCGTACGGCAAGGGTGCGTTACCAGGCACCACTGGCATCGGCGGCCAGATCCCGCTCGACGTTGCGCGCACGCAGCCGAGCTGCGGCCACTGCCATCGGCCGTTCGGAGGTGGCCTCAACCTCGTCGTGACGCTGGCGCCGACCAAGCGGATCCTGGCCAAGAGCGAGGCGATCTCGGTCACGACCAGCTCGACCGGTGGCTGGCAGCATCCGCTGCAGTGGGCCGGGTTCGTGTCGGAGGTGACAGCCGGGCAGTTCAGCGCCGGCAGCAACTCGCAGATCAATCCCTCCGCGCTGAACGTGACGCATCAAGACGCGAGCAATCCGAACGGGCGCAAGTGGACCTACGGCTACACGGCGCCGGCAACCGCCGGGCTCGTCGAGATGTTCACGGTCGTCAACACCGTCAACGGCAACGGTCAGGCCGACGGTAGTGACTTCTGGGCGTTCCAGGGCGCCGGCGCGGCGGCCCTCAACAACACGCCGGTGCGCCTCTACGTCAACGAGACCGGCATCGTGCTGCGCGGCGATGCCTGCGCCGGTTCGTTCGGCAACGTCCCGGTCCTGGGCGGCAAGGTGGTTCCCTCCGTCGGCAACCAGCAGTTCGCGCTCGAGCTGCACGGCGCCGCACCGATGAGCAGCACGCTGCTGTTCCTGGATGCGAACCCCAACTTCCCGTCGATCGACCTGTCGCCGCTCGGCGTGACCGGGTGCTTCCTGCACAACAACATCACGCTGACGTTCAACGCCACGACCAGCGGTGGCGACATCATCCGCGGCGACGGCACGGCGACCTACGCGCTGCCGATCCCCAACGACAACGGCTACAAGGGCGTGCGCTTCCAGGCCCAGGTCATGATCCTCGACGTCAACAACGGCCGGCAGCTGCCGATCACGATGACGAACGGCGTCGAGATCACCGTGCAGTAGAGATGGGGTCAGATTCCATCTCTCCCGATTCGGGAGGGTTGGAATCTGACCCCAACTATCCCGAGAGTGCGGGTGTGAGTTCGTCCCGCCGGTGGCGCCGGCGGCTCTGGATCCCGGCGATCGGTCTGCTGTTCGCGCCGCTGTTGCCGAACGTGCCGCTCGAAAGCGGGCCGTACGTGCAGAACGTGACGCACACGAGCGCGGTCGTCGCCCGGATCGCTCCGTCCCCGGTGGCGCATCTGCTGGAGCTGCGGGATTCCGCCGGCGCGGTGCTGCGCCGCGTCAGCAGCGACGCGGCGCGCCGGCACGCGATCGAGCTGCGCGAGCTGAACCCGGGCACGCGCTACCGGTACGCGCTGTACGAAGAACCGGCCAGCCAGCTCGTCGGCGAAGGCGGCTTCACGACGGCGCCAGACCAGGACCGGGCGCCGGTGCGCTTCACGGTGACCGGGGATTCCGGGCACGTGCCGCCCTGGGGCTGGCTGCAGGACACGCCGCTGCTGCACTGGCCGGTGCGGCTCGGTTGGCTGCCCCCCTCGGCGACGCTCGCCGCGATCGGCGCGCGGATGGCGGCGGAGCAGCCGGATCTGTGGTTCCACGTCGGCGACGTGATCTACCCGCGCGGCGAGCACCGCCACTGGGGGATCGCGTTCTTCCGGCCCTATGCGGAGCTGCTGGCGCGTGCGCCCTGCTTCGCGGTCGCCGGCAACCATGACCTGGAACACGACGGCGGGCGGCCGTTCCAGCAGAACCTGATCCTGCCCGGCAACGACGTCAGCGGTGACGAGCGGATGTTCTCGTTCGCCTGGGGCCCGATCCGGTTCATCGGTCTCGACACGAACGAGCGCCTGCTGCCCGGCCATCCCGTCCTCGCCTACGCGGAGCGCGAGCTCGCGGCGGCGACCGAGCCATGGCGGATCGTGATCCAGCACCACCCGTGGTGGTCCGCGTCTCGGCAGGGGGACCGCAGCGACCTGGTCATGAACCTGCTGCCGATCTTCCGCCGGCACCACGTCGACCTCGTGTTCTGCGGCAACGACCACAACTACCAGCGCTTCGGCGAGCCGGGCGAACCGGTCCTGGTCGTGACCGGGGGGGGAGGCAAGAGCCTGTATCCGATCGGCGAGCACCCTGAGCTGCGCGCCGCGCAGTCGGCCTATGAGTACTGCGCCGTCGAAGTCGCCGGCGCGCAGCTGACGCTGCGTGTCGTGGACCCGACCGGCAAGCCGATCGACACGCTGATCCTGGACAAGCGTCGCCTCGCTGCTGACGGGAAGCTCCGCCTCGACCCGACGCGAGCGGCCGATCGGCGCCTGCAGACGCTGCTCGACGGCTAGCGGCGATGGCGTCAGATTCCATGTCTCCCGATTCGGTGCGGATGGAATCTGACCCCAACCCTCCCGATTCGGTAGGGATGGAATCTGACCCAAACCCGGCCGGGATAGCCTTCGGCAGCCACCTGCTGGCCGCCGGCGCCGAGCCGGGCCAGAATCCCCCGGTTCGCCTGCCCCTCTCCGGTCCGACCCCCCGTCCCCCCGATGCGCACATCCACCCTTTCCATGCTCGCGCTCTGCGCGCTCACTCCGCTCACCCCGCTGACGGCGCAACAGGCGCCAGACAACCAGCTCCGCCTGCAGTACGCGCAGTTCGACCCGGCGCTGTCGGCGCCGGAGATTCCGGCCGTGCTGCAGGCCGACCCAAACAGCACGCTGCACGTCGTCCAGGGCAACGCCCAGGTCGACGAAGCCCTGCGCGCGACGATCCGCGCCGCCGGCGGCACGCACCATCACTACCTGCACGAGCGCAGCTACCTGGTGCGCATCGCGCCGGAGCGCGTCGCGGACCTCCGCCGCTCGCCGCTCGTGCGCGCGGTCGTGCCGTTCCACCCGGCCTACAAGCTGGCGCCGGAGATCCGCGCCGATCTGGTGGCTGGCACGGAGCTGGCGACCGACCGCTATGTCGTGATGCTCGTCGACCGCCAGCGTGACGAAGTCCCGCTGACGCAGGCGATCGAGCGGCTCGACGGCGACGTCGTGACCGTCGCGCGCGGCAACGTCCTGCTCGAAGCGCAGCTCGACCAACGCGGGATGCTGGCGCTCCTGCGCGAAGACACCGTGCTGTGGATCCAGCGCTGGACCGCGCCGGAAGAGGACATGGACATTGTCCGCGCGTTCGGCGGCGCCAACGCGCTCGAGACGAAGACCGGATTCACCGGCAAGGGGATCCGCGGGCACATCATGGAAGGGATCTACCCCAACCACACCGAGTTCCCGGCCAACGCGTACCGCTCGCTGCCGATCGGGCTGTTCGACACGACCGGGACGACGCACGGCAACGCGACGTTCGGCGTGATCTTCGCGCGCGGTGCTGCGCCGACGGCGCGCGGTCTCTGCCCGGACGGCCAGGGCCTGTTCACGAACTACAACTACGTCTACGGCAACAACAACCGCTACACGGTCGTGAAGGATCTGGTCGACCCGACCAAGAGCCACCTCGCGATGTTCCAGACCGCGTCGTGGGGCTACGGCCAGATCACGGCCTACGACGCGCGCTCGGCGGAGATGGACCGGATCATCTTCGACCACGACATGCCGATCACGCAGAGCCAGAGCAACACCGGCAACCAGACGTCCCGGCCGCAGGCCTGGGCCAAGAACATCATCTCGGTCGGTGCGCTGAGCCACTACAACACGCTGACCCCGACCGACGACCGCTGGACCAGCGCCAGCTACGGCCCGGCTTCCGACCTGCGCATCAAGCCGGACCTCTGCGCGTTCTACGACAGCATCTACACGACGTACAGCTCGACCGGCTACGGCCAGTTCGGCGGCACGTCGGGTGCGACGCCGATCGTCGCGGGCCATCTCGGGCTCGTGATCGAGATGTTCACCGACGGGCACTTCGGCTACCCGAAGGCGCCGGCCTGGAACCAGCGCTTCGCGTTCTGCCCGCACTTCACGACGACCAAGGCGCTGCTCGTCAACACGGCGATGCAATACGACCCGGCGGTCAACGGCGGCATCACGCGCATCCGTCAGGGCTGGGGCTTCCCGAACGTCAACGACCTGTACGACCTGCGCGACAAGATGCTGGTCGTCGACGAGCTCGACGTGCTGGCGCAGAACGGCAAGAAGACCTACGGCGTGTTCGTGCGTCCGGGGACCGCGCAGTTCCGCACGACGATGGTCTACAGCGACCCCGAGGCGACCGTTCCGACGGTCGGCCCGCACCGGATCAACAACCTGGACCTGAAGGTCACCTCCCCGAGCGGGCTCGTCTACCACGGCAACAACGGCCTGTCCGGCATCGGCCTGGTCAGCACGCCGGGTGGCAGCCCGAACAACCTCGACACGGTCGAGAACGTGCTGCTGCGCAACCCGCAGGCCGGCATCTGGCTGCTCGAGGTCGCGGCCCCGCTGGTCGCCGTGGACCAGCACAAGGAGACGCAGCCGGTCGATGCCGACTACGCGCTGGTCAGCTCCGGGCTCGGCGGCATGCGCGACACGTCCGGTGCAGCCTGCGCGTTCACGTCGGCACAGACCGGCGACCTGCGCGTCACGGTCAGCCGGCAGCCGGCGAGCTACAGCGAAGGGTTCACGTTCTTCAGCGCGGCGAGCAAGCGTCCGCTGGCGAGCGCCGAGTTCTTCGGGCTCGAGATCGACGCGATGACCTACGTCAGCCTGTCGGTCAGCGCCGCGGAAGGGAATCCGCTGCACTTCACCAAGACCACGAACCAGAACGCGTACCCGAACGCGCCTTTCGTGTTCGATCCGGCGCTCGCCACCGCGCTGAAGGGCATGACGTTCGACGCGCTCGCCGTGTTCGTCGACGCCAGCGGCAACGTCGTCGACGTCACCAACGTGTCGCGCGTGACCGTGCAGTAGCGTGCGCCGGCGGATCGCGCTGATCTCGACCGGCGGCACGATCGAGAAGACCTACGACGAGCTGGCCGGCGTCCTCGAGAACCGCGTCAGCGTCCTCGACGTCATGCTCGCGTCGTTGCAGCTGCAAGGCGTCGAGATCCAGCGCGTGCCGCTGATGAACAAGGACAGCCTCGAAATGACGGCGGAGGACCACGCGAGGATCTCCGCCGTCGCGCGCGCGCACGCCGACTCGCACGACGGCGTCGTGATCGTGCACGGCACCGATCGCCTGGCGCGCACCGGCGAGCAGATCGTCGCCGACGCCCCACAGGTCGCGCGGCCGATCGTGCTGACCGGCGCGATGCGCCCGTACGTGATGCGCAACACCGACGCGATGCAGAACCTGACCGAGGCGCTGCTCGCGGTGCAGATCCTGTCGCCCGGCGTCTACGTCGCGATGCACAACCGCGTGCTGCGCTTCCCCGGCGTCGTCAAGGATCCGGTGCGCGGCACGTTCGTGCCGACTGCCGAGGCGGCGCTCGGCCGGAGCGGTGGCTGAGGGCGCGCAATCGATCGAGCTGCTCGCGCGGATCCGCGCCGGCGACCGCGCCGCGTTCGACGATCTCTACCTGCGCTACCGCGACCGCCTGCTGCTGACGATCCGGCTCCGGCTGTCGCCGGCGCTGCGCGCGAAGCTGCAGTCGGAAGACGTGCTGCACTCGGTCGTGCGCGAAGTCATGGACGACATCCACGCGTTCATGCCGCGCGACGACGGCGCGCTCGGACGCTGGCTGCAGACCTGCGTGCTCAACAAGATCCGCGGCAAGGCGGACTACTTCGGAGCACGCAAGCGCGCCGGCGCGCAGACGCTGTCGGATGCGCTGCTGGCGCAGCTCCCGGCCGCCGGCAGCGACCTGCGCTACGCCGACGACGAACGCTACGCCGCGCTGGAACGCGCGCTGCTGGCACTGCCCGACGACATGCGCGCGGTCGTCGTGCTGCGCGACCTGGACGGCTGGACCAACGCCGAAGCCGCCGCCCAGCTCGGCCGCACGGCGGACGCGACGGCGAAGCTGCACGCGCGCGCACTCGCCCGGCTCAGCCAACGGCTGCAACCGCCATGAGCGAGCGCCACGAGGCCCTGGTCGCCGAGTTCCTGCTCGCGCGCGAGCAGGACCCGGCGCTGACGCCGCAGGCATTCGCTGCGCGCGCGGCGCCGGCGGACGCTGCGCTGTCGGCGGCGTTGCAGCACGCACTCGCGACCCGCGACCTGCTGTCGACGTTGCGCGACGAGCGCGACGCGTTCGGTGCCTGCCGCGTGCGGCGCCGGCTCGGCCGCGGCGCCAGCGCGACCGTGTACGAAGTCGAACGCGACGGGCGGCGCTTCGCGCTGAAGGCGTTCGAGACCCTGCCGCTGACCGGCACCGGCGGCGAGCGCCTGCAGCGTGAGATCGCTGCACTGCGCCGGCTGCGCCACCCCGGCATCGTCGCGATCGAGGACTGGTTCGACGTCGACGGGATCCCCTGCCTGTTGTTGGAGCTGGTCGACGGACCGTCCTTGCACGAGCGCCTCGGCGTGCGCTGGCCGCCGGATGCAGCCATCGCACTCGTGCAGCAGCTGGCCGAGGCCGTCGCCGCCGCGCACGCCGCCGGGATCTGGCACCGCGACCTGAAGCCGCACAACGTCGCGCTGCGTCCGGATGGCACCCCGGTGCTGCTCGACTTCGGGCTCGGCGCGCTGCCGGACGCCAGCAGCCTGACGCAGTCGGGCGCCGTGCTCGGCACGCCGCGCTACATGGCGCCGGAGCAGGCGCGCGGCGAAGGAGGCGACGCGCGCAGCGACGTCCATGCGCTCGGCGTGATCCTGTACGAGCTGCTCGCCGGCCAGCCGGCGCGCGCCGACGGCACGCGGGACGAGGTCCTCGCCGAAGTCGCGCAGGGACACCCGCTGCGACTCGACGACCTGCGGCTGCCGCCGCCGCTCGCGCGCGTGATCGCCACGGCCACCTCCAAGCAGCCGGACTGGCGCTACGCCGACGCCGGGGCCCTCGCCGCCGACCTGCAACGGATCCAGCGCGGGGAGCGCGTGCATGGCGCCGGGCCGCGAGCCTGGCGCCGCGCCTGGCACGCGCTCGACAAGCGCCCGCTCGCCATTGCGGCAGGCAGCCTGGCCGTCGCGCTGCCGTTGCTGTTGCTCGCCGGCCGGAGCAGCGCGGGCGCCGATCCGCTCGCCGACGCACGCGCGTTGCGCGCAGCCAGGCAGTTCCCGCAGGCGCTCGCCGCATACCGCGCGCTGCTCGGCACCCGTCCCGAAGACGCCTCCCTCTGGTCCGAGTACTCGCATGCCTGCTACGAGGCCGCGGCTCCGGAACCCGGTCTCGCCGCGATCGACGAAGCGATCCGACTCGCCGGCCCACGCCCGGCGCTGCGCAACACGCGCGCCGCATTGCTCGACCTCGCTGCGCGCCCCGCGGAAGCACAACAGCTCCTGCGCGCGCTGATCGCCGAACACCCCACGCGCGCCGACTTCCAGTTCAACCTGGCGCACTCGCTCGACCGCTCGGGCCAGGTGCCGGCCGCCGCCGAGGCCTACCGGGCCACGCTCGCTGCGGATCCAGCGCACCAGCGCGCGCGGATCTCGCTCGCCTGGTTGCACGCGACGGCCAAGGGGGACGCCGCGCACCTGCGCGACCCGGCAGCAGCGATCCAGCTCGCCTGCGAGGTGCTCGCCGCCGACCAGGGCCGCGATCCAGCCCTCCTCAACACGGTCGTGTTGATCGCGCAGGAGACCGGCAAACCGCCGGCGATCCCCGCCGCGCTCGAGCGCGCCGCCGCCGCCTGCAGCGACCCTGCCCGCGCCGCGACGCTGCGCCGGTTCGCGCAGAGCCTGCGCTGAAGAAAACCGCGCGATTCCTGTCCGCCGGCCGCCCGGCAAACCCCTCAGGGAGGTGAACCCGATCCCAAGAGGTGAAATCGATGAACCGCTCCCTGCTCCTGTTCCCCCTGCTGGCCAGCGCACTGACCGCGCAGGTCGTCTCCCCGACCGGCTACGACACCAAGAAAGGCACCGGCTCCCTGCACACCCCGTTCAGCGCCTCCACGACGTTCGGCGTCTGCCGCCACCAGCAGATCCACGGCGATCTGACCGGCACCCCGCGCACGATCACCGAGCTGTCGTTCCGCCGCCGCAGCGGCGGCCTCACCACCTACGAAGCACGCAAGGTCACGCTCGAGCTCCTGCTCGGCGAGGGTTCTGCCGACGCGGCCACCGCCCGCTTCGCCGACAACTACGCCGCCACCCCGACCGTCGCGATCGCCAAGCGCGAGCTCGACGTGCCCGAGCTCGTCGCCACCGCCAGTCCCCAACCCTTCGTCATCGAGCTCCCGCTCGACCGCCCGTTCTCCTACTCCGGCACCCTCGCGCTGATCTGGGAGGCCAAGGTCTCCAAGGTCGTCCGCGGCGCCGTCGACTACCCGATCGACGCCCTGACCGGCAGCCACACGACCCACTCCGGCACCGCCTACGGCACCGGTTGCGCCTCCAACACCCTCGCCGTCACCCTCGCCGACGACTCCGGCATCCTGCGCCTCCAACCCGCCATCACCGCCGCCCCACCCGCCGCCATCGGCATCCTCCTCCTCGGCACCACTGACCCCGACCTGACCATTCCCGGCTTCTGCACCAAGCTCCACAGCGACGGCGCCCTCGTCTTCTCCCTCCCGCGCCCGCTCGCCAACGGCACCATCCCGCGCTTCCCGCTCCTCACCATCCCCAACTCCACCGCCTACACCAACCTCACGCTGACCCACCAAGCCTTCTTCGTCGACGCCACCCAAAGCCCCATTCCCCTCCGCGCCACCAACGGCGTCTCCATCACCGTCCCGGCCCCCAACCCGCTCGGCTCCAACATCCACCGCATCTACCTCCCCAGCAGCACGACCGGCCCCGAAGGCACGATCCTCTACGGCGAAGGCGCGATCACACGCTTCGAGTGAGGGAGGACGGGACGGGTACCCGAACCCGAACCCGAACCCGAACCCGATCCCGCTCCCGATTCTGTTCCCGAACCCCATCCCAAACCCGCTCTATGGCACGGGGTGAGTGGCACACAAATCCGCCACCGCCCCGCGCAACCCCTCCGGCTCCTCTCCCGCCACCAGCCCGATCAGGATCCTCGCCAACGCGCGGATCCCATCACCCCCCATCCCGCGCGACGTCACCGCCGGCGTCCCGATCCGGATCCCACTCGTGACCCGCGGCGGCCGCGGATCCCCCGGCACCATGTTCTTGTTCAGCACGATGCCGGCCGCGAACGCCCGCCGCTCCAGCCAGTCTCCAGTCACCTCTTCCCCGGTCCGGCTCTGCGCGCCGCGCAGATCCACGACCACCATGTGCGTGTCCGTCCCCCCGGTGACGATCGTCAGGCCGCCGGCCGCCAGCTCGCCAGCCAGCAACCGGGCGTTCGCCAGCACCCGCTTCTGGTACTCCCGGAACGCCGGCTGCAGCGCCTCATGGAACGCGACCGCCTTCGCCGCGATCTGGTGCAGCAGCGGCCCCCCCTGCCCGCCCGGGAACACCGCGCGGTCGATCGCCTTGCTCAGCTCCGGCGTGGTCAGGATCAGCCCGCCGCGCGGGCCGCGCAGCGTCTTGTGCGTCGTCATCGTGACGACCTGCGCGTGCCCGACCGGGGTCGGGAAGAGCCCCGCCGCGACCAGCCCGGCCGGATGCGCGATGTCGGCCATCAGCACGGCATCCACCTCGTCGGCGATCGCCCGCAGGCGCGCCCAGTCGATCGCGCGCGGATAGCTGCTGGCGCCCCCGATCAACACGCGCGGCCGCTGCTCGCGCGCCAGCCGTTGCACGGCGTCGTAGTCGAGCAGCCCGGTCGCCGGGTCGATCCCGTACTGCGTCGCGCGGAACAGCCGCCCGGTCGCGCTCATCGGGTGCCCGTGCGTCAGGTGCCCGCCGGCACTCAGGGCCATCCCGAGGATCGGCCCGCCCGCCCCGGCCAGCCCTTCGAGCGCCGCCAGGTTGGCGTTCGTGCCGGAATGCGGCTGCACGTTGGCGTGCCCGGCGCCGGGGAACAGGGCCAGCGCGCGCTTGCGCGCCAGCTCCTCGATGCGGTCGGCGACTTCGCAGCCGCCGTAGTACCGCGCCCCGGGATACCCCTCGGCGTACTTGTCGCTGATGACGCTGGCGCAGGCCTCGCGCACCGCCGCGGAGCAGTGGTTTTCGGACGCGATCAGCGTCAGCGTCTGCGCCTGCCGCGCGCGCTCGCGCTGCAGCAGCTCGAACAGTTCGGGATCGGCGGTCATGGCGGCGCAGGGGAGCCCGCGGGGCAGCGGGCTGCGAATCATTGCGGCGCGGATCAAAAACCAAAGGCGGTTGTGGTCAAATCCCCGCCTCGTGTCGGGACAGGTCCCGGCCCCTGCGACTTGGATGAAGAAGACGACCGAACTGCGGCCATGGACGGTCCGCGACAGCGCTGAGCTCTACCAGATCCCGGCATGGGGAGCGGAGTACTTCGGCATCTCCGAGAAGGGGCACGTCACCGTGTCACCGAACGGACCGGGCAAGGCGGAGATCAGCCTGCCGGACCTGGTCGAGGACCTGCAACGGCGCGGGTACGAGCTGCCGTTCCTGCTGCGGTTCAGCGACATCCTGCGCCACCGCGTCGCGACGCTGAGCGAGGCGTTCGCGACTGCGATCCGCGAATCGAACTACACCGGGGCGTACCGGCCGGTGTTCCCGATCAAGGTCAACCAGCAGCGTGACGTCGTCGAAGAGCTGGTCCTGTACGGGCGCCCGTACCACCTCGGCCTCGAGGCCGGCAGCAAGCCGGAGCTGCTGATCGCGCTCGCCCACATGGAGAACCCGGGCGGGCTGATCATCTGCAATGGCTACAAGGACGAGAAGTACATCGAGATCGCGCTGCTGGCGCAGAAGCTCGGCCGCCACGTGATCATCGTCGTCGACCGCTTCGAAGAACTGGCGGCGATCATCAAGGTCAGCAAGCGGTTCAACCTGCGCCCGCACATCGGCGTGCGCGCGCGGCTCGCGACCAAGGGGGCCGGCAAGTGGGTCGACTCGACCGGTGACAAGTCGAAGTTCGGCCTGACCGCATCGGAGCTGGTGCGCGCGACGAAGCTGCTCGGTGAGGCCGGCATGCTCGATTGCCTCGAGATGCTGCACTTCCACATCGGCAGCCAGATCACCGCGATCCGCGCGATCAAGGACGCGCTGCGCGAGTCGAGCCGGGTCTACGTCGAGCTGGTCTCGCTCGGTGCCGGGCTGAAGTTCCTCGACGTCGGCGGCGGCCTCGGCGTCGACTACGACGGCAGCAAGACCAACTTCCACTCGTCGACCAACTACTCGCTGCAGGAATACGCCAACGACGTCGTCGCGGCGATCCAGATGGCCTGCGACGAGAAGGAGATCCCGCACCCGTCGATCATCAGCGAGTCCGGCCGCGCGCTGACCGCGCACCACGCGATCCTGGTGTTCAACGTGCTCGGCCACGACCAGGTGCCGGTGGCGGCGCCGCCGCGCGACTACTCGCGGCACGAGTCGACGACGATCCAGTCGATGTACGAGACCTGGAAGAACCTGAGCCGCAAGAACTTCCAGGAGAGCTACCACGACGCGCTGCAGCTGAAGGAGGAGGGCATCAGCCTGTTCAACCTCGGCTACCTCGATCTCGAGGGACGCGCGATCGTCGAGAGCACGTTCTGGGCGAT
>CAZABP010000012.1:0-95781 GCA_964483245.1 uncultured candidatus Brocadiaceae bacterium | reverse complement strand
TCCCGATCCACTGCGGCGCGATCAGCCCCGAGCTGATCGAGAGCGAGCTGTTCGGGCATGAGAAGGGCGCGTTCACCGGCGCGCTGGTGACCAAGCCCGGCCTGTTCACGGTCGCCGACGGCGGGACCCTGTTCCTCGACGAGATCGCCGAGACGAGTCCGGAGCTGCAGGTGAAGCTGCTGCGCGTGCTGCAGCACGGCGAGGTGCGCGCCGTCGGCGCGACGCGCACGCACCACGTCGACGTGCGGATCATCGCCGCGACGAACCGCGATCTGCACTCGCTGGTGCGTGCCGGTGCGTTCCGCGCCGACCTGTTCCACCGGCTCGAGGTCGTGACGCTGCGGTTGCCGCCGCTACGCGAACGCGTCGAGGACGTGCCGGCGTTGGTCGAGCACTTCATCGGGCAGTTCAACGACCGCTGGCGCGCGCACGGCCGCCGCGTGCGTGGTGTGTCGCCCGGTGCACTGGCGTTGCTGCGCACGTATCCGTGGCCGGGGAACGTGCGCGAGCTCGAGCACGTCATCGAGCGCGCGTTCGCGCTCGGCGCGACGGGACTGCTGGCGCCGGACGATCTGCCGGAGCACGTGCGCAGCGGTGGCCGGTCGCGGCCGCCGGCGCTGCCGGACGCAGGCTGTAATGGTGCGCTCGGCAACCTGCGCGATCTGCGCGCAGAACGGGAGCGTGAAGCGATCCGCGCGGCGCTCGACGCCTGCTCCGGCGACAAGCAGCGCGCCGCGCGCGAGCTGCAGGTGCCACGCAGCACGTTCTACCGGCGGCTGCGCGAGCTCGGGATGGGGTAGGCGCTTCCGGCGCTGACCGCCGCCCGGCAGAATCCGCCCGTCCATCGACCAGGAGGTCGCAGATGAAGCGTCTGCTCGCCGGCATCCTGCTGGCATTCGTCCTGTCGGCAATCGACAGGGTCACGGCGCAGTGCACCACAGTGTCTGCCGCGTGCAATGCGTCAGTCTCGGGCATCGCCTGCAACACGCCACCGCGGGTCGGGCTGAACTGGCTCGTCTGTGCGCAGCCGGCATGCAGCCCGAGCGTGAATGCGTTCTTCGTCGGGGGCTGTGCCGCACCGCCGATCAAGATCCCGGGACCGGTGGCCTGCTCGAACTGTGCCAGCAACTGTCTGTTCGGGATCAACCCGTTGATCTTCACGCAGAGCTGGCCGGGCACGTTCTGCTTCCAGTTCAACATCCCCCCCGAGCGGCGCTTGATCGGGCTGACGTTCTGCATCCAGAACGCGTGCCTGTTCACGACGCCGTGCGTCTGCCTGTCGAACACGATCCAGGTGCGGATCCAGCTCTGAGTCTGTTCCCGGATCCTGGCTGCGTTCGACCGGCTGCGGCGGCCGCCGGGCTGCGTCGTACCTCTTGACGTATCAATCGCGCGCCGGCGCGGCATCGCGCCGGCTGCCCGGCATCGGGTGCAGCGTCGCGACCGCGACGTTGAGGTGCGCAGGCGCCGTGGAATCGGTCACCACCTGCACCCACAGCACCGCGTCGTCGTGCGGCTCCAGCCGCGCCGTGCACAGGAACGACTCCGGTTGCCACAGCTCGTGCGCGAACAGCGGCGCGTCGCCGGTGCCGATTGTGATCGTCGCGTGCCCCGCCTGCAGCGGCGCACCGTGGCAGCGCAGCACGAGCAGCGCATCCGCGTCGCGCGCGGGCAGCCGGATCCGGCCACGCCGGCCGCGCAACAGCATGCAGTCGATCCCGTTCTCACCGCGCATCGGCTCCCAGTCGTCGCAGTCGAAGTGCAGGTGTGGTTGCGCCGGGTCGAACAGCCGCACGTAGCGATCCAGCATCGCGGCGACCGCCGGCGTGAACGCACGGTGGATCCCGTCGCGCACCGGGTACGTGTCGCGCAGCCGTCCGGCGGGCGGCCGAGCTGCGGTGCCTTGCTTGCGCGAGAGCGCGCGCACGCTGGCACCGAACAGCCGCGCGAGCTGCTGCTGGCGTGGAGTCCCCGGCTGTGGGTCCGGCTTGCGCGCGCCGCTTGCGCTGGCCGGGGGTAGCGGCGCGAACCGTTCGCGCAGCCGCGCGAGCAGCGGGCGTCGCGGGAGCGCGCGCAACGAAGCTGCGGTCCCGGCGGCGAGCGCGTCGATCTCGTGCGCGTCCGGCAGCGAGAAGCCGAGCCCGCGCGCCTGCGCGTCGAGGTGGATAGAGGCGCGGGCGCAGGCATGTGCGAGGTCGCGCCGGATCCGCGCCTCGACCTGGGATGCGCTCGTGCGCAGCCAGCCAGCTTCGAGTGGGCCGATCTGCGTCGCGACGTCGAGCGTCAGCTCCGCCAGGTCCATGCCGCGCCCGAGCTGCGCCAGCAGCTCCGTCAGGGCGATCCGCTCGTTCTCGACCATCCCGAACAGCGCCTCCGGCCGGCTGCCGGCGAACGGCTGCGCGATCGTCTGCAGCGCGCCGAGCCGGTCGAGCTCCGCTTCGAACGGCGTGAACTCGGCCGGCCGGTTGGTCTCGAACCGGAAGCAGCAGCAGGCGCGCGTGCACGGTTCGTTGTCGAGATACAGGAGCCCGCCCGGCGCGAGCACGCGCTGCATCTCGCCGAGCACGCGCTGCCAGTCACGCGTGTGGTGCAGCGCCGAGCAGATGAAGACTAAGTCGAATGCGCCGTCCTCGAACGGCAGCTCGTGGAAGTCGCCGGCGACCAGCCGCGGCGGGCGTGCGCAGCCTCCAGCGAGCTCGCGCCCGAGCGCCAGCGTGCTGGCTGAAACGTCGAACAGCGTGACGTCGGCAGAGAGTTCCTCCGCCAGCCGGTAGCCGTGCGTCAGCGCATAGCTGCCGACTTCGAGGATCTGCTGCGGTGGCTGTGCGCGCACGTGCCGGCCGAGGATCTCACGCACACGCGCGAGCGTCGCGCGGCTGCGGTCGGCGATCGTCGCGTCGACCGTGATCATGTGCCACGCGGTTTCGCCGAGCAGCGGGCCGAGCCGGCCCTGTTCGTCGATCGTCAGCGCGCGACCCATCGTGGCGGCTCAGTCCCCATCATCCGGCGGACCACCGGACGCCGAGACCTGGTCCGCGCGCACCTTGCCGACGTCGAACTTCGCTGCCGCGGCGGTCATCTTCGCGATCAACTGCTCGGGAGAGAGATCGCTCTCCTTCTTGAAGCGGATCGGATTGATGCGCGCCGCGACGAATGCCTTCAGGTACGGCGACTGGATCCCGCGCGCCTTCAGCTGTGCCACGACTTCGGCGACCTGCTGGTCCAGCTCGAGCAGTGCCATGGCGCGCTTCTCGCGCACCTTCAGCGCGGCGGCGAGCTTCGCGTCCTGGAACGCCTCCACACGCAGCAGCGGCGAGCGCCAGACGCTGCCGGCGAAGCGTGCGTTCTGCTCGTAGCACGGCCCCAGCGTCAGCAGCACCGGTTCCTCGAACTCGAGCGCGAAGTCCTTCTCCTTGCGGTCGCTGTCGATCGCCAGCGCCCGCGCCATCCGGATCACTTCGAGCGCCTTCTCCTTCAGGTTGTGCGACTTCTCCGTGTTGAGTGCCAGGATCTTGAACGCCAGCTCACGGTCCGGCACCACCAGCGCCGTCACCGCCTGCGCGCCGAGCTCGCGCAGCGCGGCGAGGCGGTGGTTGCCGTTAGGGGTCCAGTACGAACGCTCGTCCTCGCGCGTGACCAGGATCGGATCGAGGAACAGACCCACCTTGTCGATCGCGTCCACCAGCCGCTTCAGGTGCGTCGCCGACAGGTCCCGTTGATACGGCGTCGGCGCCACCTGCTCGAGCGGGAGGGCGGCCAGCAGCAGCCAGTGCCCGCCGAACGGATCGCGGTAGCGCGCGAGCACCTTCCCGCCGTCGGCCTCGATCTCCGCCGCGAGTTCGTCGACTGCGGCCGGCGGCTTGCCATCCGCGACGTCCTGCGCGCCGAGCCCGCGCGAGCGCGGAGCGGCTTTCTTGCGGCGGGGCTTGCGGGTGGCCATCGGGGGGAACCGCCGGAGAGTCGACCGCGCGCCGTGCGCGCGGGCAAGCTTCGTCACGCTGCCGCGTCGCGACTCGGCGGTCTCGCCGAGGACTGATCGCAGGCGTCGATTGTCTCTGTGCGTCCCTGTTCAGGCGTCGCTAACGCTCAGCATCAGCGGCGACGCGAAGCGCCGTCCGCTGCATGCTGTAGTTGGCGGGCCTTCGAGTTCACCGCGCGGACCACATCCTCATGGCACCTGCCGAAGCCAGTCTTCCAGGTATTGCTCGATCCTTTCGATCTCCGGCTCGGGGAGAAGGTTCGCATGGGCGATAACGTTCCGAGAACGTTCGAGTTCATCGAGACGCTGCTTGACCCAGTGCTGATTCGGAAAGAGGTCGTCGAACTCGGCCCACTCCTTGACGATGATTGCCGCGAGATCGCCAAACAGGGTCAGATCAATGTCCCGCTGGTACACAGCTTGGTGCCACTTGTTCTTCTCAGTATCGGCTCGCTTCTGCTCGACGCGCTTGCGGACATTGTCGGGAACGCTCGTTCCCCACCAGCCTGCACCCTTTCGCTCCTCCAGCCGCTGTGCGACGAGCTCTCTCACGAGGTTCTCGAAGCAGTAGAAGATGCTGTACACATAGGCCATCTTCTCGGACCGATCCTGCATTTCGCGGCTGAAGAACTCCTCGTAGTGACCGAGTAGAGCGGGCCCAGTAGTCGGCTCCTTTGCGCGCGGAAGCACCCCGGCTTCCTCATGTCGGGCGATCTCAGAATCCAAGAGGAGGCCCTTGAACGCCCGGGCGTGAAGGAATTCGGATAGCTTACGCCGAGGCATTACAGGAGGTGCTCCCTGATGCTCCTGAAGATTGCGTCGTAGACCGCCACATCTCGAGTCGCTGGAAGGTTGATATAGATGGTATGCGCGAAGGCGAGCGACGCAGGTCGCGGCGTCACCTGCTCAAGGGCGGGTGATTCGACCGGTTCCTCACCCGGCGCCGATACCTCCGGCATGGGCGTCTTCTTGAAGTCAGCTAGCCCTGCGAGCGACTTGAATGTCGACGCCATCTTGGCGACGACCGATTGGTCCTTTCCGGTGAGCGTCGCGAACTTGCCCTTCAAGTCGTCAACACCGAGATCCTGAGCGTTCTCATCGGCGAGGAACAGGCCCCGATAGGCCTGTCGAAGCTGCTTGGCCAGCACGGTCGACGCGATCTTCTTGTCACGATAGTCTCGGTACGGCTGCGTGGGGACCGAACTTGCGTCGAGAAACCCCAGCCCCTTGAGCACGTTGATGAACGACCGGTCGTTCGTGCTCTTGAATCCGAGGGTCTTGAGGAAGTCATGGGTGAACCGGGGCGGCACCTGCGCCTTCTGGATGGCCTCGAACATCTGTCCGAGGTTCTTCACCGTATACATGTACGCGTTTGTCACTTCCATCGCTCAGCTCCCATCATGGCGTCCCTCGGTTTCATGTCCCGCTAACGCTCCGGTTCAGCGGCGGGCCGCGCGGCGGACCGCCACGCTGCAACAAGTTGTCATGCCGCCTCATCGATCCACCTCTTGACGCGAGCGTGGAGTTCGTAGCAGCCATCGAGAATCACGAGCGCTGTGCGCAGGATGTCGCGGTCGCGCGCAACTTCAACGATGGGACCGTCTGGGTACTTTCCGCCGTGGAACAGGTTGTTCCTCGCGGCCTTCAGAAGGCGAAGGACGTACGCCTCCTCAGGCTCACCTGGACCCTGCACGATCGGGTCCCAACCTAGCCGGTCGCCGCGCACCACTTGGCGCCGCGGAGAAAGCCGCTTGAGCTTGGCCACCGCTTCCGCGAAGTCGGGAGCTGCGACCTGCGCGAACCGCCCTCGCACTTGGCTGCCGAAGCGATCCCAGTCGGGCTCGGCTCCATTGTTTCGCCCGGTCTTGAGGAATCCCTCTCGCTTGAGGGCGCACTCGAATACAGAGAGCTTCCAGAAGAAGTCGAGAACGAGGTCACGATCAAGCGCCTCGGGGGAAAGTCTGAAAGTCATCCTCGGGCCTCACGTGTTTTCAGTCGGCATAACGTCCCTGCCGCTCAGCCGCGAGCGCCGCGGCTTGTTAGGCGGGACCGCGCGCTGCCACTTCGATGTCGACAGCACATGGGCCACGCTCGTTGCGGCCCAAGGAGTATCGGACCTTGTCGCCAACAGCGAGCTCGTTGAAATCCGCGTTAGTCACCTGGAGATGGAAGAAGAAGACGTCAGGCCCGCCGCCACCGGGGACGATGAAGCCGTACCCCTCCTTGAGGAGCTTGATCATCCCGTCAGCTACGGCGGGTTTCGCACCATCGACCTTCGGCACCGCTGAGCCGCCAACCGAAGTTGCAGTCGGGCGAGGGGAGGGCAACGGACGGGGCGTGGGCGAGACCTGCGGCAGGAAGAGGTTCCGGACGATGGGATCATCCCGCCGAGACCGATCATCGATCAGCGTATGCATCATGACCGGGTAGGTGACCTCGTCCAACAGCACCTGCGCAGTCCTAGTCTCGCGCTCCTGCTGGTTGGCGTCTGTGAACTTGAAGTCCCAGGCCAGGAGCATGACCCGCGTGCCCAGCGTATTCAGCTTGCGAAGTAGCGGCAGGAAGTCGCCGTCTCCAGCGATGAGCACGCTCACGTCGAAGCGCTTGTAGATCGCGAGTTCGTAGGCTTCCAAGGCCAGCCAGACGTCGATTCCCATTTCGCCGATTGGCCGCAACGGAAGGTAGTGCGTAACCACTCCTTCGCGAACGAGAACGTCATCGAAAGCGCGCTCCGCGCGGAGCAGTCCGCGCTGCTCAGCTTGCTCAGCCGACGGGCGTCCGCGAAAGTAGTGAGCGTCCACGATCTGGCAGTACTTGACGTCGGAGTGCTCGCCTTCAGCAACTTGGTGGCGAATCAACTCGTGCAAGCCGGAGACGCTGATGCGCGCCCGGCGTGCGTGGTGGTACGCGTAGTAGTTGCTGACGTGGAAGAAGAAGTTGCCGTCGTAGAAGACGCCAATCCTCGTGAGCTTGCTGGCTGAATTCGTCATGTGGCCTCCTGATTCCTCCGCCTAACTTGAATTGGGCAGACCCGCACAATCCCCGCGACGGACTGTGCAGACCCGTCCAACACGTACGAAGCCTGCTCGGGCCGGCTGACGCGACACTCTCCGGATCGATCGGATCCATCTATTGCCGCGAATCCGAGACTGCCGTCGGTCCGGCAGATCAGCGCAAGGCGACCAGCAAGGCTGTGGAGGCACGGGCGCAGCCCGAGTGTCGTCACGCGCCGCGTCACAGTGCCCTGCTCGCGAGTCCCGCTCACCGAGTCCTCCTGCAGACGGTCGGCGGGCGAGCGGACGCCGGCGGGGCCGCGGTTGAGCACGTGCGTGTAGATCATCGTCGTGGCGACGTCCTTGTGGGCGAGCAGCTCCTCAACGGTCCTCATGTCGCTGCCGTCCTTGAGAGAGTGCGTCGCGAAGGAGTGGCGTAACGTGTGACAGGTCGCGCGCTTTGCGATCCCGGCGGTCAGGATCGCGCGGGAGCCTTGCACCACCGTCTCGCCGTCTCGTGCAGGTGGGGCCTCTCGCCGCACTCGTGCTCGACGTGCGTGCGCGTTGCTGGAAACACCCACTGCCAAGCCACTCGCGCTCGGCGGCGGGCAGCTTCTTCGACAGCGCGCCGGGCAGCTCGACCCGGCACCGCCGGTCACGTCTGCCGCATGCTGGCGGCGCATCCGCTCGAGGTGTGCGGCGAGCTCGGCCTTGATGGAGCCCGGCAGCATGGTGACACGGTCCTGGTCCCCCTTGCCGCGGCGGACGGTGATCTGGTTGCGGCCGAAGTCGACGTCCTTGACGCGCAGGCGACAGCACTCCAAGAGCCGCAGTCCGGATCCGTACAGCAACGTGGCCATCAGTCGCGGCGCGCCATCGATGCGCGTCAGGACCGCGTGCACTTCGTCCTGCGTGAGCACGATGGGCAGACGTTGCGGCGACTTGCAGTGCATGAGGCCGTCGAGCCAGCGAAGCTCGGTTCCCGGGACTTGGCGGTCGAGGAAGCGCAACGCCGCCAGCGCCTGGTTCTGGGTCGAGGCCGCGACGTGCCAGCGCGTCGCGAGCGCGCTCAGGAACGCCATGACGTGCTCGGCTCCGAGCGTGGCGGGGTCGCGGCGACCGTGGAACTCGTGGTAGCGGCGCATCCAGTCCAGGTAGGTCTCTTCCGTCCGCGGGCTGAAGTGTAGGAGGCCGGGCTATCAGGACCACCCTCGGTTCGGCCAAGCGGGACCACTGAGTTCGGCCAAGCGGGACCACTCGGGATCGGCCAAGCGGGAAGTGGCGCAGTCGCATCGCCGCACGCGCGCGCTCGGAGCGTCGGGGCTGCGGCGCGTCGGGACGGGGCACGGACGGCCCGTCGCACACGCGAGACACGCCGTCGATTGCAGCCCATCGGTCGCAGCGCCGCGTTGCGTCCCGGCGCCGCTGCAGGCGCGACGACCATCGTGCGCCTGCCGCGCTGCTCCGCGCTCTCTCTGCCGGGGTCGCGACCATCTTGCCGGTCTTCAGGATTCCCAGCGGCGTCCGGGCGGCCGCTTGCCGGCGGATGGTACGTAGGCCGTTGCGAGCGTGCCAGCCTGGGCCACGGGAGGTTGCCTCGTCACCGCGGCATCGCGGAGCGCCGGCTGTGTCAGGCAGCGTTGCTTCGCGGGGGTTCTCGAATGGCGCAGGTCTTGAGCCTGCGGCGCGTGGAGTCAGATCGTTGACTGACCGGCAAGACGCCGGCGAGTCGGCCGCGCCGGAGGCTGGCTGCGCCGGCACCGGCGCCAAGCAAGAGCTCGTCTCGGCCGGCGCGGGGTCGCAACGTGCGCGCTCGTGACGCATTGTCGAGCAGGGCTGCGAGTCGATCACGAAGCGCATCCCGCTACGCGCCGAGCACGCTCGAGCGCGGAGCGGCTTTCTTGCGGCGGGGTTTGCGGGCGGCCCTCGCGTCGGAGAACGCGAGAGTCGGTCGCACGGGGTCTGGGCGGGCAGCCTTCGTTACGCTGCTGCTTCGCCGTGCAGCGGTCTCGCCGAGAACTCAGTCGGGATCCGCCATGGGAGAAGCGGTAGAAGAGGAGCAGGTGATGACGAGCGACCAAACCAGCAGGACGACGAAGCGTGCGTGCAAGGCCGCTCTCGCAGCACTCGACCATGCCGACGCCGCACGCGTCGAAGCGAACCGGCTGCTCGACGAATCGAAGCGTTCTGAGATGGGTCAGTTCATGACGCCTGCGCCGATCGCGCGGTTCATGGCGTCGCTGTTCAAGCCCACGACCGGAGACGTGCGTCTCCTTGACGCGGGAGCAGGCGTCGGATCGCTGGCGGCCGGCTACGTGGCAGCCGCCTGCACCTGGAAGAGGAAGCCGAAGTCGATCGAGACCACCTGTTACGAGGTCGATCCGGTCCTGCTCGCGCACCTCCGACGAACGCTGCAGGCGTGCAGAGCATCGTGCGACGCGGTCGGCGTCCGCTTCGTCGGACGGATCGTCGAGGAGGACTTCATCGAGGCGGGGGCTCGGCTGCTCGACAAGGGCTTGTTCGGCTCGGGTGGCGGGCCGCGGTTCACTGCCGCGATCCTGAACCCGCCCTACCGCAAGATCAACTCGGACTCGCGCGAGCGCGAGCTGCTGCGCTGGGCTGGGATCGAGACCAGCAACCTCTACACGGCCTTCGTTGGCCTCGCGGTGATGCTGTTGGAGCCCTCCGGGCAGCTCGTGGCGATCACGCCAAGGAGCTTTTGCAACGGCTCCTACTTCCGTCGGTTCCGCGCGCTGCTGCTCGCGGAGTGCACACTCGAGCAGGTGCACGTCTTCGAGTCTCGCAAGCGAGCGTTCAGCGACGACGAGGTGCTCCAGGAGAATGTGATCTTCCGCGCGCTTCGCGGCGCCTCCCGCGGTGATGTGACACTCTCGACAAGCGCTGGGCCGGGAGACGTGGTTGTCGAGCGCGTCGTGCCCCACGATGTGGTTGTCGTTCCGAGCGATCCAGAGTCCTTCATCCACCTTGCGCTCTCCGAGTCCGACAGCGCAGTGGCTGAGCGGATGCGGCGCCTTCCGTGCACGCTCGGAGACCTCGGCCTTCAAGTGTCCACGGGACGGGTCGTTGACTTCCGAGCACGAGAGCACCTATGCGCGGACCCTGGGACGAACACGGTGCCGCTGATCTACCCGACTCATTTCAATGGTGGTTTCGTGGCGTGGCCGAAGCTCGGAGGCCGCAAGGCGAACGCGCTGTCCGACGATGCGCAAACGCGGCACCTCATGGTCCCGAACGCAACCTACGTGCTGACGAAGCGGTTCACGTCGAAGGAGGAGCGCAGGCGCGTCGTGGCCGTGATCCTGGACCCCGCGCGGTTGCCGAAGCATGTGAAACAGGTCGCGATCGAGAACCACGTCAACTACTACCACGCCAACGGCGACGGCTTGTCGAAGGCCCTCGCGAGAGGCTTGGCCGCGTTCCTCAACTCGACGCTCGTCGACCAGTTCTTTCGCCAGTTCAACGGACACACGCAGGTCAACGCGGGCGACCTCCGGAACCTGCGCTACCCATCCCCGAAGGCCTTGGGCGCCCTGGGGCGCAAGATCGGGAAGTCAAGCCCGGCGCAGGCGGCCGTCGACCGGATCGTCGACGAGGCCATCGATTAGGTCGGGAACGCCTCGGCTTTGAACTGCTTCGAGGCGTCCTCGCGGATCCAGACGTAGGTGCCGAGCGCGAGGTTCTTCTTGGCGCCCTGGCGCTGCGCCGCGAGCCTCCAGGTCGGATAGGCCGTCGTGAACCCGACACCCCTCTTGTCGTGCTTGGCCGCGAACGCGTTCACCATCGACACCTTGTGGTCGTCGACCTCGCCGTCGCTGGTAACGGCCTCGATGATCCAGATGGCGTCCGTCTCCCGGTTCCACAGCAGGACGTCTGGCATCGCATCTCCGAGTTCGAGACCGAGTCCTGCCTCCTCCAACTTTTGCTGTTCCTCATCGGAGACGCGTTCGCCGTCCGCATCATCGACGTAGAGGACCTCGAACCCCGGCAAGAACCTCGGGGCGTAGGCCGTACAGCATGCGTCGATGAGATCCGCGTGTGCGGCATCGACGGTCTTGCGCGCGGCCTCGATCTGCTCCGCCTGGAATGTGAGGCGCTCGCGCACGGTCTCGCCCTCGATCCAGGCTTTCAGCATCACGTCGAAGTCGGTGTCGCTGGCCTGCAAGATCTTCAGGAAATCGGACTCGAGTCGGTAGGCGGAGTTCGGCGACTTCGCCACCAGGTGGCCCGGCAGAAACTTCCTCGTTCCCTTGTCGAGGTAGATGGCCTCGATTGCTCCGATGTCGCGAAGCGGCTTGATCCAGTAGTCGCGTCCCTCGCGATCGAGCTTGTCGCCACGCCGTTGGAGGATTCCGACATGACAACCGAGATGAGCGGTGGATGCCCCATCGCAGAACCGCGCGCCGTTCGGTGGTCTTGCGAACCAGCTCGGTCGATCGTCGAGTAGCGCGAACACGGCATCTACGAGGTCGTCAGTCGCTCGGTCGAGCATTCCGAGCACCTTGCGCACTCTGTCCTTCTCGACGCCTTGGAGCACGTCGGGAACGGGCGGCTTCCCGATCCCGATCGCGGCGGCAAGGATCTCTCGAACTCTTTCGGTCAAGCCCATCTTGCGCAGACGCTACCCGGGCGGAGTGAAGCGAGCGCGACGCAACATCCGCTTGAGGGGCCCGGACTGTGCTCGGTGAGGCGGAACCTCCCGTTCGAGTAGCCACACCCGCCACACCCTCCGGCCACGCGGTTGATTCCTCCCCACACCACAGGTCTGCTTCCGCGCCATGACGTCGCCCGCGTATCCCACCGCACGCCGCGGGTTCGGCGCGACTTCGCGCCCCGACGCGTGGTGGGTCAAGCCGCTGTTCGTGTTCCTCGGGCTCGCGGCGTTCGTCGTCTACTCGACCTGGGCCGCATTCCAAGGCGACCACTACCGCCTCGCCGGCACCGGCTACCTGTCGCCGTTCTACTCACCGGAGTTGTTCGGCGGCCCACACGCGTGGTTCGGCCCGAAGCCGTCGTGGTTCCCCTCCTGGCTGCCGTGGTCCCCGGCCTTCCTGATCCTGTGGGCGCCGGCCGGGTTCCGCCTGACCTGCTACTACTACCGCGGCGCGTACTACAAGGCGTTCTGGGCCGACCCGCCGGCCTGCGCGGTCGGTGAACCGCGCAAGCACTACCTCGGCGAGCACTCGCTGCCGCTGATCCTGCAGAACGTCCACCGCTACTTCCTCTACCTCGCGCTGCTGTTCATCGTGCTGCTGGCGCACGACGTCTACGAAGCGCTGTGGTTCACGAGCCCCGACGGCGCGGTCTCGTTCGGGATCGGGGTCGGCACTCTGGTGCTGCTGGTGAACGTGATCCTGCTCGGTGGCTACACACTCGGTTGCCACTCGCTGCGGCACCTGGTCGGTGGGTTCCTCGATCGGTTCTCCGGCCGGCCGGCGCGCTTCGCAGCCTGGCGCTGCGTCACCTGTCTGAACCGCAAGCACCAGGGCTGGGCCTGGGCGAGCCTGTTCTGGGTCGGCTTCAGCGACGCCTACGTGCGCCTCTGCTCCCACGGCATCTGGACCGACTGGAGGATCCTCTGATGTCAGTCGAGATCCATCCAGATCGGCAGCACCGCCACGACGTGTTGGTGATCGGCGCCGGCGGCGCGGGCCTGCGCGCCGCGATCGAAGCGTCCGCGCTCGGCGCGAAGGTCGGCCTCGTCTGCAAGTCGCTGCTCGGCAAGGCGCACACGGTCATGGCCGAAGGCGGCATGGCCGCCGCCCTCGCCAATGTCGATGAGCGCGACTCCTGGCAGACGCACTTCGCCGACACGATGCGCGGCGGGCAGTACGTCAACAACTGGCGGATGGCGCAGCTCCACGCGCAGGAAGCACCAGCGCGCGTGCGCGAGCTGGAGGCCTGGGGTGCGGTGTTCGACCGCACGCGCGACGGCCGGATCCTGCAGCGCAACTTCGGCGGGCACCGCTACCCGCGCCTGGCGCACGTCGGCGACCGGACCGGGCTCGAGATGATCCGCACGCTGCAGGACCACGGCATCCACCAGGGGCTCGACGTGTTCATGGAGTGCACGGTCGTGGAGCTGCTGAAGGACGGCGACCGCATCGCCGGCGCGCTGGCCTACGACCGCGAGCGCGGGCACTTCCGGCTGTTCCGCGCCAACGCGATCGTGCTCGCGACCGGCGGCATCGGGCGCGCGTTCCAGATCACGAGCAACTCGTGGGAGTACACCGGCGACGGTCATGCGCTGGCGTATCTCGCCGGCGCCGATGTCATCGACATGGAATACGTGCAGTTCCATCCGACGGGGATGGTCTGGCCGCCGAGCGTGCGCGGGATCCTGGTGACCGAAGGGGTGCGTGGCGAAGGCGGCGTGCTGCGCAACTCGACCGGCAAGCGCTTCATGTTCGACGACATCCCGGAGAACTACCGCACGCAGACTGCGGCCGACCCGGAAGAGGGCTGGCGCTACACGCAAGGGGACAAGCAGGCGCGCCGGCCGCCGGAGCTGCTGACGCGCGACCACGTC
Source organism: uncultured candidatus Brocadiaceae bacterium (assembly GCA_964483245.1). Classification (GTDB taxonomy): domain Bacteria; phylum Planctomycetota; class UBA1135; order UBA1135; family UBA2386; genus CAZABP01. The sequence continues at coordinate 82,262 of CAZABP010000012.1, read as the reverse complement.
GCGCGCTGCATCATGCGCGAGGTTCGCGAAGGGCGCGGCAGCCCGCACGGCGGCGTGTTCCTCGACATCTCGTGGATCGCGCAGAAGCTGCCGAACGCGCCCGAGCACATCCGGCGCAAGCTCCCGAGCATGTACCACCAGTTCAAGGAGCTGGCTGGCATCGACATCACGAAGGAGCCGATGGAGGTCGGGCCGACGACGCACTATGTGATGGGCGGCGTGCGCGTGGACGGCGACACGCAGATGTCGACGGTGCCGGGCCTGTTCGCAGCCGGCGAATGCGCGGCCGGGCTGCACGGCGCCAACCGGCTCGGCGGCAACTCGCTGTCGGACCTGCTGGTGTTCGGCAAGCGCGCGGGGGAGTACGCGGCGCAGTTCGCCAAACGCGAGGGGGAAGCGCGGATCGACCAGGCGCAGGTCGAAGCGGCGGCGCGCTGGGCGCTGTCGTTCTTCGACCGCGGTGGCGGCGAGAACGCGTTCCAGGTGCAGTCGGACCTGCAGGACCAGATGCAGGCGCTGGCCGGCATCGTGCGGCACGAGGAGGAACTCGCGCGCGCGGTCGAGGTCGTGGCCGGCCTGCGCGAGCGCGCGGACCGCGTCGGCGTGACCGGCAACCGCGAATACAACCCCGGCTGGCACACGGCGATGGACCTGCGCAACCTGCTGCTGGTCGCCGAGATGACGGCGCGCGCGGGGCTCGCGCGGCGCGAGAGCCGCGGCGCGCACTTCCGCGAGGACCATCCGGACAAGGATCCGGCGTTCGGCAAGCAGATGTTCGTGCTCCGGCGCGGCGCCGACGGCGGGATGCGCATGGAGTCGGAGCAGATCCCGCCGCTGCCTGCGGACCTGCAACAGATCGTCGAGGCGAATCGGTGACCCGATGGGGAAGGTGACGTTCCGGATCTGGCGCGGCGGCCCGGGTGGCGGGGAATTCTCCGAGTACCGCACCGAGATCACGACCGGCATGGTGGTGCTCGACGCGGTGCACCGGATCCAGGCGGAGTCGGCGCCGGACCTCGCCTGCCGGTGGAACTGCAAAGCCGGCAAGTGCGGCTCCTGCTCGGCCGAGGTCAACGGCAAGCCGCGGCTGATGTGCATGACGCGGATGAGCGACCTGCCCCCGGACCAGCCGGTCACGCTCGAGCCGATGCAGGCGTTCCCGGTCCTGCGCGACCTGGTCACCGACGTGAGCTGGAACTACCGCGTCAAGCAGGGGATCCGAAAGTTCACGCCGCGGCCGCCGGACCGTCCGGACGGGAGCTGGACCGTGTTCCAGGAGGATGTCGACCGGGTGCAGGAATTCCGCAAGTGCATCGAGTGTTTCCTGTGCCAGGACGTCTGCCACGTGCTGCGCGAACACCACAAGCACGACGAATTCATCGGCCCGCGGTTCTTCGTCTATGCCGCGGCGCTCGAGATGCACCCGCTCGACACGCAGGACCGGACCGCGGAGCTGAAGCAGGCCGGCGGGATCGGCTTCTGCAACATCACGAAGTGCTGCACGGTCGTCTGCCCCGAGCACATCACGATCACCGACAACGCGATCATCCCGCTGAAGGAGCGCGTCGCCGACCGGTTCTACGATCCGCTGAAGGTGCTGTGGCGGAAGCTGTTCGGCCGCAAGGAACAGGAGCAGGACTCCGGATGACCGACTCGTTCGAACTCAAGAAGATCGCCCCCGAGGCGGTCGCCGGCGCGATCCAGAAGATGGAGCGCTACCGGCTGCTGAACGAGCCGGAGGAGGCCGAGAGCATCTGCCGCGACATCCTGCGCGCGGCCCCCGATCATCACGAGGCACGGATCGGGCTGCTGCTGTGCCTGTCCGACCAGTTCGCGCGCGACCTGACGCGCACCTGGAACGAAGCGAAGCAAGCGCTTGCAGCGCTGCAGGATCCGTTCGAGCGCAGCTACTACGAGGGGATCCTGTGCGAGCGGCGCGCGAAGGCGCACTACGGCGCGCGCTCACCGCAGGGTGGGGGACTCGCGCATTCGTGGCTGCTGCGCGCGATGCGGCACTACGAGCAGGCGGAGCCGCTGAGTCCGCAGGGCAACGACTCGGCGCGCCTGCGCTGGAACAGCTGCGCGCGGATGATCATGCAGCACGGCGACATCCGGCCGATCGAACCTGAGGGGTACAACCCGGAGCTGCTGGAGTGAGACCATGTCCAAGGGACGCGAGATCCGGACGTTCGAATACGTGAACTTCGGCTACGAGCCGGTGCGCGACCTGCTCGTGCGCGACACCGGCAAGGTGTTCCACGACGCGACCAAGGCCGCGACCTCGCGCGCCGAGGCGGTCGTCGCCGAGCTGCGCGCCAGCATCGCCGGCGTCGAAGTCGGCACCGACGTGACGATCCAGGTGCACGGGACCGAGCAGACGCCGCGCGGTGCCAAGACTGCGCCGTCGACGCGGATCCGGTTCGCCTGGAAGGCGAGCAAGTCGCCGCGGTTGTTTCCGGTCATGGAGGCGGAGCTCGCGGTCTATCCGCTGACGCCGACCGAGACGCAGCTCGACTTCCTCGGGACCTACGAGGTTCCGCTCGGCCCGCTCGGCGCCGCGGTCGACGCGATGCTCGGGCATCGGATCGCCGAGGCTTCGGTGCACCGGTTCCTGCGCGACGTCGCCGACTACCTGCGGCAGCGGCTGGGCAGCGCCAAGGCGTAGGCGCGTGACGCCCGGGATTCGGCGCCCGGAATGCGGTGGCAGGCCGTGGCGGCGCTGCCCAGGATCCCGTGCATGACCAACATGCCGACGGCAGCCGAGATGCAGCTCGCCGTGCAGAAGCGTGATGCGGCGTACGACGGACTGTTCCTGTTCGCGGTCCGCACGACCGGGGTGTTCTGCCGGCCGACCTGCCCGGCGCGGCGGGCGCGTCCGGAGAACGTCGAGTACTTCGCGGACGCGGCCAGCGCGCAGCGCGCCGGCTATCGACCGTGTCTGCGCTGCCAGCCGCTGGAGCAGGAGCGTCCGGCATGGGTGGAGGCCATGCTGGCGGAGCTCGAGCAGGATCCGGAGCTGCGGCTGCGCGATGCGGATCTCGCCGCGCGTGGACTGGACCCTGGCACGGTGAGGCGGTGGTTCCGCCGCCACTTCGGCACGACGTTCCAGCAATACGCGCGCGAGCGCCGGCTGGCGCGGAGCTGGCAGCAGCTGCAGCGCGGCGAGCGGCTCGACGACGTGATCCTGGACAGCGGGTTCGACTCGCACAGTGGATTCCGCGACGCATTCGTGCGCGCGTTCGGCGCGCCGCCGGTGCGCGGCGCGCTCGGCGAGCGCGCCGAGCCGGTGTTGTGGGAGTCGTGGCCCTCGCCGCTCGGGCTGCTCGTTGCGGCGGCGACCGCAGAGGGGATCTGCCTGCTCGAGTTCGGCCTGCCCGCACGACTCGCGCGCCAGCTCGCACGGATGCAGCGGTGGTTCCGCGGGCCGGTGCTGCCGGGGACGAACGCGCACCTGCGGCGGCTGGGCGCGGAGCTCGCGGAGTACTTCGCCGGCACGCGGCGTGAGTTCACGGGGCCGTTGGTCCTGCGCGGCACGGAGTTCCAACGCCGGGTCTGGGCGGCGTTGCAGCAGATCCCGGCCGGCGAGACGCGGTCGTACGAGCAGATCGCGGTGGCGCTCGGGGTGCCGGGCGCCGTGCGCGCAGTCGGGGCTGCGAACGGTGCCAACCGGGTCGCGCTGCTGGTGCCGTGCCACCGCGTCGTCGCGAAGGACGGCACGCTCGGTGGCTACGGTGGCGGGCTCGCGCGCAAGCACTGGCTGCTCGCGCACGAGCAGGCGCTCAGGGGCTGAAGCGTCTGTTGCCGGGTCCCCGCTGCGTGCGGCCGGCTGCCGGGCGTGCCGAACCTGGTCGCGCCTCGCGACGAGACCGCTGCCGGACCGCGGCTCAGCGCTTCGCCGCCTCGCGCATCGAAGCCTCGCTGCTCGCGCGGCCCTGGACCGAGCGGAGCTCGCCGTCCTCGAGCCTGAGCTCTTCGTCTTCGTAGGCGTTCGACAGGAACAGGCTGTCCATCGGCTCGATCTGCGCGGTGCGCAGATCCTCTGGCACGCTGTCGCGGCGTTGCCCGACCATCTCGGCGAGCAGGCGCACGCGCTCCCGCGCGACCAGCGCTTCGACGCGCGCGCGTTCGACTGCGTCGGCCTGCAGCATGACCTCCTGGCGGTGCTCGTTCAGCGCCACCTCCTCGGCGATCGGACGGTCCAGCTCGCTGATCGCGCGCGCCTTCGCGAGCTCATAGCGCGCATCGGCGAGGTCGACGCGCTCGCGCAGCAGGTCGATGCGGCGGCGCGCGAGCTCGGTGATGACGTCGTAGTACTCGTGCTTGACGCGTCCCAGACGCAATGCGGCTTCGCGTTCGGCCAGCTTGTCCTGCGCGGTGCGGTACTCGTCGTGGGTCCCGTACTTCTTCGCGTGGTTGGATTGATTCTCGGCCTCGTTGACCCGCATCTCGAGCATGTCGACGTTGCGGTCGGCCATCTCGACATGGCTCTGGATCTCATCGAGATCCCGTTCGGCGGCGGCGAGCTGCTGGTTCAGCTCACTGCGCCGTTGGCGGAACTGGTCCAGCTCGTTGAGACGCGACTCCGGCACATAGGCGAGCCACCCCTCACGGATATGGGGGGCGTCGGAGTTGGGGGTCTCGCAGCCGGCGATGGCGAACAAGAGCGGAACGCTGAGGAAGATGGATCGCATCGGACTCGGATGTGGCGGGTGGAGAAGCAGTTGCGTGCGCTCGCAGGGGAAAGCAAGCCGCGTGCCGACGCCGCCTCCGGTCGGCATCCGCGCGGGATGCGCGTTCCCGGCGCGTCTGCGCCTGCGCTGCGCTCCGCTCGCACATGCGCGAGCCATGCTGCACTGCAAAACCTGCACGCAGATCGCATGGCGTCGCAACGCGCAGCGACCTACGCGGCGGTCTTTCGCGCGGCTGCCCGCGCGTGCTGACGATGGAGCGCCTCTTCTTCGACGAGTGGTCCGTGCTGCTGCGGACCGGGCTGATCGGCGTGCTCGCCTACGTCGGCCTGATCCTGCTGCTGCGCTGCTCCGGCAAGCGGACGCTGTCGAAGATGAACGCGTTCGACTTCGTCGTCACGGTCGCGCTCGGCTCGACGCTCGCTTCGATCCTGGTCTCCAAGGACGTCGCGCTGGCGCAGGGGCTGCTCGCGTTCGCGCTGTTGATCGGGCTGCAGTACCTGATCACCTGGTCGAGCGTGCGCGCGGCGTGGATGCGCCGGCTCGTGACCGGCGAGCCGACGCTCCTCGTGCACCGGGGGAGCCCGCTCCCCGAGGCGTTGCGGCACTCGCGTGTGACCGAGGCCGAGCTCGCCGCCGCCGTGCGCTCGGCCGGATTGCCGGATCTGGCCGCAGCCGAGGCGGTCATCCTCGAGTCCGACGGCTCGTTCTCGGTCGTCGGCCGCGAGGCGGGCGCCGGCGAGCTGGATCTCGCCGGCGTCCGCACGCCGCTCAGGGATACCGAAGGGGTCTGACCCCTTCGGTACTGCTCAGAGCCCTAGCTCGGTGACGAGACCGTACGTCAGCTGCAGGCTGCCGGTCGTGGCGGCATCGTTGTTGGTGGTCCAGTTGCGGATCACGGGACGCTTGGTCCACGGCCAGATCATCGCGAGGCCGTTGGACAGCACGATGCCCAGCTTGTTGGCCTGCTGATCGAGCGACATCACCTGCATGAACAGCGCAGTGTTGTCGGGCGCGGTGGCGCCGAGCGTGCCCTGCCAGGTTGCGGTCCCCCCGGTGACGGTGCCCGGGACGACGAGCACGAGGTCGTTGCGCAATGCGCACGGCGCCCCGGCTGCAGTCAGATCGAGCGGCAGCGGCACGTTCGGCACCAGCTGCGTGGAGCTGAGTCCGACTAGCAGCGCGGTCGGCAGGTTGTCGTTCAGGTTGGTGCAGTTCACGCTCAGGTTCGGCGCGGAGTACGTGCCGGCCAGCAGGGCAGGAACCGACTTCCCGCTCGCGGTGCAGCCGCGTCCGCCCGGACGCAGCACGACGCCCGCGTGCGTGCCGTACAGATCGAAGCTCAGCGTGGCGCCGACGTACGTGTGGCTGTGCACGCGCAGATCCCAGCACAGCGTACCGGACCCGTCGTAGACGAACGGCGCCGGGAACGGGAAGCCGTAGATGTACGGCCCCGGCGCCGCGCCGGTCGCGGTGTAGGCGGGGATGTTGACGTTCGCCGTCGTCAGCACTGCAACCGGATTCGGGCCGAGGTTGCTGGCGTAGTTCGACGTCGCGCTGTCCGGTGCCGGACCGCCGAGGCCGAGCTTCAGCGTGACGTTGACGGTGTAGGCGGCGTGGCTGGCACTCGTGCCCTTGGGACGGAACGTCAGGCGCTTGATCGGCGCCGGTGCCGCCGGCAGACCACCGTGGATCTGCTGGTAGCTCATCTTCGTGTAGGTCTGGTACCCGATCGGGTAGCCGGTCGAGTTGTTGCCCTCGTGGTGGGCATACGGCGCAGGCGTGTAGATCAGAGCCTGGGCCGTCGCGAGCTGGCAGATCGCCAGCGCGCCGAGCAGCGTGCGCATGGACATGGGTTTCCCTCGTTGGGGGTTACGACTGATGTGAGGTCGGCCCGCGAGGTGGTGCGGACCGGGGGCCGCGCAGTCTAGCCTGCCGCCGCCACGTCAGGCGCCTCCGCCACGATGCCGCTGCCATCGGCATGGCCGGCACCGATGCGCGTACCGGTATGCCGCTTGCTGTCGCCGCAGGCGATGGACCCGCAGCCCGATCCACGCGCCGCGCACGAAGCGGCCGAAGCGGCGGCGGCCCAGGAGCTGACCGACTCCGTGATCCGCGGGCGCGCGACGCCGCCGGGACGGTTCTTCATGGCGATCGTCGCGCTGCTCGCGACGTTCTCGGCGATCTACTTCGCCAAGCCGGTCCTCGTGCCGATCTGCTTCGCGTGGCTGCTGAAGGTCGCGCTCGCCCCGATCGTGCGGCGGTTGGACCGGCTCGGCGTGCCGATCGGCATCGGCTCGGCGGTCGTGCTCGCCGGCCTCACCGCGGTGCTGGCCTACGGGATCTACGAACTGACCGGTCCCGCGGCCAAGTGGGTGACCCAGCTGCCGGAAGAGCTGCCGGAGATCGAGCGCAAGATCGCGAGCCTGCGCGAGCCGATCGAGAAGGTCAGCGAGGTCACCGAGAAGATCGAGAAGATCGCCAACAACGCCGAGGAGACGACGCAGAAGCCGGTGCCGGTCGAAGTCGCCGGGCGCCAGACGTTGCTCGGACAGCTGTTCTCCGGCGCCTGGATGTTCGTCGTCAGCGTGGTCATGACGCTGGTGCTGCTGTACTTCATGTTGGCGACCGACGAAGTGCTGCTGAACAAGGTGGTCGGCGCGACCCCGCGCCTGCAGGACAAGAAGGCCGTGGTCACGACGGTGCGTGCGATCGAGACCGACGTGGGCCGCTACCTGATGATCGTGATGACGATCAACGTCGGGCTCGGCCTCGCGGTCGGCGGCGTGCTGTGGCTGCTCGGAATGCCGAATCCCGCGCTGTGGGGCGTGCTGGCCGGGTTGCTGAACTTCGTGCCCTACATCGGTCCCACGGTCGGGATCGTCGTCGTCGCCGCCGTCGCGCTGCTGACGTTCGACACGTTGGGCGAGATCGCGCTGCCGCCGCTGGCGTATTTCCTGCTGAATGCCCTCGAAGGTCTGCTGCTGACGCCGTTGATCGTCGGCCGCCGCCTCGCGATCAGTCCGGTGGCACTGTTCATCTGGCTGCTGCTGATCTCGTGGATGTGGGGGATCCCGGGCGCGCTGCTGGCGGTGCCGCTGTTGGTGGCGATCAAGATCGCGAGCGAGCACATCCCGTTGCTGGCGCCACTCGATGCCGTCGTCAGCCGGTGAGCCGCGCCAGCTCGCGCGCGCCCCGGTACGTCGCTTGCTCCATCGGTTGGCGAAACAACTTCTTCTGCCAACCCAATCGATCGACGAGAAAGCGAATCCAACGATGACACATCCAGAAACGACATCCGGTTCCGGGCATGCAGCTTCTGCACGCGATCAGCTGCGCGATCAGGTGCGCACGGTCGGCAAGGACGTGAAGGAGGTCGGCGAGTCCGGCAAGCACGCGGCGAAGGATCTGTACGAGCGCGGCAAGCAGAAGGCCGGCGAGTACTACGAGCGCGGCAAGGAGCAGGCCGCTGAGTTCGAGCAGCAGTTCCGCGAGCGGGTCCGGGACAACCCGTGGAAGAGCCTGCTGATCGCGGCCGGCGCCGGGCTGCTGGTCGGCGTGTTGCTCGGCCGCCGCTGAGGCGCGCCCGCGCCCTTGTCGGGGCATCTACCACGCCGCCGGGGCAGCTGCCGCCGGCGGCGTTCCCGGTCACCGGAACTCCGCCTCCGCGACGATGATCCGGTCGCGGCCGCCGCGCTTCGCGCCGAGCAGGGCCGCGTCGGCGAGACCGATCAGCTCGTCCGCGGTCATCCCCGGCTCCCAGTGCGCGATCCCGATGCTGACGGTCAGCGGCAGCGTGATCAGCCGTCCGAACGAACGCACCACGTAGCGCCGAGCCCGGATCGCGCGGTGGATCCGCGTCGCCAGGACGACCGTGGCTTCGACCGGAGTCTCGGGCGCCACGACGAGGAACTCCTCGCCGCCGTAGCGGGCGACCAGGTCCGCAGTGCGGCACAGCCGCCTGATCCGGCCGGCGGTCTGCCGCAGCACGTCGTCACCGGCGTCGTGGCCGTGCTGGTCGTTGACTGCCTTGAACGCATCCACGTCGACCATCAGGCAGCTCAGCTGGTGACCGTAGCGTTCGGCCGCGGCGACCAGCGACGGGATCCGCCGCGCCAGCAGCGCGCGGTTCGCCAGCCCGGTCAGGGGATCAGTCGACGCGTCTGCGACCAGCGCGTCGATCCGCGCCTTCGTGCGCAGGGCCGCCTGGATCCGCGCGCGCAGCTCGGTCAGCCGGAACGGCTTGCCGATGTAGTCGATCGCGCCGGTCTGCAGTCCGCGGATGCGATCGGCCGGTTCCGCGAGACCGGACACGAAGATCACGAGCGGCGCGGCGTGTGACGTCGGATCGAGCCGGCGGCAGACCTCGTAGCCGTCCATCCCTGGCATCGTGACGTCGAGCAGCACGAGATCCGGTTCGTGCAACCGGGCCAGTTCGATCGCCTGCTCCCCGCTGGCCGCGGTCCAGGCCTGGTGGCCCTCCGCTTCGAGCAGCTCGCGCAGCCGGCGCCGCACGAGCTCGTCATCGTCGGCGATCAGGATGCGTGCCGGGCGCAGCTGCGCGGCGTCGTCAGTGGCACGATGCACGGCACGGGCCGGTTCTGCACGTTGCGCTGCACTGCGCAGCGCGCGCAGGGAAACCGGCGTGACGGGGGAGCGGTCCAACGCGGTCTCGGTCATGGTTGCGCAGCGGAGAGCAAGGTGCGTGCCGCTGTCTACTCAGTCGATGCCGGTACACGGTTTGTATTTCCTGCAGGCATGAAGAACGCGAACGACAAGGAAATCCAACAACTGAATTCGTTCCTGCGTGGCGAGTGCTCGGCGGTGGAGACCTACGACCAGGTCATCGACCGGGCGAAGGATCCGATGCTGCTGCAGGTGCTGCGCGAGAACCGCGAATCGCACACGCGTCGGAAGGAACTGCTGCGCGAGAAGATCCGCACGCTCGGCGGCAGCCCGTCCGAGAGCTCCGGGGCCTGGGGCACGTTGGCAAAGGCAGTCGAAGGCGGTGCCAAGCTGTTCGGGACCTCTTCGGCCGTCGCCGTGCTCGAGGAAGGTGAAGACCACGGGCTCGAGGATTACCGGCGCGACCTGCACGACCTCTCGATGCCGACGCGGCAGTTCGTCGCGGGGCTGTTGCAGGAGCAGCAGACGACGCACGACAAGCTGTCACGGCTCAAGCACGCGATGGATTGATCGGCAGCGCGGCCTCGCGGCCGCAGGCAATGGGTCGACCTCGCATCGCTCGGTCGACCCCACGCCACTCGGCCACGCTGCGGGCGTTCATGGAGTTGCTCCGGCTTCGAATCCTCGCGTGCCGCGAGGATTCTGCGGCTGCGCAACTCAGCGCGCGCGCCGCTCAGCGGCGGCGCGCTGCACGCAGGTTTCACGCAACCACCGGCTGCAGGACTTGCACCGAGGTGCAGGTTCTGCGGCTGTTGGTGAAGGTTGAGTCTCAGCCCTGCTTGTCCGGCTTCTGATTGGCGGGCGGCTGTTGCGGGGGCTGCGCCGGAGTTGGCGGCGGCTGCTTCGGATCCGGCGGCGGCGGTGGCAGACCGCCGAGCAGCCGCTCGATCGCCTTCCTGGCCGCGTCCTCGACGGCGCCCCGCGCTGCGTCCACCCCGCCTTGCAGGATCGCGGCCGCGGCACCGGCGCCGGCTGCCGGCAGCTGCTCGACGACTCCGGACACGACGCGCCCGACCTGGTCGATCGTGCCGATCGTGTAGGTGCCGAGCTGCTGCAGCGCGACGACACTGGTGCCGAGCCCCTGGGCGATCTCCTGCGGTAGCAGCGAGCCGGCGTTGCGCACGATCGCGTCCAGTGTCGCTGTCAACAGCACGCCATGCAGCTGCGCGATCAGGTCTCCGGCGGTCGTGCCGGAGCCGACGTTGTGCAGCGGGATCTCGGCGAACTGCAGGTGCACGCTCTTGCCCTGCCAGCTCGCGTGCACGTCGACGTTGCGCACCATCAACCGGTCGATCGTGAACTTCGTCTGGTCGGCCGGATTGCGCGGCTTGCGCTTGGGCCCGCCCTGCTGCGCCGCGTGCGACGCGATCTGGGCCGCGTTCAGCGTGCCGCCGGCATCTTCGAGCCGCAGCGTCAGCCGCTTCAGCTCCACGCTCGGAAACCGCACGTGGTCGGTCAGCAGCGACCCGAGGGCGACCTGGATGTCCCCGGTCTCGAGCTGCAGGAAGTGCGGCGACGGGTAACCCTCGGGGTTGTCGAGCTCCAGGTCGTCGAACGTCAGCTCGCCGGTGAACGGCGAGACCGACACCGAACCGAGCGTCGTCGCGACGCCGGTCGCGCGCGTGCCGGCGCTCTCGATCGCCGCCTCGGTCCATGGATCGAGCAGGAACTTCGCCGCGACCAACACGAGCAGCAGCAGCGTCGCGAGCACGACGGCGATCCAGGCGACCCAGTGCCGGCGGCGTCGTGGCCGCGCCGGGGAATCCGCTGCGCCGGGCGCGGGCGGTCGGGCGGGCGGGGATGCAGCGGCACGTCGGGCCATGGCGCCGGGTCCGGTGCAAGAAGCGTGCTTGCAGCGACGCGTGCCGAAGCAGCCGTCGCGAATCCCCGGCCAGGAACTTCCGCGCTACGTTGGCTGCCTTCCCATCCAAGGAGTGAGACATGCACGATGCCCCTGCACAGAACGAACACCGCTGGCTGCAACAACTCGTCGGAGACTGGATGTTCGAAGCGGAGTCCCAGGGACCGCCGGGCCAACCGCCGTTCAAGTCGCAGGGGATCGAGCGCGTCCGGCCGCTCGGCGAACTGTGGATCCTCTGCGAAGGAGAGGGGGAAATGCCCGGCAGCGGCAACGCAGCGCGGATGCTGATGACGCTCGGCTACGACCCGGCGCGGGAGCGGTTCGTCGGCAGCTGGATCGGCTCGATGATGACCCACTTCTGGGTCTATGAAGGCCGGCGTGACGAGAACGGCCAGTCGCTGACGCTCGACACGCAAGGCCCGAGCATGACCGGGGACGGCAAGCTGGTGCGCTACCGCGAAGTCATCGAGCTGCACTCGGCCGACCGCCGGATCATGTCGTCGCACATGCTGAACGGGGACGGCGAGTGGCACCGGTTCATGACGGCGCGTTACCGCCGCCGCAGCCAGCCGACCGTGAGCTGAGACGCTCTGTCTGGGCTTGTCGATCGACGCAGTGCGGAGCGTGCTGCGCCTGCAACATCCGCGGCTGCCGGAGTACCTGCCGCAACTGCGGATCGAAAACCTGCGCGTCGGGGAGGCGACGGTCGCGCTGGAGCTGACGCGGCACGAGCAGGATGTCGGGCTGCGCGTGCTGCAGCGGGAGGGGGACGTCGAGATCGTGATTGCGAAGTGAGTCAGGATCGACCCGCTCCCTTGAACACGCGGTACAGCCACACGAACGCCGGGAGCAGCAGCGCCGATCCGAGCCCGAGCACGACCAGCGTCATGCGCAGCACCACCGGCGGCGCCGCGGCTTCGTCGATGCGCAGATCCGGAGCCACGATGCTCGGGTACTGCGCGAGTGCCCAGCCGAACAGGATCAGCGTCGTTTGCAGCACCGCGAGCATGCGCGCCAGGCGGAACCGCCGGCGCACGAGGGCAGCGAGCGCGCCGACCGCGGCCATGCCGGTCGCGGTGTGGAACGGCAGCGACCATGATGATCCCAGCAGCGGCTCCCCGATCACCGGAGCGGCGTCGAGCGCGAGCAGCGCAGCCGGCAACGCGATCGCGCCGACGCCGACCCCCGCCGCCAGCGCGCGCAAGCGGAAGTCCTCCCGCAGCTCGCCGTCGGTCTCCAGCGTCATGTAGACCGCGGCCAGGTATGCGCACAGCGCGAGGGTCATCGCGCCGACCAGGAACGGGAACGGCTGCAACCACGGCGTCACGAAGTCGGTCACGACGGCGCCGGCCGGCTGTTCGATCCGGATGCCGCCGGCTGCGACCGCGCCGGCGACGACGCCGAGCATCAGCGGGGTCACGACGCTGGCGATCCGGAACCAGCGCACCGACGCGCGCTCGACGACGTGATCGCCGGCCGCATACGACTGGAACGCGAACGACGCCCCCCGCAGCACGATCCCGACCAGCAGCAGCGAGACCGGCACGTGCAGCGCGACCATGATCGCCGCGAACGCCGGGGGGAAGCAGACGAACAGCAGCACGACGACGACGATCAGCCAGACGTGGTTCGCCTCCCAGATCGGCGCGATCGCGCGCCGCAGTGCCTGCACCTGCTGCGCCGCACGCGGGCCGCGCGCGAACAGCTCCCAGATCCCGCCGCCGAAATCCGCCCCGCCGGTCAACACGTAGGTGACCAGCGCGAGCAGCAGCGCCGCCGCTGCGAGGTCGGGGAGCTCAGGCATCGCGCGCGTCCTCCGGCTCCAGGCTCTGGAACACCAGCCGCCGCAACAACCGGAACGTGACCGCGAACAGCAGCGCGTACAGCGACAGGAACACGACGAACGGCACGCCGAGCCCGCGCATCGGCGTGACCGCGTCCCGGGTGCGCAGGATCCCGTGGATGATCCACGGCTGGCGGCCGACCTCGGTCACCGTCCATCCGGCTTCGATCGCGAGGAATCCCAACGGCGCGCAGCCGACCAACAGCCACAGGAACCAGCGCCGCTCGTGCAACGCCCGCCGGCGCCAACCGAGCCAGGCGGCGATCGCGGTCACGATCACCAGGATCGTGCCGAGCGCGACCATGAGCTGGAACGCGACGTGCGTGACCGTGACCGGTGGCCATGCGTCGCGCGGGAACTCCTCGAGCCCGCGCACGCGCGCCGAGAAGTCGCCATGGGCGAGCCAGCTCAGCAGGCCCGGGATCTCGATCGCGTACGGCGTCACCTCGTCGACCTCGTCCGGCCAGCCGCCGATCCGCAGGGCCGCCGGTTGCTCGCTCTGGAACAGCCCTTCCATCGCCGCCAGCTTGACCGGCTGGGTCGTGGCGACGCGCTTCGCGAGCAGGTCACCCGACAGCGGCACGAGCAGGGCCGGGATCCCGCCGACCCAGAGTGCGAGCTGCAACGCGCGCCGGTGCAGCAGGCTCTGCGGCCGGCGCAGCAGCAGCAGCGCGTGGACGCCGGCGACGCCGAACCCCAGCGCGGCGAACGCGGCCAGCAGCATGTGCAGCGCCTGCGGCAGCCACATCGGATTGCACATCGCCGCCACCGGATCGATGTCGGTGAACCGGCCGTCGGCCCAACGGAACCCGGTCGGGCAGTTCATCCAGCCGTTCGCCGCGATCACGAACACTGCGCTGGCGACGCCGCCCAGCAACACGCCGATCCCGGTCGCCAGGTGCAGGCGCGGCGCCAGCCGGCGCCAGCCGTACAGGTAGAGCCCCAGGCAGATCGCCTCGAGGAAGAACGCGAAGCCCTCGAGCGCGAACGGCAGCCCGATGACCGGTCCCGCGAGCCGCATGAACTCCGGCCACAGCAGGCCGAGTTCGAACGACAGCACGGTGCCGGAGACGGCACCGACCGCGAACAGGATCGCGACCCCCTTCGACCAGCGCTGGCACAGCTCCAGCCACAGGGGATCGCGGGTGCGCAGCCACCGGCGCTCGGCCAGCACCATCAGCAGCGGCATCGCGATCCCGGCGACCGCGAACAGGATGTGGAACGCCAGCGACAGCCCCATCAGCCAGCGCGCGGCCCACAGGTCATCCATCGCGTCGTGCGTCGGCGGCGCGCCCCCGGTCGTGGGCGGCTACTGGAAGCGGATCGCGACGCCGTTCGTGGTGCCGAGATTCTGCGCCGGCGTCAGGAACACGGTCTGGCAGTTCGCGGCGAACGCGAGCGTCGCCGGCAGCGAGAACGGCAGCCGGAAGTACCCGGTCGCGTCGACCGTGAACGGCACGGCCGCCAGTGGATCCGTGCGCAGCAGACAGCTCGTGCCAGGGAGCTGTATCGCCAGGCGCTGCGTACCGACGACGAGCAGCGCCGGGGCGTTCGGCGGCGCATCGGACAGCGCGGCGACGACCGTGCGCGTGTTGCCGGTGACCGTGTCGGATGCGGTCAGGTGCGCGCCGCAATCGGCGCCATAGCCTTCGATGTCGCAGAACGCGCCCGGCGTGAATACGACGCTGATCCCGGTCTTGTAGAGCGCTCGCCCGCTCGTGTCCGGCTTGAGGAACGCGTCGGTCAGGATGCGCACCTCGCGGCGGCCGCTCGCATCCAGGCGGACGTCCCACTGCCGGCGGTCGAACACCTGGATCCCGCTGTGGGTCACCAGGTTGAAGTCGATCGTGTTCGGATCGGCGACCGCGGCGGCCAGGCGCACGATCGAACTGTCAAAGGCGACGCCGCTGGCCCAGACCTCGATCTTCCCGCGCATGCCGGCCGACCCGAGGATCCGGTAGGTCAGCTCGTGCGGGCCTTGCTGGACCGTCGGCAGCGTCGGTGACGGCGTCGAACCGCCGAGGACCGCGCCACTGCCGGTCCCCTGTTCGCTGACGTCGCAGCTCGTGACGTTGCCGTGCGTCTGCACGCCGAACAAAGTCGTGACGGCGCCGTTCGAGACCAGTGCGTCGATCGATGAGGTCCCCTGCGGCAGCAGCGTGTTCGGCGCCATCGTCTTGAAGTCGGAGCCGCCCGGGTCGATGACGTACAGGCCGTACTGCGTGCGGGTGCGCAACTCGCCGCTGACAGTCTGGGCCGGGGTCGCCCACGTGACCAGCAGACAGGCCGCGACGAGGATCGGTCGGTTCATGGGCGCGGAGTGTAGGCTCCCGCGCGCAGGCCGGGCAGCTGCCGGGCCGGATCGGCAAGTTTCGGGCTGACGCCCCCGACCATCCTTTCTCTCGCAACCGGCGGTCCGATCGCCGACCTGAGCCGATGACACAGATCGAACGGCTGCCGCTACCGGCCGACGACCGCGACCTGGCGCAGCTCGCCCGGCTGCTGCTCGACGCGATCGGATCCGGGGCTGCCGTCAGCTTCCTGGCGACGCTGACCGAGCAGGATGCCGTCGCCTGGTGGCGGGAGACGTTGGCACGCGCGCATCCGGACGCAGTCTTCCTGGTCGCGCGCGACGAGTCCGGGATCTGCGGCACCGTGCAGATGCATCCGGCCTGGGCGCCGAACCAGCCGCACCGCGCCGAGATCGTGAAACTGCTCGTGCACCGCCGCGCGCGTCGCCGCGGGCTCGGCGAACGCTTGATGCACGAGATCGAGGGGATCGCGCGTGCGCAGGGACGCACGCTGCTGACGCTGGATGCCAGGCGCGGTGGTGCCGCCGAGGCGCTGTACCGCAAGCTCGGGTGGGTGCATGCCGGCACGATCCCGGAGTTCGCGCTCGATCCGGACGGGGTCACGCCACACGACGCGGTGATCTTCTACAAGCGGCTGGCAGGGCCCTCGGGCGGCTGAGCGGTGGCGCGGGAGTACGGCCGGGCGACGCGAAGTCCTTGGAAACGCGATCCCAGTGGAGCAGTGCGCGCCGGTCCGCCCCCGCGCGCGTTGCGTTTCGCGGGCTGCGGTACGTGCTCGTCGCCGCGCCGAGATAGCGTTCCCGCGTGAACTCATCGCCCGACGCTGGCGCTTCGACGGTGACGCTCTATCGGCCAGTGGGTCCGAATGAGTTCGCGCTGCTGGCGGACTCCGGATTCCGCCGCTGGCCGCCGCGGTTGCCGGAGCAGCCGATCTTCTACCCGGTGACCAACGAGCGCTACGCGACCGAGATCGCGCAGCGGTGGAACGTGGCGGAATCCGGCGCCGGATTCGTCATGCGGTTCGCGGTCGAGCGCGACTTCATGACGCGCTACGAAATCCATAAGGTCGGCGCGGCGCACCACACCGAATGGTGGATCCCGGCTGAGGATCTCGAGCTGCTCAACGACCACATCGTCGGACCGATCGAAGTGTTCGCGCGATTCGGGCGTGCGGCCGGCGGCGAGGCTCCGGCGTCACCTGTGTGATCGCTCGCAGCATGGTCGTGCGGCGACCGGGTCGGTCGGCGCCGCGCCATCATCGTGGCTGGATCACCGACAGGACGTTGCCGGCCGGATCCTTGAACCACGCGATCGCTTCCGGACCGCCTTCGCCACGGAAGATCCCGCGCGCATCGGTCTGCAGGTCCGGCCGGTCGTAGTGCTCCATGTGCACGCCACGCTCGGCGAGCGCGTCGATCGCGGCATCGACGTCGTCGACCTCGAAGTTCAACACCGTGTGATCCGCCGGTGCGTTGTCCTGCGAAGGGTAGATGAAGACCCGGGTGCCGTTCTCGAGCCGCAGTTCGAGACCCTCGGGCGTCTCGACGACTTCGAGGTCGAGCGTGCCGTCGTAGAACCGCTTTGCCTCGGCGAGGTCGTCCACGGAGAAACTGCTGAATGCGTTCGCGTGCCTGAACATCGGTTCGACTCCGGTCGGAAAGGGGTGCAGCGGACGCTGCAAAGTGCAGTCCCGCGAGCCGGTGTCGGGAGCCCGTTCACACGGTGCTGCAGATCTCGAGCGCCGAAGCGTCCGGCACGATGTGGGGCGACCCGGCTCGGTGTACTACTGCATGCGGGAAGCCGACATCAGCACGCGCCGGTTCGACCGGGCGTGGATGGTGCTGCAGTGCTCGCAGCGGACTGCTGCCGCGGCACACTCGGCCAGCAAGGTCCGCCGAAGAAGCGAGGACCGGTGCCTGCCTGCGGGAAACCCTGGCGAGCTCGTCCCCAGTTCCGGAGTCGCAGCTCGATGCATCTCTTGCAGCCAAGAGCAGTCCGATGCGCAGTAACGCATGCGCGGTTCCCCTGTCTTGTCACCCGGAGACAACGCATGGTACGAGTCAGCGAACTCTTGGCTGCATTCAAGCGCGCTGGTCGGGAGCCGGAACCAGGCGACGTTCTGCGCATCCGTGATCGATGGCGATGGTGCGAGGAGCACGGCAGAGATCCCGAGTGTCTCGAAGCAGTGCTCTGGGACGCAATCCGCGAAGGACTGGTCGCACTCGCACCGCAGCAACCACCGCTGCCGATCCGATTGGTGGGCCCGACGCTCGTCCTGACGGAACAGGGAGCAGTGCTAGCCAGGCAGATCGTCACACCCGCGCCACCCTGGATCAGGCCGGACTGAAAGCTGGCCAGCTGCGCAGGTCCGGCGCCCGCGCCGATCGGATCAGGCGTCGATGGTGGGCAGGGCCGGAGTTGAACCGGCGACCCCAGCATTTTCAGAGCGTCGAGGCCATGCGACGCCGCTTGGGCCTCGCGGTCGCAAGTCCTTGCTGCGCAGTTTGTCACGCTTCGGTACCCAGAACGACAAGGCTTCGATGTGGCTGCTTCCGCGTGGTTCTCGCGAGCTTTGCGTTAGCCCAGCCGTGAGCCCAGGCTCATGCCGCGATGCCCGCTCCGCTGTCGCGGTTGCGGGATGGCGAGCCAGGCCACGGAGCAACCGGCGGGTTCTGGTAGTAGTCTGGCACCACGATGACGGGACCGAACGGCAAGTCGCGGACGGTGCAGGTCGAGCTACCCGAGGAAGTGTTCGAAGTGCATCCCTGGGATCCTGAGCGGATCTCGGCGGAGCTCCGCCTGCTTTGGTTGCTAGAGCAGGTTCGTGAGCGCCGTCTTGGCCACGGGAAGGCGGCCGAGCTGGCCGGGCTGCCGCGTGCGCGGTTCCTCCAGATCATGGGCCAGCACCGGCTGACCGCCTTCGACTACGACCCGAACGAGCTCGACGAAGAGCTCTCGTAGCGCATCGTGCTCGTCGTCGCGGACTCGGGCCCGCTCATCTACCTGAGCGCGGTCGGACAGCTCGACCTGCTGCGCACACTGCACGACCGCGTGCTCGTTCCGCGCGTGGTGTTCGAGGAGGTCGTCGAACGCGGCGCCGGCCATCCGGGGAGCGCAGAGGTTGCGCAAGCGAAGTGGCTGGAGGTCGTCGCCTGGGACGCCGAGGATCCGGTCCTTCGCACGCTGCTGACGGGACTGGATGCCGGCGAGGCCGCTGCACTCGCGCTCGCCCGGCGTGAGAACGCGGACCTCGTGTTGATCGACGAGCGCCGAGGCCGTGCTGCCGCCAAGCGGCTCGGTCTGCCCGTCCAGGGCACACTCGGCGTTCTTGTCCATGCGAAGCGTGCGCGCGCCATCGAACGGGTCGAGCCCCTGCTGCATGCGCTGATCGATGTCGGGTTCTGGATCTCGGACGATGTGGTCCGCCGCGCGCTCGAAGCGGCAGGTGAGGCGACGTCTCGAGAAAAGCCAGAGGACAACTGATGGCTCACCCGTCCCACTGTTGTCCGAAGGCGGAGGCACGTGCGCTCGGATCCTGGCTTCCACCCCGATGAGGGGTCGCGGCCGCGAACACGCGCGTGGTTGGACGCGTTCGGCGCCACAAAGGCGGCCTGGGCTAACGGATACGCCGCGCCGAAGCCATAACTGGTGGGCAGGGCCGGAGTTGAACCGGCGACCCCAGCATTTTCAGTGCTGTGCTCTACCAGCTGAGCTACCTACCCACGCGGGCCGCGCACGGTAGCGCTGCCCGGCCGCGGATCAAGCCGAGCCACGTTCAGCGATCGGCCGCAGCGACGGTGACCGGAATCAGCGGCGAGTCCGCCTCGGCGCGCACAGTCACGTCCCGGGCCTCCGCCGGCAGCGCGCGCTCGAACGACTGGCTGCGCTGCGTCACGGCGAGCGGTTCGAGCGCGATCTTGCCGGCGGCGCCGCAGTCGGCCTCGACGACGAGCTGGAACTCGAACAGCCCGCCCGGTTCCGCCTGTTCGACTGCGAGTGTCAACAGCGGTCCCTGCTCGCCAGCGCGTTGCGACCAGCGCACCTGCGGCTGCGGGTGTCCGGCCTGGAAGAACCACTGGTCGAAGAACCCCGCGAGCTCCGCCTCGGCGCCCGCCCCGAACGCAGTCACGAACGGCGCATAGCCGCCGCGCTCGCCGCGCAGCGTCGTGAACACGTGCTTCCACGCGCGCCAGAACCGCTCCTCGCCGAGCCGGTGCCGCAGCAGGTCGAGCACGGCCGGCACCTTGCAGAATGCGACGACGCGGTAGACGGACGAGCGGTACAGCCCCGGATCCGCGAGCGCCACGTCGACGGCGTCCGCCGCGACGGCGCGGTACGCATGCGCACAGAACTCGATCCCACGGCGGTACTCCTCCCGCCCGCGCTCGACTTCGAGGAACAGCAGGTTGGTGAACGTCGAGATCCCTTCGGCGAGCTCGTTCGGCAGCGGCACGGCATACGCGTTCCACTGGTGCGACAGCTCGTCGGCGATCAGCAGCGGCCCGAGCGTCTGCGGATCGTTGAGCCGCGCGCCGCTCAGCTCGACGCCGCTGGCATCGCGGAAGAACCCATCCGACACGAGGACCTGCCCCGGCAGGCTCACCCCGGTCTCCTTGCGTGTTGGCGCCACCCAGCAGAACGCGACCCGGCGCCACGGCAGCGGCCCCATCCGCTGCTCGAACAGCTCGCCGCAGATGCGTGCGATCCGCATCCGCTGCGCTGCCTCCTTCTGCTTGTGCTGCGGATGCCAGATCTCGAGCTGCAGCCCGGAGGGGAGCTCGTCCCGCAGCACTTCGTAGCGCGCGACGGCGAAGCCGAACGGCAGCAGCCGCGGCGTGCGCAGGGGCTCCTCGTAGCGGAAGACGACGCGGTCTCCGTCCTGCTCGCTGCCGAGCGCGTTGCCGCCACTGACGGCGACGTAGCCGTGCGGCACCGACAGCGCGATCCGCACCTGGGCGTCGTTGCGCTGATCGACCGGGTAGTAGAGGACGTGCGACGTGAACGACGACGTCGGCTCGACCTGACCGAACACCGCGATCTCCGCGACGAGCTTCTGGTCGACCGCGGTATGGAACTTCTCGGCATGCGCGGTGAACTGCAGGCGCGTCTCCGCGCCGGGCGCCAGCGGCTGCGCGAGCTGGAGCCGCAGCGTCCGGTCGTCCTGCTTCTCCCACTGCAGTTCTTGGTCCCCGCAGCGGATGCCATCGATCTCGACCAGGGTGCAGAACAGCTCGAGCTCCGCCACTTCCTGGCCGCGCGCGGCGATCGTCAGCTCGTCGCGCACTTCGACGCGGCCGGTCGCCGGTTCGATCCGCACCTGCAGGTCGTGCGCGCGCAACTCGAACGGCTGCGGCGCTGGCTCGAGCGCGGCGCGCGTCTGCCGCACCTGCTCGGGCGTTTTCGGATCGACCGACAGCTTCACCGGTGCCGCGAGCTCGACGAGGCGCGCCGAGGTCCAGACCTGCTCGTAAGCGGCAGCGCGCTGCGGCTCCTGCCAATCGCCCGGCTTCGCCGCGATCTGCAGGATCGTGTAGGCATCGCCGAGCAGCAGCGCGCGTTCGATGTGGCGCACGCCGCCGCCGGTGTATTCGAACTGCTGCGCGTCGCGCCCGGCCAGCGTCGCTGCCACGACCGGCTCGCACTGCAGCGCCGGCATCGCCCGCATCTGGCTCGCGCGCGTCGCGAGCCCGTCCGGCAGGAACGCGGCCGGGATCCGCAGCAACGTCACGCGCGGCACCGGCGGCGTCGTCGGCGAGTAGATGTGCACGACCGCCCCCTGCCCGCTGTGGTCCTGCAGCTTCCAGTCCGCACTCGGCAGCGTGATCGCGAACCCGCAGGCGGAGTCGGCGACCTCGTGCTGCGCGCGCAGGACGGGCGCGGCACCGAGCAGCAGCGTGAGGAGGAGGTGCGACGCAGCGCGCATGCGCGCAGTATCCCATCTCAGCCGGCCAGGATCGCGCGCGCGGTTTCCACGTCGCGCGCGATCTGCGCCCGCAGTGCGTCGGCGCCGGTGAACCTCCGCTCGTCACGGATCCGCGCCAGGAACATGACCTCGAGCAGCCGGCCGTACAGCTCCCCATCGAAGTCGAGCAGGTGCACCTCGAGCGTCCGCCCGTCGGCCGGCCCGCCGAACGTCGGACGGACCCCGAGATTGGCGACTCCCGGCAGCACGGCACCGTCGTGCAGGACCTGGACCGCATAGACGCCGCTCGGCGGCAACACCGGCGTCTCGACCGCGAGGTTCGCGGTCGGGTAGCCGAGCGCATGCCCGCGATGGTCGCCGGTGACGACGCGTCCGAGCGTCGACGGCCAACGCCCGAGCATCCGCTGCGCGCGCGTCAGGTCGCCGGCCGCGATCGCCGCGCGGATCGCGCTCGACGAGACCGGCGCGCCATCGAGTTCGAACGAGCGCGCGACGCGCACGGCGAAGCCGAGCTCGGCACCGATCCCGCGCAGGCGCTCCGGCGTGCCTTCACGATCCTTGCCGAACGCCGAGTCGTAGCCGAGCAACAGTCCGCAGGTGCGCAATGCCGCGACCAGGACGCGCTCGGCGAACGCACGCACCGACAGATCGCGCAGCGCCTCGTCGAACTGCAGCAGCGCGATGCGGTCGACGCCGGCCCGGCGCAGCAGCCGGAGCCGGTGCTCGAGACTCGTCAGCGGGGGCGGTGCCTCGCCGCGCAGCAGCCGGTCGGGATGATCGGCGAACGTGACCACGGTCGGCACGGCGCCGAGCTCGGCCGCGTACTCGACCAGCTCGTGCAGCAGCCGCAGGTGCCCCAGATGGACCCCGTCGAACACGCCGACCGTGGCGACCGATGGCGGCGTCAGCTCCGCGGCCGCGAGGGCATCGAGCGCAGCGAGGCCCTCGACGATCCGCATCGATCAGACGCGGGCCTTGAAGCGGCGCTCCATCTCGGTCAGCTGCGGCCGCACGCGGAGCTTGTCGATCGGGCTCAGCCGGTCGACGAACAGGATGCCGTCCAGGTGATCCGTCTCGTGCTGGACGATCCGCGCGACGAAGCCGTCCAGCGTCGCCGCCTGCGGCTTCCCCTCGAGGTCTTGCCAGGTCGCCTCGACCGTGTGGCCGCGCTCGACCTCGGCGTAGATCCCGGGAAACGACAGGCAGCCTTCCTCGTCGAACTCCGGCTGCTTGCGGCGGCCCAGCTTGGGGTTCACCAGGATCAGCTCCTGATCCGGCTGTTTGGCGTCTCCGGTCGGGTTCAGGACCAGCAGCCGGAGCTGCAGTCCGACCTGCGGGGCGGCCAGGCCGACGCCGCGCAGCTCGTACATCAGGTCGAACATCTGGCGCGCCGTCCGGGCCAGGTCGGCGTCGAACGTCTCGACCTGCTTGCCACCGAGGCGCAGGACCGGGTCGGGGTAGCGGACGATCTGCAGCATCGATGTCGGAGTGGGCCGGCGGCGCCGGATCTGCAAGTTCGGGGCGGCGCGGCCGGTTGCGGCCGTTGGAAGCGGCGGCTAGGTTCTTCCGCCCTTTGCCCGGCGTCAAGGCACGACCGGGCTCGCCGATGGACCTGACCAAGCACCTGCAGAACGCCGCCGAGGCGGTGAAGCGCCGCAACTACGCGCACGCCGTCAAGCTGTACGGGCAGCTGCTCGCGTTGCAGCCGGACAATGGTGACGCGCGCCGCGGACTGCGGCAGGCGCTGTTCCAGCAGGCGGCGGCGAAGAAGCCGTCCAAAGTGTTCGCGCTGCTCGGTGGGGGGCTCAACCTCGGGATCGGCGCGATGTGCCGGATGTTCGGCAAGCACGCAGCGGCGGCCGGAGCCTACGAGCGCTATCTCGCGCTCGACCCGCTCGACGAGACCGCGAACCTGCGGCTCGGCGACTCGCTGCAACGCGCCGGCTACCGCAAGTCGGCGCTTGCCGTGTTCCAGAGCTATGCCGAAGCCCAGCCGCGCTGCCTCGTCGCCGCGCGCAACGCCGGCGCGCTGCTGTACGAGGCCGGCCAGCACGACGACGCGCTCGCGATGTACGAGCAGGCGCTCAAGATCGACCCGCGCGACCAGGAGTCGCTGAAGGCGCGCAAGAACCTCGCCGCCGAGGGGGCGCTGCGGACCACCGGCATCGAGACGGCGCAGAGCTCGCGCGAGCTGCTGAAGGATCGCCAGGGTCAGCGCGAGATCGAGCGCGGCCAGCGCATGCAGTTGACCAAGGAGGAGATCGCCGCCGAGCTGGACGAGCTCGAGGCGAAGCTGGCCGCCAATCCGGACGACCGGCGCCTGCTGCTCGAGGTCGCGCAGCTGCGCACGATGGATGGCGACCTGCGCGGCGCGCTCGACTGCGTCGAACGGGCGGCGCAGCTCGCCCCGGACGACCGCGAACTCGCCGTGCGCGCCGGGGACCTGCGCATGCGGCTGCAGGAGCAGATCGTCGACGAGGCGCGCAAGCGCGGCGACGAGCATGCTGCCGAGCAGGCCGGCCGAGTCCTCGCCGACCTCCGCGTCGCCGAGCTGCGCCGCCGCGTCGCCGACCAGCCGCTCGACCTCGCGTTGCGCTACGACCTCGGTAGCGCCCTCCTCGCCCGTGGCGACCACGACGACGCCGTTGCCGAGCTGCAGCAGGCGGTCAAGGACCCGCGCCACAAGGCGCAGGCCCTGCTCCAGCTCGGGCGCGCGTTCCGCCACAAGAACCTGCCCGACCTCGCGCTCGGCCAGATGCAGAAAGCACTCGAATCGGCCGGACCCGCCGGCACGCTCGGCAAGGAGATCCTGTACGAGATGGCCACGATCGCGCTCGCTGCCGGGCGCAAGGACGAGGCCTTCCGCCACTTCTCGCGCATCCTGGAGCAGGACATCGGATACCGCGACGTCGCCAACCAGATCGAACGCCTGCAGAAGACCTGAGCCAAGAGACCATGACGCACAGCAAGCAAGCCGCCAAACGAGTCCGCCAGAACGAGAAACGCCGCACGCGCAACAAGGCGAAAGCCAGCGCCATGAAGACTGCGGTCAAGCGCACGATCGCGGCGGCCGAGGCGGGCGAGGCGCAGAAGGTCGAGGGTGACGTTGCCCGCACGCTCGCGCAGATCGACAAGGCTGCGAAGGCGAAGGTGATCGGCAAGAACACTGCTGCGCGGAGGAAGTCGCGGGTGATGAGGGCTTTGGCGAAGGCCAAGCGCGGGTAGCGCGGGTTCGGGTTCGGGTTCGGGTTCGGTCGGGCTCGGGTTGGGGTTCGGTCGGGCTCGGGTTGGGGTTCGGGTTCGGTCGGGACCGGGACGGGGTTCGGGATTGGGAATGCGCGGAAGCGCGCGGTGCAGGAGACCGAACAGGTCTGGAGGCGACCCGCGCGTAGCAGACCGCCTCCCAGGAACGCTCTCGTTCTCTACGGGTTCGTAGAGGTCGCTCACGCGTTTGGGACGGTCCGAACCCGAACCCGAACCCGATCCCGCTTCCGCCCCCGCTCCCGTTCGGACCCGAACCCGAACCCGAACCCCAACGCGAACACGGCCCTCTCCTCGCCCTACCGGATCAACCTCGTGTAGCGGTAATACGCCTGCAGCGTCAGCGCGAGCAGCGACGTGGAGTACACGCGGCCGCCGTCCTGGCCCCACACCCCCTTCGGATCCCAGGACCCAGCGAAGTTGCCGTCGGCGCGCTGGTGGCGGAGGACGGCGTCGTCGAGCTTGGCCGACCATTGGTGCCAGGTGTCGCCGCCGATCTGGTAGAGGGCGAAGGAGGCGTAGTACCAGTAGTAGTGATCGATGGTGCCGGCGGCCTCGTCCCAGCGTGGAGGGCAGGCGAGGATGGTGTTGGCGGCGACCTGCATGATCGGTTTGTGCTTGGGCTGTTGGCCGAGGAAGCAGCGGCTCATCAGGGCGGCGGCGGTCATGGCTTCGCCGTGCTTGGGAGGGAAGCGCATGCCGTGGTCGCCGGGATGGCGGGAGGAAGGTTCGCCGCGTTTGGTGTAGCCGGCGCGGCCGGTCGCAGGATCGGTGACCTGGTCGAGCCAGATCTCGGCGTTGCGCAGCGCCTGCGCATTGACCTGCAGGCCGAAGTCCTGCGCCGACTTGTAGACCATGATCGCCCAGGACGTGACCGAGGTGTCGTTGTCGCCGTCGCGTGGCTGGTAGCGCCAGACCATGTATGGGTTGCGGTGCGACTCGAGGTAGTCGACGGCCTTCTGCGCGTACGGGCGCAGGATCGCAGCGTCGCTGAGGCCGTAGGCCTCGCACAGCGCATAGGCCGCGATCACGTGGTCGTAGATGAAGTCGTGCGATGCGGCCGGGCCGATGAGGCCATTCTGCGGATCCTGCTGCTGGCGCAGCCAATGGATGCCGCGCTTGACGACGTCGCGGTGCTTGCCCTGGCGCAGATCGTGCCCGTCGCCGAGGAACGCCAGCAGGGCCAGTGAAGTCACACCGACGTCGTGCACCGGATTGCCGGCGCCATCGCAGGCGGCCCCCTGCTGGTCGTGCTTCATGAAGTCGTCGGCGTCCCATTTGCCGTCCTCGTCCTGGTGCAGGCGCAACCAATTCAACGCCCGGTCGATCGCTTCCTGGTGCGGCCTTGGCGCCCCGCGCCGCGACCCGCGGCCGCCCAACTTGCCTCTCGGCGGCCCACCACCCCCGAGCCCGACGGCGTGATTCCAGGCGGCCGGATCGATCGCATGCGACCCGGACGGCTGCGCGAGTTCGACGAGCTCGCTGTCCTGCTCCGGCACCTTGGTATCGAGCGGAACATCGGTCAGCGTCGGATCGACGACCGGATCCTGCGGCTTCGGGTCGACGATCTGCTGGATCGGATCCGGCAGCACCGGCTCCTCGTGCGGCTGCATCGTCGCCGCCACATGCTCCTGCACGACCTGCTGCGGCGGCAGCAGCCAGAACACCACGAGCACCACCGCGTGCACAGCGAGCGACAACGCCAACCACGGCGTCTGCCGCAACCGCTCGCGGCACAACTCCGAGAACGACTCCTCCTGCTGCTGCATCGCCCCATGCTGTTCGACATGGAAGCGCATCGGATCGAGCGCCATCGTTGGCTCCTTTGCTGGACCTGAGAGAACTCGGGGCAGAGAAGGGGAACGAGGAGAGGGAGAACCGAGTTCGCGTGCGAAGGCGGTGTGAAAGCGGGTTTGGGTTCGGGATCGGGTTCGGTCGGGATGGGGTTCGGGATGGGGTTCGGTCGGCAACGGGAAGGGGATCGGGATCGGGATCGGGATCGGGATCGGGATCGGGATCGGGAATGCGGGGGAGCGCGCGGTTCACGAGACCGCAAGGATCCGGCGGCGCCCCGCGCGTGCAGGCTGCCTCCTAGGCAAGCTCTCGTTCTCTACGGGTCCGCGGAGATCACTCACGCACTGGGGCCGGCCCGATCCCGATCCCGATCCCGATCCCGACGCAGCCCGATCCCGACGCAGCCCGATCCCGACGGATCCGGATCCCGCCGGAGCCCGTGCCCGACCGAACCCGAACCCGATCCCGAACCCGCTTCCTGCGCTCGAGTCTGTCCGCTACCGGATCAGCGTCGTGTAGCGGTAATACGCCTCGAGCGTCAGCACACAGATCGCAGTCGAGTAGACGCGGCCGCCGTCCTCACCCCAGGCACCCTTCGGATCCCAGGATCCCTTGAAGTTGCCGTCCATGCGCTGCGGCTTGACGATCGCGTCGGTCAGCTTGGCGGACCATTCCTTCCAGTGGCGGCCGCCCATCTGGTACAGCGCGTAGGACGCGTAGTACCAGTAGTACATGTCGATCGTGCCGGTCTTCTCGTCCCAGATCGGCGGCTTGCTCAGGATCGTGTTGGCGGCCGCGGACATGATCGGCTTGTCCTTCGGGACCTGGCCGAGGAAGAAGCGGCCGAGCAGCGCGGCGGCGGTCAGCGCTTCACCCTTGTCGACCGGGAAGCGCGTGCCGTGTTCGCCAGGGTGCCGCGAGGACGGCTCACCGCGCTTGGTGTAGCCGGCCTTGCCGGTCGCCGGATCGGTGACCTGGTCGAACCAGATCTCGATGTTCTTGAAGGCCTGCTCGTTGACCTGCAGTTTGAAGTCCTGCGCGGACTTGTAGACCATCACGCCCCAGCCGGTGACCGACGTGTCGTTGTCGTTGTCGCGCGGCTGATACCGCCAGACCATGTACGGGTTGCGGTGGTACTCGAGGTAGTTGAGGCCCTTCTGCGCGTACGGGCGCAGAATGCTCGACTCGCTGAGGCCATAGGCCTCGGTCATCGCATACGCGGCCAGGATGTGGTCGTAGATGAAGTCGTGCGACGCGTTCGTGCCGAACAGGCCGGACGTCGGGTCCTGCTGGTTGCGCAGCCAGTTGACGCCCTTCTTGATGACGTCGCGGTACGGGCCGGAGCGCAGCGTGCTGCCATCGCCGAGGAACGCGAGCAGCGCGAGGCCGGTCAGACCGACGTCGTGGACCGCGTTGCCGGCACCGTCGCAGGGGGCGCCTTCGACGTCGTGCTTCATGAACTCGTCGGCGTCCCACTTGCCGTCCTCGTCCTGGTGGTTCTTCAGCCACTCGAGGCCGGCTTCGATCGCCGCGGCTGTCGCGCGGCCGCCCTTGGCCGCGAGACCGCCACGTCCACCGCGACGCCCGCCGAACTTGCCACCGGCGCCACCACCGAGGCCGATCGCAGAGTTCCAGGCGTTGCTGTCGAATGCGGATTCCTTGACGTCGGAGACCTCCTCGAACACCTCGGTCACCTCTTCGACGACCTCCATGTCCTGCAGAACGACCTCCTCCTTGACCTCCTCCTTCTCCGGCTCCGGCGGGGGCGGCGGCGGCTCCTCGAGCGGCTTCTCCTCCTCCGGCGGCTTCATGACCAACGACCGGTCTTCCTCCTCGAGCGGCGTGCCGGGCAGCATCCAGAAGATGCCGATCACGATCAGGTGCAGGACGATCGAGAGCAGCAGCCAGGGGGCGTGCTTGATCTGATCGCCCATCAACTCCTGGAACGTCGGCTCGTTGTCCAGCAGCGGGTTGCCGTGCGTTTCGACGTGGAATTTGGTCGGGTCGAGGCTCATCGACGGTTCTCGGCAGTGCGGTCCAGCGCCGGTGCGGCTGGTCGGATCGGGTGGCGGGCGAGACCCCACCGGCGGTTCACGGGTCTGCGCCGGGGCCTGGAACGGCCGAGCGGCGGGGGCGGTTCAGCACCCGGTCCGGTGGGGTAGGAAGGCGGGGGAACGTAGCGCCGGGCCGTGGGTCGGGGAAGGGCGGGTCGCGGGGTTCCGGGCGCCCGAAGTGCCGGATCCGGACGGGGCGGGGGCGTGCCCCGGGCCGAGATCGCTGGCGCTGACGTGAGCTGCGGCGCGCCGCATGGCGCAGCGGTCCGTGGACCCGTCAGCGGGCCGCGAACAGGGAGGCGGGCCAGAGGCTCAGCCCCTTCTCGCCGCGGGCGATCAGCGCGACGTTCATCGCATAGATGTGCTCTTGCGCCAGCACGTTGGCGATCCGCCGCTGGACCTCCGGATCGCTCAGCTCGTCGCTCCGGCCATCGTTGCGGGCCACGAGCTTCAGGATCAGCATGGCCCGCCCGGTCGCCGAACGCCGTGGCACCGACACCTCGCCGACCTTCGCCGTTTCCGCGAACTCCTTGATGAACGCCAGCCGGATGTCGTCCGCGACGTCGCGGACGCCGGGCATGCGGGTCACGAGCCCGCCGTATTCATTCGCGACGGCATCCGCCTTCGCGTCCGGCTCCGCCCATGCCTGCGCCGCGACCCGCGCCCGCGCCTCGAGCGTCGACGAATCGCTGCCCGGCTGGATCGTCATCATGTCGACGTCCGCCGAGCCGCTGCGGACGAACTCCTCGATGTGCTTCTCGTAGTAGTCGCGGATCTGGCTCGGCGTGATCGCCAGCGTGAATTGGTTGCGGAAGCGGCGCGCGAACTCCTGCTGCTGGTGGATCAACGCGAGCTGCTGCGTGCGCTGCTCCTCGGCGACGTTGTCCCATGTCCGGCCGAGCATCTCGAGCTGGCGCGCGTACTCGCTGAAGCTGCCGAACTTCTGGATCTGCTCCTGTTGATACTCGCGCAGCCGCCGCTGCATCTCCTGCTCGAGCATCTCTCGCGAGGCGCCGCCGAGCGCATTCGTCCCCTGCGCCAGGATCGCATCCCGGCCGAGCTCGCGCGCGGCGCTGCGGTAGAACCCTTCGCGCATCTCCGGCGTGACCTGTTCACCGGCCGCTTCGAGACCCGCGACGCGCGCGTCCACTTCGCGCTCGATCTGGCTGCGGAGGATCGCCACGTCGCCGATCAGCGCCGCGACGCCGTCGAACTTGCGGCGCACCGGCTGCTGGTCGAGACGCGGTTCCTGCGCGAGACCGACCGCCGGCAGGCACAGGGTCAGGATCCAGGCACGCAGCATGCCGCGCAGGGTACGCCGGGCCGGGCCCGGCGCGCAAGCTCAGCGGGTGATCGCGCGCAGCGTCGACCGTGCGACGTTGGCGAGCTGGGGATCGTCGCTGGCGACGAGCTGGAGGACCTCGTCCTCGCAGCTGCGCGCCGCCGGCCCGAGCGTCGCGAGGGTCACGAGGGCCTCGATGCGGAGGTCCCGGATGATCGTCGCCCCGTGCGCCGTCTGCAGCTCGAAGAACGGACGCAGCAGCGTCACCACGTTCTCGCGCGGATCTGCCCGCTGGCGCAACGCCACCAGGCTCGCCGCTTTCTCGTCGTCCCGCCCCTGTTGCAGCACGTACGCGTGCGCGGCAAAGGAGTGTTCCCCATCCGGATCGACCGCGAGCAGCGCCCGTGCCGCGGCGAGCGGAGCGGTCATCGCGTGGCGTGGCAGATCGCTCCAGTGATCGCTGCCGCTCGCACCGCCGCTCCCCATCGGCGCGAACTCGGACAGGCTCAGGATCCTCGCGAGCTGCGGGACGGCCGGCAGCGCCTGCGCCCCGTGCCGCGCGAGGCGCTCGGCGGCCAGTTCGCGGATATCGATGTCGCCGTGGCTGGCGAGCTCGAGCAACACGGCCAGTTCCCGCGCTGCGCTGTGCCGGAGCCGCGCGTAGACGCGTCCGTAGACCAGCTGCTTGATCGCGGGTGGCAGGGTGCCGCCCTGCCGCGCCTCGAACGACTCGACGACGCCGGCGCGCCACGGCAGCAGGTCCGCGGCACGAGGCGGCTGCTCGAGCTCCGAGACCGCCGTGCCGAACAGATGCGCGATCCGGATGCGGACCGCGCGTGAGCCGGTCCCGGCCAACTCCTGCAGGCGGGAGACCACGTCCGGCGTCCAGCTGGCGACTGCTTCGAGGGCATCCAGGTCGCGCTGGACGGCGAGCACGTCCCCCTGTTCGACGCGTCGCTCCAGATCACGGAGCAGCGCGGCCGTCGCGGCTGCCGGCGCGGCGCTCAGTTCCGCGAGGGCGCGCAGTTCGCCGGAAACCCAGCGGGCGACGAGGGCGGCAGGCTCGCTCACCTGTGCCTCGATCGCGCGGAGCGTCGACCGTGCGACGTTCGCGAGCTGTGGGTCATCGCTGCCGGCGAGCGCACGCACTTCATGCTCGCAGGCACGCGCAGCCGGCCCGATCGTCGCCAACGTCACGAGGGCTTCGCGACGGAGGTCCCGGCCGACCGCGGCCCCGCGAGCGGTGTGCAGTTCGAGGAATGGGCGCAGCAGCGCGACGGCCTGCTCGCCCGGATCGCTGCGCAGCCGCAGCGCCACGAGACTTGCAGCCTTCTCGTCGTCGCGCCCGTGACGCAGCAGGCAGGCATGCGCAGCGAGCGCGTGTGTGCCGTGCGGATCGATCGCGAGGAGCGCCCGGGCGGCGGCGACCGGAGCGGTCAGGCGCGGCCGTGGCAGGTTGCTCCAGTGCCATCCGTCGGCACGGCCCTGCCAACCTCGCAGCGCGGCATGAGGATCCGTCGGCAGCTCGAGCAGCCGCGCGAGTTGTGGGATCGCGGCGATCGCGCGTGCTCCGTGCCCGGCAAGCCGCTCGGCGGCGAGCTCGCAGACGTCCGGGTCGTCATCTCCGACCAGCGCGAGCAGCGTGGTCAGCTCACGCGATTCGCGCAGCCGCTGGCGCGTCGCCAGGCGTCCACCGAGGGTCAGCCCGGGCTCCAGCGGTTGCTGTGCGGTCAGTGTCGCGAGCCAGCCACCGTCGTTGCCGTCGCCGCGCTCGCCCCGCGCGTCGGCAAGCGGGGTCGGCATGTCGATGTCCGTCAGCGCGGTGACCAGGAGGTGTGCCACTTCACGCCGCGACTCGATCGAACCCATGCCGGCGATCCGCAGCAATTGGCGCACGCTCGCCGTGCGCCACGTCGCGATTGCTTCGAGCGCATCCAGGTCCCGTCGGACGGCAACGAACTCGTGGCGCAGCACGCGCTCCTCCAGATCGGACAGCAGGGCACTGACGGCTGCCTCGGATTCGGCGCGCAGCTCCACCAGCGCGCCCAGCTCACCGGCCACCCAGCGATCGACGGTGCCCGACAGATCGCGCGGCTCCGCGGCGAGCGCGCGCAGCGTCGATTGCACGACGTTCGCGAGCTCGCGGTCGTCGCCAGCCGCGAGCCGGCGCAGTGCCGGCCGGCAGGCACGGCCTGGCGGGCCGAGCGTCGCCAGGGTCACGAGGGCCTCGATCCGCAGATCCCGGCTGACCGGTGTGCCCGGGTGGACCTGGAGTTCGAAGAACTGCTCGAGCAGGGGGACCACGTCCTCCGCGGGATCCGTGCGCAGGCGCAGCGCCAGCAGACTCTCGGCCTTCTCGTCGTCACGACCGTGCCGCAACAGGCACGCGTGCGCTGACAGCGCATGCTCCCCGCGCGGGTCGACGGCGAGGATCGTGCGCGCTGCGGCGAGCGGCGCGCTCGGGCGCTCGCGGCAGAGCTCGGTCCAGTGCGGTCCCAGGGTCGGATTCGTGACAGACTGCGGGAGCTTGGTGGGGATGGCTACCTGCAGCAGCCGCGCGAGTTGCGGCATTGCGGCCATTGCCTGCGTCGGGTGGTGCGCGAGGCGTTCGGCGGCCAGCTCCCAAGCATCGAGCTCGTCGGTTTCGAACAGCGCCGACAGCTCCTGGGGCCGCTGCCGCTCTGCATGTCGCAGACGGACCTGCATCCGGCTCACGAGCTTGGGTTCGTACGTGAGCGGGGGGCCCTGCTGGCGCGTGCCGATCGCGAAGTAGCGCCCCGACCAGTTGCATGCCGGAGCCCGATCGAGTGCCTCGCGCAGCGGCTCCGCGTCCTCCGCATCCGGGGCGAGATCCGCCAGCAGCTCGACGATCGCTGCACGGGTCGCGAGGTTGCCCGAATCCAGCAACCGCAGCAGAGCCCGCAATGTGCGCCGGTCGCGCGCGCCGACCGCCTGCAGCGCATCGACGATGCGTCGAACCGCGATCGTGTCGGCACGCTGCACGTGCTGCTCCAGGTCCCGCAGCAGCGCATCCACCGCGTCCTCTGGTGCTGCGCGCAGCTCCGCCAGCGCGCGCAGCTCGCCGGCGACCCAGCGGTCGACGGTGGCATCGAGATCCTGCGGTTGCGCCGCGAGCGCGCCGGCGAGCGCGCTAGCGAATCCGAAGCACCGGAGCCGGTCAGCGTTCCACATCCTGTCCCTGCAAGGCGGCCAACAGCTTGCGCAGCACCTGCTCGCCGGTCCAGCCGGCGCTGCCGCGCGGCGGGCGGCCGAGCATCAGGTGCGTCTTGCCGGCCTCGACCGGGCGGATCTCACGGAACGCATCCAGCCAGGCGCCGCCGAGCGGCTCGCCGCGCGGGTGCAGCACGACGATCCGGTCGTCACCGACCAGCTGCACGCCGCGCACGCCGAGGTCGCCGAGCAGGTGCTTGAGCAGGAACAGCTGCAGCAGGTTGGTGACCGGACGCGGCAGCTTGCCATGGCGGTCGCGCAGCGAGCTCTCGATCCGCGCGGCGGCGGCGGCGTCGACGGCGCCGTCGAGCTCGCGCAGCAGATCGAGCCGCGCGCGCGCATCCGGGGCGAACGCGTCCGGGAGATACGCCTGCAGCCGCAGGTCGACGTCGACTTCGAGCGGCGGCGGCGCGACCGGATGCTCGGCGCGTGCCGACTCGACCGCGGTGCGCAGCAGCTGGACGTACATCTCGTAGCCGACGGCGGCGATGTGGCCGGATTGCTCCGGTCCGAGCAGGTTGCCGGCCCCGCGCAGCTCGAGATCCTTCATCGCGAGCGCGAAGCCGGCGCCGAGCGAACCGAACTCCTCGAGCGTCTTCAGCCGCTTCTTGGCCTCCTCGCCCGGCGGCCGCAGCCGGTCGAGCAACAGCAGGCACCAGGCCTTGAGCCCGCTGCGACCGACGCGGCCGCGGAGCTGGTGCAGCTCGGCGAGGCCGAACAGCTCCGGGCGGTCGATCAGGATCGTGTTGGCGCGCGGGAGGTCGAGGCCGTTCTCGACGATCGTCGTGCAGACGAGCACGTCGCAGTCGCCGCGCACGAAGCGCCGGATCGCCTGCTCCATCTGCGTCGCGGTCATCTGGCCGTGGCCGAGCACGATCCGTGCCGCCGGCACGAGCGCCTGGATCTGCCGCTGCAACGGCGCGAGACCGTCGATCCGGTTGTGCAGCACGAACACCTGCCCGCCGCGCGCGAGCTCCCGCTCGACCGCGTGCCGGATCAGCTCCGGCTCGAACCAGGTCAGCAGGGTCTCGACGTCCTGGCGGCCGGGCGGCGGCGTCGTCAGCATCGAGATGTCGCGCAAGCCGAGCAGCGAGCTGTGCAACGTGCGCGGGATCGGGGTCGCGCTCAGCGTCAGCACGTCGACGTCGCGCCGCATCCGCTTGACCTGCTCCTTGTGCCGGACGCCGAACCGCTGCTCCTCGTCGACGACCAGGAGCCCGAGCTGGTGCCAGGCGACGTCGTCGCTCAGCAACGCGTGCGTGCCGATCAGGATGTCCACGTGCCCGCGCGCGACGTCGGCCAGCAGCGCCTTGCGCGCCTTGGTGAAGCGCGACAGCACGGCAACGCGCAGCCCGAGCGGCGTGCAGCGTTCGGCGAACGTCTGTCCGTGTTGGTCGGCGAGCACGGTGGTGGGGCAGAGCACGGCGACCTGCCGGCCGGTGATCGCGACGCGGAACGCCGCGCGCAATGCGATCTCGGTCTTGCCGAACCCGACGTCGCCGCACAGCAGCCGGTCCATCGGCCGCGGCCGCTCGAGGTCGCGTTGGATCTCGGCCCAGCTCTGCGCCTGGTCCGGCGTGTCGGTGAACGGGAACGCGTCGCGGAACTGCTCCTCGAGCGGGTCCGCCGGATACGGCTCCCGCGTCAGCTGCTCGCGCGCAGCCTGCACGTCGAGCAGGTCCGCCGCGAGGTCGAACAGCGCCTGCTGCACCTCCTCCTTGCGCCGTTGGAACCCCTTGCCGCCGAGCCGGTCGAGCGGCGGCGTCCCACCGCCGGCGCCGACGTATTTCTGGATCAGGTGGATCTTGGACGCCGGGACGAGCAGCGCGACGTCGTCCTTGAACTCGAGTCGCAGGTGGTCTTCGGCCGCCTCGCCGCGCTCGATCCGCTCGATCCCGGCGAACCGCGCGATCCCGTGCACGGCATGCACGACTAGGTCGCCGGGGCCGAGCTCGAAGAAGCTGCGCAGCGCGCGCGCCGGGACGACCGGCCGCTCGGCGACGCGCGGCGCGGCCGGGACGCCGGCGAACTCGACGTTCGACAACATCGTCAGCTCGAGCTCCGGCACGCGGAACCCGCGGCTCAGGCTGCCGACCCCGAGCGAGACGCGCTCGCGCGCGAGGTCGAGCTGCTTGTGCGCGAACACCTCCTGCAACCGCTGCTGCTCCGACTCGCTGCGGCAGACGATGTGGACCTGTCCGCGCAGGCCGCGGATCGCGCGCAGCCGGCCGACCGGATCCGCCTCGCCGGAGCCGACGGCGCTGCCGGCCGACAGGATCTTGAAGTCGATGTCGTGGCTCGGCAGCGAGCCGGCGTCGAGCCGCGCCGCGGCGACCGTCGTCTCCTGCCAGCGCAGCCAGGCTGCCGACAGCGATCCGCGCGCCAGCGAATCTTCGGCCGTCGCGATCCGCAGTGGCTCGTGCCGCACGAGGCAGAGCTCGCGGCGCAGCACGTGCACGACCGGGTCGACGAACCCCTGCTCGCTGACCGGCGCGCCAAGGTGCAGCTCGACCGCATCCAACGTCTGCAGCGAGAGCTGGCTCGCCGGATCGAACGTGCGGATCGACTCGATGGTCCCGCCGAGCCATTCGATGCGCAGCGCCGGTTGGCCGCCGAGCGGTTGCAGATCGACGACGTCCCCGCGCACCGACAACTCGCCCGGCGCCAGCAACACCGGCACGCGGCGCAGCCCGGCGCGCTCGGCCTGCGCGACGAGGCGCTCGGCCGGGAACTCGCTGCCGGTACGCAGCGCGACGCGCCCGCGCGTCAGGCTCGCGAGGGTCGGCGCGGGTTGCAGCAGCGCTTCCTGGCTCGCCAGCAGCAGGAACCTGTCGTCTCCGGCGAGGGCGCGCCACACGGCAATCCGCGCGTCGACGAGGCGCGGGTCCGCCTCGCCGTCGACGTCGTAGGCGAGACGCGGCAGCCGCGTCGGTTCGCGGCCGGTGAACGTGCGCAGATCTCCGGCGAGCTGCTCGGCGTCGCCGTCGTCGGCGGTCACGACCAGCAGCGGTCCGGCCCGGCGCTCGTGCAGGACGGCGAGCACCAGCGCGGCACTGGCACCCCAGAGTCCGCCGGCGGCACGCGTCGAGCCGGGGCGCAGCGTGTCGAGCAGCCGGCGCGACGTCGCGAGTCCGGCGAAGGCGGCGACCGCCGCGCGGGCGTTCATGCCGGCGGCGCCGGCGTCTTCGAGAGCTTCAGCAGCGCCGCGGCCGCGGCGTCCTTCTCGGCGAGCTGCTTGCTGCGGCCGGTTCCGACCGCGACGCGCCGGCGCTGCATGACGACCGCGATGCGGAACATCCGCTCGTGCTCCGGTCCCTCCTGTGCGATCAGCCGGTAGTCCGGTTGGCCGAGCCCGCGCGCCTGCGCGAGCTGCAGCAGGCGGCTCTTCGGATCGCGCAGCGCGGCGCCGTCGGCGGCCAGCGCCTCGTCGCTCTGCAGCACGTGGCGCTGCACGAACCCGCGCGCCGCGCGGATCCCCGCGTCGACATAGATCGCGCCGAGCACCGCTTCGACCAGGTCGGCCAGGATCCGCGGCGACTGCCGGTCCTGCTCGCGCATGCCGCGCCCGCCGGCGAGATGGCTGGCGAGGCCGAGCTGGCGGCCGATCGCGGCCAGCGGCTCGCGGCTGACGATCCGCGCGCGGCGGTCGGTGAGCTGACCCTCCGGGATCTCCGGCGTGCTGCGGTACAGGTGCTCGGCGACCAGCATCCCGAGCACCGCATCACCGAGGAACTCCAGCCGCTCGTAGCTCGGCCGCCCTTCGTTGGCGAGCGAGGCGTGGCTCAGCGCGAGGTCGAGCAGCCCCTTGTCACGGAAGCGGTGACCGATCGCGCGTTCGACCGACGCGAGCGTGCGCAGGCGTGCCGTGCTCGGTGGGCTTTCCGGCATGGAGGATCGCATTCGGCTCGCCATCTGCAGCTCGCAGCTTCGGCTGCGGGGGGCAGAAGGTAACATGCGCGCCCTGTCGCGATGCCGGCCAACCTGACACGTCTGCCATGGCCCGGTGAGGAGATCCGGGGCCTGAGCGTGGATCTCGCCGGCCCGTCCACCTCGTCACTCGCGCCGGTGCTGTTCGTGCCGAGCCTCGGGCTCGGAGCGGACTGGTGCTTCTATCCACTCGCGATCGAGCGCCTCGCCGAGGATCGTCCGGTGTTGCTGCCGCGGCCCGCGGCGCAGGATCGGATGCTTGCCTGGCACGACGGGCTGCTCGCGTTGCTGCGTGCGCTCGGTGATGGGAAGGGTCCGGTTGGCTACGCGTGGCACGGCAAGGTCGGACTGGTCGGCCATGGGTTCGGCGCGACGCTCGCGCTGCTGCTTGCGGCGAAGGCAAGCAACGTCGGGGCGGTCGCGGCGTGGTCGGCGTTCGGGTCGTTCGAACGGATCGCGGCCGAAGACCCCAGCCAACGCGACGAGCTGACGGCGCGCGCCGACGAGCTGTCGCTCGCGCGAGCTGCGGGCGCGATCGGCTGTCCGGTCGTGCTCGTGCACGGCGAAGAGGACCGCGTCGCGCCGTTCGCCGAGAGCGAGCAGCTGTTCCACGGGATCGCCAAGGACCGTGCGAGCCTCGTGATGCTGGAGAAGACCGGGCACTCGATCGGCGCCCGGCATCCGTTCGACGGCTCCAACAAGGAGCTGGACCGCGCGATCTG
The DNA here is from genome assembly GCA_964483245.1 of uncultured candidatus Brocadiaceae bacterium. Taxonomy (GTDB): domain Bacteria; phylum Planctomycetota; class UBA1135; order UBA1135; family UBA2386; genus CAZABP01. Next base: position 44,678 of record CAZABP010000012.1, on the reverse strand, counting down.
GATCGCGCGTGAGTTCCTGCGGCGCGAGCTCTAGCAGGCAGCTGCTTGCAGCTCCGCCGGGTCGTCGCTGCGCTGGAACGGATCGCGCCGCCGGAGCTGGCGGAGCCGTGGGACAACGTCGGGCTGCTGGTCGCACCGCGCCGCGCGCCGGAGGTCCGGCGGATCCTGCTCGCGATCGACCTGACGCTGCCGGTCGTCGCCGAGTCGGTGCAACGCCGCTGCGAGCTGGTGGTTGCGTACCACCCGCCGCTGTTCGATCCGCTGCGGAGTCTGGCGCCGGGGGCGCCACGCGTGGACGTGTTGCTCGCGGCGCTCGAAGCCCGGCTCGCGATCTGGTCGCCGCACACGGCGCTCGATGCCGTCGATGGCGGTGTCAACGACTGGCTGGCCGAAGCGCTCGGCCCGGGTCAGCGCGAACCGTTGCAGGTGCGGGCGACCGACGTCGCCGGCACCGGACTCGGGCGCCGCGTCGTGCTCGCGCGGAGTGCGCCGCTCGGCGCCGTCGCAGCCCGCGTGCAGCGCTGGCTGCGCGTGCGGCAGCTGCAGGTCGGCGCCGCCGGCCGGCATCCGGTACGAACGGCCGCGGTCTGCGCGGGTGCCGGTGGATCCGTCGTCGCTGGCGCCGACGCCGACCTCGTGGTGACCGGCGAGCTGCGCCACCACGACGTGCTCGACTTCGTCGCGCGCGGCGTGCACGTGATCCTGGCCGGCCACAGCCACACTGAACGCGGCTACCTGCTGCGGCTACGACGCCGGCTCAGCGCCGAACTGGGCGCCGGCACCGCGGTCTGGATCTCGAGGGCGGACCGCGATCCGCTGCGCGTGCGGTGAACCGACGCGTCTCGATCCAGTTGATCGCGCTGCTGGCCAACGTGCTGTTGGCGCTGCTCAAGTTCATCGTCGGGACGATGGCCGGCTCGCGCGCGCTGGTCGCCGACGCGTTCAACTCGGCCGGCGACGTCATCGCGACGTTCGTCGCCTGGCTCGCGTTCCGCGTCGGCCGGATCCCGCCGGATGCCAATCACCCGTACGGACACGCCAACGCCGAAGCGCTCGCCGGCCTGCTGATCGGCGCGATGCTGGTCGCGACCGGTGCGTTCATCACGATCGACAGCCTGAAAGGGCTGCTGAGCGAGCGGATGCCGGCGCCGCCGGAGCAGCTCGCGTTGTGGGCCGCCGGGATCACGGCGGTCACGAAGGAGGTGCTGTACCGGGTGTCGATGGCGGAGGGGCGGCGGACGAACTCACCGACGCTGCTGTCTTCAGCACGCGACCACCGCGCCGACGTGCTGTCGGCGTCGGTCGCGCTGGTCGGGATCTGGATCAGCCGCCTCGGCCCGACCTGGTTCGACGCGGCCGCCGGCGCCGTGATCGGGCTCTACATCTTCTGGCTCGGGTTCCGCCCGGTGCGCGGCAACATCGCGATCCTGATGCAGGAGGCGCAGCCGGAGCTGCTGCGCGCCGCGCGCAGCGCCGCCGAGGCGCAGCCGGGTGTGCGGCACGTCGTGCAGGTGCGCGCGCTGCCGACCGGCGGGCACTACCAGATGGACATGATCATCCAGGTCGACGGGGCGCTGGCGGTCGAGCGGGCGCACGAGATCGCGCACCGGGTCGAGGATGCGGTGTTGGCGGCGGTGCCGTTCGTGCGCGAAGTACACGTGCACGTGGAGCCGGATGAAGGGGCGCGGGTCGGCGCGGAGTGATCCGCGCCGGAGCACTCACCCCCGCCCGCTGCGCACCGGACCGCTCGCCGCTTCGTTGGCGCCGCGGCGGCGCTCCTTCTCCTTCAGCCAGATCTTGCGCAGCCGCACGCTCTTGGGCGTGATCTCGACCAGCTCGTCCTCGGCGATGTACTCGAGGCCGTCCTCGACCGTGAAGATCCGCGGCGGCAGCAGCTTGACGAACGTCTCCTTCGTGCTCGAGCGCACGTTGGTCAGCTTCTTCTCGCGCGCCAGGTTCACGACGAGATCCCCTTCCTTGCAGTTCTCGCCGACGATCATCCCCTCATACGTTTCGGTCGCCGGCGTCACGAAGAACGTGCCGCGGTCGCGCAGCGAGTCGAGCGCGTAGAACGTCGCCGGCCCGTTGGTCATCGAGACCAGCACGCCGGCACTCCGCTCGGCGATCGCGCCGCGCCACTCACCGTACTCGTGGAACACGTGGTTCATCGTGGCCTGCCCGCCGCTGGCGTTCAGGATCCGCGAGCGCACGCCGATCAGTCCGCGCGCCGGCACCGTGAACTGCAGGCGTTGGAACGCCCCCTTGCGCTCGAGCGTGACCAGTTCGGCGCGGCGTTCGCCGACGATCTCGATGATCTTGCCGACTGCGCCCTCCGGCGCGTCGACGGTCAGGAACTCGATCGGCTCGAGCACGCGGCCGTCGACCTCCTGCAGGATCACCTCCGGCTTGGCGACGGCGAACTCGTACCCCTCGCGCCGCATGTTCTCGAGCAGGATGCCGAGGTGCATGACGCCGCGGCCGGAGACCTTGAACGAGTCGGGTGAGCTGCCCGGCTCGACGCGCAGCGCGACGTTCGTGCGCAGCTCGCGCTCGAGCCGCTCGCGCAGGTGGCGGCTGGTCAGGAACTTCCCCTCGCGGCCGGAGAACGGCGAGTCGTTGACGCGCAGCAGGATGCTCATCGTCGGCCGGTCGATCGACACGATCGGCATCGGCTCGACGGCGTCGAGGGCGCACAGCGTGTCGCCGATCGAGATCGGATCGATCCCCCAGACCGCGCAGAGGTCGCCGGCGATCACCGACTCGACGTCGCGGCGGCCGAGCCCTTCGAACGCCTGCACGCCGCGCACCAGCGCTTCGCGCGGCTCGGCGCCCGGGCGCGCGACGGCGATCTTCGTCCCGCTGCGCATCTCGCCGCGGTGCACGCGGCCGATCGCGATGCGGCCGACGAAGTCGGACCAGTCGAGCGACGTGACGCGGAACTGCAGCGGCTGCGTCGCATCGTCGTGCGGCGGTGGCACGTGCTGCAGGATTGCGTCGAACAGCGGCATCAGGTCGTCGTTCGGCTGCGCGAGGTCGCGCGTCATCCAGCCACCGCGGCCGGTGCCGTACAGCACCGGGAAGTCGAGCGCCTGCTCGTCGGCATCGAGGTCGATGAACAGGCCGAACACCTCCTCGACGACCTCCTTGGGTCGCGCGTCGGTGCGGTCGACCTTGTTGACGACGACGATCGGGTGCAGCCCGTGCGCGAACGCCTTGCTGAGCACGAACCGCGTCTGCGGCATCGGACCTTCAGCCGCGTCGACCAGCAGCAGCACGCCGTCGGCCATCGACAGCACGCGCTCCACCTCGCCGCCGAAGTCGGCGTGGCCCGGCGTGTCGATGATGTTGATCCGCACACCCTGCCAGGTCACGACCGTGTTCTTGGCCAGGATCGTGATGCCGCGCTCGCGTTCGAGCGCATTGCTGTCGAGCACGCATTCCGCAACCGCCTCGTTCTCGCGGAACGAGCCGGTCTGCTTCAGCATCGCATCGACCAGCGTGGTCTTGCCATGGTCGACGTGCGCGATGATCGCGATGTTGCGGAGGTCGGTACGGGGCATCGGTATGGATGGACGGGGGGCCTGTTCGGTTGCCGGCCCCCTCGGACTGGAAGGGCGAGGATTCTCGCGACGCGCCGCGCGGCGTCAACCGGGGGCGCCGGCCGGGGGCGTGATCGACGCGCCGGACTGCGGCAAGATCGGCCGCCGATCCAAAGGCAGGTCGAGGATGCTCGCGCGGCTGAGTGGTCATTTCTGGACGGCGTACCCGTACGTGCGGGATCGCGTGGTCCGGTTCGGCGACCGGTGCGCGGAACCGTGGTCCACGACGATGCTCGATCCGCAGGTCGGCGCGGTACGGCTGACCGGCCGGCTCGATCGGGTGCCGCACAGCGAAGCCGCGGTCGTCGTCGTGCACGGTCTCGGCGGCGATCCGGAGAGCTTCTATTGCCGCGCCGCCGCCGCCGCGTTGGTGAAGGCCGGCTTCACGGTGCTGCGCCTCGCGCTGCGCGGCGCCGACGGCCAGGGCGAGGACTTCTACCACGGCGCGATGGCCGAGGACGTGCACGCGGCGCTGCAGAGTGCGGAGCTCGCGCCGTACCGCGCGCGGTTCGTGCTCGGGTTCTCGGTCGGCGGACACATCGCGTTGCACGTCGCGCGCAGCGACGCCGTGCAGGCGGTCGCCGCGGTCACGCCGCCGCTGGACCTCGCGTTGGCGCAGCGCGCGATCGACGCCGGCCGCTGGTCGCTGTACCGCGCGCACGTGCTGCGCAGCCTGCGCCGCCAGTACGCCGCCGTCGCACAACGGCGCGCGGTGCCGACCCCGGTCGCGACCGTCGCACGCGTGCGGCGGATCCGCGACTACGACGCGCTGACCGTGGTGCCGCGCTACGGCTTCCGCGATCCGGACGACTACTACGCCCGCATCTCGATCGTGCCACACCTCGGTGCGCTGCGAGCGCCGGCGCTGGTCGTCGTCGCCGAGCAGGATCCGATGGTCCCGCTGCGCGTCGTCACGCCGGCGTTGGGCCTGCTGGACGCCAACACCGAAGTGATCCGGATCCGGCATGGCGGCCACGTCTCGTTCCCGCCGCGCGCGCGGATGCACGCCGCGGTCGTGCGGTTCTTTCAGCGCGCGGCTTCGACGCGGGCGAGGTAGCGGTTGTGCTCAGCCATGTACAGCGTCATCGGCGTGTGGTCGTCGCCGCCGAGGCCGCTGGGGAACGCGGCGCTCAGGAACAGCCCGCCGCTGCCACCGTGCAGCGTGACCCGATCCTGCGGGAGCTCGGCCAAGCCTTCACCACCAGGACCGAGCAGGCGGAGCGAGCGGCGGCCGGTGTTGGTCGCGAGCCGTTGTTCCGGGCGCGGTGCCGGGGGCGCGGTCAGCGTGCGGTAGCCGCCGTTCGGCTGCGCGATCCGGAGCTCGGTGGGCGTCGGCTCCAGCGAGTACACCGGTGGCAGCCGCTCCGGCGCGCTGCCGGCCGCGTAGACGTTGAGTCCTGCCTGGTGCTCGAGCACGAGCAGATTGCCGGCGGCCGAGACGTGCAGCCGGCCGCGGCCGAGCGCTTGTCCGTCCAGCACGCTCGCATCGGTCACGTCGAGCCGTAATGCCGTCGGCCCCGTCGCCGGCCACTGCGCGATCGCGCCCGGCAGCCGTCGCGCGCTGCCGAGGAGCGGTGTGCGCAGCTCGACTTCCCCCGTCCGCTCGAGCACGGCCGTATCGCTCTGCGTCAACAGCGACAGCATCACTGCGCCGCGCCCGTCGGTGCCGCTGAGCTGCACGGCCTGCGTCGTCGCATTGGTGCTCTGCAGGCTCGTGTAGCGGATCACGATCACGGCACCCCCGTTCGGTCCGCCGGGATTCGAGACGAAGGCCCATGACACGTTCTCGTCGTCACACCCGGCGAGCGCCAGCAGTGCGAGCGGCAGCAGCGCGCGCAGGGCGCGGCACGGGTCGAGGAGACGGGTCGTGTGCGGCAAGGCTGGCATCGATCGATCGGCGGGCGGCTGGATTCAAGCACTGCGCGCCACGCTGCGCAGCATCCTCGCATAGATCCCGCCCGCGCGCAGCAGCTCGTCGTGCGTGCCTGCCTCAGCGAGCTTCCCCTGCTGCAGCACCACGATCCGGTTCGCGTCCCGCACGGTCGACAGCCGGTGCGCGACGACGAGACAGGTGCGCCCGCGCAGCACCGTGCGCAGCGCGCGCTGGATCCGCTGCTCGGTCGCCGAGTCGATGCTGGCGGTCGCTTCGTCGAGGACCAGCAGGTCCGGCGCCGCGGCGAGTGCGCGGGCGAACGACAGCAGTTGCCGTTCCCCCTGGCTCAGCGTCGCGCCACGCTCGGCGAGCACGGTGTGCACGCCGTCCGGCAGCTTGGCGACGAACTCGAGCGCATCGACCGCCTGCAGCGCGGCGAGGACCTGTTGCTCCGGGATCGCCTCGTCGAACAGCCGCACGTTGTCGAGCACCGACCCGGAGAACAGGAACACGTCCTGCTGCACGACGGCGATCCGGCGCCGCAACGCGGTGACGTCCAGCTCGCGCAGATCGACGCCGTCATAGCGCACGACGCCCTGGTCCGGATCGAACAGCCGCGACACCAGCCCGAGCAGCGTGGTCTTGCCGGCGCCGGTCGGGCCGACGATCGCGACCGTCTCGCCTGGTGCGACTGCGAACGAAATCCCGCGCAGCACCGAGCGCGCCGGGTCGTAGCCGTACGTGACGTCCTGGAACTCGAGCGCCGGCGGACCGCGTCGCGGCGGCTCGCGTCCCCCGGTCGCGGCGGGGAACTCCGGCTCGCCGAGAATCCCGAAGATCCGCTCCGCGCTCGCGAACGCCGACTGCAGCACGTTGTACTTCTCGCCCAGCTCTCGGATCGGCCCGGTCAACATCCCGAAATACAGCCAGTACTGCAGGAACGCGCCGAGCGTCAGCGTCCCTTCCAACACGGCACTGCCACCGGTCCACAGGATCAGCGCCTGCACGCCGACGACCGAGAAGTCGAGCAGCGACAGGAACGTCGCGAACCAGAAGATCGTGCGCAGCCACGAGCGGCGTGTCTGCCCGGCGAGCTCGGCATGGTGCGCGGCGACCGCAGCCTGCTGACCGAACACGCGCGTCACGCGCACGCCGGCGATCGCCTCGCCGGTGAACCCGTTCTGCCGCCCGAGATCCCGCCGCACGTCGCGGAACGACGCCTTGACCGCGGTCCGGAACAGCACGCTGAACAGCACGATGAACGGCAGGCCGAGCAGGATCCACGCGGTCAGCCGCGCGTCGATCCACAGCAGCGCCGCGCTGAGCCCGACGATCTTGATCAGGTCGAACGCCGCCTGCAGCACGCCGGTTGCGATCAGCTCGTTCAGGTTGTCGACGTCGTTGGTGACGCGCGTGACCAGCCGGCCGGAGGCGTTGCGGTCGTGGAATCGGAGCGAGACCTGCAGCAGGTGCGCATGCAACCGGGTGCGCATGTCGCGCACGACCTGCTGGCCGTTGCGCGCCGTCACCATCGCGTAGACGTAGCCGAGCGCGACGCCGGCGAAGCCGGCCAGCAGCACGCCGGCACCGAGCCAGAGCAGCTCGCCGACCGCATCCTCGCCGAGCGGCCGTCGCGTCAACGGACCGTCGATCGCCGCGCGCAGCAGGATCGGGTTGACCAGCTCGAGGGCGAACGACGCGAGCAGGATCCCGATCGCGAGCAGGAACCCACGTCGGTACGGCCGCACGAACGGCCACAGCTTGCGCAGATGGCGCAGCTCGAGGCCGCGATCCTCGCGCTCGTCTTCGAACCCCCGGAAGCGCACCATCAGCCGGCCGCTCCGTCCGATTCCAGCGCCTGCGCCTCCTGCTGCAGGCGCCAGGCGGCAGCGAACGCGCCGTCACGCGCGAGCAGCTGGTCCGGCGGCCCCTGCTCGCGCACGCGGCCGCCATCCAGGAACAGGATCCAGTCGGCATCGCGCACCGCCGACAGCCGATGGGCGACGACGATCATCGACCGCGTGCCGCGCCGCTGCAGGCCGGCGAGGATCGCCGCCTCGGTGCCGTGGTCGATCGCCGACAGCGTGTCGTCCAGCAGCAGCGTCGTGCGCCCGCTCGCCAGCGCGCGCGCCAGCGACACGCGCTGCTTCTGCCCGCCGGACAGCGTGACCCCGCGCTCGCCGACGACCGACTCGAGCCCCTGCGGCAGCGCCGTCAGGTCCGGCTCCAGCGCAGCGGTCGCGACGGCGGCCAGCACCGGCGCGTCGGCAGCTTCGGGCAGCATCGGTGCCTCGTCGTAGCGGCCGAACTCGACGTTCCCGCGCACGGTGTCGCTGAACAGGAACGGATCCTGCGGCGCCAGCGCGAACAGCTCGCGCAACTGCCGCGGCGCGATGCCGAGCAGGTCGTGTCCATCGACGAACATCGTGCCGGGCGGCGGGTCGTAGAGCCGCAGCAGCAGCGCCAGCAGCGTCGACTTGCCGGCGCCGATCGGCCCGACGATTCCGAGCTTGGCGCCGGCCGGCAGCGTGAACGAGACCCCGGTCAGCGCCGGCGCGGTGCTGCCCGGATACGTGAACGTCAGCTGCGTGACGCGCAGCTCACCGCGCAACACGGGCTGTTCCCCGGTCGCCGGCTCCGGCTGCGTCGTGAACACTTCTTCGATCCGGCGCGCGGCCGCGAGTGCCTGGTGCAGCATCGTCAGCGTCCACCCGGCGACCAGCAGCGGGAACGTCATCAGCCCCAGCAGCAGCAGGAACGCGAACAGATCGCCGGGACTCATCCGCCCCGCGACGATCTCGAGCCCGCCCAGCAGCAGCACGCCGAAGAACACGAGGTCGCCGGCCGCGTGCACGAACAGGTTCTGCAGCGCCCGGAACCGGACCAGCCGCAGCGAGTGCCCGAAGTACTCGTCGCAGAGCCGGCCCATCGTCGCGATCTGCGTCCGCGCGCGCGCGAAGTTCTGCAGCACGCGGATCCCGCTGAAGTCCTCGGCCGCATGCTGCGAGATCGCGGCGATCGCTTCCTGCACCGCCTTGCTGCGGGCCTGGATCCGCGGCGACAGCAGCGCCATCGCGGTCGCGAGCAGCAGGAACGCGCCGCCGACCGCCGCGGTCACCAGCGGGGACATCACGTACATCGCCGACAGGCCGAGCGGCAGCAGGATCAGCGCGCGGCCGAGGTACAGCAGGATCGGGCCGAGCACGAACCGGACCAGCTCGACGTCCTGCGTGAACCGGCTCAGCAGGTCCCCGGTGCGCCCGCGGTCGAACCATGTGGCCGGCAGCTCCTGCAGGTGCGTGAACAGCCGCTGCTTCAGCTCCTGCTCGACTGCGCGGGAGCTGCGCACCAGCGTCATCCGCGCGATCCAACCGAGCAGCGCTTCACCCGCGGCCAGGGCGACCAGCAGCAAGCAGGCCGTGCCGAGCGCCCCCGCCGTATCGCCGCCGGCGCCGCCGCCCGCGAGCAGGTCGATCGCCTGCTTGGCGACCTGCGGCACCTGCACGGCGACGTAAGCGCCGGCCGGGACCGCGAGCAGGCCGAGCAGCACGGCCGGCCAGTGCGGGCGCAACATCGACAGGCCGCGCAACAGCGGACGCATCGTGGGATTCAAGCGAGCCCGCGTGGGCACCGCCAATCGTCCCGATCTGGAACAGCCGCGTACGCGCTGTCCAGTTCCGTGACATTTCTGCTCCAGGCATCAAGTCGGGGGGGAGCTTGCTGCCGATAAGCGCGGCACGGACCGGCAGAAGGGGGCCTGCGGTCCGCGGAGCACAAGGGCGGGAACCATGTCGAATCATCCTCCTCCGCGTCATCGCGCAGCGGAGTCTGCAGGCAACGTCGTACCGGCACATCGCGAAGCAGGCGTCGCGTTGTTGATGGCGATGTTCTTCACGATCGTCGTCACCGGGGTCGTCGTCAGCGGCACGCTGGTGTTGAAGGCGAACCGGCAGAACACCGAGACGAGCATCCGCCTGCATGGCCAGGCGTCGCAGTTTGCGCGCGCCGGTCTGATCGAGGGGCTGAGCTGGTTCCGCAAGCAGACCAGCCAGCCGGTGCTCGCCCTCGAGCCGATACTCGACATGGGGGCGACACCGCCGATCATCGACACCGCCGACCCGGACATCGGGATCGTGCGCGAGTTCGAGATCAGCGGGTCGATCTGGGGTCGCTACGAGGTCTGGAAGCAGTGGGAGACGGACCCGGACGCCGTGCGGCTCGCGTGGCGCCGGCAGGTGCAGGTGGAGGACATCTCGCTGCAGCGTGGTGCCAGCGGACTCGGCACGGTCTGGCGCATCCGCTCGGTCGGCTACGTGTTCCGCCGCGTCGACGGGCTGAAGGCCTACGACGAGGCGCCCAACAGCGTGCTCGGCACCGACATCGTCGAGACCGAGTTGCGCCGGATGACGCTCGCCGCACCGGGCGAAGCCGCGATCTGTACCGCGACGCCTGGCTCGACCACGGTCAACAGCAAGTGCCGCGTGCAGGGGATCACCGGGGCGGGGATCTTCTATCCGAACGGGATGGGTACGCCGTCGGTCGCCGCGGGGTCGGTGATCGGGTTCCCGGCGCTGTCCGGCACGGATGAATACAACGGCTCGGTCGATCAGGTCTTCAGCGTCAGCGCGGATGAACTGCGCTCGCTGAGCGACGACATCATCACGACCGACGCGGCGTTCCCGCGGCCGGTCCCGCGCAACTCGCTGCTGTACGTCGACGTGCCGCTGCTGCGGTTCACGACCACGCGGCGTCTCGAGGGGAACGGAATCGTCTACGTGCACGGCGACGTCGTCCTCGATGCGGGCACGAACTCATTCTTCACCGGCTTCCTGTACGTCGACGGCAGCGTCACGCTGCAGGCGCCGGTCGAGTTCAACGGCACGTTGGTAGCCACGGGCGCCGTCACGGTCGCCGGCGTCTCCGACTTCGCCAACGTCAACTACGACGACGGTGCGCTGAGTGCGCTGCGCACCGAGGTCGGCCAGTACCGGCTCTCCGGAGCCATCCGCAGCGTCATCGCCGCCGAGTGAGGAGTGCCATGAGTTCTCGTCCTGACCACAAGCATGCCGGCTTCACGTTCGCCGAGGTCGCGTTCGGCATCCTGGCGTTCGTCGTCGCCGCCGCGGTCCTGATCAATCATCTGACGGTCAACTACTCGTCGACGCAGGCGCAGAAGGACCGTGTGTTCGCGTTCTCCAAGGCGCAGGGGATCCTGGCCGAGATCCAGGCCTACGTCGACCGCGGGGAGATCGCCGCCGCGATCGATCTGGACGGGCTCGACGACGGCGTCGTCACCAAGCCGACACTGACGATCACGACGTCCGGCGGCGTGCTGGTGGCGCCCAACCATGAGCTGTCGGCCAACATCTGGCGCAACGGCACCTGGCAGTGGTCGCGGCGGATCACCGTGCAGCCGTTCGCCGGGCTCAGCAACCGGACGATGCGCTACGTCACCGTGCGCGTCTACAAGCGCGATGGCGCCGGCGTCGAGCGCCAGATGGCGGAGCTCAGCTCGGTCGTCAACTCGCTCGGCTCGGCGTATCCGACCGCGCAGGTGTTCGACATCTACTTCCTGGCGATCGAGAACATCCCGGGCTGGTGGGTCTACATGGAGGCGATCCGGCCCTTCGTCGAGTCGATGCTGACCGACCTCGAGAGCCGCAATCCCGGCCTCGAAGTGCGGACGCACTGGATCACGAAGGCGAGCTACGGCCGCAATCCTGGCTACGCGCCGCACATCAACGAGACCGTCGACAGCCACCAGAACGTCCCGTTCGTCTACTACTACCCCGGGTTGATGCCGTCGGGCAGCGCGTCGACGTTCTACTACGTGCCGGACATGATGCGCGGGCGCATGCTGTTCGACGGCGTCGAGCGGCACGGCTACCAGGGGACCGAGACGTCGCCCGGCTACAACCCGCATCCGTACGCACTGGCCGACTACTACAACCACGCGATGCGGCTCCCGGCGGAGCGCGCGTTCCACGATCTCCGCGTGGACGCGGTCCGGCAGGCGAAGGCCAACGGCAACGGCGCCAATCTCGACGACGACTCGGAGGAGCCGACGCTGCGGCTGTTCCTCGAGGACCTGAACACGGATCCGGACAAGTACCGCAACGCGCTGGTCATCAACCTGCACGGTGAGCTGCTGCCGATCCCGTCGCTGCGCAACTACTCGGATCCGGCCAAGGACCCGGTCGGATTGCCGGACGTGCGCGTCGTCACGCATCCGGAACGGCTGCAGACCGACCGCACGTCACAGGACGCGAAGTTCCGCGTCTATGCGTACACCGCCGATCCGGCCGCCTACACCGGTGCAGATCGGATGCCGACGATGCGGCCGATCGTGCTGCAGATCATGGGAGTCAACCTGACCGACTACACCAACATCGCCGGCCCGTATCCGTATCTGTGCAGCCACGTCAGGTTGCAGCGGTTGCCGGGCGGCGTCGATGTCGGCGGGGACAGCACGTACCGGCCGTGGGAAGCATCGAAGCACCGTTTCGTGCCGTTGCCGGCGCATCCGCAGGAGATGAGTTACGAGGTCGCGTGGGTGCCGCCGAGCGGGGGCAAGGAGGGCTTCACGCTGATTGCGCTGTTCAACACGCCGGTCAAGGCGCCGTTGCTCGACCACGGTGGCGGCATCTGGCGCGGGCTCGACGCGACGCGCCGCGCCCGGCTCTACAACCTGGAGTACGTGCCGAGCGTCTGCGGGGCCGGTTCGACCGACTTCTCGAACACGGCGGATCTGTACACCGCAGGCACCGGCACGAAGAACACCGCGCGCTGGAACCTGATCATCTCGCGCGACATCCTGACCGCATCGCGGTTCTACGACGCGACGACCGGGCTGCCGTTCAATCCGCCGGACGACGTGCAGCTCACGATGCGCACGCGGATCTGGGACACGACGCTGCCGGATCCGCTGGCGACCGGGACCGCATTCCCGGCGCCGATCCAGCCGGACAACCTCAGCGAGACCTACACGTGGTGGGCCGACAGCCCGGCGGACGTGCCGCTGACCGAGCGCTACCAGTTCCAGGGGGATCCGCGACACAACCCGTACGAGGACCTGCTGCGGACCGGCACGCTCGCCAACGGCTACAACTGGCACTTCGATGCGCTGAACAACAACAGCGAGAACGCGCGCGCCGACTTCCCGGCGCTCGATGCGGCGCGGCTGTTCAACGAATGGAGCAGCGTGCTGCGCCAGGACCTGCCGCGGTTCTACGAGCTGTACCGCAACGGCCTCGTGACCAGCGGCATCGTCTACACGACGCTGACCGGCTTCTCGTACTACTACGCCGGCTTCGGCAACGAGATCGGCTACGACTCGGCCAACGGCTACTCGAGCTCGATCCCGGTCAACCTGCGGCCCTGGGGTGCACCGGCATCGACCGGATTCGTCAACAACATCACCGGGTCGCGCAACTACGTGCGCGGCGTCGGCCTCGCCGGCGCCTACTGGATGGGCATGCCGTGGCTCGGTGACCTGTATCCGGACTCGGCGGTCGACCAGTGGCTGCCGGTGGTCGGCGGTGTGCGCACGTTGCGTGGCAACCTGGCGGCCGGCAACACGGCCGGCACGTTCTTCCGGCAGCAGGACCAGACGGCGTACACGAATTCGCGCCGTGTGGCCTATGGCACCGCGATGACGAGCGCGCACCAGCGGCCGGCCGGCCTCGGCTGCACGACGCTGTTCAATCTCGATGACGGCGGCGGCCGCCACTTCCACCACCGCTCGACCGATGGGCAGACCGGCACGCTGGTCGGCGCCGGGCTCGAGCTGGCGAACAACTACAACTTCCCGATGCCGCTGACGGCGAAGATCAGCCGTCCGTTCGAGCTGTACATGGCCGGCAGCGTCGGCACACACCACAACCTGGCGCCGTTCACGTCGCGGTTCACCGGCAGCCTGGTGCGCACCTACTACAACCACCAGGTCGTCAGCGCGACCGGCTCCGGCCTCGTCGAGCTGCGCAACCCGGCCAACACGTCGTCGGCGTACATCATCGTCAACGGCATCGATCGCACGACGGAGACCGGCTCGGCGTTCATCGCGAAGTACGCGATGCTGTCGATGGTCCACTCGTTCTTCGAGGGCGGCAGCACGGCGCTGACGCACCGGATCCTGCAGCCGGCCCGCGTCACGATCGAGTCACCGACCGAGATCACCGAGTTGAACAACCCGGCATCGATCGCGCTGCGCTACTCGGTCGATTGGCGCCGCTGGGACGGGCAGAAGTACACCGGCAACACGCCGGACACGTTCACCGAGGACGAGTCGCTGATCGACTACGTGATCATGTACTCGCGTGACGCGGGCACGACCTGGCTCTACGTGCAGGACGATGCGACGGCGACGCCGGGGACGAAGCCGACCGACGTGACGTACATCGTCGCGGACGCCGGGGCCGGCGACGAGACGTTCAACTGGTCGGTGCCCGCGCTGTCGTTCCCCGAGGGTTCGTACCTCGTGCGCATCGAGGGCTACCGGCGCGGGCAGTCGCTGCACTACTCGCGACACCAGGTCAAGATCTTCATCAATCGCTGACGGAGGAGGGGATGGAGCGATTCGACACCACTGCCGGGATCCCGGCATCGAGGCCGCTGCGCCGGCAGACCGGCTTCTCGATGATCGAGCTGATCATCACCGCGACGATCGTGATCATCCTGGTCTACATGGTCACGACGCTGAGCATCTCCGGCACCGATGCGCAGAAGTTCGCCGAGCGCGCCAACCGTGCGACCGAGATCTCGCAGAACCTGCTCGACGACGTGCGCGCCGAGCTGACGTCGTCGGTACGGCTGTTCCACGACGACGCGGTCGGCAACGGCTATCTGGGGATCATCGACTGGACCGGCGCGTCGCCACCGATCACTTCGACGCTGCCGCGCCTCGATTCGACCGGGATCTTCGAACGTGACAGCGGGACGCCGAAGACCGGCAACCTGCTGATGTTCGCCAAGCATGCCTGGAGCGACGAGTACGTCACGCCGACCAACAGCGCGCGCTATCGCGTCGACGTCTACCGGATCCTGGTCTACTACCTCGCCGAAGAGGACAGCGGACCGGAGCCCGGCTCACCGATCGGACTGAATCTCTGCCGCTATGTCAGCGAGCCGATGGTGGACGGCGGTCAGATCGACAAGATCTCCGATGCGACCGACCAGGCCGAGTTCCTCGAGCACCTGCGCACCGGCACCGCCGACGCGAACGGCCGCACGCATACGCCGCTCAACCTGATCTGGGTCCTCGGCGGTGATCCGGCGACCGCCGGCACGTTCCGGCAGATCCTGTCGCTGGGCGTCATCAGTGCCACGCCGGCGCCGCCACGGGCGGTCACCTGGCAGATCACGTGCGACACGACCGCCTCTTCGCGTGGCCTGCTGACGTATCGCCATCACTCGATCGCGTCCAACTACGCGCCGGCCGTCATGGGCGTCGGCCGCTTCGGGATCATCGACAACAGCGGGGATGGCTTCCCGCACGGGTTCGAGCTGCAGATGATCGGGCCGTCGTCGGCGCGTCAGGTGCTGCTGCGCACCTCGATCGTCAGCACGAACAACAAGGGGCTGCGGGCGCACGCGTTGATGCAGATGATCACGGATGCGAGGGATGTGTAGGTAAGCGGGATCGGGTTGGGGTTCGGGATCGGGTTTTAGAGCGGGATCGGGTTGGGGTTCGGGATCGGGTTTCCGATCGGGAACGGGATCGGGTTCGGGTTCGGGATCGGGATCGGGATCGGGATCGGGATCGGGGCCTGGTTCCGCGCACCCTCCTTGCCCTTCGCAGCCTCGGTCCCTACGTTCCTCGCCCTTCCAATGACGCAACTGCCAACCGCCGCGCCTACGGGCGATCCGACCCTCCCCCTGCAGCTCGTGAAGCTCGTCGGCGGGTCGTTCCGGCTGACGGCGCTGCTGCAGAAGCGCGTGCGGGAGCTGGTGCGGGGTCAGCGGCCGTTGTTCGAGACCCGGGAGCGGAACTACATCAAGATCGCGGCCGAGGAGATGCGGCGCGGGCTGATCGAGCTGGTGCCGGACGAGGAAGAGCATCCGCCGATCGACTTCGGGCCGGCGAGCGGGGATTGAGAACGGTTGGAGCGGGGCTGAGCGCGGGACGGCCTTCCAGCTGAGGGCCGCGGCGACCCGAAAACAGGGTCGTGCTGGCGAACGATGCGTCCGTGACCCCCAGGAAGCTGGGGGATTACCTGCTCCTCGAGGAGCTGGGGCGCGGTGGCATGGGGGTGGTGTACCGGGCGCAGCACGAGACGACCGGCGTGATCGTGGCGCTGAAGGTGCTGCCGTCGTTCGCCGGCATGGACAAGGACGCGGTGGCGCGGTTCCGCGGGGAGGCGGAGGCGACGCGGCGGCTGGCGCATCCAGGGATCGTGCCGATCCACGCGGTGGGGGAGCAGGAGGGTGTGCACTGGTTCGCGATGGATCTGATCGGCGGTCCGTCGCTGCACCGGTTGCTGCAGACGCTGTCGGGACGGGCGCCGGATCGGCTGCTGGGGACGCTGGCGGAGGAGACGGCGCTGGATCTGGTGTTTCCGACGCTGAAGTTGGACACGCAGGCGGAGATTCCGGGTGGCTCGAGGTACGCGTACTCGTGTGCGGCGCTGGCGGCGCATGTGGCATCGGCGCTGGAGGCGGCGCATCGCGGCAAGGTCGTGCATCGCGACGTCAAGCCGAGCAACCTGCTGATCGCGCCGAGCGGGCAGCCGGTGCTGCTCGACTTCGGTCTGGCGCGTGACGAGCTCGCGGTCGGATTGACGCGCAGCGGGGATGCGGTCGGGACGCCGGCCTACATGGCGCCGGAGCAGGCGCGCGGCTCGCGCACGCTGGATGCACGGGTGGACGTGTACGGGCTCGGCGCGACGCTGTACGAGATGTTGACGCTGCGCCCGCCGTTCGAGGGGGCCTACGCGGGCGACATCATGCGGCGGATCCTCGACGAAGAGCCGACCGCGGTGCGCAAGCTGAACGCGCGCGTGCCGGTCGCGCTCGAGACGATCGTGCACACCTGCCTCGCGAAGGATCCGGACCAGCGGTATGCGACGGCGGAGGCGCTGGAACTGGATCTGCGCGCGTTCCTCGCCGGCAAGCCGATCGCGGCGCGGCGGCCGTCGCTGCTGCGGCGCACGATCAACTGGTACCGGCGCAACCACACGGCCGCGCTGGTGGCCGGCGGTTCGGTGCTGCTGACGATCCTGCTCGCGGGGGCGGCCGGCGTCGTCTCGATGCGGCGCACCCGCGGCGAAGGGGAGCAGGCGCTGCGGTCGGCGCGCGCGGCGCTCGAGCAGCGGGACGCGGTGGCGGCGCAGGAGGCGTACGGGCGGGCCGAGGCCCTGCTCGGTGCGGCCGGCGACGTGCCGCGCGCGCGGGTCGAGCATCTGCGCGCGGTGTTCCAGACGCACTACCAGGCGGGCGAGCATGCGTTCCTGCACGGCGTGCTGCGCGCGTTGCCGGACGTGGAGCGGCGCGGCTGCGCCGACCTGTTCGAGAAGCTGGAGGGGCGCGGGACTTTGCTCGTGCGCGATCACTTCGGCCGCGACGTGCCGAACGAAGCGATCGAGCTGCAGCACGTCGTCGACGGCAGGTTCGGGGGGGACTGGCGGCGCTGGCAGGGAGGCGAGCCGCTGCCGATCGGGAGCTGGCTCGTGCGTGTGCAGCAACCCGGCTGCGAACCGGTCGTGACCTCATGCGTCGTGGCGCGGGATCGCTCGGTGCAGGTCACGGTCGTGCCGCGACCGGCCGGCAGCGTGCCGGAACAACGCCTGTTGGTCCCGGGTGCGCGCGCCGGCACCGACTTCCTGATCGCCAGGCACGAGCTGACCGAAGCGCAATACAAGCAGATGCTGGACGGCATCGACGACGTCGCGCTGCGTGCCGAGCTGGCGCTCGCCGAGACCGGCGGGATCCGCACGCCGACGCCGGACCAGCCGGTCACGCGGCTGTCGGCGTGGCAGGCGCGGCTGGCGGCCGCGTTGCTCGGCGGGCATCTGCCGACGCACGCGGAATACGTGCGTGCCGCGACGCTCGACCTGCCGGGTCAGGTGTACCCGTGGGGGAACGAGTTCGCGCGCCGGCTCGTCGCGGCCGACCGCACGCGGATGACCGAGCCGTTCCCGGCGGTCAGCCTGCTGGAGGGTGCTTCGCCGCTCGGCGCTCTGCACATGGTCGGCAACGTCGCCGAGATCCTCGCCTGCGATCCGGCGGGGAACTGGCATGCGGCCGGCGGACACTTCATGTCGGAAGACGGCGCGCTCGGCGTGCGGGATCTCGAGCCGCTCGAGCTGCTGCGCCGGCCGGCACCGAACACCGGCGTGCGCGTCGCCTGGTTCCTGCCTCCACCGGACGATCCGGTCGCGGCGGCGGCGGTCGCCGAGCGATGGGAAGCGATCCGCAACGGCCCGGTCGCGGCGCTGCGCAGCGACTGGCAGCTCGGCATCGACGGCAGGATCCGCGCGACCTGGACGCTGTGTGGCTATCTCGCGTCGGATGCGACGACGCTGCAGATTCCGCTCGTCGTGCCGGGGCACCAGCTGACCGGGGAGGTCACGATCGAGGATGGTCATGGGCGACGGCTGCGGGGGCAGCTCGAACTCGAGTTCCACCGCGAGTACGGGACCGTCACCGTCGATCTCGGCCCCGGGTTCCGGCGCGGGAGTCGCTACCAGCTGCATCTGCGCACGCTGCTGCAACCGTTGAATGGACTGCGCGGCGTCGGTGATGGCTATGTGTTCGAGCAGCCGATCAAGCTGACCGGACGGTTGGCGGCGATGCACACGATGGAGCTGCCGCCCGGCTGCCGCGTCGATGCGGTCGAGCCGCCGCCAGCGCATCACTATGCGCTCGAGGGTCGCACCGTCATCGCGTGGATCCACGACGCCGATGAGGGCGGCAGCCGGACGCTGCCGGGGGTCGTGCGCTTCCGCAAGGACGGGCTGCTGACCGAGCGCTGGCCCGCATGCGAACCGACCGACGCAGTGGTCCGCGAGCTGCTGGCCGGCCTCTCGTCCGGCGATCCGAAGCTGGCCGAGCGGCTCGACCCGAGCTTCCGCCAGCTGCCGAGCGAGCTCGGAGTGCAGGACGTGTTGAAGCAGCCGCGCGAGAAGTTCGACCACTGGCGCCTGCTCGACGCGACGGCGATCGGCCGGATCGTGCAGGTGGAAGGTCTCGTCGACTGGTCGGCCGAGGTGTCCGGCGAAGGACAGCGCACGACGATCCACGACTGGCCGTTGCGCCTGTGCCTGCGCCGCGACGAGCACGGGTTGCGGCTGCTGCGCGTGATGCCGGCCGGCCGCGCCGACACCGGGCGGATCGAGAATGGGACCTACACGCACGCCGCGCTGGACTTCGAGCTGATGCCGCCGGCCGGCACCGCGATCATCCGCACGCGCGACGAGCTGACCGAGATGCAGGTGCGCTGCATCGCGCCCGGCGACGGAGATGTCTCGTTCCACGTGATCGGCACGATCGGTGAAGTCGGCGTCGACCGGACCGTCATGGAGGCGCGGCTGACCCGCGGCGCGCTCGCGGTCGGCACCGGCCGCATGCTGGATGGGCCGAAGTTCGAATCGCTCGGGCCGCCCGACCAGCTGCGCACGCCGGACGCGACGCGGCACTGGCAGTTCAACCGGGTCGGGCTGAGCGGCCACGCGCGGGAGCGCTGGTCGTTCCTGCAGCTCGGCGTGCGGTACTTCCTGGTGCGCGCCGTGGCGCGCGGTGAGACGGCGGAGAGCGCGCGCGAGCGCTTCAAGGCGGCGGAGCCTTGGTTCCGCGAGATGGGAACTGCCGTTGTCATCAGGTGATCCGACCCTCCAGTCGGCGGGTCGCTTCTGCCGATAGTCCGTCCGGACCGTTGACCCGGAACCGGCCATGAACAAGGCGATCCTCGCGACACTGCTCTGCTGCCTCCCGCTCTTTGCGCAGAGCGAGGAGGACATCCGCACCTACCGCGAGCGCCGCCAGCGCGAGCAGATCGAGCGGGAGATCCGCGAGAAGCGTGACGCGATGCGCGAAGGGCGCGTGATCCGCGCGCACGCCGCAGTGCGGGTCAAGCTCAAGAACGGCTCCAAGCTCGCCGGCGTCGTCAAGAACGAGCGCCTCGTCGAGCTGCCGGACTCGCTCGACTTCGTCAAAGCCGAGATCGACGCGCCGGGTGCCGGCCTGCGCATCTGGTACTACGACAACACCAACTCCTACATCTTCCTGCGCTACGAGGACATCCAGTCCTACCGCATCGACGGCCGCCTGACCGAAGTCGAGATCCGCGCGATCGAGACGCGGATCGAAGAGGCGCGCAAGAGCGCCGAGCAGCAGCGCCAGGAGCAGATCCAGCGCGCGCGCGCCGGCGCCGAAGGCGAGACGCCGAAGGAAGACCCGGCCGCCATCCAGAAGGCCGCCGAAGACAAGGAACGCCTCGCCGCCGAGGACCAACTGCTCCAACTCCTGACCGAGTTCCCGCCAGAACAAGGCTGGGGCGAGAGCCGCGCGCGCCAGATCGAAGCGCGCAAGATCACCGTCGGCGTCTACCCCGACCCCAAGTCCAAGCGCTTCCTCGACATCTTCTCCGACTGGCAGAAGGCCCTCGCGATCCGCGAGCGCCGCGCAGCCGAAGCGGCCGAGAAGGAGCAAACGCCGCCGCCGCCGCCACAACCGCCGCAGGAACACGTGCCGGCGAAGCCGGCGTTCCCGCAGCAGGGGAAAGGGGCGGGGGGGTAGGGAAGGGTTTGGACGGGAATGGGACGGGCCTGGGCTTGGGCTCGGGCTGAGGTAGGGCGAGGCAAGGGCAAGGGAACGGGAATGGGCCCTCGCGAGGGGCGCGAGTACCGAGGGGTCTGACCCCGAAAGTCGCGCCAAACTGTCAGGGTGAGGGAGCGGTGCGTGCGCGAGGCGCATGCGAAGCAGTCCGCGATCGCGAGGGAACCCGATCCCGATCCCGATCCCAATTCCGCTCGCGATCCCGATCCTGATCCCGCTCGCGATCCCGTTCCAGTACCGAGGGGTCTGACCCCGAAAGTCGCGCCAAACTGTCAGGGTGAGGGAGCGGTGCGTGCGCGAGGCGCATGCGAAGCAGTCCGCGATCGCGAGGGAACCCGATCCCGATCCCGATCCCGATCCCGCGCGCGATCCCGATCCCGATCCCGCTCGCGATCCCGTTCCCGCTCGGACCCGAACCCGAACCCGAACCCCGTCCCGCTCCACCCCCATCCCGCTCCACCTCGTTCCCGCTCGGACCCGATCCCAAACCCCATCCCCATCCCGTCTACTATCGCGCCATGCTCTGCGCCCTCTTCACGGGTCAAGGTTCGCAGTTCGCCGGCATGGGTCGCGATCTCGCGGAGGCGTTTCCGGTGGCGCGGGAGACGCTGGCGGAGGCGGATGCGGTGTTGGGGGAGGAGCTGAGCCGGCTCTGTTTCGAGGGGCCGGAGGAGCAGCTGGCGCTGACGGAGAACACGCAGCCGGCGACGCTGGCGGTGTCGATCGCGGCGTGGCGGGTGGCAGGGGTGCGGGCTGGGTGTGGGGCGGGGCATTCGTTGGGGGAGTACTCGGCGCTGTGTGCGGCGGGGGCGCTGCGGTTCGGCGATGCGTTGCGGCTGGTGCGCGAGCGCGCGAGGCGGATGCAGCGCGCGGTGCCGGTGGGCAGCGGGGGGATGGTGGTGCTGCGCAAGATGGAGCTGGCGGAGGTGGAGGCGCTGGTGGCGCGCATCGACCGGGGCGTGTGCGACATTGCGAATCTGAACGCGCCGGGACAGATCGTGGTTGCCGGTGAGCGCACGGCGATGGAGCAGGTGGTCGAGCTGGCGGGTGAGCGGCGGGCGTTGCGGCTGCCGGTCTCGGTGCCGTTCCACAGTTCGCTGTTGGCGGAGGCGGCGGCCGGGTTCGCCGAGGTGCTGATGGCGACGGAGATGCGCGATCCGGAGTGGCCGGTGTGGTGCAACGTGGATGCGGCGCCGGTCACGACGGCGGCGGCGGCGCGCGATGCGCTGCGGCGGCAGTTCGCCGGCACGGTGAGGTGGCAGCTGAGTGTGGAGCGGATGCTGGAAGGTGGCGTGCGGCGGTTCGTCGAGTTCGGGCCGAAGCCGGTGTTGATCCGCATGGTGACGCAGATCGCGAATGGGATCGGCGCCGAGGGTGTGGAGACGATGGCGGCCACGACGGCAGCCGAGGTCACGGCGCTGCGCGCCGCCTCGTGACCGCGCGCGCGGAGCGCGCGAGCGTGCTGCGGCGCAGCCTGTGGCCGTTCAGCACGCTGTTCTGGGTCGGCGTGCAGTTGCGCGAGGCCGGCTACCGCAGCGGCTGGCTGCGCAGCCATGCGCTGGCGGTGCCGGTCTGGTCGGTCGGCAACCTGACGGTCGGCGGCACCGGCAAGACGCCGCTGGTCGCCTGGCTCGTCGAGCAGCTGCGCGCGCAGGGCATCCGGCCGGGCGTGCTCGCGCGCGGATACGGCCGCGCCCCGGGCGCGCGGCTGAACGACGAAGGGATGCTGCTGGCGCGGCGGTTCCCCGACCTGCTGCAGGTGCAGGACCCGGACCGGGTGCGCGGCGGGCGTGAGCTGGTGCGCCTGGGCGCGCAGTGCATCCTGCTCGACGACGGGTTCCAACACCGGCCGTTGCGCCGCGATCTGGATCTCGTCTGCCTCGATGCGGAGCGGCCGTTCGCCGACGGGCGGTTGCTGCCGGCCGGAGACCTGCGCGAACCGCCGGCGGCGCTGCGCCGCGCGCAGATCGCGGTGCTGACGCGCGCCGACCGCCTCGCTCCGGAGCTCCTCGCCGCGCGCAAGGCGGCCCTGGCGGAGTTCGCCCCGCGGCTCGCCGTGTACGCGGCGTGGCATGCGCCGGCCGGCCTGCGCTCGCACCCCGACGGTGCCGAGCTGCCGGGCGAAGCCCTGCGCGGGCGCCGCGTCCTGCTGCTGTCCGGTCTCGCGCGACCGGCGGCGTTCGCCGCCACCGTGGCGGGGCTCGGCGCCGAGATCGTCGAACACGTCGCGCGGCGCGACCATCATCGCCATCGCGCCGACGAGCTGGCGGAGGTCGCGCGCCGCGCCGCGGCGGCGGGTGCCACGCTGGTCACGACCGAGAAGGACGACGTCAAGCTGGACGCCTGGCCGGAACCTCGTCTGGTGCTGCAGATCCGGCTCGAGTTCCTGGACCGCCCGCCGGTCCTGCCGCATGTTCCGCGGGCATGAGGGTGCGGTTGGCGACGCGGCTCGTCTACCTGTGCGCGCGCGCCGCGATCGCGCTCGCCGGCTTGCTGCCGGAACGGCTCGCCTACCTCGGGGCCGGCGCGCTGGGGCAGCTGTACTTCGCCGCGAGTCCGCGCCGGCAACGGTTCGCGCTGCACTTCCTGCGCAACGCGTTTCCGGATCGCCCCGAGCGCGAGCTGCGCCGGCTCGGCCGGATCTCGACCGGCAACCTGTTCAAGATCGGCGTCGACATGGCGATCGCGACGCGGCTGCTCGCGCGCGGCCGCCTGCAGGATCGGCTGACCAGCGATCCGGTGCCGGACGTGCTGCGCACCGGCCCGTGCCTGGGGGTGACTTCGCATCTGGGCTCCTGGGAGGTCGCGGCGCTGCACTGCGCCGTGCTGCGCGGGCGCGCGTTCGTCGTCGTGCGGCTGTTCCGCAACCCGCTGCTGCAACGCTGGATCGCCCGTTCGCGCGAGCAGGGCGGGTTGATCCTGCTGCCGCGCCGCGGCGGGATCCGCCGGCTCGCGCGCGAGGTGCTGCGCGGGCAGCTCGGACTGCAGGCGGTCGACCAGAACCAGCGGCTGCGCGGCGTGTTCGTGCCGTTCTTCGGCGAGCTCGCCAGCACCGAACGCGCGGCGGCGACGCTGGCGATGCGGCGGCAGATCCCGGTCGTGGCCGGTGCCTGCATCCGGCAAGGAAACCGGTTCCGTTTCCACACGCACTGGGCGACGATCCCGCTGCCAACGCGCACCGGCGATCTCGAAGCGGACGTGCGCGAGCTGGTGACCCGCATCACGGCCCACAACGAACGCCTGATCCTGCGCCATCCAGAGCAGTACCTGTGGATCCACGACCGCTACCGCACCCGTCCGCCTGCTCCGGCGCCGGCGCTCTCGCATGACCGGCCGGCCTGACGACCTGCGCATCGGCTCGCTGCGCACGCGGCGCAACCTCGTCGAGCGCAAGGACTTCGCCGACGTGTTGCCGCCGATTCCGGGATTCGCGCGGTTCTTCGACAGCCTGCCGGACATCTACGGCGCGAAGAACCTCAAGCGGATCGCCGACTGCATCGTGCAGGCGCAGCAGCGGCAGCGGCAGATCGGCTGGAGCCTCGGCGCGCACGTGTTGAAGGTCGGCCTCGCGCCGCTGTTGATCGATCTGATGCGGCGCGGCTACGTCACGCACGTCGCGACGAACGGCGCCGGCGCCGTGCACGACTGGGAGACCGCGTACCAGGGGGCGACGTCGGAGGACGTCGCGGTGAATCTCGAGGACGGCAGCTTCGGGTTCTGGCGCGAGACCTTCGCGGCGCTCAACGACGCGGTCCGCGCCGGTGCGGCGAGCGGGGTCGGGTTCGGCCGCGCGCTCGGGCAGGCGATCTTGGACGCGAAGCTGCCGCACGCCGGACTCAGCGTGTTCGCCGAAGCAGCACGGCTGGGGATCCCGGCCACGATCCACGTCGCGATCGGCTGCGACATCGTGCACATGGATCCGCAGCTCGATGGCGCCGCGCTCGGCGAAGCATCACTGCGCGACTTCTGGCTGCTGGTCGACTCCGTCGAACGGCTCGGTGACGGCATCTGGCTCAACGTCGGCAGCGCCGTGATCATGCCGGAGGTGTTCTTGAAAGCCGTCTCGATCGCGCGCAACCGCGGCCGGCTCGGCAAGGATTTCACGACCGCGAACCTGGACATGATCCAGCACTACCGTTCGGTCACCAACGTCGTGCAGCGGCCGCCGCGCGAGGGTCTGACCGTCACCGGCCAACACGAGATCCTGCTGCCGCTGTTGCACCAGGGCGTGCTCGCGCGCGCCGGAGCGACCGCGTGAATCCACTCGCGACGGTTCTCGCGGAGCTGCCGCCGCGGCGCATCCTCGTGATCGGCGACCTGATCCTGGACCGCTACATCGAAGGGGATGCCGGCCGCGTCAGCCCGGAAGCGCCGGTGCTCGTGTTCGAGACGCGCTCGCAGCGGCATCTGCTCGGTGGCGCCTGCAACGTCGCCGCCAACCTCGTCGCGCTCGGGGCCGACACGGCGATCCTCGGCGTCATCGGCGAGGACGCTGCCGGCGTGCAGCTCGGCGACATGCTGCGCGCCGAGGGGATCCGGACCGACGGCCTGATCGTCGACGCGACGCGTCCGACGACGCGCAAGACGCGCTACGTCAACAAGACCGCGCAGATCCTGCGCGTCGACGAGGAGCGGCGGCACGCCGTGTCCGGCGAGGCGGAGGCGGCGATCCGCGCGCACCTGGCCGTGCGCCCGCTGCCGTACGACGCCGTCGTGCTCAGTGACTACGGCAAGGGGATGCTGCCGATCGGCGTGATCCAGGCCGTCATCGAAGCGGCGCGCAGCAACGGCGCGATCGTCATCGTCGATCCGAAGGGGATCGACTACTCGATCTACCGCGGGGTCGACCTGTTGACGCCGAATCGTGAAGAGGCGGAGGCCGCGACCGGGGTGCGGATCCGCGGCGTCGAGCTCGACGACCTGCGCCGCGCTGCGAAGCGCCTGCGCGAGATCGCGGCGATCGAGGACGTCACGATCACGCTCGGCAAGGACGGCATCTACCACGAGGCGCCGGACGGCACGCCGGCCCTGCTCCCGACCAAGGCGCGCGCGGTGTTCGACGTCACCGGTGCCGGCGACACCGTGGTTGCGATGCTGGCCCTGACGCGCAGCGCCGGTGTGCCGCTGCCGGACTGCCTCGCGCTGGCGAACGTCGCCGCCGGGATCGTGGTCGGTCACTTCGGGACCTGGGCCGTATCGCGCAGCGAAGTGCTGGCAGCGCTAGGGGAGCGCGGACCGGGCAAGGTCCTGAGCCGCGACGAGGCGATCGCGATCGCGGCGCAGCTGCGCACCGAGGGGAAGCGGCTCGTCTTCACCAACGGCTGCTTCGACCTGCTGCACCCCGGGCACACCGAGTATCTGGCGCTGGCGCGCGCGCACGGCGACGCGCTGATGGTCGCGGTCAACACCGACGCGAGCGTCGCGCGGCAGGGCAAGGGGCCCGGCCGCCCGATCGTTCCGCTGGCGGACCGGATGCTGGTGCTGGCCGCGCTCGAGTCGGTCGATTACGTGGTGCCGTTCGACGAGGAGACGCCGGCCGAGCTGATCGAGGAGATCACGCCGGCCGTGCTCGCCAAGGGTGAGGACTGGCGGGACCGCGGCGTCGTCGGGCGCGACTGGGTCGAGTCGCATGGGGGGCAGGTCACGCTGATCCCGCTGCGCGAGGGGAACTCGACCAGCGCGATCGTGGCGCGGATCCTCGCCGCGCACGGCCGCAGCTGAAGCCGGTTGTTGCTGGCCTCGAATGTGCCCGCGGCTATGGTGCGCCGCAGCCCGCAGAGGAGATCAGCCGTTGGTCGTAGTTCCGCGCAAGGTCCGCTCGAAGGACAAGATCCACACGTCGCACAAGGAGCTCGTCACGATCCTGAGTGCGCTCAAGTCGCAAGGGAAGACGCTCGTCTTGACGAACGGCGTGTTCGACCTGCTGCACGTCGGTCATGTCCGTTGTCTCGAGGATGCGCGCGCACGCGGGGACTTCCTGATCGTCGCCGTCAACGACGACGACTCGGCGGCGGCGCTGAAGGGCAAGGGCCACCCGGTCCAGCCGCTCGAGGAGCGGATGGAGCTGCTCGCCAGCATGTGGTTCGTCGACTACGTGACCGGCTTCAGCGAGCCGACCGTCGAGGCGCTGCTGCGCAAGATCCAGCCGACCGTCTACGCCAAGGGGACCGACTACACGTTGAAGACGCTGCCGGAGCGGGACGTCGTCAAGGAGCTGGACATCAAGGCGGTGTTCGTCGGTGACAAGAAGGTCCACTCGACGACCAAGATCCTGGCGCGCATCAAGAAGAAGAAGCTGGCCTGAACCACGGGTCGTCCGGCCCGCGCGCGGCCGCCCGGACGCAGCGCCGGTTCCGGAGTCGTGCGGACGTGACGCCGGTGCCGGTGGCACGCGGACGCAGCGCCGGTGCTGGAGTCTTGCGGAAGCGCCGCTGGCATCGCGGAGTCCTTCGGCTGCGGCCCCCGCTCAGGCGCTGCACACTGAGGCGCCGATAGTCGTCCTGGATGGAGACGCAGGTCCTCGCCGCCGGATGCAACTGGGTGCCGGTGCCGCTGGTGGGGCTGGCCGGTGACGAGCCGCTGCCCTGCCCGCTGTTCGTCGACACGGGTGCGGGGCGTCGTGTGCTGTTCCGCGATGCGCGGATGGCGTTCGACCGCGAACAACGCAGCCGCCTGGCGGACGAAGGCATCGCGCGGCTCTACATCCGCAGCGAAGACCAGCCGGCCTACGCGCGGCGCGTCGAAGCCACGCTCGACCAGGTGCTCGCCGACACGTCCGTGCCGCTCGAGATCCGCACCGACGTCCTGTACGGAGTCGCGACCGAGATCGCGACCGATCTGCTCAGCGACGCACCGACGCGCAGCGGCGTCGCGCGCGCGCGGCGGATGTTCCAGGAGACGTCGTCGCTCGTGCTGCGTGAACGCGCCGCGGCGCCTGCGCTGCGCCATGTGCTGCGCGGCAGCGACGAGCTCGTCCACCACGCGCTGTCGGTCGGCCTGCTCGCGATCGGCCTGACGCGCCAGGCCGGCGGTTCCGATCCTGCGCAGCTCGTGCGTGCCGGCCTCGCCGGACTGCTGCACGACGTCGGGCGCATCGCGCCACCACGCCCCGACGACGATCCCGAGCATCCTGCCGCCGGCGCCGCGCTGCTGGCGGAACTCGGCATCGAAGAACCGATCCTCGAAGCCGTCCGCCATCATCACGAGCGCAACGACGGCGGCGGGTTCCCGCGCGGCTTCACCGGATCGGAGATCCCCGAGCTGGCCCACATCGTTGCGCTGGTCGACACGTTCGACGGCATCCGCGCGCGCCAACGCCCGCGTGTCGGGCTGTTCGACTCGCTACGCATCCTCGCCGAGGTCTACCGCGGCAGCTTCGACGAGCGCCTGTCGACGGCGCTCGTCCGCCTGTTCCGCACGTAGGCGCGTGAGACCAAAGGGGTCAGTTCTCTCACCGCCGCGACGCGGCGACCACGGCGCCGCGAAACCGGCGGATCTGGCGCCGCTGCGGCGGCGACGTTCGCCGACGGGGCGTATGACCAGTTTCTAAGGAGACCCCTTCAGGATCACGGCCCGATCCCAAACCCCATCCCGCTCCAGCCGCAGCCGTCTCACCGCAGCGCCAGCGCAACGGGGTTCGTGAGCTGCGCGCCCTGCGCGCCAGCGACCAGGCCCTGCAGCACGAGATCGAATGTGCCTCCGGGTGCCGTCGCCGACCAGGTCGCCGGCACGCTGCCGAGCGGCACGCTGAACGACACGCCCAGGTCGAACCAGAGCGCGCCGAACGGGCGCACCAACACCGGCGTCGTGGGGGCGCCGACGAACAGCGCTGCCGGCAGCGCGGGCGTGCCGGTCACGTCGATCCTGACCAGGCGTAGCGCATCGACTGCGACGGTCAGCCGCGCATGCGCGAACTCTGCGGCGCCGGGATCCCCGATCATGATTCCATCCAGGTTGCCGTCGAGCAGCCGTAGCCCTCCGGTTCCATCGAGCGAAGTACTCGCCGTCGTCGGGTCGCCGGCGTCGACGCAAGGGGAGCTCGCGCGCAGCCGGAAGTCGTCGTCCTCGGTCCCGGCGACCCCGTCCGCGCCGAGCGGCGCCACGAACTGCGGATCCTTGTCGAAGCAGTTCGGGAACTTGGTCGGATCGATCGGATCCTCTCCGGGACGGGAGACCATCATGTTCATCACGCAGCAGTGATGCTGCTTCGTGCTCTTGACCTGCGACTCGCTGACCTGCCCGAAGGAGTCGCGGTTCCCCCAGACGATGCAGTCGACGAGCTGGCAGGAGCCGGTCGACGAGTTGCCCCAGACCCCGCCAGCATCTTCGGTCGCCGTGTTGGCGTGGATCGTGCATCCGGCGAGCGTCGTCACCGATTGGAACGACGTGACGATGGCGCCGCCGAACCCGCCGGCCGTCGACTGCTTCACCGCACGGTTGGCGTTGATCGTGCAGCTCTCGAGCCGCGTCGTCCCCCGGTACAGGTACAGCGCCCCACCGGCGTCGCTCCGGTTGCCGGTCAGCAGGCAACGCGTGAGCTCCACGCGGTCGGCCAGGCTCGCGATTGCGCCGCCGCTCGCCGGATACCCGTTCGAAGTCTGCAGCAGCTCCGCCGCGTTGCCCAGAAACCGACACTCCTCAGCCACGAGCTGCGTGCCGAGATCCAGATAGATCCCGCCACCGTTGCCATCCGTCGTCGAACCAGTGGCCCGGTTCGCTTCGAGCCGGCAGCGCAGCAACAAGACGGTGCCTCCGCTGCCAACCGCGATCCCGCCGCCGCGCCCCAGGTGGGCGTAGTTCCCGGCCACGACACAGTCCTCGAACCGTGGCGCGCTGTTGCCCGCGATGCCGATTCCACCACCCCGGTTGAAGTTCGCGACCGATCCGCGCAGCTCGCAGTTGCGCACGACCGGGCTCGCATCCGTGATCAGTATCGCTGCGCCGCCGCCATGCACGACGTAGCCCGCGCGCACGACGAACCCATCCAACACCGCGCTGCTTCCCACCCCGTTCGCCGTCACCACATGGTCGCTGTTGTCCTGCATCCCGCTCCAGTTCGGCCCGTCGTCCCCATTCAGATCCCCGGTCAACACCGTCACGTACCTGCCCGGATCCCGCTGCGCGCGCGAGCTCTCCGTCCCCGCAAACCCACCGAACAGCGCCACGCCATCCCGCAACGCGAATGTCGCGACCTGACTCCCACCTCTTCCCGCCGGCGCATGGCTCCCCTGCGCCACCCACACCTCATCCCCGCTCCTGCTGCTCGCGAGCGCTGCCTGCAGATCCACGAACGCGTCGGCCCACGACGTCCCATCGCGGTTCCCCGTCGCATCCAGCTTCACGAAGACGACGCGCTGCGCCGCCAGCAGCCCAGCACAAGCAACAGCCAACACCAACCGCACACCATGCATCCACATGTGGCCCAGCGTGCCATCGCGGCACATCGTTGCTCGCGATCTCTGCCGTGCCCGTCAGTGATGCCGGAGCGAGACCAGCAGGGTCAGAGCCCCGTCAAGATCAGAATGCCTCCGCAAGACCCCCCGAACCCGAACCCGAACCCGAACCCGAACCCGAACCCGAACCCGATCCCGATCCCGATCTGAAAACCCGAACCCCAACCCCAACCCGATCCCGGCGTAGCCGCCCTCGGCGCGCGCAGCGCGCCGTGCGGCTACGCATAGATCCCTCTCAGCTTCGTGATCTGCGCCACCCGGTCGATCCCGAGCATGTACGCCGCGATCCGATTGCTGACCTCGAACCGGCGCGCCATGTCGACGACCGCGCGGAACGAGTCGACCATGATCTTCTGCAGCCGCAGGTCCACTTCGTCCTCGCCCCAGAAGTAGCCCATCCGGTCCTGCACCCATTCGAAGTACGACACCGTGACGCCGCCGGCGTTCGCCAGGATGTCGGGGATCACGAACACGCCCATCTCGTCGAGGATCTTGTCGGCGTTGGCGGTCGCCGGTCCGTTCGCGCCCTCGACGACCAGCTTCGCCTGGATCTTGGCGGCGTTCTTGGACGTGATGACGTTCTCGGTCGCCGCCGGCACGAGGATGTCGACCGGCAGCGTCAGCAGCTCGGAATTCGTGATCGTTTCCCCGTCCTCGAACCCATCCAGCGAGCGCCGCTGCGCGAGATGGGTGCGCAGGCGCGCGACGTCGAGGCCCTTTTGGTTGTAGACGGCGCCGCGGATGTCGGAGATCGCGACGATCCGCACGCCCATCTCGGCGAGCTTGAACGCGGTGACCTGCCCGACGTTGCCCGCGCCCTGGATCGCGGCAGCGCAGGCCTGCGGATCGCGCCCGAGCAGTTGCAGTGCTTCGCGCGTGCAGAGCTGCAGCCCGCGCCCGGTCGCTTCGACGCGCCCGAGCGAGCCACCGAGGCCGATCGGCTTGCCGGTCACGACGGCAGTGCTGGTCTGCCGCGCATGCATGGAATACGTGTCCATGATCCAGGCCATGACCTGGCCGTCGGTGCCCATGTCGGGCGCCGGCACGTCGCGATCGGGACCGATGATGTCGAAGATCCCGGCCGTGTAGCGGCGCGCGATCTTCTCCATCTCGTTGCGCGACAGCTTGCTCGGATCGCAGATCACGCCGCCCTTGCCGCCGCCGAACGGGACGTTGACGACGGCGCACTTCCAGGTCATCCAGGCCGCCAGCGCGCGCACCTCGTCGAGCGAGACGTTCGGTGCGAAGCGGATCCCGCCCTTGGCTGGTCCGCGCGCGGTGGAATGCTGGACGCGGTAGCCGGTGAAGACCTCCAGCGTGCCGTCGTCCATGTAGACCGGGATCGCGATCGTCAGCTCGCGGTCCGGCGTGCGCAGGATCTTGTACAGGCCCGGATCGAGCCCCAGCCGCTGGGCCGCGAGGTCGAACCTCGCGTGCATCGCCTCGAACGGGTTCTCTTCGCCGAGGACTTGGTTCGGATTCATCGGGTCGGTCGGTGGCGCGGGGGCCGAGGGGCGGGCAATCTAACGGCGCATTTGCAGCGCTGCCATGCTGCGGCGCCCGTTCCCGCATGGGTGAACTGTTCGTCGCCGCTGCCGCGCAGGTGTGCCACCGACTCGGCTACGCGACGCCCGCCGATGCGCTGCTCGATCCACGCGGCTGGACGCTGCGCTCGGTGCCATGGCGCCGGACCGTGCAGCGACGGTTGCCGGACGGCCAGAGCGTGTTCCGGAAACTGCGCTACGGCAGGCGTCGGGAAGGCTCCGCCGAATGGCGCGCGCTGCTGCAGCTCGCGGAGCTGGGGCTGACCGGCCCGCAACCGATCCTGTTCGCCGCGCGCGGCGCGGATTCCGTCGTCGTGACCGCGCGGGTCCCCGGCGCCGCGATCGCCGGGCTGCTCGCGGCGGCGCCGGCGCACGCGGTGCCGGGCCTGTGCGCGCGGTTGGCGCGCGCAGTCGCGCCGCAGGTCGCGCGGCTGCACGCCGCCGGCTGGTACTACCGCGATCTGTACTGGAACCACCTGTTCCTCGGTGACGACGACACGGTGGCGTGGATCGATCCTGAGCGGCTGCTGCGCCCGCGTTGGCGCCGCCGGCGCTGGCAGGTCAAGGATCTCGCGGGGCTGCTCGCGTCGCTGCCGGTGGCGGTGCCGCGCACGGCGCCGTTGCGGTTCCTGCGCGCGTATGCCGGCGGGGCGTTGCCGCACGATTGGCGGCGCCTCGCGCGCGCGGTGCTGGCCAAGGCGGCCCGCATCCGCGCGCACCGGCCGAAGTTCGGGTGATCCCTCCGACCGCATGCAAAGCGTCCGGTCCCCGTAAGCCGGGTTCTGGTCCCGCCTCGCGGCGGTGGCGGCCATTTCTCTGGGAGCAACCTCACGGTTGCCCTCGAACGACCGACCCGAGGACCCAGCGCGGGCCGCGCGATCCTCCTATTTGGTCTTTCTCCGGGTGGGGTTTGCCGAGCCACGGAAGTCGCCTCCCGCGCGGTGAGCTCTTACCTCGCCGTTTCACCCTTGCCGTCGCCGGAAGACCGGCAGGCCGGCGGTGTTCTTTCTGTTGCACTTTCCCTGCCCCGGCGAGGCCCAAAGGCCGCGCCGGTGCGGTGGGCGTTACCCACCACCCTGCCCGTTGGAGCCCGGACTTTCCTCCAGCCTCGCGGCCGGCGACCGCCCGGGGACCGGACGGTCGGTATGGAACCGGAGAAGGCCCGGCGAAGCAATCCGCGGGGGGTTGTGAGCGTGAACCGCGCAGCTATGGTCGGCCCGCGGTTCGCCACTCCTGTCCGACGAACCTCATCTCGACTCGCACCTCTGTCCCGCACCGAGAGGTCGTCCGTGCTAGCGGTCCTACCCGCCCTCGTCTTGGCCGCCGGGCTGTCACCCAGCCTGGCCCGCGAACACATCCCGCCCAGGGATGTTCGCCCGATCGTGTTACTCGCGCCCACGCTGTCGGCGCCAGCAGTCCATCCGCCGCAGGAGCAGGCGCCCGCACCGCCGGCACCCAACCCCGGCGGAGACCGCGGCGCCAACGCGGTGCCGGAAGCGACGACGCTCCTGTTGGTCGGTTCCGGCCTGCTCGGGCTCGTGCTGTCCCGCCGCGTCCGCCGCCAACGTGCCGGAGCTGCCGCAGGCGATGCGCCTGGCGGCAGCCCGGCCGCGGCCGCGCGTCACCCGGAGCGGTAGCGCTCGAGGATCACGATCGCCGCCACGCTGTCGGCGAGCTGCTTGCGCCGCGCGGCCTTGAGGCCTGCTGCCTGCAGCCGCTCGTGTGCCTCTGTGGTCGAGCCGCTCTCGTCGATCGTGACGACCGGGCACGGGCTCACCCGCCGCAGCAGCTCGACGAACTCGAGCGTGCGCTGTGCGCGGGTGCCGGCACCGCCGTCCGCCGCCAGTGGCAGCCCGACGACGACGGTCTGCGTCTGCCGTTCGCGCGCCAGCGCGGCGACCGCAGCGGCACAGGTGGCGGCATCCGGCGCCTCGATCCGCGGCAGCGGGACCACGATCGTGCCGGTGTAGTCGGTCGCGGCCAGGCCGGTCCGCCGTTCGCCGAAGTCGACCGCGAGGATCCGCTCGCGCCGGCTCACAACAGGTTCCGGCCCGGCCCCCGCTGCAGCCGCTGCACGAGGACCTTCAGTTCCTCGGCGCGCGCCTTGGGGCAGACCAGCACCGCGTCCCCGACGGCGACGACGACCAGATCCTCGACGCCGAACAGCGCGACCAGTCGCGGCCCCTCGGCATAGACGAGGTTGCCGTGGCTCTGCTCGGCGACGGTCCCGGCCCCGCCGGCGAGCAGGGCGACATTGCCATCGGCGTCCGGGGCGGCGACGCGCGGCAACGACAGGAACGAGCCGAGGTCGTCCCACTCGAACATCGCGCGCACGACCAGGACTTCCGGCGCGTGCTCGAGCACGGCGAAGTCGATGCTGGTGCGCGGCGCGCTGGCGAACGCCTGCGCCACGCGCGGTTCGTCCCCGTCCTGCGCGGCGCGCAGCATCGCATCGGTCGCCGCGGCCAGCTCACGGTTCCCCGCGCCCATGGCCGCGCGCAGCGCGGCGTAGGTCCAGACGAAGATCCCGCTGTTCCACAGGTGCCGCCCGCCGGCGAGGAACTGCTCCGCCGTGGCGCGGTCCGGCTTCTCGCGGAACTGCGCCACGTGGTGGATCCACGGCACCGCGGTGCCGGCGCCGAGCTCGATGTAGCCGTAGCCGGTCGCCGCGCGCGTCGGCACGATCCCGAGCGTCACCAGCGCGGTGCTGCCTCGCGCCTGCTCGACCGCGGCCTCCAGGCAGCGCACGAACAACTCGGGCGGATGGATCCAGTGATCGGCGGGGAACATCGCCATCACGGCGCCCGGTGCGCGCGCTTCGATCCGGGCCGCCGCCAGCGCGACGGCTGGTGCCGTGTCGCGCGCCTCCGGCTCGATCAGGATCTGCGTGGGCGGGAACGACGGCAGCAGATCGCCGATCGCGCGCGCCTGCAGCTCGTTGGTCGCGATCCAGATGCGTTCTCGGGGCGCGAGCGCTGCGCAGCGCACCAGCGTGGCCTCGAGCAGCGAACGACCCTGCTCGCCGAGCGGCAGGAAGTGCTTGGGCCGCGCCGCGCGGCTCGCCGGCCAGAACCGGGTGCCGGCGCCGCCGGCCAACACGACTGCATGCAGTTCTCCGTGATCCGGCATTGCGCTCAGAACCTCGGCCGCCGCGGCACGGTCGGCTGCAGTACCGGCAGCGGCTCGAATCCGCGCCGGCCGGGATCGTCCTGCCAGAACGCGCGCGAACGCGCATACAGGTGGCGCAGGTGTCCGTACACGTGGAACCGCACGATCTGCCCGCTCAGGAACGTCAGGATCCGCGGCAGCACGAGCAGGTCCCCGGTCTGCCCGAACAGGTTGGGGAACTCGAGCACCATGTCGGTGTAGCCGTCCATGTCGATCGAACCCTCACCCCGCACGGTCAGGACCGGCGACGTCAGCTCGAGACCGCGCAGCTCGATGCTGCGGTCCGCGATGCGCGCCCGGAACTGGAGCCCGTCGAAACGCGGCCGCAGCTCCGGATCGAGCACCGAGAACAGCTGCGTGAAGATCGGCACGATCCCGAGCTGACCATCACGCACCTGCAACGCGCCGTTCGCGACGATGTCGACCAGGTTCGTGCCGACCAGCCGGTCGAGCTGCACATGGCCGTTCACCGTGCCACGCAGCTGTGTCGGCGCCGTCGTCGCGGCGCGCAGGAACTCGCTGAGGCTGATCCCTTCGAAGTCGAGCAGCACGGCCAGCTCCCCTTCGCCGTCGTAGCGGTAGCGCAGCGGCGGCGGCGCATCCGTGTTGCCCGGTTCGGCGCTGCGCTGGCGGATCCGCCCCGAATGCACCCGGCCTTCGATCGTGCTGCACAGCAGTTGCTCCGGATCCGCGACGCCGAGCATCGCGAAGTCGCTGACGCGGTGGCCGATGACGTCGAACGCCAGCCCCTCGGTCGAGAACTCGACGCGTCCCCCGTCGGCATCGGTGTAGCCGCGGGCGACGCGGAACGGGCCGTTGATCTGGCGCACGCGCACGACCAGGTCGAGGGCGACGTCGAGCGCGACGAAGTTGCCGCGGAACTCGGTGCGGAAGCTCTCCGGCTCGTCGAACATCTCGATCCGGATCCAACAGCCGTCGACGGCGACGGCGCCGGTCGCGTTCCGCTCGAGATAGGCCCTGCGCAGCGGCGCGTTCATCAACCGCCCGAGCTTCTCGTTGACCGCGACGCGCTGCGCCGACACGGTGAACTCGAGCGCGGTGCCACCCTCGATCGGCAGGATCGCACCGCCGGTCACGACGACCGGCTGCCCATCGTGCAGGCCGCGGATCTCCTCGAAGCGGACCTGGCGGTCTTCGACGATCAGCTCACCGGTCAGCTGCGTCGCCGCGCCCGGCAGCATCTCGGCCGTCGAGGAGACGTTGCGCAGGAAGATCCGCAGCCGGTCGTGCTTGGTGCCGTCGGCGTCCGCATGCCGGCGCAGCACGAGGTCGACCGTGCCGGACGGCTGCAGCACGTCCCAGGTCCGCTGCCGGAAGATCTGCTGCGCATCCAAGGCCGCCGCGAGCTGATCGTCGAGGGCGAGCCCGCGCAGCACGAAGTGCAGATCCGGCCGCAGCCGCGGCTCGCCGTTGCCGTCGCCGTCGAACTCGACGTTCTGGCTGCCTTGCACGAGCAGCGTCGCCGGCGGCTGTTCGCCGGCGTTCGGCAACGTGCCGCGCACGATCCCGGCGCGGACGTCGACCCGGTCGCCGCCGCCGTGCACGAACAACGGCCCGTGCAGCCCGACGACCGGCAGACCGATCGCCGCCGGCAGCAGGTTGGTCCCGCTCAGGTCCAGGCGCAGGTCGAAGCGGAACTCCTGCTGCTCCGGCGCGCGCCACAGCGCGAGCTCGGCGCCGGTGCGGCCGGACGGCTGCAGCTCGTCGAGCACGAGTCCGAGGCTCGGCGCCAGTGCGCGCAGGCAGCGCTCGAGTTCCGGATCCAGCGTCAGCGGATCGAGCCGAAGCCACAGCTCGGAGCGCATGCGCCCCGCGACCGGCGAGGTCAGGAACCGGCCGTCGAGCGCGAGGCCGACCGGTGCTTCGCTGCTGGCGTCGCGCCGGCTGGCGTCCACACGGAACGACACCCCGGCATTCTCGATCCGGATCGAGCCGCGCAGGTCCTCGACGCGGCACGGGAAGCCTTCCCAGCAGACGCTCGCGCTGCGCGGCTGCAGCTCCACGCGGAACTGGGCCGGCTGCTCCGGCTCGGTCGTCACGCGCACGTGTACGTCGCTGCGCCCGCGCGGCGCGAACTCGTCGTAGTGCCGGGCGCCGTCTTCGGGCAGCAACGCCGCCAGCGCATCGCGCAGCTCGGTGCCGAACTGCAGGTTGCGTCCGCGCACGTCGACCGTCAGCGCGGAGTCCGGCTCGCGGGAGACGTTCAGCTCCAGCTCGCCGCCGTCGGCGCGGCGCCCGCGCAGGCCGTGCACGGCGACGGTGCCGCCCGGCCGCACCTGGATCAGCCCCTGCAGCTCGTCGAAGCGGTACGGGAACCGCACGCCGCTGCCGGGGTCTGCGCCCGGCAGGGATTCGAACGACGCGCTGACGCCGCGCACGCTGAGGTCGAGCGCAGCGCGCAGCGGCGCGCCGGCCTGTTCGTTGCGCAGCCGCAGGTCGAGATCGGCGCGGCCGCCGCGCGGCGCGAACGCATCCCAGACGCGACGCGCCGCCGGGATGCTGCGCACGGCCGCGGTCACCCGTTCGTCGACGGCGAGGTCGGTGCCGCGCAGTTCGAGCTCGGTCTGGGGCTGGCCGCCGAGCATCTCGCGCAGCGTGCCGCGCGCCAGCAGCGCGTCCTGCGTGCCCGGTCGCTGCAGCTCGAACTTCAACACGCCGCCGTCGCGCGTGGTCAGGAACGCGCGCCCTTCGAGACCGGACAGCGCGTAATCGATCTGCGGCGCGCGCAACGAGACCGAGTCGAACTCGAGGCTCGCCCCGGCGGCGAAGTTGCGCGTTTCGCTGCTGTCGCCGGCCGGGTACTCGAACCACAGCGACAAGCGCCGGCCGCGGCCGCTGAGTTCGGCGCGTTGCAACCATGCCTCCGCTTCGGCGCTGTACGGATGCAGCAGGCGCGACGAGAGCACGAGATCGCGGATGTCGGCGAGCACGCGGAACGTGCCGCGCGCCAGATCGGCGATTCCGCTCAACGTCACCAGGAAGCCTTCCGGCGAGCGTCCGGAGCCGGCCAGAACGTAGCGCGAGCTGCGTCCTTCTTCGCGCAGCAGCGTCAGCTCGAGCTGCTCGAAGCGCACCGGCTGTGCACCGGCGAGGACGCGGATGCTGAGGCGCGAGTCGGTGATCGTGATCGCCGGGATCTCCTCGACCTTGCTGCCCGGCTGCGCTGCTTCGAGTCCGAGCAACTCGCGCAACGAAGTTGGTGCGCCCTGCGTCAGATCGAGCTGCAGGTCGAGATCGCGCACGAGCACGCTGCGCACTGCGCCGATCGTGCCGAGCGGATTCGTGGCGACGTCGAGGATCACGTCGCCGGCGCGCAGCTCGGCAGCGCTGCCGGGCTGCCGCGGGCGGATCTGCAGGCCGCTGATGCGCAGCTTGCCGGTGGTCGGATCCACCTCGGCGCTGCCGACCTGCAGATCGGCGCGGATCGTGCGCGCCAGCAGCTGGCGTACGAATCCGCTGGTCGCGCCGGTGCTCGTCAGCACGACGTACGTCGTCGTCGCGAGCAACAGGAACGTCGCGACGAACAGCAGCAGGATCCGCCGGTGCTTCATGACCGTACGGCGCGACGATAGCCGACCGGCGGCGTGTGGTCGCCTCCGCGGGCGGGGCGAGATCGGCCCCGAAACCCCCGTTTCCGGCCAGAATTCGGCACTTCGTCGTTGACAGCCCCAAGGCGCCAGCCATGCTTCCGGGCGCTACTCGCGGTCGCAACGAGCCGAGGGGGCTCGCGACGCGGATCGCGAAGATTCCAACCGCCAAGGTGACACATGGCAGCCAAGAAGAAGCCGGGGGCAAAGAAGGCCGCTACCGGCGAACTGATCATCTCCAAGTCCCGCACGAAGGCCGCGACGAAGAAGTGCAACGTCTCGTCCGACTTCTACGGCGCGCTCGACAAGGCCGTGCGCGAC
This sequence comes from uncultured candidatus Brocadiaceae bacterium, assembly GCA_964483245.1. Classification (GTDB taxonomy): domain Bacteria; phylum Planctomycetota; class UBA1135; order UBA1135; family UBA2386; genus CAZABP01. Next base: position 6,344 of record CAZABP010000012.1, on the reverse strand, counting down.
ATGATCAGCCGCGCTGAGTCGCGTGCGATCGACAACAAGCGCAAGACCCTGAAGCCGCAGGACCTGTAGGCGGCTAGGGCCGCCGCGACGCGGCAGGCGGCAACCGCGAGGGAGGCGCATCCGGCGCCGCTGCGGCGGCCGCGCCGCCTCGCGGCGTACGAGCCATCGCGAGGGCGGCGTTTTCGACGCCGCTGCGGCGGCCGTAGTCAACGCGATACCGATTCCTGAGGGGGTCGGCGTCCGGGTCGCTCAGGCGGCGCGGACGTCGGCCCCCTCGCCATTTGCTAGCGGTCCTCGGCGTAGCTGCTCATCAGGTAGAGCGGCTCGATCGTGGAGGGCTCGGCGGGCTGCAGCGGAGCGGTGGGGGAGAGGAGGTCGCTGGCCGTGAACGGCCTCGGCTCGGCGAGCGTGGCGTCATGCGCAGCGAGGCCGGCGAGGTGCTCGTGCAGCGGCAGCGGCGCGAGGATGTGTGCGCCGGGCTCGAGCTGGCGCAGGATCGCGCTCGGTTCCGCGGCATGCGGAGGCTGGATGGCGCGCAGCGTCGCCGGCTCGAAGGCGGCGTGATGCCAGCGGCCACGGCGGGCGTCGAGGAGTACGTGGAGAGAGCTGCGGTGCGGCGGGAGGGTTTCCTGCGCGGCGTGCGCGAGCATCGTGAGGCTGGAGGTGGTCAGCAGTTGCAAGGACGGATGCTCGCGGGCCAACGTGCGGGCGAACGCGGCGGCGCAACGCAGGCCGGTGTAGGAGCCAGGGCCGACGTCGAGCAGCAGGTGCGTCAGGTGTTGTTTGGGAATCGCGGCGTGCGTGAACAGGGAGGCGATCAGCGGCAGGAGATCGTCGCGGCGCGGTTCGCCATGCGCGGTCAGGACGCGATGTTCGTGCTCGAGCGCACAGGAGACCGCGTCGCCGCTGGCGGAGATTGCGAGGCGGACGGTCATCGGGCGAGTTCGGCGGCGATGACGTCAGCGAGCTCGGCGGCGAGGCGCTCGGCCAGCGCGGCGTCGGATGCTTCGATCATGACGCGGCACTTCGGCTCGGTGCCGGAGTAGCGCAGGAGCAGCCGGCCGTCGCTGCCGAGCTGCTGTTCGACGCGCGCGGCGGCGTCGCGGATGGCCGGGATGGAGGCGAGGTCGGGCCGGCGCGCGACGGCGACGTTGCGCAGGATCTGCGGGCGGCGGCGGAACGTGCCGAACAGGGTCGAGAACGGCTGCGTGCGGCGTTCGGGCAGCGCGAGCAGGCGCAGCGCGGTGTACAGGCCGTCGCCGATCGCGTGGTCGGTGCCGGCGAACACGATGTGTCCGGACTGCTCGCCGCCGAGGCCGTGGCCGCCGGCCGCCATGGCCTCGGTGACCCACTTGTCGCCGACGCGCGTGCGCAGCAGCTCGATCCGGTGCGCGCGCAGGGCTTCCTCGAGGCCGAGGTTGCTCATCTCGGTCGCGACGACGGTCGCGGTCGGCAGCTGGCCGGCGCGCAGCATGGCGGGGCCGAGCAGTGCCAGCACTTCGTCGCCGTCGCGGACGGCGGCGGAGTCGTCGACGAAGATCCCGCGGTCGCCGTCCCCATCCAGGCACAGCCCGAGCTGCGCCCCGAGCTGCCGGACGCGCGCTGCGGCCTGCTCCGGATGCAGCGCGCCGCAGCCGGCATTGATGTTGGTGCCATCCGGCGCACAGGCGATGCAGTCGACCTCGGCGCCGAACCCGCGCAGCACGCGCGGCGCGAGCTCTGCGCCCCCGCCGTTTGCGGCGTCGACGACGATCCGCACGCCGGCGAGATCGAGCCGCGGGAACTCGGCCAGCAGGTGATCCACGTACAGATCCAACAGCTCGCGCTGCGGGCGCGCGCGTCCGCTGGTCTCCTCGTCGAGCGCGAGCTCGGTGCTGAGGTCGCTGATCGCGTCCTCTTCGGCCGCCGGCAGCTTGCGTCCCTCCGGACCGAACAGCTTGATCCCGTTGTCGTCGGCCGGGTTGTGCGACGCGCTGATCATGATCCCGGCCGCGAACCGCCGCAGCCTCGTCACGTGCGCGAGTGCTGGCGTCGTGCACAGCCCGACGTCGGCGACGGCGCAGTCGGTGGCCGCGAGCCCTTGCACCAGGCAGTCGCGGATCCAGCCGGCCGAGGCGCGTCCGTCGTGACCGACCACGATGCGCTTGTCGCCGCCGCCGGCGCGCTGCAGCCGGATCCCGATCGCGGCGGCGACGCGGCGCAGCGTCGAGCGGTCGAGCGGCGGCTGGCCGGCACGGCCGCGCAGGCCATCGGTGCCGAACCGCGGGCGCGGAAGGTCCGCTCCGCCCGTCATTCGCGCCGGCGCCTGACCGTCACGCTGCCGTCCACGGTCGCATCCCAGTCGATGCCTTTGCGCAGCGTCTGATCGGTCATGAACACCATCGGTTGCACGACGACGCTCTGCTCGAGGTTCGCGTCCTTGGGGATCGGCGCGTAGACGAACAGCCGGCCGCGCAGCCACTCCTGCAGCGTGCGCCCCTGGCTGAGCAGCAGGTCGATCTCGGCGCGCAGGCTGGAGTTCACCTTCAGTGCGACCGGGACCGCCTGCGGCTCGATCACGAGCAGCGCGCGCTCCTGCTCGTCGAGCTCGGTCAGGTTCGGCAGCACCGGCACGCTTTCGATCGTGTAGATCTTGAAGCTCGGCCGCAGCCGCCAGGTCGAGATCAGATCCGGCGACATCGTGATCCCCTGCTCGGCCAGCGCCGGCTTCAGCCGCGCGATCGCCTGCAGCTCGTCCTGGGTGCCGGATGACACCGCGGACAGATCGACGACGAACAGCTCGCGCCCCTCGAGCGCACGCCGCAGTGCGCGCTCCGGTCCGGACAGCGTGACGAAGCTCGGGACGAACTCGACGTTCTTGCGGTTCCAGCGCGCCGCGAAGTCCGGATCGACGGTCGTCGCGGGCGGCTTCACGTCGACCAGATCCGGCGTCACCGTGACGGCGCGCTGCTCGTTGCGGCCGACGACGGCGTGCACGAGCCGCGGCGTCATCCCGGTCAGCAGCGATTGGAACTCCGGATTGCGCGCGCGGATCATCCGCGCGTCGAACTCGAAGTAGTTCTCGATCTTGCGCAGGTCCTCGCTGGTCGGCGTCACCGTGAACCCGAGGTTCTCTTCCAGCCGGTTGATCAGGTGGCGCGGGCCGCGGAACGTCAGCGCGACCGAGCTGATCACCTGGTTCTCGAGGCCATCGCGGAACTCGACCAGCGTGAACTGATCGCGCGGCAGCTGCAGCGCCAGCGTGACTCCGGCCGAGAGATCGTGTTGCGCGCTCTCCGTCGGGTCGGTGACGCGCAGCCGGAACTCGAGGTCCTTGGTGTCGGTGATCTGGCTGTCGAGATACAGCCACAGCAGGACCGCGAGCCCGATCGCGGCCAGCTTGCGCCAGGGATCGGCGAGCAGGTTCTCCAGCCGGCTCCCCCGCCTCAGCCGTCGTGCGCGCTCGCTCACCGCTCGCTGCTCTCCTTGCGGCCGAGGGCGCTCTCGATGACGCGCTCGAGCTGCTCCAGGGTCAGGTCGTACTGCAGCTCCCCGCCGAGCGCGGCCGAGATCCTGCCGGTCTCCTCGGAGACGACGATCGCCAGCGCATCCGTCTCCTCGCTGACGCCGAGCGCCGCGCGGTGGCGTGTGCCCAGGCGTTTGTCGACTTCCGGATTCTGGCTCAGCGGCAGCAGGCAGGAGGCCGCGACGATCCGGTCGCCGCGGATCACGATCGCGCCGTCGTGCAGCGCGCTGCCGGGATAGAAGATCGACTCGATCAGATACGAGTTCAGCTCGGCGTCGATCGTGATCCCGGTCTCGACCAGGTTGTCGAGCGAGCCGTCGCGCTCGATCGCGATCAACGCGCCGATCCGGTCCTTGCTGAGCCGCGCGACCGAGCGCAGCAGCCGCTGCAGCGTCTTGATCTCACGCCGGAACAGCCGCCCGAAGATCGGCGAGTCGCCGATGTGCACGATCGCGCGGCGGATCTCCGGCTGGAACACGACGATCAGTCCGATCACGGCGATGCTGGCGATCTGGTCGAACACGATCTGCAGGCGCTTCAGCGCCAGCGCGTCGATCAGGATCAGGAACGCGACGGCGCCGCCGGTCAACAGCAGGGCGAGTCCGCGGATCACGCCGGAGCCGCGCGTCTCGCGCAGGAACCGCAGCACCAGATAGATGCCGACCGCGAAGACGGCGATCTCGACGACCATCCGGAAGATCGCTTCCGGCTCGTTCATCGGCAGCCTCGCCGGCTGACCGTGACCTTCCCGAGCGTCGTGGCGAGGGCCTCCATCGTCATCCCTTCATCGGCCACCGGCCCGCCGAACCGCATCGACCACGTCGATCACGTCGTGCATCGCGGCCACATCATGCACGCGGATCAGCTCCACGCCAGCCATCGCGAGACAGGCGACCGCGGCCGCGGTACCAGCCAGGCGTTGTTCGACCGGTCTGCCGGTCAATGCTGCGAGGAACGACTTGCGCGAGGGGCCGAACAACAGCGGCCGGCCGAGCGTGCGCAATTCCGCGACACCGGCCAGGAGCTGCGGCACTTCACCCGCACGGGTGCCGAACCCGATGCCCGGATCGAGCAGGATCTTCGCTGCGGCGATCCCGGCCTCGGTCGCGGCCCGCAGCCGCGCGGCGAGCCGCTGCCGCACCGCCGCGACGACGTCCACCTCCGGCCCGGCCTCGCGTGGCGTCGGGAAGCGGTGCATCAGCACGAGCGGACAGCCGGCAGCGGCGACGACCGCGGCCAGCTCCGGATCCTCGGTCAGCGCGCTGGTGTCGTTGATCCAGTCGGCGCCGTGGTCGAGCGCCGCGGCGGCGACCTCGGCGCGCGTCGTGTCGATCGAGAGCGGGACCGGGATGCGCGGCCGCAGCAGCCGCAGCACCGGCAGCAGCCGTTCCAGCTGTTCGGCCGGGGGGACCGGCGTGTAGCCCGGGCGCGTGCTCTCGGCCCCGAGGTCGAGCAGGTCGGCGCCGTCGGCGACCATCTGCGTGGCGGCGGCCAGCGCCTGCTCGGCCGCCGGCAGCCGGCTGCCTTCGTGGAACGAGTCCGGCGTCAGGTTCAGGACGCCCATCAGGCGGCTGCGGCCGCCGAGCACCAGCTCCGGTCCGCCCGGTCGGCCGAGCCGCCAGCCTGCCGGTTCCCCGGCCGCGGCGGTCACGGCCGCCTCACGAGGGGGCCAGCCCTTCGTGCCCGGTCAGTTTGCCGTGGCCCGGGAGCAGGCCGCCCGGCTTCAGCTCCTCGGTGCTGCGCGGCTCGAGCGCGACGCGCGCGGCCTGCTGGGCCGCCCGCTCGCGCGCGGCGCGGAACTCGTCCAGGTCGTCCCCGCGCACGACCGCCGAGACCTCGTCGCCGGTCAGCGTCTCGTACTTCAGCAGGCCCTGCGCGATCGTCTCCAGGTGGCTGCGGTGCTCGATCATGATCCGCCGCGCGCGGTCGTAGGCGGTCTCGAGCAGGCCGCGCACCTCGCGGTCGATCAGCTCGAGGGTCCCGGGTGCGATGTCGCTGCTGAGCCGGAAGTCGTGCCCGAGGAAGTCGTTCTGCTGCTCGACCGTGTAGCGGATCGGCCCGACCGCATCGCTCATGCCCAGCTCGCAGACCATCATCCGCGCCAGGCTCGTCGCCTTCTCGATGTCGTTCTGCGCGCCGACCGAGATGTCGCCGAACACGATCTCCTCGGCGGCGCGGCCGCCGTAGCACATCGCGATGACGCCCTTCAGCTTCTCGCGCCGCATGTTGTAGTCGTCGCGTTCGGGCAGCGACATCGTCAGCCCGAGCGCCATGCCGCGCGACACGATCGTGACCTTGTGTACCGGGTCGAGCCCCGGCACGACGGTCGAGACCAGTGCGTGGCCGGCTTCGTGGTACGCGGTGACCTTGCGGTCCTCCTCGGCGACGGCGCGCGACTTCTTCTCGCGTCCCCAGGCGACGCGGTCACGCGCCTCCTCGAGGTCGAGCATCTCGATCCAGTCCTTGCCCTTCATCGCCGCGAGGATCGCCCCCTCGTTGATGACGGCGGCCAGGTCGGCGCCGGAGAAGCCGCTGGTCGCGCGCGCGATGACTGCCAGCTCGACGGCCGGCGCCAGCTTCACGCGGCGCGCGTGCACCTTCAGGATCTGCTCACGGCCGCGCACGTCCGGCTTGTCGATCGTGATCTGGCGGTCGAACCGTCCCGGCCGCAGCAGCGCCGGATCCAGCACGTCCGGCCGGTTGGTCGCGCCGATCAGGATGATCCCCTTGTCGCTGTCGAACCCGTCCATCTCGACGAGGATCGCGTTCAGCGTCTGCTCCCGCTCGTCGTGGCCGCCACCCATGCCGGAGCCACGCTTGCGGCCGACGGCGTCGATCT